>NZ_OBEL01000001.1:1347622-2021434 GCF_900215605.1 Cohaesibacter gelatinilyticus | reverse complement strand
GTAATCACCAGATTGGAGTTGGTACCAGCGGAGAAGCCCAGATTATCAAGGCTCTGCTTTTCAGCACGATCTTTGGTGCTTGTGCCGGTCACACCAGTTGTATCGATGCCGGCGCCTGACTGAATGTGCGTGCCCTTGGAACTGCTGTTGGCCTGCTGGGCCTGACGAACAGTGGATTGTGCACTTTCAACCAGCTTGGTGATGGCTTTGATACCATTGTCGGCTGCTTCCAGAGTTTTGGTTGCATTGCCGATATTGTCCAAAAGGTTGCCCAGCTCATTTGCCCGTGTGCTGAGACCTTGTGACGTGAAGAAATTGTTTGGATTGTCCAGTGCAGAGTTGACCTTCTTGCCGGTGGACAGACGGTTTGCAGTCTGTGACATCAAGCTTGCGGTGTTTTGCAATGAGAGCAGGTTCTCACGTACACCTGCTGAAAGAGTAATTCCTGACATAATCCCCATAACCTTTCTGGTTTTTGTACTCGTGACCGTCCTTGGTCTGGGGTCAGAATGATCTCCAATTGAAAAACATTAGTAAAATTATATGGTTAACAGATGTCAGGGTTAATGTGTTGTAATTTTTGATGGTTAAGAATGTCCAAATTATTTCTGGCGGAGGTCAAGACTGTCCTGAAGTGCGCCAATCTGATTGGATTTTTCTTGCTTTGTCGGATTTGTTAAGTGATTTCTTACTATAGTTTTGCGCAACTCTGACACTCAAACTTTGTCTGAGTGTGTATGTTCCAACTGCGCGGGCTCAGATTTTCTATATATTTCTATCGAAATGGGGTTCGTCATCAGAGACTGCAGGTGCTGGTGCGGATTGATAGGCTCGTATCTTCATGAGTCCATCCGCTGATTTTTCAGCAATCTGAGCTGTTTCCATGGAGCTGTTCAGCTCTGACAGATCTTCGCCAGACAAAAGCTGCTGTTGTCCGAGTTGTCGCTTTTGTTTTCTGGCGTCTTTTTCCTGGTTATCCTGTTGGTCCGGATCGATTGTTTCATAGCCCGTATTGCCATGTGTGAAACGGACTTTCTGGTCGCGTTCCGCAGATTCGACCGCATCTTCCTCGGTCACCGCACCGGATCTGGAAGTTCTCTTTGCCGCCGACTTGCCTTGAACTGAAGCTGGCGGCTGCATTTTTTGGACTGACAAATCCATATGAAGCCTCAAGAGTACAAGGTAATTCTTGTGTCTAGACTACATGACTTTTCTTCATTTGTCATTTCCAAGTTTTTTTCGACCAAGATGTCCTTTCCGAGAAGTTAAATATATTTCTTGAGACGGCCTATACTGTATTAAAGATTGACGTTCGAAAATACATTCCGGCAACGAGTGTTTTCTCGCTTATGTTATTCTAATGTACTTTATTGATGTGCAGCCATTCTTCGATGTCAGGGAGATAGTCCTGTGCTTTCTTGCCCCATGGGATGTCGGTGAATTTCTGATCTTCAAACCAAGGTACATATGACTGACCCAAATTGTCCTGATAATGACAACAAGCATAACGGAAACATTTTATACCAACCGATCCAGCGATATCGGAGCTGGTAGAGCCAGGACCAACAAACAGATCCATGCAAGTATTAAATGCGGCTGTGCCAAGCATATCATCCATCAGATCAAGTCCCGGTGCATGATATAGTGGTACATCATGTTTTTCGCGGAATTCCTTTATCTCTTCTTCCTTGGCTGTATATTGGAAGTTATAAAATTCAAATCCCGGCAACCGTAGGATCGATAGCAAGTCTTCCAGATCGAGATATCCATAGGCTTCCGGATCACCAAAAATCTTACTCGACCAAGCCAACCCTACTTTTGTTGTGTTTGGTGTTTTCAGAATATCCAGTTTCCGAAACGGTTCTATATATTGTTCTGGTATTTGCAGAATTTTGTCCGTGCCTTCAAAAGCTGCGATATCTGGTCTCAAGATTTCAGGAAGAGTACCCAGAGAGATCTGGGTGTCAAAGTCTTCCTCTATTTTTGGAAACTCATTCGAGTTGATTTGATATGAGCCGTATTTATTGCCGATTATCGAGACTGATGGAAGTTTGTCAGGCAAGGCTCTGATTTCCATATCCGGATAGAGGGCCTCCATCAGGGGGATGCATTTTTTCTGGACGGCCATGATGATATTGTTGTGATGCTTGATCTCCCGGATCATGCTGGCCGTTTTGAAGACATCACCGATACCCTGATCAGACCAGAGATAAAGTTTTTTGCTTTCAAGCTCTTCGCCTTGCCATAATGGGCTTTTGAGGTTGAATTTAGTGCAGATCCCGCTTGCTTCGAATCTGAAAGGGTTGCCTTTATAGGCGGAAGGAAGATCGCCCAATTTCCAATATGACAGACAACTCATCCATTTTGGAAACGGATTGTCCGGTTTGATTTTCAAGGCAGCATCGTAACATTCAATTGCTTTTTCAAATTCTCCCAGACGGTAATGGCAGTGGCCTTTGGTGCAGATATAGCCATCATGGTTGGGTGCTGCTTTCAGAGCCTGATCCATATGGTGCAATGCATCTTTGTAATGACCTAGTTGAGCATAGGCGTCTGATGCGATCCGATTGCAAATCGCGTCCCCGGAGAATTTGTCTTGGTAGGCTTTTGCATAGTCGACAATTTCTTGATATGCACGGCTCTTGCGCTTGAATTCCAGCCATTGATAATGGGCAACCGGGTCAAAAGGTTCCAATGGCAAGCATTTTTCATAACACAGAAGTGCGGCATCATTGATTTGTGCTGCTTCCAGTATCTGTCCTGTCAGGCGCAGAAGAGGGACATTTTCCGGAAAAAGCTCGATCGCCTTGGTGCTGATGGCGATGGCATCATCATACAGGGTCAAATCATCATCCACTGCTTCTTCCTGCAGGGAGATTGAAATATCGGAATCTGTTTTTTTTGAAGCACTTGCACCCTGAAACAGACTGTCGCTGAGGCGATACCAATAGTCAGGATTATCAGGGTTTTGACTGACTGCATTTTGAAACAGATTAATGGCCAGGCCGAAATTTTTCAATTTAAGCGCCAAATCACCAGTCGCTGCTTGCAAGGCAGGATTATCCTGTTGTGCACTTGCTGCTTCGCTGAGAAATCGAGCCGCAGGTTCGGCCTTGTTTTGTGCGAGAAGGGCTCGGGAAAGTGTCAAACGTATTTCCACATAGCCCTGCTTGTCCTTGAGCAGTTTTCGACAAATGGTTTCAGCGCGGGCAGCTTTCCCTGTTTCCAGATATTTCTGAGCCTTTTTCAAGCGGTCGACAGTAAGAGCCTGCATGACGATTTTGCCTCAAATGTAAGTGTCCGAAACGCTGTGAATCAGTTTGATTCGCAGGGCAAATCAGTTATCGGAGTCTAACAAGAGGAAGAAAGCAGGATCAATTGAAATTCGGTGCCTTCCCAGTTTGCTTTACCAAACGGTGCGCCCTCCATCGATGGAAAGCGTGGCACCATTCATGTAGCTGGACGCATCGGAAATCATGAATGCAACTGACGCTTTATATTCATCCTTGTCTGCCATCCTACCCATTGGGATCAGGTTTGTGAGCCGGCTGACAAAAGCATCGTCCTGACCGTTATAGATCCCACCAGGAGCAAGGGCATTCGCGCGCACTCCTTTGTCTGGCCAATAGGTGGCAAGATATTTGGTGAGCCCAATCAGACCGGCCTTGACCACTGAATAGGTGACCGGTTTGACATTTTGGGTGTCGGCGGTTTCACCTTCATTGCGATATATGCGCTGATCCGGGGCAATGATGCCGAGATCGGATGCAATATTGAGAATAACACCCCCGTCATTTTCAGCCATGTGCGAGCCAAAAATCCGGGAGCAGAGCATAGCTCCGGTGAGGCCTACGGAAATATCTTCATTCCAGATCTGTAGGGGGAGTTCTTCGAAGCGAGACCAGTTTGCGCCATCGGTATTTTCCATCTTTGGGTTGTTGGCTGCATTGTTGATCAGGATATCAACCCGTCCGAATTGATCCAGTATCTGGGTCCGGATGGCATCAATTGCCTCTGGTTTGGTAATATCCAAGGCCGCTCCGAATGATTGGCACTTATAGATTTGGCTGAGACGGTTGGCGGCCTCGGCTGTGCGCTCGGCATCAAGATCTAGCAAGCAGGGGATGCCACCAAGTTCGGCTACTGCTTCAGCGTGTTTTTGGCCTAGCAAACCGGCACCGCCAGTGATTATGGCCACACGACCATCAAGGTCGAAACTGTCTCTTACACTTTTAGCCATCTTGGCCATCTCTCATACCTTATGTTTAGCTTCTTGTCTGACCACCATCCAGTGTCCATATCTGGCCACTGGCAAAGGATGCGTTGTCTGATGCCAGCCAAAGCGCCAGATCTGCTATCTCCTCAGGCTTGCCGAGGCGTGACAGCGCAACCTCTTTGTTGAGCATATCTTGAACAGCTTCCGGATTCCCATCAAGCTTTCGCTGCCAGACAGAGGTCTCAAACAATATGTTCCCAGGGGCTATCGCATTGATACGAATGCCTTTGGTGCCCAGTGGGCGAGCAATGCCTTTGACATAGGCATTGAGGGCAGCTTTTGCTGCGGAATAAATAACCGGAGCCCCGGGGATGACTTCCGTGCCGCAAATGGACGATATGCAGATAATGGTGCCTGATGTTTCACCGAGCTTGTCTTTGCAGGCCTCCACCATATTGGTCGTGCTCCAAAGATTGGTGGCGAACACCCTCTGCCATTCAGCAGCAGTCTCATTTCCTGGCGGTACGGATGCGCCGGATCCTACATTGCAAACCAGAATATCAAGTGAGCCACCGGTATCGCAGGCTCTCTGGGCTACCTTTGCAGCTTCATGTGGGTCGGAAACATTGCCCACGGCAATGCTGCAACGGGTGTCATCGAATGCTTGTTTGGCTTTTAAAAGCGCTGCTTCGTCACGACCGTTGAGAACGACATGGCTTCCGGCTTCATACAAGGCTTTGGCAATCGCCAGTCCAATACCTTTGGAAGAGCCTGTAATCAATGCTGTTTTGCGACTAAGGTCAGTCATGGTGTCGTTCCCGTGTTTCAGGCCTTTAGATCCAATCCTTGAGAGACAAAATCTCTGTAGGATTGGATGGCACCAAGATGGTTGCCATCTGTTGCCCGAGCGGTTTGCAGGATTATGTATCCTTCATAGCGGGCATTTTTCATGCAGGAAAAAAGGGCGGAGAAGTTGGTTGCACCAGTTCCAAGAGGAACTGTTGTTCCCTGATATTCTCGATCTTTGATGTGCAGATTGATAATTCTATCGCTATAAGCAGCCCATTCTTCTTCGACATCAAATCCAAGTGCTGCGCTGTTGCCGCTGTCATAATTGATGCCAAAGGTCGGAACCGGCAGCTTTTTGATGAATTGAGCCAAATCACCCGGTTTGAAATCACTTTCAAAGAGAATGGTGACATTCAATTGCTTGAACATCTCTGAGCGTTTCAATAGTTCCGCGATCAGGCAATCTTGCTGCTCCGGGCTGTCAAGGCTGCCGTTATCGACCAATGGGACAACGATGTTGCGAATGCCTACTTTGCTACAGGCAATGCTAACTGCTTCAAAGTCCTTCAGTAGGCTGTCTTTTTGTTGCGTAGTTTCGGCTTTCCAGAACGGAGCCTGCATGAAGCAATCACCCGTCAGATTGGGGATGCTGATGCGGTATTTGTCGCATAGCTCTCGAATGGTTTTCTGACCATCTTGGGTCATCAACGGATTGTCATAGAGGTCAGATTGATCCAACGTCCATTCCATGATGCGCATGTCGATGCTATCGGCCAGACGGTATTCTTCTTTCCAATCATCCCAAGGAAAGGCTTGTATCATTCCATTGACCTGAGGGACCAATCGCCCTTGTATGAAGCCGATCATGTCTCTTTCACCAATTCGATCAGGATGTTGGAGGTTTGCCCACTATCTGCCAGCTTTTGAAGATAAGCTTCATTGAGGGAAGATAGTTGTTCATTGAGCCATGATGTCAATTGCGGATTGTGACCTTGAAGCTGGATATCGGAAAGTCCGATTTCACAAGTTCCCTGTGGCCCGTCATTCATGATCCAATGCAGATGGTTGAGCAGGTTATAGTCTTGAGTGAATCTGACCGTCATCTGATCTTTTTGAAAACCTGCGGCAGATGCTGCTTCTCGCAGTGATTTTTCAGAAAAATAGAATAGATGCTCTGCATGATAATAGAACTGGTTATAGCTTGGTACGTTCCATGTAGTCAGCAGAGGATCATAAAGATTTGGGACTTCGATAAAGGCTCTGCCACCGGGCTTTAGTGCGCTATGGACATCCTTTAGGAATGAAACAGGATCAGTCGTGTGTTCGAGAACCTGAAATGATCCGACAATATCAAATTGCTGATCGGCAAATTTGCTCTCAGTAAAAAAATCTGAGCTGATTTCAAAGTTGAAATTTTCCGCCATGAAATTGCAACAATCTCGGTCAAGTTCAATTGCGCAAAGCCTTTTGCACTTGCCCTGCAAATGGGTGAGAAACTGACCAGCAGATGCGCCCAATTCCAGGAACTCAGTCTCGCTCGTGATATGCGGAAGGATATGGTTGAGCCGTTGCTTCTGGAAACGGCTGTAGATATCGAACATTTCCTGAGCATGGGTCGATGCACTATCAGACTTATGCGAGACATTCTTGCGATATTCGGTCTCGTAAAATGCCTTAACATCAAACGGCTTGCTGTCGAGATATCCCATATCACATGATGGACAATGATAGACAATGCCTTCTCCGCGGCGAAGCTTTGCAGTGAGGACGCGATCTGAGATTTTTCCGCATCTCGGGCAAGCTTTGGTCAGACCATTTATCTTGTCGTATTTGAGCATGACTTAGCCTCGCGCCGTCAGAAGGCAAACATACTGGGTGCGTGTAATGCTGCATCCGAGATATTTGGGAATGGAGTCTGTTGCTTTATCGCGCATGACTTCGATTGAGAAACCGTTCTTGTCAGCTTCTTCGTGAAGTTGCTGAAAAGTGAATTGGTAAATAGGGTAGGGGCTCTCAGCTCCTGGCTTGTAATAGTATGCCATTTCATGGGTTGTGCCGAGAAAGGTTCTCATCAGCACAAAGCGCTTGGTCGATTGGCATATATGTTTGATCGCAGTCTGCCATTCATCGATATGCTCCAGAGTGCCCGACATCACACTGATGTCTGTGTCTCGTGGTTGTGATTTTGCAATATCCAGCAAGTCGAAGTGGCTTTCTGGAAAATGCTGTTTGGCAACTTCCAGATAGATGCTGGAAATATCGTACCCCTGATAATCAATTTCCTTGTTGGCCTGATCACGAATGCCAACATTAAATGCACCTGTGCAGCAGCCAATGTCGTTGAGAGAAACTGGTGCTTGCTGTGATGAGGCTGTTTTCTGATTGATGATGTCAATGAATTGCTCGACCCAATAGAGCGGGGCGCCGGATAAGCGCTCAATGCAAAGCTCTAAATAATCATCATCTTGTGTTGTTTGCCAATCAATCACTTGTTGTGTCATGGGGCTGCCATTTCAACCAGTTCGAGAACAAGGCCTTCTGGACCTGTGCAATAGACAAGCTTTGCCATGCCGTCCGGTGATGTCTGAATGTCACAATGCATGCGCACACCATGTTCTTTCAACTTGGCGCAGGTCGCATTCAGATCATCCACTGTAAAGGCCATATGCGTCAGACCGGTGGAGGTCGGGCCTCCCGTCCAGGCGGGCTTGTCCGGATGAGATGTGAATTTTAGCAGCTCAATCAGATTGCCATCGGGAGCGGCAAGCTTGACGGTCGTAACTTTGACGTCTTCAAGCTCCATGATTGCATCAATATGTGGGCCTGCCTCATCCATACGGCGAGAGACTGTGAAGCCCATGATATCACACCAGAAATGCAAGCTGGCTTCCAGATCCTGTACAACAAGGCCGATATGACGAAAATTGGTGATCATGGCATTGCATCCACTTCTGCGATGCAGTCGCCCAGAATTTCCATGGCTTCAATGATGGCGTCATCAGGAATGGTCAGTGGCGGGCCAAGTTTGATGGATTCCCGCCCTGTGTGAACCATCAGTAGACCTTTTTGCATGGCAAGCTCGCAAACCCTGCTACCAAATGGTCCGTCAGCTTCTCTCGTATTGGGTTTGTAAAGGAAAATAGCTGCCAAGAGGCCACGGCCAAGAGAAGGTCCCATTCGGTGCGGGAAACGGGCTTCAAGTTTCTTCAACTCGGCAAAAAGCAAATCACCCTTGCGCCGGGATTCTTCCACCAGATCCTTGGATTGGATCTCCTCCAGAACAGCAAGACCTGCTGCACAGCACATAGGATTGGCTGAGTGTGTGCTGCTCATGTTGCCAATGTCTGGAAGGTCCATGATATGTTTGCGACCTAGCACACCTGAGATAGGTACTCCGCCCCCCATACCCTTGCCAACGCAGATCAGGTCAGGCTCAACCTCATAATGCTCATATCCGAAGGCTTTGCCACAGCGGGCAAAACCTGCCTGCATTTCATCGAAAGCCAAAAGGATATCATACTTATCGCAGATATCCTTGATGGCCTGCACATATTCTTTCGGGTAGAAAACAGCACCCCAGCCTTGGAAAGTTTCCAGCATGAAACCGGCAATATCCTGGCTGAGATCAACGCCATTTTCCTTCAGCTGCGTGAGACCCTTGTCCAACACGTCCAGACCGGTTTTATCATTGGTGTCCCAGGGATAAGGGAAAGGAATGTGATGGATGTCTGAATCCAGATTGCCTATCCAGCTTTTCTGTCCCTCATTGGAGCTTAGCATCTGCGCACCCATGGTGCGGCCGTGCCAGTTATTCTGGATGGTGACAATTCCACCGCGCCGCTTGCCGACCTTCTGTCCATGCATGCGAATGAGCTTCAATGCTGCTTCGGTGGCCTCGGTACCCGCAGACAGAAGAAATGCTTTTTCAAATGGCTTGCCAGCAAATTCCAGAAGCTTTTCGAGATAGGTTGCACGAATTTCATTGCCATAGGCATAGCAACTATAAAGCGGGCGATCGAGCGTTGCTGCGATTGAACTGGAAAGGTGCGGATTGGAATGGCCGACATTGGCCACAAAGATGCAGGATGTGAAATCGATCCATTTGTTGCCGGCTGCGTCATAGACATTATAGTTGTTTGCTCGATCCCAAACCAACGGTAGCTGGCCATGCATGGACCGGCTTTCGGTGGCATCCAACCGGGTCAGAATATCTGCAGTGCCAGGGCAGGGAATGGATGTTTTGATCGACCGGTGCTTGGTTTCGATTGGCTGAACCGGCTGGGGGGCGCGGGAGAAGATATGGCTCGCCATCAATTAGCCTCATCAAACAGGATATTTAGAAGTTCAGGTTCGCGGCTGACGCGATACTCGATGTGCTGGAAATCATCTTCACTATCGACTTCCAATGAGACTGGAGTAAGAAATGGCAAGACTTGATTGCCATTGAGCAGGCCAGTGCGGCGAATGAACTCAGTTGAGAGCACGTCTACATAGCCGTTGGGAAAATAGGTGGTCGGACATTGTTGACGTGCACGATTGGCACTGTCCAGAGCCGTGCTGCCCGATCCAACACAAGCAAGGATGCCATCGTCATTGATTTCGAATGTCTTGTAGGCAGACTCGGACATTTCATGGACGGAACGCAATGAGGTCGCATTATTGGGAAGTGCTGATTGGAAGGCTTCAATGGCAGCGTCGATCAGGGCAGGGTTCCGCATGGGGGTGGTTGGTCTGATTTGCACAATGAGATCCGGTTCGGTTTCATTTTCCTTGAACCAATCAAGAGCATGGAGCACGAACTCGATGTCCTGCGAGTGATCTTGAGAAATCTCATCAGGTCTCAGGAATGGTGCTTCGGCACCAAGAGAGAGAGCAAGATCTCTATAATGCTCGGAATCTGTTGTAACAATCGTGCGTTCAATGTGTTTGGACTTCAAGCAGGCGGCGATAGACCATTCCAGGAGTGTACGCCCCGCCAGTCGTCTGATATTTTTGTCCGGAACTCCCTTGGAGCCACCCCGTGCTGGTATCAGTGCTATGATTTTACTCATTATTCGGGGCTTTCGGGAAATAGAGTTTCTTCAACAATGTCGCAAATGATATGCCCATATAGAATGTGACATTCCTGGATCCGTGCCGTGACGTCTGAAGGAGCGATCAGACATTGGCAAAGAGAGGGCAGGTTACCACCGGTGCCACCGGTCAGAGCGTAGGTTTCAATGCCCAATGCACGCGCTGTGCGGACTGCGTCAATGATATTGTTGCTGTTGCCGCTGGTTGAAATGGCAATGAAAAGATCGTCCTTTTGCGCCATGCCTTCCAGCTCACGGCCAAAGATCCTGTCATAGCTATAGTCATTGGAAATAGCTGTTGCGAGGGAAGCGTTAGCCCCCAATACAAGCGAGGGTAATGGCTTTCGGTCTTTGCGAAATCGACAGACAAATTCTGCAGCCAAATGCTGGGCATCGGCAAAACTGCCGCCATTTCCTGCCAAGATGATCTTGCCGCCTGATCGCAGGCAGTTCACACTCTTTTCTGCGATAAAGGCCAGCTGGTTCAACAGCTTTTCATCTTCAAGAGATTTCCTCTTGGCATCAATGGATGCTTCTATCTCATTCTTAATTTTTGAAAGCACAGCGAATCCAAATTCATTGCCAGAATCAAAGTTAGTAAGGGCATACTAGACTATGGTGGGGCGCTGTGGAATCGCTGCACTTTTGCTTGTTGATGGAATGAGTAGCTCTCGCTTGCTTGATGTGGGAGCCAGTATCAGAGTTTGCCTTCAAGTCGTTCCAACGCAATCCAGAAGCCTTCACCCCGACCTTTATGGCCTTGCCAGATCTCGGGAATGAATGGAGCGTTTGGACATCCCTTGTTCAAAATTTTTCCCAACCGAGCAAAATCGAGATTGCCATCTTCAATTTGCAGGCCTTCACCATTCAGTCCTTCTGCATCACCAAGGTGAAGATGGGCTGATATCGGAGCAATCTTTTCAGCAAAGTCGTAGAAATCAAGACCCAGATGGTTGCAGGTCAAGGCCGAATGAGAGATGTCGAAACACATGCGTAGATCAAGCAGCTTGCAATAGTGTAGGATCTCTTCAATCTTGACGAAGAGATTTTGATAGCGTTGACCGCCAAAATGCCAAGGGAATGGGGCCATGGTTTGCGGAATGAGCTCAACTCCCTTGCGGTCCAGCTCATTCAGGCTTTTGGCAAAGCGCTCGTAATAACCTGATATCTCGTCATCAGGCAGGGGAGCGTCCATGGTGAAGCCGCCAATATTGGCTACAATCATCGGTCGTTTGGTTTTTGGGAAATAGGCTTTCAATGTACGAGTGATATCAATTACCCGTTGAGTTTCGAAAATTGACTTCTGACGCTCGTTTTCATCTGGTGTCGCCAAATCCATCAAACGACTTTCTGCAAATAGCTCGGGCGCATGAACGACAAAATCGCAGTCATATTGTCCTTGCAGATAGTCCTCCAGTTTCAGATCCATGTCTGAATAGGATAGATGGAACTCATAAAAGTCTGGAGAAATTCGTTCGGCAAAACTAGCATAATCGTGATAACGAACAGGGACACCCCAAGGGCGTTCAAAGTCGTAATCACGTGGTTCCAGTGCATTTTCAGACAAATCGGCAGGATAGAAGAAATCTTCAAATTCCATATCGCGCTTGGCAGTCTTGCCAATCAATTCATCATAAAAATGGGGTGCGAGGCCTTGCCCCGGGCTTCTTACCTTTATGTGCTCGGCAGTGATCTCAATACCTTTTTTAATGGGGTAAGCAGCTACCAGACTTTTTGCCAGATTTTCGCGGTTGATCATTTCCCCTTGGGAGAGTGTGCGTTCTGCTCCGGTGCCTAAAGCTTCCTCTACCTGTCGGATGCCATCGACCATTTGTTTGAATTCTGGCATTTCAAGAGAGGCCGCGTGGTCTGGGCCCTCCATCTCTCGATCAGCAGTAAAATGCCGCTCTATGATAGCGGCTCCCAAGGTTGCTGCGCCTATGGAGACTGCTATGCCGCGTTCATGACCGGAATATCCGATGACAGGGTGGATTTTGCGAAGGCCATCCATCCAGCGAAGATTGATATCATGGAACGGAGCGGGATAGGTGCTATTGCAATGAAGAAGGGCAAATGCCGTCTTTCTTTCGTTTAGAAAGGCTACAGTGTGCTCGACTTCCTCGGTCTTGCTCATGCCGGTCGATAGAATTAACGGCTTGCCGGTTTTTGCCAGTTCCTCCAGCAAAGGAACATTGGTGAGGTCTGCAGAAGCAACCTTATAAGCCTCAACCTGCATGTCTTCCAAAATGGCGAGGCTGTCTGAATCCCATGGCGTGCAGAGATAGAGGATGTCTTTGCTATCACAATAGACCTTCAGTTTCCGATGTTCCTCTTTGCTCAGCTCAAATCTTTGCAGTAAATCAACGATATATTCCGAGCCAAGGTCCTCCCCAGCTTTGTTCAAGCTGCGCTCGCGATAGACTTGAGCAAGGTGGCGCATTTGGAACTTGACGCAATCTGCCCCCGCCTGAATAGCTTGATCTATCAGTTCGATAGCAAGATCATAGGAACCATTATGGTTGTTGCCGATTTCGGCAATGATAAAGGCTCGGCCTTCGCCGATGGTAAAGTTGCCAATCTGTAAGGCCATTCTAATTTTCCAATGATTGCTTGCGTTCCCGGATGGTCCAGGCATGGAGGCCTTCTGCCTCAAATCTGAAAGGCAGCGATGTGAGGCCCATTTTCTGAAGACCAGTCATCAGGCGATGTTTCTTAAACGGCGGCACATAGAAAAGGAAGAAACCACCACCACCTGCTCCCAAAATCTTGCCTCCAATAGCGCCAAGATCAAGGGCGGCCTGATAGATATTATCCAGTTCGTCATTACTGATTTTTCCACTCAGCTGACGTTTGATTTCCCACAATTCATGTAGACATTGACCAAATTGCAGTAGGCGACCACGCAAGAGATCATTGCGTAATTGGTAGGTTATTTGTACAGAGCGACTGACCAATGCACGGATTTCGGCATTGAGCATTGTTTTGCGCTGATCATTATGGATTTCGCCGGATTCATGAGCAATTCCAGTGTTGCATAGTATCAAGCTTTCTTCCAGCTCGAGGAGAATGTCGTTGCTGATGCGCAGGGGATTGACCACGGTTTGATCCATCCCGAATTCCATGAAATTGAAGCCCCCAAACACTGTGGCATACTGGTCCTGCCATCCGCCTGCGATATCCAGATACAATCGTTCTGCTTGGAAAGCCAGTTCAGCCAGTTCATGTCGATCCCAGCGATCCTGTCGGAATTGATTGAAGCACCCAAGAATGGAAGCTGAGACAGCGGAAGATCCTCCCAGTCCAGATTTGAGTGGGAAATCGCTGTTGATGAACAGCTCGAACCCAAAGGCAGGTTGAATGGTGCGCAAAAGAGCGAGGATCAGATCGAACTTGCCTGAATGAGCAAATGCGTCCTGCAAGCTATCTGCTTCCAATGCTTCATTCAGATCCAAAGAGGAGATGATCACCTTTAAATCGGTGCGCTTGCGCAAAGTGGCGTGGCAATAGGATGAGATGGTGCTGTTGATCACCGCGCCTTTGTGGTCGGAGAAGAAATGCGTGAGGTCCGAGCCGCCTCCACCAAAACTGATGCGTACCGGAGCGCGGGCACGGGCATAGACGGGTTCCTCAATCTGGATCGGCATTTGTTTCTTGGTAACAACCTGTACCAGCCTACCGTTTTCATCCAGTACAGGAATAAGACGAATTTTCTGATCCAATTGCTTGAGTAAAAGTTCGCGAGGGGTCTTGCTGTCTGCCGCCATGAAATCGCTGTTGGCACATTGCATGATCGGATCGTCCAGAGACATGTCTTCTAGTAATTTTCGCCGAATATCGCCATCGGTAGCAATTGCGACAACGCGCTCTGTGTCGTCAGTCACCAAGATGCAGCCTTCGTGATTGGCTTCAATCTTGCGAAGCGTTTCTCTCAAGGTTGCCTTTTGATTGATCTGGTATTTTTCAAGTGTCACTTGTCACTGTCCTTGAGCTGCGATCATTTCCTGAAAATACTCATAATCCTCGGGAACGCCAATGTCGATGAAGTCACAATCGCATTGAACAGCCTGCATTTTGCCCGATTTCACCAGATTTGGTAAAATAGTTGCCTCGAGCGACATTGCTCCCTCAGTCCAATTTTCCAATAGTTGGCTGTTGAGACGATAGAGGCCGGCATTGATCCATCCCGACTCAGCTTGCGATTTTTTTTCTTCAAAAGCGGTGATGACACTGTTTTGGCTGATGACTTTGCCATATCGATTGCAATTGGCAACATGGGTTGTGGCCATTGATGGGGCTTGAGCTTCTATCATTTTCTGCATGCCATCAGGGAGCCAGGTATCTGCATTTACAGCTATGAAATCTCCCTCATATTGCATTTCTCTCAATGCATGAGCAATTGCCCCACCAGTACCCAAAGGCACAGGCTCGACTATTGTTTGATACTGGCAATGTTTGAACTGAGGTTGGGCGAAAGTCTGGTTCAGATGGACTTTTACCGATTTTGCTTTGTGGTGCAGAAGAAAGGCGAAATGCACTATTCCAGCTTCGAGCCAATTTTCCAATAAAAAATCCAGAAAAGGCTTCCCATGAACTGGTGCTAAAGGCTTGGGGACGTCATTGACAACAGATTGCAAGCGGGTGCCGAAGCCTCCAGCTAGTACCAAAAGAGGAATGCTTTTCATGGGAGTCTGATGTCTGCCAGAGTTCATCGGATTACGCGGCAGGGAGAAGGTGCTTTGTCTTGATATGGTCTGCTACGTGTTTGAAAGCAGATAATGAACCGCTTCTTCAAAGCTGTCAAAGACGGTGAAGATTTTGTCCAGACCTTGTTGCCTCAGTTTGTCCCGCAATGGCCCATCGCCAGTATTGACACCAACAGCAGTTCCACCGGCATTTTTTGCGGCTAACAGATCTGATGGTGTGTCCCCGACATAGATGACCCGATCTGGCAATACGGAATATTTCTTACACATTTCCAGAGCGAATTTAGGAGATGGCTTTCGATAGATTTGCGGCTTGTCGGGATGCTCAGGGGCAATACATATTTCTTCAAAAAGTGGTATTTCATCATCAAGCAACTTGAGCATCTTGTTGTTGCACTCGACGGCTTTTTGTAGTGGGAAATACCCTCTGCCGACACCTGATTGATTGGTGTGAAGGAACAACAAGTGTCCTGCAGCCTTAAGTTGTTTCAAGCCATGTTTTACGCCGGGAAGCAGTTGGACATGTTCTGGATCACAAAGATAGGGTATGTGATGGATCAAGGTGCCATCGCGATCCAGAAAAATCAGATATTGTTGCTTGGACATGATTTTATTGGTTTTAGAAGGCTTTGTCGACGGCGATGCCGTGTTTTTGTACTGGAGCGCTAGGTACCTGTCCATTTTGTCCATAAGTGTTTGTGGTACCGGCCTGTTGAACGTCTTTGTTAACATTTTGTACCAGCTCGGATGCGACTTCTCGTGCTGTTGCAACAACTGCAAGGTTGGTGCGCAGGGTATTTTGGAACAGAAAATGGCGACGTTGCAGCTCTTCGGCGTCTTGTGGAGAAAGATCGCGGACCAATCCAGCATTATTCACTATGGTTTTTTGCAGTAGCATATACTGAATGGCAAGTTGGTTCTTGGTTTCCACCAACTCGGTGGCTTCTTGCAACTTTCCCTCGCGCAACAAAGCGCATTCTTCCGCCAAAATGTCATCCAAAGCATCAATGATGCGTTCAAGGGCAGTAACGATGCGGCGCACATCTTCTTTTTCAGCAATGGGAGCCTTGGCGAGGCTGGCGGCCTGAGTGACAGGATTGATGATCTGGTCAGCAGTGTTGGAAGGATTATTGGTCATCTTATTTCTCGATTTCTTGCAAGCCAATCAGTTCGCGCATGATGTTGTCGGCAAGGCCTATACCGCCGGATTTGGCGATGGTATCGGCATAGGTTTCTGTCATCAGGCCTCGATAGGTTTCTTCGGCAAAGCCTCCGTTAAATGCATCTTCATCACCAATTCCTTCAAACATACCAGACAGCATCTGATTGATGAAAATGCCTTCGAATTGTTCTGCGACCTGGCGGGCCTTTTCTTTGGGAGTGAGCGCTTGTGATTGTTGGCCGAGGCCTAGAGAAAAAGGGGAGGCTGCTAGAGTGGTCATTACATCACCTCGATTTCTGCTTGCAGCGCGCCTGCGGCTTTGATGGCCTGGAGAATGGAAATCATATCACGTGGCCCAACACCCAATGCGTTGAGACCGCCCACCAGTTCGCGTAGGGGTACGCTGCCTTCCAGTAATGCCAATTTCTGGTCTTCGCCGGTAGAAACGTCAACGTTGGTGCGCGGTACTGTTGTCGTCTGGCCGTTCGCCAAAGGGTTCGGTTGAGAAACCTGTGGGGTTTCAGCGACAGTGATTGTCAGGTTGCCCTGTGCAATGGCGACGGTGCTGACTCGAACCTCTTGTCCCATAACAATGATTCCGGTTGTCTCATCAATAATGATTTTGGCTGGGAGGTCCGGTTCGACGGTCAATTGTTCGATGTCAGTCAGGAGATCAACTATGTTACCATTGAAATTGCGAGGGAGTGTCAACCGGACGCCCGTCGGATTCAAAGGTTCGGCTACAGGTTCTCCAATCAGATCGTTGATGCTTTGTGCCATGCGACGTGCTGTTGTCAGATCAGGATTACGTAAGGAGAGGCGTAGGCTGGACATGGACGCCAGCTTGAACGGCAATTCACGTTCCACAAGAGCTCCGTTGGCAATCCGGCCAGAAGTCGGTACGCCCTGGACGATCTTGGCGGCCTCGCCTTCTGCGGCAAAGCCTCCAATAGCAATAGGGCCTTGGGCAATTGCGTAAGCTTCTCCGTCTGCGCCCATCAATGGCGTTACAAGCAAGGTGCCGCCTTGTAGGCTTTTGGCGTCGCCAAGAGCACTGATATTGACGTCAATGCGTGAACCCTGAACAGTAAAAGCCGGTAAATTGGAAGTCACCATCACTGCAGCGACATTTTTTGTATTCAGATTGGCGCCAGTGGTATTCACACCCATGCGTTCCAACATGGCTTGCAAGCTTTGCTTGGTGAAAGGGGCGCTGTTGAGACTGTCACCAGTGCCGTTCAAACCCACCACGAGACCGTAGCCAATCAATTGGTTGTCACGAATGCCCTCGAAGTTGGCGATATCCTTGATGCGAGAGGCGGCAATGGATGGTGCTGCCGTCAGAACGATCTGGCTGGTTGCGATGATCGTTGCTGCAAACAAGGATAGGAACTTTTGGAACATGTCCATTAACCTTTGTAAATACCAAGGGTACTATCAGTGCATCGTTGCACTACTCGGATATCAAATTGCAATTCCTGTGCCAATGAGTACTCGTTGTATGAATTTTCATTATCTTATTGATTAATATTCTTTTTACTGATTTTAGACGAACTTTTCTCAAGACGTTTTTTTACTCGGCAGGTAGATTTTGCCGGGTATATTAACGCCCTGTTAACCGAATAAGTTAATCTTTTCCTTAAGGAAGCCAAGAGCCGTGCCTGATGTCGGAAGAATGAGATCTGCGACTGCTTTTGATGGGAAAGGGTGCAAGATGCGTATTAATGGGCCAACTGGACCAAATGGTGTTTCTGGTAACAGGGGAGCCAAGCGCAGCTCCGCCAGTGGCAGTTCTTTCAGGGTTCCGACTGAGAGTTCAGGCGCAGGGTCGACTGCACCAACCAGTCAGACGAGTTCTGTTCAGGATGTGAGTGCCTTACTGGCATTGCAGTCGGTCGATGACGCTTTGACCGGACGTCGTCGTAAAGCAGTCCGGCGTGGCAACAAGATGCTTGACTTGCTGGATGATCTGCGACTTGGCTTGCTGGGTGGAACTTTGCCAGCGCATGTATTGCATCAATTGGAAGGGCTTTCCGCTCAGATTGAAAGCTCCGGTGATGAACGAATCGACGCTGTGCTGGCCGAAATTGAGTTGCGGGCGCAAGTGGAGCTTGCCAAACTGGCTCATCAACAATAAGGAAATTGCAGCGCTTTTTCCGCTTGGTTACGCAATATTTCGTATAATTTACTGAATTTCTAGTCTCATACAGGCATTTTTTATAGATTGTATTGTTTGTGAAGCGATCAGGCTCTATATAGTCTGCGTCTTTAAAAGAAATAGGGGTAACCCATGTCTGTCGAGATCGATGATAACTATCGTCCCTCGGAAGGTGAGCCCTTCATGAACGAACGGCAGGTAGAGTATTTTAAGCGCAAGCTTCATCGCTGGCGTGACGATATTTTGCGGGAAAGCCGTGAGACATTGCAACACCTTCAGAACGAAAATACCAACCATCCGGATTTGGTGGATCGCGCATCCTCTGAAACGGATCGGGCGATTGAGTTGCGTGCGCGAGATCGCCAACGCAAGCTTATTTCCAAGATTGATGCTGCTTTGAAA
Organism: Cohaesibacter gelatinilyticus; assembly: GCF_900215605.1. Lineage (NCBI taxonomy): Bacteria > Pseudomonadati > Pseudomonadota > Alphaproteobacteria > Hyphomicrobiales > Cohaesibacteraceae > Cohaesibacter > Cohaesibacter gelatinilyticus. The sequence goes on along the minus strand of NZ_OBEL01000001.1, from coordinate 2,002,932 downwards.
CGGATTGAGGATGGCTCTTACGGATATTGTGAAGATACCGGTGAGCCAATTTCTCTCAAACGTTTGGACGCTCGTCCAACTGCGACCTTGTCTATCGAGGCGCAGGAGCGGCATGAGCGGCGGGAAAAAGTGTATCGAGACGACTGATCGCTGTCGTCCGGACCGGGTGTCTGGAACGGCGATTAAGTTTGGGTCGGCCCACTTTTGACCGCGCGAAGAAATAAAGAAAGGGCGCAAATCCGGGAGCAGGATTTGCGCCCTTTCTTTGTGGTCCAATCAACGGGGAGCAGATTGGCAGTGTGGGCCAAATTTGGGAGCATGGCCCGGCTCGACGAACAAAAGGGGAGCGTTCGCCGAGTGTTAAGCGATGGGTGGTTATCCATGCTTAAATCAGGAGATGGAGACGTCTACGGTTTGAGCCTCTTGGAGTTTGTTCTTTTGGGGAGGCGGGTCGTAACGTTGAACCCGCCTGCTTCAGGCTTCGTTTCGCTTTGCCTTAGAATGGTAGCAAGACGTCAAGGACCTGCTGGCCATAGCGCGGTTGTTGCACATCGGTGATCTGGCCGCGGCCACCATAGGCAATACGTGCTTCTGCGATCTTGTCCGATGTGATCGTGTTATTGGCGGAGATATCCGCGGGTCTTACGATGCCTGCAACAAGAAGTTCACGCACTTCGAAATTGACACGGATTTCCTGACGCCCTTCGATGACCAAATTGCCATTTGGCAAAACTTGCAGAACGACTGCTGCTACGGTTGTCGTGATGTCTTCGGAGCGATCCACCTCACCGCTACCTTCGGAGGCAGAGGCGGAGGTAGCTGCGGCAATATTGGTCGGATCGCCGTTACCAGTGATTTCACGAGGGATGAAATTGCTCCAGGCATGTGCCCCCAAGCTTCCACCCAAGCCAAGGTTATCCTTGTTGTTTCTGCTGCGTTTTGTGGTGTTGCCAATTTTCGCCTTGTCAGTGATTTTTACCTCGACAGTAAGCAGATCACCGATCTGATTGGCACGTTGATCTTTGAAAAAGGCACGGGATCCGTTTTGCCACAAGGAGTTGGGGCTATAGCTTGCCTTGGTTGTCTGGGCCGGCATTGGCATTTGAACAGGGCGATAGCCTTTCTGCGCCGTTGGATTTTCGATTGCAGAAAGGGATGGAGCCTTGCCTATATTCTTCAAACGATCACCAGCGCCGCAGGCGCTTAAGGTTGCGGCGGTCATGCAGAGAAGGAGTGTGCGAGTAATCGAATTCATGATTGTGGCTCCTTCAACGAGGCCAATGTAGTTTGTGGGCTGTCGACCTGAACCAAACCTGGTTCCTTGATGCGAGCTCGGATGATGCGGTTGGTTTGATCGTTTTGTACTGAAATCACGTCACCTTTTGCGCCTGGGCTGAGCGCTGTGCCGTGCATGGTCAGAGTCAGTTTGCCCGCCTTGAACAGGATGGTAACGATATCTGAGCGATTGACTATTTCGGGAATTTTGAACATGGCTCGGGTGGCTATGGATCCCTGGCGTATATTCTGTCGAGCTGCTTTGCCGATCAGTTGATCCAGTTGTGCCATATCTGCATTGCGTGCCCGACGTTTTGGCATTGGGGTCAGGGAAATATCTTCGGCTGCAATGATCTCGCCTCGAGCAAGGGCGCGGGTCGTCATGGGAACCATAATTGTCTCGGTAGCCTGCCCTGTGAAGCGGATTGGTCGTAAATCCTGTCTCCCGCCAACCAATATCCGACCTGAGAAACGGCCACTGGTACGATCAAAGCGTAAGTTGCGAATCTCATATGCAGGCAGGGCATCTATGGCTGCATGTTGATCCGGAATGGATTGATTCAAAATGACTTCAACATCTCCGGATGAGGAGACATATCCCTGGTTGCGCAGACGTGCCAGGAGGTCCTTGGTGACTTGCTGTTCTGTCACGCGCTGCGAGGTGTGGTGGACGCGGACAACGGAGACGTTGTTCTGGTCGATCGCGCCAAGACCGGCTTGGCGGGCGGCAAGAATTACCCGTTCCGCACGGATGGTACCTGTTTGGCCAATGGAAGGGGCGCGAAAGACCGCGCGATTGCCTGATTTTCCAGCGTCCTCAAACAAGTCGTTGAGTGTTACGAGGCTACCAGTTACTTCGATATTGGCCCGAAGCTTGGCTGCGGTCCAGCCCGAAGAGGTGGACAAGCCAATTGCCAAAACCGAGATTGAGAGGAATTTGATCAGTTTCATATCACTCAAGCCTCTATCTCAGATTGGATGTTGCGGAGAGCATTTCGTCCGCTGCTTTGATGATGCGGCTGTTCATCTCGTAGGCGCGTTGAGCTGCGATCAGGTCCGAGATTTCGGCAACGGAGTTTACGTTGGCCATTTCCAAGTGGTTCTGCAGCATGGTTCCGTAGCCAGGGCTGCCGGGGGTGGATACCTGAGCAGGGCCACTGGCAGCCGTTTCCAGAAACAGATTATCGCCATTTGCTTCCAGGCCTGCCTTGTTGACAAAACGGGCGAGAGTTAACTGTCCCAGTATGGTTTGTCCGGTAGCATTGCCTACCTGAACCTGAATTTCTCCCTCCTGATTGATGGAGATGTTCTTGGCATTTTGTGGGAATGTAATCCCGGGAACGACCTGATAGCCTTCTACGGTTACCAATTGGCCCTGAGCATTGATTTCAAAAGAGCCGTCGCGAGTATAGGCGGTGCGACCGTCGGGGGTCTGGATCTGGAAGAAACCTTCTCCACGTATGGCGATATCAAGCTCCTTGCCGGTATTTTCTACTGAGCCCTGGCTCATGACGCGTGCTGTTGCAGCCAGACGAACGCCGGAGCCGATCTGGATGCCGACGGGAGCAGCGGTGCCTGCAGTAGAGGTTGTGGAGCCGGATCGACGTAAATCCTGATATAGCAGATCCTGAAATTCTGCACGCTGGCGTTTGAAGCCAGTTGTGCGCATGTTTGCGACATTGTTGGAAATCACTTCGACATTGCGTTCCTGCGCCAACATGCCGGTTGAAGCGATGTAAAGAGCTCTCATTGTTCCGAACCTTTCTTATTGCTTCAGCTTAGGCGCTGAGTTTGCCGAGTTTTTCAATTGCGCTTTGGCGCAGATCATTTGTACTTTTCTGTGCTTTTGCGAGGGAAGCATAGGCCCGTGTGACTTCGATCATCCGAGAAATTTCGACGACGCCTTTGACATTGGAGCTTTCCACCATGCCCGACATGATATTGGGTGTTTCAACGGGTTGCGGGTTGTTGTGCTTGAAGAGAGAAAACCCTTCTTTGATCATGCCTTTTTGATCTTCGAAGGTTACAACTCTTATCTGGGCAATGTCTCCGCGTTCAGTATTGATGATGCCATCGCGGGAAATATTGATATTGCTGTCTTCATTGGTAAAGGTGATGGGGCCATCCTGCCCGAGAACCGGATACCCATCAGTGGTTACCAGTTGCCCTTCAGCATTGATGTCGAATTCACCATTGCGTGTGTATCGCTCTCCATTCGGAGACTGGATGACAAACCAGGAATCGTCATCGTTGAGGGCCATATTCACCGGATTGCCGGTTTCACGAATATTGCCTGGCGTGAATCTATGGGTGATCGTATCATCGATCACGTATGATAGTTTCTTGTCCAGTGAGCGGAATTCATTCATGCGTGCAGTGGGCATGACATATTCTTCGAACAAGAGATTGTCGGACTTGTAGCCAGCTGTATTGATGTTTGCCAGATTGTTGGCGATCACATCCATCTTGCGGCGCAAGACCATCTGTCTGGACAGACCTATAAGTTGCGAATTCTCCATGAGCGTTAACCACTTTGCTCCCGTGTCATGACGCCGGTGCTCCCCAGCAGGCGTCTTGAGGATTTATTAAGCATAAAGCGTGCCAGTCCGAATTATCTATATATTTCAATGATCGCTTGAGATGTGGATATGGGTATGAGGCAAAAATGGCAGGCTGAAAATACCACGTGGGAAAAGTTTGCCTAGTTTGTGTGGTTAAGGTTTGGAAAGGTTTTGTTAACCATTTGCGCGGTATTTATTAAGAGTGATTAACCAAGTTTTACGATTCGTAAAAATGCGGAAGTTTGATGGCTGAAGACGGCGAAAATGTAGAAGGCGAAGAGGCCGAAGGTGAAGAGGAACAGCAAGGTGGTGGCAAGAAAAAGCTGATCATCATTATTGCTGCTGTTTTGGTCTTGCTGATTGGCGGCGGAGCTGGTGCATATTTTATGTTTTTCAACGAGCCCGCTACGGAGGTGGTGGAGCCTGAGAATGACCCGGATGCAGAGCCCGAAGCAAAAGCTTATTTTCTTGATTTGCCGGAGATGACGGTCAATCTGAGTTCCAAGAACAAAAGGGCTCAGTATTTACGTATCAAGGCGACCTTGGAATTGGTGAGTGAAGAGCAGGCTGCAAAGATTGAGCCGTTCTTGCCGCGCGTTCTGGATGCATTTCAGGTTTACCTGCGCGAATTGCGCACTTCGGATCTGGAAGGATCTGCCGGTTTGTTTCGCTTGAAGCGGGAACTGCAGAAACGGATCAATGATGCGGTATATCCGGTCAAAGTGAATGATATCTTGTTCAAAGAAATTCTGATCCAGTAAATTTGAACTGGTTGGGTGTGAGATGGCTGACGAAGAAGAAGGCGTAGATCTGATGGCGGACTGGGGCGCTGCTCTTGAAGAGCAAGGTGCCGGTAACGCTGATGAGATGGCTGCGCAATGGGCGGCCATGATTGATGAGCCTGCCGAGGGTGAAGGTGAAGCCTCTCGCGGTGCTGATCGAGTTCTCAATCAGGAAGAAATTGATAATCTTCTAGGCTTCAGTCTGGATGATGGCTTTGCGTCTGATCGCTCTGGTGTTCGGGCGTTGATCGATTCCGCCATCGTATCCTATGAACGTCTGCCAATGTTGGAGATTGTGTTTGATCGCCTGGTGCGGATGACCACGACTTCCCTGCGCAATTTCACATCAGACAATGTTGAAGTCTCATTGGACTCCATTACGTCTGTTCGTTTCGGGGATTATCTCAATTCCATCCCTCTTCCAGCCATATTGACTGTCTTCAAAGCTGAGGAATGGGACAATCTAGGTCTGATTACCGTTGATTCCAGCCTGATCTATTCTATCATTGATGTTCTGTTGGGCGGAGGGCGTGGTACATCAGCCATTCGTGTCGAAGGGCGGCCTTATACCACTATCGAGCTGAACCTGGTTCGGCAGATGATTGAAATCGTACTGGAAGATGCCGAGGCTGCATTTGCGCCGCTTTCTCCGGTGAATTTTTCTCTGGAACGACTTGAAACAAATCCACGATTTGCAGCGATCTCCCGTCCGGCCAACGCGGCCATACTTGTGGAACTGCGCATTGATATGGAAGACCGTGGTGGCAAGATCGAGATCATGCTGCCCTATGCCACCATCGAACCCATTCGTGATCTGCTTTTGCAAATGTTCATGGGTGAGAAATTTGGGCGGGATCCTATCTGGGAAGGCCATTTGGCAACTGAGGTCTTCTCCTCTGATGTTGAACTGGATGCTCTTTTGTTTGATCGGGAAATGTCGCTCAATGACGTGATGAAGCTGGATGTGGGCCAGACTTTGTTGCTTGATACCGGGCCAGAAGATCCGGTGAGAGTTCGCTGTGGGGATGTGTTGCTGACCGAGGGCCTTATGGGACAACATGAGGGCAATATTTCGGTTCAGGTCACAAGCAAGCTGACAAAACCAAAAATGACGCTAGCTGCTTTTGAAAAGGCTGTAGAAGGCGGATCCGGGAAGGGTGAGTAAATGTCTGTAGGATTGATGATCGAATTGTTGGTAGCATTCCTGCTGGTTTTGACCATAGGTTATTGTGTTACCCTGAACCGCCGCCTAAAGCGCTTGCGCAATGATGAGGAAGCCCTACGGGCAACCATTGCTGAATTGATTACCGCGACCGAAATTGCCGAGCGTGCGATTTTGGGGTTGAAGGCTACCGCTGGCGAAGCCGACAAAACCTTGGCACATCGTTTGATGGAAGCTGAGCGCCTTTCTTCCGAACTGCAATATTATGTTAGTCAGGGAGATGGCGTTGTTGGTCGCCTTGTTCAGATTTCCGAAGCCGTTCGAAACCCAGCTCCCGCACCAGCGCCTGCACCTGCGCAGATGCCAGTTGCTCAATCCATGCCTCAGGCCGGCATGCTGCCTCCTGAACCTCGCGGTATGCGACCTATGACAAATCCAAGTGCTGCCGAATATTACGGATCCGAACGTGACTATGCTCACCATACGCATGGACGGAATATTGCAGGATATGGCGATCTTGATATCCCGGCAGAGGCACCAATGGTTGACAATGGAGTGGCTCCACGTCGTTTGAAAGATGTTGCTGCGGCGACATCTGAGCGACTCATGGCCATTCGTCAGCGAAGGGGAGTAGCGGCATGAGTCATATTCGTCTTTTACCCGTTTTGTTAGTTGCGGTTGGGGGACTGTTTTTCATCAAAGCGACGCACATCATTGCCAATTATGGCGAAGTTCTCTCTTCCAGTAGTCCTGCTGTGGCGCAAGAGGCGCCTGATGCTGAGGCCAAAGCTGAGGCTGGTTCGGATGCGGGGGCTGAGAAAACTCCCGCCGAGACTGCGGATGCCAAATCGGAGAACCAGGAACCACCTGCCCTTGTTGAAGGTATGAGAGTGGATCCCGGTGGAAGCTCCCGGTCTGAGCTCGCAATTCTTGAACGCCTTGCAAAACGCCGCGATGAATTGGGTAAGCGTGAACAAGAGCTTGAAATGCGAGACGCTCTGCTGAAAGCTGCGGAAAAACGACTGGAGGAGCGCGTGGAGGAGTTGAAAAAACTCGAAAACTCGATCCGCCTTGCAACCCGCAAACGTGATCAGCAGCAACAGGAGGATCTTGGAAAGCTGGTGGCCATGTATCAAAGCATGAAGGCCAAACAGGCCGCCAAGATTTTCGAGGTTTTGGATCAAGATGTTTTGCTTGATATCGTCAAGATCATGAAACCGCGCAAAGTTGCTGCAATCCTTGGACAGATGAATGCGGCTTCTGCGGGATCACTTAGCCTGGCTATCGCAAGAGGCAAGAGCCTGGAAGAACAGGTTAAGAATACGCAGTTGGATAGTCTGCCAAAAATTGGAAATTAGTATTGGCGGTAAACAGCTCGAAAGCTTTTCACTTTAGACTGGATGAAATGAAGATGGAGTGACAGGCTTGAAATTGGCAAATTGTCAATTGTTTTCGGGCTGGAGAGGGATGGAATGCCCCATAAATTGAAGAGCTTGCAGCTGATACATATATTGGATATCAAGCGGTCAAAACCCGCTCTGAAGCGATGGGGGCGTAACCTGAAAATGGTTGGCGCGGGGATTACCATTGTTCTCGGGATGGGGGCTTTCCATTCTCATGCGCAGAATGCTTCTTCCACACTCCCTGTAGAACAGGTCTCTGAAGTCAGCGAATTAAAAGTTATTGCCACCAAGGAAGACGGCTTTGGTCGTGTCATTCTGAAGGTGGTTGGTCGAAACCTGCTGCCGGAATTCTCCATCAAGCAAGACAATTCCATCTTCGTTGTCCGATTTTCCGAACGCCTTTCATCCAGTAGTGTGACGGCACTGCCACGTATTCTATCTGATTACATCTCCATAGCTCGTCTTGATCCGGACGGTAAAGGTATCCGTATTGCTTTCAAGGAAGATGTTCGCATCAATACGATGGAAGCAGGTGAGCAATTGTTTGTCGATTTTCTGCCTAAGGATTGGCAGGGGCTTCCGCCGGCTTTACCGGCAGATGTTGTTGCTGAGCTTGCCAAACGTGCGGAGGAGGCATTGCGGCTGGCCCGCTCGCTGGAGCAAGCGGATACAGGATCGCGTATTCAGCCTGAGTTGGATATCCGAATTGGTGATCATCCGACATTTTCGCGAATTGTGTTTGGCTGGAACATTCCGTTCGACTCCACATTTGAGCGTAAAGGAGAAGAAGTCAGCCTTTTCTTCAATCACAAAACTGATATTGATTTATCCAAGGTGCGTGCATCATTACCGCGTCTTATTCGGGATATGAGATTGGAAAAAGATGGTGGTAAATCCCGCTTTGTATTGACTGTAGCAGGTGGTGCCGATGTCAGGGCATTTCGCGAAGGGAATACTTATATTGTTGATGTGACTGGCGACAGGGCTCTGTTTGATACCGCCAGATCGGAAGACTATATTACCCGGGCCGTTTCAAAGGATGGAGATACCGGCATATTGGTTGCCAAGGGTATGCCGGATCCAAACCAGCCACAAGACCTGAACGGTTTGGGACAAGCTGTTGCCAAAAGCGAGCCGAGTTCAGGGCTTGTTTTGGGGCCAGGACCAAATGGGGAAACAGCGAAATCGGAGCTGTTTTTGCCTGACCAGCAGGTTGAGCCTGCAAGAATGCGGCCCGCCGGTGAAACTGCTGCTCCAACGCTTCCACCTGCGGCATTGGATGTGACCAAGCCAGCATCTCCAGCTATGCCGAATGCAGCTGCTTCCGCTGATAGCCAATCTGGGCAGCAACAGATTATCGGTCAGCAGTCTGGCAATGCCAGCCATGGCAATGCAGAGCGTATGAAGGGAGGTGGGGCCGATCTATCCTCTCAAAGTCTTCTTGTTGAGACCAAGACATTTGGCCGATCTGTTCGGCTGTATTTTCCCTTTTCCGCACCAACTGCTGCTGCCGTCTTCAAGAAGAACGGCGTGATTTGGGCTGTTTTCGATACAATTCTGGAACTTGATGTTTCCAATGTTCGGGCTCAATTGCAACCTATTGCGGACGATGTAGAGGTATGGCGGTCCGGAGATTCTGCCATTTTGCGTATTCCGCTGAAGAATCCCCGTTTGACGACTTTCTCTACCGAAGGGTATGGCTGGCTGCTGACGATTGGTGATCTTGTTGTCGAACCGACCAAACCATTGCATTTGGCCCGAACTGAAATCAGTGGTGGGCGTGCAGCCATGCGAGTACATTTTGAATCTGCTGGCAGGATCATTCGTATGCGTGATCCTGGATCCGGTGAGATCTTGCATGTTGTTACTGGCTTCGGACCAGCGCGCGGGTTTGTAAAGGTTCAACGTCTTGTTGATTTTTCGACACTTGTTTCTGCTCATGGCATTGCTCTTACCGAACATATCGATGATTTGCAGGTTTTGCGTGATGAAGACTTTGTCTATATCAGCTCAAATCGTGGTTTGACCCTGTCATCGGTAGGTGCCAATAAAAAGGCGGATTTGTCGGGGCTGGTTGATACCGATAGTGCAATTCGGGAAACCTTTCTTGGACTGAAGGAATTGCAGGCAAAGACACCTGTTATTTTTTCCAAGCAGAGACAGGGTCTGGAACGTAAGCTCAGTAAGTTTGATGATTTGATGGCGGTACAGACCGAACTTGCATTATCGAAATTGCTTGTTGCAAATGGCTACGCTTTTGAAGCACTCGGGCATCTCCAAATCATGGAAAAATCTGCACCGGAATTTGCACGTGGCAAGGGATTTCGTACTTTGTTCGCTGCAACGGAAGTCTTTGCGGGGCGGCCTGATGAGGCTTTTCGACGTCTGAACCACCCCGAGTTCGAGTCTGATCCCGATGCTTCGGTGTGGCTGGCGTTGGCAGCGGCGAGAAGTGGCCGCTGGCGTGAAGCAGAGGAGGCGTTGCCGAGAGCTCTTTCCGTCGCTGGTGACTATAGTGATAAGGTTCGGCAAATGCTGTTGCTGGATAGTGTAGAGGTTTCTGTGCTGGATCAGCAATTCACGAAGGCGACGGCAGAACTGGCAGAAGTGAATCCAGCTTATCTCGATCAGGAAGGCATTGCTCGCTATAATCTTCTACGTGGTAAGATTGCTGTGGCACGTAATCAGACAAGTGAGGCGCATGATGCGTTCCGAGCAGCGATTGACACAAAATATCTACCTATCGCGAATGATGCTTGGCTGCAGGATGTGAAGCTTAGCTATCAGAACAATGAGATTGATAATGAGAAGGCAATTGATGAACTTGCAGGTTTGACTACGATCTGGCGTGGTGACGATGTTGAATTGGAAGCTCTGCGTGCGTTGGCTCATCTCTATGTGGAGAAGGGAGAATATCGTAATGCATTTGAGACTTCCAAGGCTGCAGCCAGTTCTGATGCTGCATCTGATGTCTCTCGCTTGCTTCAGGATGAGATGAATGGGGTCTTCACATCTCTTTTCCTGGATGGCAAGGCCAATGAGTTACCAGCTATCAAGGCTTTGTCACTCTATTATGATTTTCGTGAGATGACCCCGGTCGGGCGCCGGGGTGACGAAATGGTACGGCATTTGGCGGACAAGCTGGTTGAAGTGGATTTGCTCGACCGTGCTGCAGAGCTTTTGAGCCATCAGGTTGAAAACCGTCTCAAAGGAGCTGCCCGTTCCCAGATTGCAGCTGATCTGGCCGTGGTCTATCTTTTGGACAGCAAACCCAATCTGGCGCTGGATTCATTGCGCCGAACCCGCCAGTCGCAATTGCCTCGTTCACTGGAGCGTCAGCGCCGTCTGGTTGAAGCCAAGGCGTTGGCTGAACTCAATAAAGTTACACTGGCTCTTGATCTTCTCAAACCATTGGACGGACAGGATGTTGAGCAATTGAAGGCAGATATCTTGTGGCGTGCCAAGCGTTGGCAGGAGACGGGCGAACAGATCGAACTGATGCTTGGAGATCGCTGGGTAGGGAATAGCGATCTGGACAAACAGGAACAGACCAATGTATTGCGGGCAGCGGTTGCCTATTCATTGGCTGATGATCAACTTGGAATTGATCGTCTTCGCAAAAAATTTGCACAGAAAATGTCCAAGACGTCCGTTGCGGGTGCCTTTGATGTTGTGAGCTTGCCCATTGAGCGAGGTGGCACACAATTCAAGGCGATTGCACAACAGATTGCCGGCATTGATACCATGGAGCGTTTTCTGGATGAATATCGTAGTCGTTATTTGAAAAAGCCAGAAAATGCGGCTCAAAGCTCAGAGGCTGCGGGTGATGATGCTCAGACACGGCCCGCCTCCGATACAGCCCCTGCTGATCAAGCTGGACAAGGTAATGGTCCCAATGAAGCCTAGGCTCTTTGCCTGGGCTTTTTTGTTGCCGAGTTTTTGGGGTTATGTTCCAAGGAAGCTTTTTACCAGTGATCCGGTGATCAGGTTCCAACCGTCAACCAGTACGAAAAAGATCAGCTTGAACGGCAGGGAAATTACAACTGGCGGTAGCATCATCATGCCCATGGACATCAGAATGGATGCCACGACAAGATCAATGATGATGAACGGCAGGAAGATCAGAAAGCCGATTTCAAATGCGCGCCGTAGTTCACTGATCATGAATGCTGGAATCAGGACACGAAGACTGATTTCTTCTGGTGTTGCAGGTGGTTCGGTTCTGGCCATATCCATGAAGAGAGCCAGATCTTGCTCTCTGACATGTTGACGCATGAAAGCATGGAATGGTTTGACTGAGATCTCAAATGCCTCGGGGACATCAATGCTTCCTGCGACAAGAGGTTCGATCCCTGTATTGTAAGCTTCTTCAAATGTAGGCGCCATTATGAAGGCGGTCAAAAAGAGTGCGAGGCTGACCATCACAGTATTGGGTGGTGCGGTTTGCAAGCCGATGGCCGAGCGCAGAAGCGAGAGCACCACAACGATACGGGTGAATGATGTCACCATGATCAGAATTGACGGGGCGAGTGAGAGAATGGTGATCAGCGCCACCAGTTGAACCGAGCGCTCGGTCACGGTGATCTCATCGCCAAAGCCAATGGATAATTCCTGAGCGACCGCAACAGCCGAAAGTCCCAACATGATGACAAAGGTCAGAACAAAGGCCCTGGCAGCGCGTTTCAGAGCTGGTTTGATCTGTGGCTGGTTTGCCAAATAGGCAGCAACATAATTACTAATAGTCATGATTTATTGCTGTCATTGGACAATTCGTCGAGCAGGCGGGTGATTTCATCCTGATAGTTGGTTTCGTGTGCTTGCTCGTCGTTTGGCTTTTGTTGGGTTGCTTCGTCGCCTGATTTTCTCTCACTCTCAGTCTGTTCCGGCCGTGCCTGAATGCTTTCTGACGGTTGAGTGTGCTGCGGCGGTTGCGGCGCTTTTGTTTGAGGCGCAGGGGCTGGCTGGATTGAAGCTTGCTGCGATGGCTGTGCCGGTACTGGCGCTGGAGGTGGGACTATTGGGCCTTTCTGTATGTGAGGCATGTCCATTTTCTCAACCGGCATGGTATCTGTGGATGGATGTGCTGGCCGGGGTTGAGGTCTTTCCGGGCGCCAGTTGGCGACTATATCGGACTGTGTAGTCTGCGGAGGATTTTTGTGCTCCATACCAGACGCTGGCGTTGGTGCCGGCGTTTTTGCCGTCTGAGAAGAGAGAGGGGGAGTGCTCAGCTCATTTCCAGGAATTTCGGACCTGCTGCTCCCTCCAGATTTGCTCGGCTTTGCCTTGACGGCCTTATCGGGTTTTGAAGACAGAGCAGACATGGCAGCGCTGACAGGGCTAGCCAAGCGTTCTACCTTGGACCCGAGTTTGTTTTTTGAAACTTCCTGATCGGTACCGGAAACAGCAGCTTTGGTTGCTTGCTCTTGAGAGCTTTTGCTGATTGGTTGAGCTTGCTTTGCCTTTTGCGGCTGTGTTTGGGATGGGGCTTTGGGTTGCGGGCGTGCGTGAGGCGGGATTGCGTGCTCGAGTAGCAGGTCATTTTCCCCGCCGATCAGAATAAGATGCTCCACATGGTCGCGTTTGACCAGCACGAGCTTGCGACGGTGATCCACAGCCACCGCTTCGCTGACAGATAACCGCGCATCCTCTCCCAGTCGACCGACACGTGAAGAGACAAGATTTACCTTTTTGAGCAGCCAGGCAATGACTACGATCAGGAACAAGACCGCGCCAAGGGCCAGTAAGAATTGAACCAGCAATCCGCTATCCCCATTCATGATTCCATCGCTCCTGTTTGCTTCTTGCCTGTTGTGTTTTGGTGATCCGCTTTAGTGGTCAAGGACTGTTTCATTGCCAAGTCTGCACCCATCGCGAATCTCTTGTTGTATTCATTGTACCTGTTTGGGCGAAAAATGCTCGTCTATTGCAGCAGTTTGCAACAGTTCGCCCAAACAGAAGACTTTGAAACTGCCTATTTTTCCTATGTTTAACAGAATATTAAGGCAAATTAATAACTCGTTAACCATTTGGTAGGCAAAATTTACCCTGTTAGGAAATGCATGATCAAAATGATGCAATCACACGTTTGATGTAGACAGGGCGATAAGGAGCAAATGGATGGCAATTGGTGATCTGAAAATGTTTTCCATGTTGCGTTCCAAAATGCATTGGCATCAGACACGGCAGCGGGTTTTGGCAGAGAATGTTGCCAATGCCGACACGCCGAGTTATCGCGCCCGTGATCTTACGGCTTTTTCGACCAAAAAACGTTTGCAGATGGCGCCTGCACAGGGGCTGTCCACCTCGCAGACACATGGCAATCATTTGCAAGGCAAATCGGCAATTGTGCGAGATGCTTTCAACTCCAAAAAGGTTGATGGTTTTGAGATCACTCCAGAAGGGAATGCCGTAGTGCTTGAAGAGCAGATGATGAAGGTCACTGCGAACCAGATGGACTATCAGGCGGTCAGTACACTCTATTCCAAAGGTATGGGACTGATCAAAACTGCTATTCGCCGTCCCGGCTGATTTATTTGCGTCCTGATTGCCTTTGGCAACTGGTCGAGGAGACAGATATATGGATTTTCTAAAATCAATCATGATTGCAGCCTCGGGCCTGAAAGCGCAAAGCGGTCGTATGCGCATCGTGTCAGAGAATATTGCAAACGCAAATTCCACCTCCCGTAAACCGGGGGGGGATCCTTACCGGCGGCAGATTCCATCCTTTAAATCTCACTTTGATCGCGAATTGGGAGCAAAGACTGTTGAGATGGGACGGATCCTGCCGGACAAATCGGACTTTCGCACACGTTACGATCCGGGACATCCGGCGGCTGATGCGAAGGGCTATGTGAAACTTCCCAACGTCAACTCTCTCGTCGAAACGGTGGATTTGCAGGAAGCTCAGCGCAGTTATCAAGCAAACCTGAATGTGATCAGCGCGACGCGCACAATGGTGATGAAGACGCTTGATATTCTCAAAGTGTAATGAAGACAAGACAGCCTTTCCCTATAATCAGGGGAAACTCAACTTGAGCAATTTGACGGGGCGAACCGATGAGTTTGACAAATCTGGCAGCAAGCAATGCCTATAATCTAGCCCAAAGACTGACGAATCAGACACAATCGACCCAGACCCTTGAGAAGGCCGTTGATGCTCAGCCTGATTTTGCGCAAATGGTCAAGGATGGTGTTTCGGGCGTGCTGGACAAAGGGCAGGTGGCAGAGAAGACCGCAACAGACATGGTGAGTGGCAAAGCGGATGTTGTTGATGTCGTGACAGCTGTGGCCGAGACGGAAGTGGCGTTGGAAACGATGGTTTCAGTTCGTGATCGGGTTATCTCTGCCTATGAAGAAATTATGCGGATGCCTATCTAGGCACTGACCGGATTTCCTTTTGGTCAGCTATCACGGGATACCCTGATCTGGTGATAGGAAGCCTGATAGCTGGTGCAGATTGGGAGATTACGGATGACCGGAGCGGAAGTGCTTGATATCGCTCGAGAAGGCTTATGGGTGATGATCAAGATGTCTGCCCCCATTATGGTGGTGGGCCTTGTTGTTGGTGTCGTCATTGCCCTCTTTCAGGCCTTGACCCAGATTCAGGAGATGACGTTGGTCTTTGTTCCAAAAATCATCTCCATCTTTCTGGCCTTGATGATAGGGTTACCCTTTCTCGGGGATCTGATCAGCACTTATATGCGGTTCTTGATGGAAAAAGCTGTTACGGGTTAGGCGGTCGCCTGATCTGGTAGGTGGCATTGTTCATGCTGATTGAAATACTTCCACAAACAGCCTTTATTTTCATGCTGATCTTTGCGCGGATCGGCACGCTTTTCATGGTGCTTCCTGCGTTCAGTGAACGGGGCGTGCCGGTCAGAGTTCGCTTGGCCATTGCTCTTACAACCAGTCTCATGATGTATCCATTGGTTTCTGAACAATTCGCCCAAGTTCCCTCGACCTTGTATGGAGCATTGGCGGCAATGGGCAAGGAGATTGTCGTTGCCTTGCTGATTGGCCTTTCGATCAAACTTGTTACATCTGCCTTGCAAATCGCAGCAACCACCATTGCGTTTCAGTTGGGGCTGTCTTTTGCAATGGGACCGGATATGTCAACGGGCGGGCAGACGGTTACATTGGGGACATTCATGAGCGTGCTGGCAGTGACGCTGATTTTCGTCACCGATCTGCACTATGTGATGATTGCCGCAATGTATGATTCCTACGAATTGTTCCCGGTCAATGAAATGCCCCCTATCGGCGATATTGCACAATTTGCTTCCGAGACAGTTGCCGGTGCATTTCTTGTCGGCACCAAGATCGCGGCCCCCTTTATTGTCTATGGGCTTTTGTTCTATTTCGGTCTTGGTCTCCTGTCGCGTCTGATGCCTCAATTGCAGGTTTTTTTCATCGCTATGCCTGCTAACATTGGCATAGGCCTTCTGCTGTTCATGATTCTCTGTACCACTTTGATGACGTGGTATCTGGGCCACTTGGAAGAAGTGCTGGGGCGCTTCATTGCCTCATGAACATTGCGGAAAGAAAATGGTCAGAGAGTCTGATCCGGAGCTGATATGGCTGATAATAGCGACGAGGAAAAAACAGAAGAGCCCACCCAAAAAAGGTTGGAAGATGCTCATAAAAAAGGAGATGTGGCCAAAAGTCAGGAGGTCTCTGCCTGGTTCTCCATGATTGGTACAGGTTTGGCGCTGGCTCTATTTTCAGGCTATATCGTAACTGGCCTATCCACGCATTTGAAGGGCTTTTTTGAGCATTCCTATCAGCTTAATCTGGAAAGTGGCATGCTGATGAGGCTTTGGAGCGAGATAAGCTACAGTTTGCTCGGTCTGATGGTTCTGCCCATGCTTGCCATGATGACCATGGCGGTGTTTGGCAATCTGGTTCAGCACAAATTTGTTTTTTCAACCGAGCCAATTACACCCAAATTATCCAAGATCAGCCCTCTTGGTGGCTTCAAACGCCTGTTTTCAAAAGACAGCCTGATCAACTTTACCAAAGGCTTGATCAAGCTTGCCATAGTGAGTGTCGTCCTGGTGCTCATTCTCTATCCGCAACGTGACAAGCTGGATGTGATGATTCAGCTTGATGTGGCCATGTTGTTGCCGCTGGTTCTCGAGCTTTCGCTGCAACTTGTTGCCGGAGTGATCGCGATCATGACCATTGTTGCGGTGGCCGACTTCTTCTACCAGAAGCATAAGTGGATGGAAAAACAGAAGATGTCCATCAAGGAGATCAAGGACGAGTTCAAGCAACAGGAAGGTGATCCGACCGTCAAAGCCAAATTGCGTCAGCTGCGTATGGAACGTAGCCGGGGGCGTATGATGGCAGCAGTGCCTGATGCTTCTGTTGTTTTGACCAACCCGACCCATTATTCCGTGGCACTGAAATATGATGAAGGAATGGGGGCGCCGCTGTGCGTTGCCAAAGGCGTGGATGATGTTGCCTTGCGGATCAGGGATGTTGCCAAGGAGGCCGATGTGCCAATCGTGCAAAATCCGGCTTTGACTCGCGCTCTATACTCTACTGTAGAAGTGGATGACGAGATTCCTGAGGAACATTATAAGGCAGTCGCCGAAGTGATCGGCTATATAATGAAATTGAAGAATCGGGCAAGCTGGTCTAATCGCAACAAATAGCTAGTGTGGTGGAATTGAAATAGGTATCATTTATCTGCAGGCTCGTTTGCCTATTTCAATCCCACCACACTGGAAACATATATCTGCTGGTCACCCTTTTGAATCTAAAGTTCGTTCGGTGCTCGCTGATCGATGTGACGAATTTTAGATTCGGGTGGCTAGCTGCTTTTGACATTTGGCCGGATGAAAGCCTGCCAGAAAGACCTGAATGGGGGAAAATGTGAGCCAGAATACGGAAACACAGGCCATCATTGATCGAAGTGAACGGTCTGGCAGTGTGAAATGGCTGATTTTCTTGGCTTTGATATTGGTGTTGGCAGCTGTTGGATTGGCTTTTTATCAAGGTGAAGCTGGCGGCAAATTGCAATTGCTTTTTTTGGGATTGCTGGCTGGAGTTGGTATCTTATCCCTGTTGGGTATGGCCGTGGGGTTGGTTCAACTCGGTCAAAAGCAGGCTCCCCATCACCTTACGCGCCAGTTTGTTGACAGCATGCAGGATGGTGTGCTGGTTTGTAGCTCCAAAGGGCATATTGTCTATGCCAATCAGTATTATGCGCAATTGACGGAAGCGCCCGCTGCTGAAGCTGTTCGATCAATAGAACGGACCTTTGCAGGAGAGCCGGATGCCGCTGAAGCTGTCTATCGTCTCTCCGAAGCCGCCCGTGAAGGTCGTTCGGCGATGGAGGAGTTTCGTCTTTCGCGCGGTCTTGCGGGTCGAACGAGTGAAGAGGAACGCGGCAATGCCGGTCGCTGGTTCCGTGTCAAGGTTCAGGTCATGGATGATCTGGACGAGAAGGGTAAGAAGGATCAGCTGGCCGTTTGGCAAATCAGCGATATCACCCGTGATCGTGAACGTCAGGAAAATATCTTTCAGGAATTGCAGTTGGCCATCAACTATCTGGATCATGCGCCTGCCGGTTTCTTTTCTGCCGAGCCTGATGGTCGTGTGATCTATATGAATGCCACATTGGCGGACTGGCTAGGCTATGATCTGGCTCAGTTCGAGCCACGTGACCTTGTACTGAAGGATCTGATCTCCGGGGATGGGACTGCGTTGCTTGCTGGGGCTGTTGCCAATCCTGGTATGGCCAAGACCGAGATGATCGATCTTGATCTGGTCAAACGCAATGGTCAGAGCTTGCCTGTGCGTCTGATGCATCGTGTGCCAACTGCCTCTGATGGCACATCTGGTGCCTCTCGCACTCTGGTGCTTAATCGTAGTCCGGGAGAGGAAATTTCCGAGGAACTACGTGTGGCCGAGGTTCGCTTCGCCCGTTTCTTCAACAACACACCAATTGCGATTGCTGCTCTGACCGGGGATGGTAAGGTGGTGCGAACCAATGCACCATTTGTACGTATGTTCCATGACGTACCACCAGATGATTTTCCTGCTGATGACGTGACCGTTGAAGATGCTGAGGACGCTGAAATTGTCTCAGATGCAGTTGCGGATGTGGAAGTTAGCCAGGGTATTACCCTGATGAAAATGGTTGCGGAGAAAAACCGTGATGAGCTTGCAGCTGCCATCGAAGAAGCGCTTGGTGGAAAAAGCCACATTGCCCCGGTGGAAAGTGAGTTATTCCATGATTCCGAGCGCACTGTTCGCTTCTTCCTATCTGGTGTTGAGGATAGCGAAGGGGATGACGAGCAGGTCATTGTGTATGCGTTGGAGACCACCGAACAACGCGCTCTTGAAGTCCAGTTCACTCAAAGCCAGAAGATGCAGGCTGTCGGCCAGCTGGCCGGTGGTGTTGCGCACGATTTCAACAATGTTCTGACCGCGATCATCGGATTCTCTGATCTGTTGCTGGCAAGTCATCGTCCAAGTGATCCGGCTTTCCAGGACATCATGAATATCAAGCAAAATGCCAATCGTGCAGCTTCGCTCGTACGGCAATTGCTAGCCTTCTCACGTCGCCAGACCTTGCGCCCGCAGACGCTGTCTTTGAGCGAAGTTCTGGCAAACCTGTCTATCTTGCTGGACCGTCTATTGGGTGAAAAGGTTGAGCTTGATGTGGTGCATGGACGTGATCTCTGGCCTGTCAAGGCGGACTTGAACCAGTTGGAGCAGGTTATTGTCAATCTGGCGGTGAATGCTCGCGACGCAATGCCAGAGGGTGGCCAGCTCACCATTCAGACACGGAATCTGAACGAAGAAGAAGCCAGTCAGATGCCTTACAAGGTTCTGCAGCCGTCTGATTATGTTCTACTCGAAGTTTTGGACAGCGGTACCGGGATTCCTCCTGAAATTCGGGAAAAGATTTTCGAGCCATTTTTCTCGACCAAAGATGTTGGCAAAGGAACCGGGCTTGGCCTGTCTACTGTCTATGGCATCGTTAAACAGACTGGTGGTTTCATTTTCCTCGAAAGTGAAATGGGGCAGGGCACGACCTTCCGGATTTTCCTTCCGCGGTTCGTTGAAGAAGCCAAGGATGATGTTCTGGAAATTGAGGTCGAGGCGGATATGCCTCCTCCGGCACCTGAAACTGTCGAGGATCTAACTGGTAGTGCTACGATCTTGTTGGTGGAAGACGAAGAAGCGGTCAGGGCCTTTGCTGCTCGGGCTTTGGCTTCACGTGGCTATACGGTTCATGAAGCTGGATCCGGAGTGGAAGCGCTTGAATTGATCGAGGAGATCGAAGAAGGCGTTGATCTTGTTGTCTCCGATGTGGTGATGCCGGAAATGGATGGTCCGACCATGTTGGGTGAGCTGCGCAAGAAACGCCCGGATATCCGTGTGATCTTCATGTCCGGTTATGCGGAGGAAGCTTTCCGCAAGAACCTGCCGGAGAATGAAGAATTCGGCTTCTTGCCCAAGCCATTTTCGCTCAAGCAGCTTGCAGTCAAGATTAAGGAAATGCTTGAGGAGTGATTGGCAGACATTGCCGAGTTTTGACCCTCGTAGATCTGATCTGCGAGGGTTTTTACGTATAATCACAGATTTTAAATGGGTGCGACAATTTGCGCGCATGATGGGAGATGCGAAAAGCTTTTTCTTTTCAGTGATTTGTCCTGTTATTCGTGTGTATATGGATTTTCCAGCTCTAAGGTGATTTTCAAACTCAATTTAAGCTGTTAAGCCACCATCGGTTTTGTGTAGAGTAAGAATAGATGCACTGATGGTTTCCGGCGAGACAATCTCATTCATCAAGCAAGCCTTGGTTGGCTTCTCTCTTTTGGCACTGGTTTTGTTTACCCTGTTGCTTCAGCATATGCGCGCCTTTGCAATCGATATAGATGTACCGACTGTGCTGGTTGAACCACGCAGCTTTACCTATCGAGTTCCTGGTGAATATGTGCGAGAGGGGCGTCCTATTAACGGCCCGATCGAGAAAAAACATGTTCCCAATCGCTTACACGTGATGAAGTATCAAGTTAGTGCGCAGGATTATGAAGCTTGTGTGTCTGACGGTGCCTGCAAGTCACAATGGCAGGCTTATATCAGCGCAGATGGAACAGTTGAGCCATTGTATGAGCCAATACCGGTTACTGGTGTTAGCCACGATGATGCCAATGCCTATGCAACTTGGTTATCTGAGAAAACAGGCCTTGTCTGGCGCTTGCCAACCGATGTGGAATGGGCGTCTTTTGCTGCTGAACGTTATTATGATGATGCTCTCTTGCCCAATAGTGTCGATCGTGATCCTTCTATCTCTCAGCCTAGCAAGGCACGGCGCTATGGATTGGATAAAGGCGAGTTGCCACGTGACGAGGAATATGATCCCATCCCCAAAAAACTTGGGAGTTTTGGAGTGAATTCTCTCGGCATTGCAGATCTGTCCGGCAATATCTGGGAATGGACGTCTAGCTGCTATATGCGTTATCGCCATGATGCATCAGGTGCACTGATAGAGTCTCAAAATCATTGTGGTGTTTATATTGCCCAAGGCAAACTGCGCTCGTATCTTTCAAGCTTCATTCGTGACCCGCTTTCTGGCGGCTGTGCTGTGGGCGAGCCTCCAGAAAATCTTGGTTTCCGCCTGGTTCGTGATGAACCAAAAGCTGACTGGAAAAGCCGGTTGCAAGCCTTTCTGGCTCGGTAGCATCTGTGTAGGGTAAAAGAGGTAGAATGCCTTGCTCTTGCGGTGACTTGCTTTCATGATGCCCATACTCGTCGGCTCAAGTAAGCAAAGCACAGGTCGCTCTGCATGTCTCCTTCGCTTCATGATATATCGCTAACCAGTTTCTTCTGGCTTCTGCTGCCTGCTTTGCCCGTGTTTGGCATGCTCTATTTCTGGGAAATGGACTTATACAAGGCCATTCGTGCCATGGCACGGATGATCTTGCAGCTGCTGACTATTGGCTATGTGCTGACCTATATTTTCACCAACCAGTCACCCCTTCAGGTGGTGCTTGTTTTGGGCGTGATGATGGGAGCTGCGACCTGGATCAGCCTTAATCCTCTGTGCAGACCCGGTCTGTCGCTTTATCGCTCCGCATTGCTTGCAATTGGCCTTGGTGGTTCTGTCATTTTGGCTATTGTGGTGATTGCCATATTGAAGGCTGATCCATGGTATAATCCGCGTCTTATCATTCCGTTGGCCGGAATGATCTATGTGGTCAGCATGACGGCGATTTCGCAAAGTGCAGAGCGGCTTGTGGCAGAGCTGGAGAGTGGGGCGGATTATCTCAAGGCACGAAAAGCAGCAGCCAATGCCGCCATGATTCCAACCATCAATTCTTTGTTTGCTGTCGGGCTTGTGTCCTTGCCGGGAATGATGACTGGGCAGATCCTTTCTGGAGTGTCGCCGCTGATTGCAGTGAAATATCAGATTGTGGTCATGGTGATGTCTTTTTCTTCTACCGGTCTTGCTACGCTTGTTTTTCTGTTGATGTCTGGCCGCTCTTTCGTGAGGCTTAAAAGCGCAATTGAAGCGTAGAATATGAGCCGTTTTTCTTATTTGAAAATGTGTTTTTCCTGCTCAACCAGCCGATAGATATAGTCTGAGACCGCTGTGATGCGCCCCAAGCGACGGGTGCTTTCATGATAAACAGCCCAGTAGGCTCGTTGTATGGAGCGTTGTGGTAGGATTTCGACGAGATCTGGATCTTCACGTGCCATGAAACCGTGCAGAATGCCGATGCCAAGGCCCGCTTTTACTGCCTCTGTCTGTCCCAAGGCAGAGGCGCACTCAAATTGGGTGCGTTCACCTTTCATCATTTCGGCAGAATAGTTCAGGGATTGGCTGAAGATCAGATCTTCCACATAGCCGATTAGTCGGTGCGAGCTGAGATCATCGCGAGATTGGGGTATGCCGTGCTGTTTGACATAGGAGCGCGAAGCATAAAAGCCAAGGCTATAATCTACCAGCTTTCTGGCCACCAGCCGTCCGTGGGTTGGCCGTTCCACGGTGATGACGATGTCAGCCTCACGTCGATCAATGGAAAAGCTTTGCGGGACTGGGACCAGTTGAATGGTCAAATCGGGATATTGATCCAGTAATGGATCGAGACGAGAGGCGAGATAGGCGACGCCAAAGCCATCGGGCGCGCCAATGCGCACTACGCCGGAAACATCAATATTGGTTTCGCCAATATTGGCGCGGACCGATGTCATTTCTGCTTCCATGCGTTCGGCCGCGAGCAGAAATTCCTCGCCCTCAGGTGTCAGAATACACCCGGTGGTACGTCTGTCTAAGAGTTTTGCCTTAAGGGCATCTTCCAGTGCGGTGATCCGCCGCGCCACGGTGGCATGGTTGACGCCCAGGCGCCTTGCCGCTTGTAAAATCTGTCCAGCCCTTGCAACTGCAAGGAAAATTCGCACGTCATCCCAGTTCATGGCTTGTTTCTCCCATTCCGACTTTAGTTGGTACTATAAAATATGCACAACGGATATGACAATGCGGCCATTGATTATTATTTTTGTTGAGGCAAAATGGCGACCAATAGCTCAAACCCGATGTCTTTGAGTAGGCGTCACCCAGGAGGAAAGCATGACGGAAGTAATCGGTCATTTCATCAATGGCGAGCGTGTGGAAGGTAAGTCCGGCCGCTTCGCTGATGTTTATAACCCTGCAACCGGTGAAGTTCAGGCCAAGGTTGCTCTGGCAACCAAAGACGAGCTGGACGCAGCTGTTGCAGCCGCTGCCAAAGCTCAACCTGCATGGGCTGCTCAGAACCCTCAGAAGCGCGCTCGCGTGATGATGAAGTTTGTGAGTCTGCTGAACCGTGACATGGACAAGTTGGCCGAGAAACTGTCTTCCGAGCATGGCAAAACTTTCGTCGACGCCAAAGGTGACGTTCAGCGTGGTCTGGAAGTGATCGAAGTTTGCTGTGGTGCTCCTCACATGCTCAAAGGTGAGTTCACTGACAGTGCTGGTCCTGGCATCGACATGTATTCCATGCGTCAGGCTCTGGGCGTTGTTGCCGGTATTACTCCGTTCAACTTTCCTGCCATGATCCCGCTTTGGAAACTTGGCCCTGCGCTTGTTTGCGGCAATGCGATGATCATGAAGCCTTCCGAGCGTGACCCATCCGTTCCCATGATGCTGGCTGAACTGCTGAAAGAAGCAGGTCTTCCAGATGGCATTTTGCAGGTTGTCAATGGTGACAAGGAAAGCGTTGATGCGATCCTCGACAACGACACCATTCAGGCTGTTGGTTTCGTGGGTTCTACCCCGATCGCTCATTACATCTATCATCGTGCAGCTGAAAACGGCAAACGTGCTCAGTGCTTCGGTGGCGCGAAAAACCACATGATCATCATGCCGGATGCTGATCTGGATCAGGCTGCAGATGCTCTGGTTGGTGCTGGCTTTGGCGCTGCTGGCGAACGCTGCATGGCGATTTCTGTTGCTGTGCCTGTTGGAGAAGAAACCGCTGACAAGCTGATCGAGAAGCTGGTTCCTCGCATCGAGAAGCTGAAAGTTGGCCCATACACCGCTGGTGATGATGTGGATTATGGTCCGGTTGTTACCGCCGCTGCCAAAGAAAACATTCTGCGTCTGGTAGAAACCGGTGTTGAACAGGGTGCTGAACTGGTTGTTGATGGTCGTGATTTCTCTCTGCAAGGTTATGAGAACGGCTTCTTCGTTGGTCCTCACCTGTTCGATAAAGTCACCACCGACATGGACATCTACAAGACCGAAATCTTCGGCCCAGTTCTGTCTTGTGTTCGTGCCAAAACCTATGAAGAAGCCATTGGTCATGCGATGGATCATGAATATGGTAACGGTACCGCGATCTTCACCCGTGATGGTGATACCGCGCGTGACTTTGCGAACCGCATCAATATCGGCATGGTTGGCATCAATGTGCCAATTCCTGTGCCGCTGGCTTACCACACTTTCGGTGGCTGGAAGAAATCCGGCTTTGGTGATTTGAACCAGCATGGTCCAGATGCGTTCAAATTCTACACCCGCACCAAGACTGTGACTTCCCGTTGGCCATCAGGCATCAAGGAAGGCGGCGAGTTCTCTATCCCTGTGATGGAATAAGCCTTTCGGATTGGGACGATCTTGTTTGCCCCGATCCTTATCTGATCATCCATCTCCTCCCTAATGGATGGACTTCGAGCCGCTGTCTCAACCGAGCAGCGGCTCTTTTTTTACTCGTCTTTCCCATCATGGCATCTGCTATGGATTTGCGGTTCGTATCTGGTCCTTTCGGCTAGCAATTGGTGTAGGAGAGCTTTATTGTCACTGACAATCAAGTTTTAGATTTTTACAGGCAGGCAGGCTTTCCATGTCGCAAGAAAAGTCCCCCCAGTTTTTCGTGCTGGGTGGTGCCCATATGGACCAGATCGGACGGGCGTCCAAACGCTATGAACCTGGTCAGTCTAATCCCGGATCTCTGGTCCGAAGCCCTGGCGGAGTAGCAGGCAATATCGCGCGTGGCCTTGCCATGCTTGAATGGCCAGTCATGCTATCCACCATCGTTGGTGATGATAGCGATGGTCGTTTCGTGACCTCTCAACTCGAGGCCAAGGGCATTGATACCAGCCTCGTCATTACCGATGGTGATCGTCAGACGGCGACCTATACCGCTATTGAAGAGCCAAATGGTGCCTTGGTGGCCGGGCTGGCTGCCATGCAGATCTATGATCATTATCCGTTGTCTCATGTTGAAGCTTGTTTGGCAGATTTGCCGGAGGATTGCGATCTGGTGGCTGACACCAATCTGCCGGAAGAAGTGCTCGAAGAGTTGGCCAATAACAAGGGCGGGCGCAATCTGGCGGTTTGTGCAGTCTCTGGCCCCAAGGCCAATCGGGTGGCTGGATGCCTCGATAAGGTGGATCTGCTTTTTTGCAATGAGGCTGAAGCTGCAATCCTGGCGGAAGAATATGCCGAACTTGATGCCTTGCCTGCCATCCTTTTGGAATTGGGCGTGCAGCATGGCGTCATTACCAAAGGTGGCAAAGGCATCACTGCCTGGAAAGGTGAGGAGACCTGGTTTCTTCCCGCTCCTCCTGTTCGGGTTCGCTCCACCAATGGGGCAGGGGATTGTCTGGCTGCTTGTATTTTGCATGGCCTGACCTTGCATAAGACCTTGAGTAAGGCTTTGCCCTATGGTCTGGCCGGTGCCAGCCTTGCGCTGATGAGTGAGCAAGCCATCCCTGATATGCTCAATCGAATGATGCTGGATAATTGTCTGACTGATATCCCGCAATCCTGATGAAAACTTTCAAGAACAAGAAAAAGATCTGATCTATGACTGATACCAACTCTTCTCTCCCAATGACCTTTAGTGCTGATGTGAAGCAGGCACTAGATGCTGGCAAGCCTGTAGTGGCCCTGGAATCCACTATCATCACCCATGGTATGCCTTATCCGGCCAATGTTGAAACGGCAGTAGCGGTGGAAGACATCATCCGGGCGGAAGGAGCAACGCCTGCCACGATCGCCATACTTGATGGTGTGATCCATGTCGGTCTGGAAAAGGAGCAGTTGGAAGCTCTGGCACAGCGAACTGATGTGATGAAGCTCTCTCGTGCTGATCTGGCCTTTGCCTTGGCGACTGGACGGACGGGGTCTACTACCGTTGCTGCGACCATGATCTGCGCTCATCGTGCAGGCATTTCCGTTTTCGCGACTGGTGGTGTCGGTGGGGTGCATCGTGGTGCTGAAGAGACTTTTGATATTTCAGCTGATTTGCAGGAATTGGGTCAAACACCAGTGATGGTTGTGTCGGCTGGTGTGAAGGCGCTGCTGGATATCCCCAAGACCTTGGAAGTATTGGAGACACTTGGTGTGCCTGTCGTTGGCTTTGAGACCGACGAGTTTCCGGCATTCTGGTCTCGCCAAAGTGGACTTCCTTGTCCCTTGCGTCTGGATGATCCAGCCAAGATTGCCAAATTCCATCAAATGCGTCAGACGCTCGGTCTGGACGGAGGCATGATGGTTGCCAATCCTGTGCCGGAAACTAATGAAATCCCGCGTAATGAGATGGAAACGGATATTCTGGAAGCCATTGATGAAGCCAATCGTCGCAATGTGACAGCCAAGGATGTGACACCGTTTGTTCTGTCTCGCATTGCTGAACTCACCCATGGCCGTAGCTTGCAGACCAATATTGCATTGGTGAAGAATAATGCGCGTCTTTCTGCAAAAATTGCCAAGGCGTTGTGTGTGTAAGCATTGAAGCTGATCTATTGCCTATCCGGTGGGTTTGTTGCTAGGATTCAAAAACAAAGCAACGCCGGATAGGTGAGGGTCTATTTCTCGAAAATCTGGATTGACGCTTTGGAATTCCGTCGGGCTGCGGGCATTGGCGAAATTCTGGGAGGATTGCCCGCGGGAGGATTTTCCATGGCGCCAATTTCCTATCAAGGGCCAAGAGCACACGAAAAAGAACAGGAAAGTCATTCCCAGGATCCGACACTTGCCTTTGAGAAAGCCAAATCTCAGACCACGGTTGCTCATATTCTCGATGATAAGGGTGTAACGGTTTATACCATTACCGAGACAACTTCCATTGCGGCGGCTTGTGCAGATCTTTCCATCAAGAGAATCGGTGTTTTGCCTGTGATTGATGGGCAGGGTAACCTGGTTGGCGTTCTGTCTGAGCGCGACATCATTCGGTCCATGTCCAATTGTGATGGGGAAGAAGGTGTTCAGGCGCTGATGGCGGATCAGGTGCAAAATATCATGACCCCTGCACCGATTACCTGCACGCCAGATGACAAAGTCAGCACCATCATGGAAATCATGACCGAGAAGCGATTCCGCCATATGCCGGTGCTTCAAGGCGGAATGTTGTGCGGTCTGGTGTCGATTACCGATCTGGTGAACAGCCGTTTGATTGAACTGGAACTGGAGACCCTGAAGATCAAGCAATTGATGGTGGGCTAATTCCGATCAGCATCTTCCAAAGAGATAAGGCTCCTTTTGGAGCCTTTTTCAGTTTCATCGAGTGTATTTCTGTACGGTAGGAACGCGGAAAGCTTGCCGTATTTTTGCGCTATGGGGCAGATGGGGGACCTGTCATAAAGAGCGCGGGAGGACATCATGCTGATAAAAAAAGAGACTTACGAGCAGACCTGTGCTGATTTTCACTGGCAGGTGCCGGAGCGTTATAATATTGGCTGGGATATTTGCGATAAATGGGCTGCTGAAGATCCTAATCGTACCGCCATCATTGATGTTGAAGAGGATTTGAGCAGCCATGAGGTGAGTTTTGCTGATCTCAAGGCGCTCTCCAACCAATTGGCCAATGCTTTGGCTGAGCGTGGTGTAAAGGGTAAGGGAACGAAGCCATCTGGCGATGGTGAAGAGGCGATTGGAGATCGGGTTGGTGTGTTGTTGCCGCAGAGCATTGAAACCGCCATCGCCCATATTGCTGCGTTGAAAATGGGCTGTGTGTCCATTCCGCTTTTCACTCTGTTTGGTGAGGAAGCACTGGAACACCGGCTCAATGATTCGGGTGCGCGAGCAATCATCACCAATAAGGAAGGCGTTGCCAAGCTTACGGCTTTACGGGATCGACTGCCCGAGTTGCAAGTTATCCTATCGGTTGATGGTGCTGATGATGGTGTTGAAGATTTCTCAAGTGCATGCAAAGGACAGAGTGAGGATTTCACACCGTTTGATAGCCGATCAGATGACCCCGCCATTCTGATTTACACTTCTGGCACGACTGGTAACCCCAAAGGCGCTTTGCATGGGCACCGCGTGTTGCTTGGACATTTGCCGGGAGTAGAGATCAGTCATAATTTCTTCCCTCAAACTGGTGACAAGATATGGACACCTGCAGATTGGGCCTGGATCGGTGGCTTGCTGGATGTCTTGATGCCTGCGCTTCATCATGGTGTGCCAGTTGTGGCGCGACGTTTCTCCAAATTTACCGGAGAAGCGGCACTCGATCTGATCAAGGTACACGGCATTCAGAATACTTTTCTGCCGCCAACAGCGTTGAAAATGATGCGTCAGGTTTCAAAATGTGCCTGTTGGGGCATTGAGATGCGCTCGGTGGCATCTGGCGGGGAGAGCCTTGGAACAGAGCTGATCGAATGGGGCCAACAGGTTCTTGGTACCACGATCAATGAGTTTTATGGTCAGACGGAATGCAACATGATTGTCTCATCCTGTGCGGATCTCGAGTTGACGCGGCCAGGAACCATGGGCAAGCCTGTGCCGGGGCATGAACTTGCTGTGCTTGATGCTGATAGTGGTGAGCGCATGCCTGTGGGGCAGGAAGGAGCGATTGGCGTCCTGTCCCCCGACCCGGTGATGTTTCTTCGTTATTGGAATAATCCGAAGGCAACGGATGACAAGTTTGTCAAAGGCCCTGAGGGGCATTGGTTGCTGACTGGAGATCAGGGTGTCTGTGATGACGACGGCTATATTCGCTTTGTCGGACGGGATGATGATGTGATTGGTTCTGCTGGTTATCGTATCGGACCGGGTGAGGTGGAAGATTGCCTGCTGCGTCACCCTGCTGTTCAGTTTGCGGGGGTGGTTGGCAAACCTGACGAGCTTCGCAATGCCGTGGTGGCTGCCTATATCAAATTGGCTGATGGCTATGAGCCAAGTGATGATCTGGAAAAAGAGATCGCTCTTTTTGTTAAATCTCGCCTTGCAGCCCACGAATATCCCCGGGTGGTTCGCTTCATTGATGAAATGCCAATGACGACGACCGGCAAGATCATTCGCGGGCAATTGCGCACGATGGCCGTCGATGAGGCAAAAGCGGACAAGGCTGCGAAGTGAATGAAATTTGCTGGACCATATGCGGGCTTGACGAAAATGTTCGTCAAGCCTAGAAATCCGAACTTTCTATCTGCAATTTAACTCGATCTGC
This sequence comes from Cohaesibacter gelatinilyticus, assembly GCF_900215605.1. Lineage (NCBI taxonomy): Bacteria > Pseudomonadati > Pseudomonadota > Alphaproteobacteria > Hyphomicrobiales > Cohaesibacteraceae > Cohaesibacter > Cohaesibacter gelatinilyticus. The sequence goes on along the minus strand of NZ_OBEL01000001.1, from coordinate 1,973,856 downwards.
CGAATAGCGGCCTTTGGAATACTCCACCGGAACCCCATCGAGATCCGTGTTGATGGCCTTGAGAACGAGGATCAAGGCACCAGGAGATAGATTGAGCATGTCACTATCGCGGATACTGGCGTGATGGGCTTCAATGACTGTCGATTGGCGGACATAATCATCCAGGCCGCATGCTTTAAAGGATCTGGTGATGGACAGGTTTTCCTGATAACGCTCTGCCAGATCTGGAAAGCGTTTGGCATCGAACCATGCGGTGGATCGAACCAGAGGTATGCCGTCGCCTTTGCGAAGGGTTTGCATGCAAATCACCTCAGCGCCAATTTCCAGCTTCAACGCCTTGGCAACTTCCGGTTTTGCGGCCACATGCTCGGATGAAATGAAATGGCCAGTGATTGCCTGTGTCTGACTTTCCAAGCCTGTTGAGAATCGGGTGCGTTTGGAGATTGGGTAGGTCAGACGCTCGGGCTCTACAATGAAAGTGCCACGACCCTGATGTGCTTGAAGGACGCCATCGTTTACAAGAGCTGATATGGCTGCCCTAACCGTGTGGCGATTGACGCCAAACTCTTCTGCCAACTGCACTTCTGGTGGTAGGCGGCCATCTTCATCTCCCAAGCCGGAGCCGATGCCTGCGCGAATAGCATCAGCAATTTGACGCCATAAGGCAATACCTGAACGGCGTTCAAGTCCGGATTTGAGGTGTGCTTCTGCCATATTTGCCCCTAAGTCTTGTATTCGAGGCCTAGCATTAATCTCATTGTTTGTCACATGGGTGACATGTGGGATGCGTAAAAGTCGCCCATCATGATTTGTCTATTTAATTAGACAATAAAATTTGCTGATCAAATAATCTGGTTAGCAGGTTTGAACGGGAAAGATGATGGTGTGATGGTGCAAACCAATCAGGAAAAACGGCAAGCGCGTCTGGCAATTCTAGCTCGAGCAGGGGCCAAACAAATGCTGGCGCTTTGGAAGCCTCTAGGGCTCGATCCATGTTGCGAAATGGTAAGAGGGCCTGAGACAGGCCTTTTGGCTCTGCGTGGGCGCATGGGCGGCGGTGGCGCGCCGTTCAATTTTGGTGAGGCGACCGTGACACGTGCTACCGTGCGGCTGGAAGATGGCACCCTGGGCCACTCAGTCATGTTGGGTCGTAACGCTGCAAAAGCCCAGCTGGCTGCGGTTATCGATGCACTGGCAGAACAACCTGAATTTTCCAATCTGGTGGAGGAGAAAATTGTATTACCTCTGCAAGAACAGCTGAGCCAACAAGATGATGTGGCTCAGGCTGAAGCGGAAGCGACCAAGGTTTCATTTTTCACAATGGTGCGAGGAGATGATTGATGGCCCTGTCATCTGATATTTTGGGTGCAGAATCCGAGGCTCTTGCCGGTGGCATTGGTGATGCAGCAACACAGACACAGAGTTTGTTTCGCGCTGCAATGAACGCCATGGCACAGCCGGGTCAAATCTATCCTGCTTCTTGTGATGCGTTGCCACCTGCGCCTCTTCAACCATTGATGGCTGGTCTATTGACTATGTTGGCCGATCCTGAGACGCCTGTCTGGCTGGATGATATTTTGAGATCGGAAAAATCCATACAGGATTGGATCACCTTTCACATTGGGGCACCCATCGTTGATGACCCCGATCAGGCCAGTTTCGCACTGATCAATGATATTGCCGGGATGCCGGATCTCGATCATTTCAATCGTGGAGATCAGGCTTATCCAGATCGCTCCACGACACTGCTTCTCAATGTGAAACATATGTTGGCCGACGCTGGAGACCTTGTCTTGCAAGGCCCTGGCATTGATGGAACGGCGAAGTTTGATTTTACGCCCCAACCGATGCGTTTTGAGCAGCAATGGCAGGTCAATCAGAGTTTCTTCCCCAGAGGTGTTGATCTGATGCTGGTTGGTGAGCATGAAGTTGCCTGCCTGCCACGCAGCACACGTCTTGTCCTTGAGCGAGCTGAATAACAGGAGAGCGATATGTATGTTGCTGTGAAAGGTGGCGAAACTGCCATCAATAATGCTCATCGCTTGCTGGCTGATCGCCGCCGTGGTGACCGTGATGTGCCAGTATTGGAATTGGATCAGATCGATCAGCAGCTCTCACTGGCGGTTGATAGGGTGATGAGCGAAGGGGCACTCTATGATCGTGAGTTGGGAGCGCTGGCAGTCAAACAGGCTCGTGGTGATCTGATTGAAGCGATCTTCCTGATGCGTGCTTATCGTACCACGTTGCCACGGTTTGGATATAGCAATCCGATTGATACCAGCAAGATGCAAATCCAGCGCCGTATTTCGGCGACTTTCAAGGATTTGCCGGGCGGTCAGATCCTGGGGCCTACCTTTGACTACACCCATCGTTTGCTGGACCCAGATCTGGCGACAGATGGTGAGGTGCCAAAAGGGGAGCAACAAGAGATTGCTGATAGTGCGCGGACCATGCCTCGTGTTTCAGATCTGATTGCTGATGAAGATTTGATGGAGCCTGATAGTGAGCTGCCGTGTGAAGGGGAGGAAATGGACGAGCCGGGTGATTTGACCCGCGAGCCTTTGGAATATCCAATGGGTCGTGATTTGCGCTTGCAGGCACTTTCGCGCGGAGATGAAGGCTTCCTGCTGGCTCTTGGCTATTCCACGCAACGTGGTTATGCGCGCAATCATCCATTTGCTGGCGAAATCCGCATTGGTGAGGTGGATGTGGAGATGGAAATTCCTGAACTTGGCTTCAGTGTCTCCGTTGGCCGGATACAGATATCTGAATGCCAGATGGTTAACCAGTTTATTGGCTCCTTGAAAATACCACCGCGTTTTACTCGTGGCTATGGTCTGGTTTTCGGCCAGTCCGAACGCAAGGCTATGTCCATGGCACTGTGTGATCGGGCGTTGCGGGCTGAAGAATTAGGTGAAGATATTATTGCCCCGGCTCAGGATGAGGAATTTGTGATTTCTCATTCCGATAATGTGCAGTCCACTGGCTTCGTGGAGCACTTGAAACTGCCGCATTATGTGGATTTTCAGGCGGAACTGAAACAGGTTCGCCAGATGCAGGCGGAATATTTTCAGCGAAATGGGGAAGGGGTCGAAGCAGTCGAGCCCGCTTTTGATGGGGAGGCGGCGCAATGAAAGCTCTGTCCGCACAAACAAGAGATGATGGTAGTTTTGCCGACTATAATTTTGCCTATCTGGATGAGCAGACCAAACGCATGATCCGTCGGGCCATTTTGAAAGCCATTGCCATCCCCGGCTATCAGGTGCCGTTTGCTTCGCGTGAGATGCCAATGCCCTATGGTTGGGGGACTGGTGGGGTGCAGGTAAGCGCGGCCATTATTGGTGAAGATGACGTGTTCAAGGTCATCGATCAGGGATCGGATGATACCACTAATGCGGTCTCGATCCGTGCATTTTTTGCCAAGATGGCGCGAGTAGACATCACAACACATACCAAGGATGCCAGCATCATTCAGACCCGCCATCGTATTCCCGAAGAACCTCTGCAAGAGGGGCAGATTCTGGTGTATCAAGTGCCGATCCCGGAACCTTTGCGCTTTTTGGAGCCGCGAGAAACCGAGACGCGCAAGATGCACGCGGTCGAGGATTATGGGCTCATACATGTGAAGCTATATGAGGATATTGCCCAGAAAGGGCATATCTCTACCAATTACGCTTATCCGGTTAAGGTGAGTGGTCGCTATGTGACTGATCCATCTCCTATCCCGAAATTTGATAACCCCAAAATGCATCGTTCCAAAGCTCTGCAATTGTTTGGTGCGGGACGAGAAATGCGTATCTACGCAATCCCACCTCATACAGAAGTGGTCAGTCTCGATTTTGAAGATCATCCGTTTGAAATTCAAAAATTCGACGAACCATGTGCCCTTTGTGGTGGGACTGATGTGTTTCTGGATGAGATCATTCTGGATGATCAAGGATCACGCATGTTTGTCTGCTCTGATAGCGATTATTGCGAAGAGCGCAGGGCCAATGGTCATACTGGTGTCGTGAATAATGAAGATGAAACAGTCGCGTCGATGGAGGCTATGCAATGACCATCGTTCAACCTAATGATTTGCAAAATACCCCAAGCACCGCATTGCAAGATTTGCCTTTGTTGGAAGTGCGTTCCATCTCCAAGTTTTATGGGGCGAGACGTGGTTGCGAGAATGTTTCATTTGATCTGTATCCGGGAGAAGTACTCGCGATTGTTGGGGAATCCGGTTCGGGGAAATCCACGCTTCTGAATTGCATATCCACCCGCATGTTGCCAACCTCTGGCTTGGTCAATTACCGGATGCGCGATGGTTCCGTTCAGGATGTCTGCCATATGCAGGAAGCGGACAAGCGTTTCTTGATGCGGACTGACTGGGGCTTCGTGCATCAAAATTCAGCTGATGGATTACGGATGACAGTCTCCGCCGGGGCCAATGTGGGAGAGCGTTTGATGGCAGTTGGTCATCGTCATTATGGTTCCATTCGATCAACTGCAACCGATTGGTTGGAGCAGGTTGAGATCTCGGAGGATCGTATTGACGACCAGCCACGGGATTTTTCCGGTGGTATGCGGCAGCGTTTGCAGATTGCTCGCAATCTGGTGACGGGGCCACGGCTGGTGTTCATGGATGAGCCGACTGGTGGGCTCGATGTTTCGGTTCAGGCGCGTTTACTTGATCTGTTGCGCAATCTCGTGAGCAATCTTGGGCTTGCAGCCATCGTGGTAACGCATGATTTGGCGGTTGCCAGGCTTCTTTCTCACCGGATGATCGTGATGAAAGATGGTCATGTGATTGAAGAAGGGCTGACGGATCGCGTGCTGGATGATCCGCAAGCGCCTTATACCCAACTTCTTATTTCTTCCATCTTGCAGGTTTAGGGCGAATGCTATGACTGTTCCTTTGGTTGTCTCAGATGTCTCCAAAATCTTTGTCATGCATTTGCGTGGCTCAATTACCATTCCAGTTGTTCGCAATGTCTCTTTCTCATTGCAAGCTGGGCAATGTACCGTTCTTGGTGGTCCATCCGGGGTTGGTAAAAGTTCGATCCTGAAAATGATCTACGGCAATTATGGTTGCAACAATGGTCAGATTTTGGTTCCGCGAGAGGATGCTATTCTTGATTTGGTGCAGGCATCCCCGCGTGAGATGCTGCGCCTGCGCCGAGATGTCATTGGATATGTTTCCCAATTCCTGAGGGCCATGCCGCGTGTATCTGCACTGGATGTGGCGGCAGAGGGGCTGCTGGAGCAGGGGGAAAGCCAAGAAGTGGCTCGGCAAAAAGCAGGGGAACTTCTTGCCCGTTTGAATTTGCCAGAAGATCTTTGGCAATTGCCACCGGCTACCTTTTCTGGTGGTGAGCAACAGCGCGTCAATATTGCCAGAGGCTTTCTGACCAACCATCCGATCCTGTTGTTGGATGAACCAACAGCGTCACTGGATGCAGCAAACAGAGCTGTTGTGATTGATCTGATCAATGAAAAGAAACAGCAGGATGTTGCGATGCTGGGCATCTTTCATGATGCAGATGTTCGCGATGCCATTGCCGATCAAATCATCAATGTCAGTCAGTTTTCTACTGAGCGCAAGACGTTGGCAACAACAGGCTGAACCGACACTTTGGCGTCATATAAAAAGGATAGGGTCGAAATTTGCTTTCGATCCTGCGATCAACAGTTTTGAGAAGAATTCATGCCTCGGTATGCCCTTTATTATGTTCCTAAGGTGAGTGATCCACTCTATCAGGTGGCTTGCTCATGGCTGGGGAGAGATCCAGTCGTCGGTCGGGATATTTCTCGTTCCATCACCATTCCAGGATTATCTGATGAGGATCTGAACGATCTGACCTTGAATGCGCGACGCTATGGGTTTCACGCGACGTTGAAAGCACCTTTCGAACTCGCTGATGGCAAATCTATGGCAGATCTGGAAAAGGCACTGGAAGTATTTGGAGCGCATCAGTCAGCCATATCCTTACCCTCATTGCAAGTTGAGGAGCTTGGTCGGTTTCTTGCATTGTGCCCCATTGCTGACAGTTCAGAATTAATGGAGTTTGCAGCCAAGCTTGTTCGGGAGTTTGATACTTTTCGAGCGCCCATATCAGAAGCTGATATAGTTCGCCGCCACCCCGATAGTCTTAATGATCGCCAGCGAAACAACCTTTTGCAATGGGGCTATCCTCATATATTTGAAGATTTTCGCTTCCACATGACTTTGACCGATCGGCTCTCAGATCAACAGCGTGATGTGTTGCTGCCCGCACTTAGTGACTTATTCGGGCCAGCTTTAACAACAACCCCTCAATTATCGTCCATCGCTTTGTTCGTTGAACCAGAGCGCGGAGCTCCTTTTACATGTCATCGCCAGTTTGAATTGACTGGTTCTTCCAAGAATGGGGCCGTTGCTGCCTCTTGTCAGGAACTAGGGTTATGACCAACTCCAATGAAGTTCTTATCAATAATGCCCGGATCGTTCTGGAGGATCAGGTTCTTTCGGGCCATATCCAGATCCGGGACGGCAAAATCTGGGATATCGGTGAAGGGGTGCTAACCAATGGCGCAGCTGCACAAGCCGAGGATTTTGATGGTGATTATCTGCTTCCCGGCTTCGTTGAGCTGCATACCGATCATGTCGAAGGCCACTATGCACCTCGTCCCTCCGTTCGTTGGAACCCGATGGCGGCAGTGCTGGCGCATGATGCGCAGATCGCGGCCTCTGGCATCACCACGGTGTTTGACGCCTTGCGGGTTGGCCTGGATACAGATGCAGATCTACAATATGACGACATGTGGGCATTGGCTGAAGCGTTTCAAATTGGCATTGATGATCAGAGCTTGCGAGCCGATCACTTCCTGCATTTGCGGTGTGAAGTCTCGGCTGATGATTGTTTGAGCGCCTTTTCGCAGTTCGAAAACCATGATCTGGTCAAGTTGATTTCTGTCATGGATCATTCGCCAGGGCAGCGGCAATTCACCAATATCGATCAATATGCGGTTTATTACAAAAACAAGCTCAACATGAATGATGATGAGTTCAGGGCATTTTGTGACCGCCGAATTGCCCTGTCCCAGAATAATTCTGACAAGCATCGCTCTGCGATCGCGCAGATTTGTCAGGAGCGTGGTTTCATTCTTGCCAGCCATGATGATGCAACATTGGAGCATGTGCAGGAAGCCATTGAACAAGATATTCACGTGGCAGAATTCCCAACCACCTTTGTTGCGGCTAAAGCCTCTCATGATGCAGGTATGGCCGTGTTGATGGGCGCACCGAACGTTGTGCGAGGTGGGTCTCACTCAGGTAATATTGCCGCTCAGGATTTGGCGGAAGCCGGTGTTCTCGATATCCTGTCGTCAGATTATATTCCCTTCTCGCTGGTGCAGGCTGTATTTTATCTGGCGGACAAGGTCGACGCTATTTCTCTGCCGCATGCGGTGAAAATGGTCTCCTCCAATCCTGCCAAGGCAACCGGGTTGACAGATCGCGGAGAGATCGCGATAGGCAAGCGAGCTGATTTCAGTCGCGTGAAGCGTTCCAATGGAATACCAGTAGTCCATAAAGTATGGCGCGAAGGGCAGCGTATTGTGTGATATGGCCGAGCAATTGGAACAATTTGATAGTCAGGCTGAGGCAGATGGCGCTCTGATCGTTTTGGTCGGGCCGTCTGGCTCTGGCAAGGATAGTGTGCTTGATTATGCGCGAGCACACTTTGCTGATTGCCCGGATGTGGCTTTCATTCGTCGTGCGATTACGCGTCCAAAGGATCATTGCGAAGATCATCAAGCCTTGTCTCTGGATGAATTCGTTGCGATGAAAAAAGAGAGGCAGTTTGCCCTGAGCTGGGGTGCCCATGAGCTGCAATATGGTGTGCCAAGAAGCTTTATTGATGATCTGAAAGATCACCCTTCAAGGGTAGCTGTTGTCAATGGTTCCAGAAAGAAACTCGATGAATTTCGCGCGCTTTTACCAAGGGTTGATATCGTTTGCTTAAGCGTGAAATCTGAGGAGTTGGCGCGGCGTCTTTCCCTGCGGGGACGAGAGAATACCAAGCAGATTCAAGCACGCCTGGAACGCAATGCCGAGATCGAGGCGGAGCTGGGAGCAGATACTTCTTTGCATCATCTCGATAATAGCGGTCCGATCAAGATCGCAGGTGAGCGCTTTGTCGAAATTATCAGCCGCCTTCGTGCAGGTTAGGCTCAGGACCAGTTCCGGCTCATGCCTACAGCTTTCTGGAATTTCTGATATCCGGCGGAGCGATCTACCATCGGGACATGCTTGCCAAATTCTGGCGTGAAGGCAATGGGGTGACCAACGCCTTCTGCTGCCAGTAGGGCTGTGCCTATTGCTGTTAGCTCTGGAATATTGGCAGGCTGAACTGTGCGGCCAAGGCAGTCGGAGAGGAATTGTATAAAGTAAGCATTCTGGCTCATGCCGCCGTCGACGGGAACAGGACCAGTGCTGGCCACGCATTGTTGCATGGCATTCCAGATCTCGGCGGCCCGAAAGGCGATGCCCTCCAATATGGCTTGAATCAATTGTTGCGGCTCGTGATCCAGCGATAAGCCCATCCAGCTTCCTCTTGCCTTGTCGTCCCAATGGGGGCAACCAAGACCTGAAAGGGCGGGGACGAAAACAAGGCCCTGATCTATCGCAGCGTGGGATGTAAACTGATTTATATCTTCGAACTTCTCAAAAAGCCCCAAACCCTTTGCCCAATTGAGGGCAGCACTTGCGGTATAGACGCCGCCATCCAGAGCATAGACAGGGGCTTCCCCATGTTTCTGCCAAGCAACAGTCGGCAGTAGACCAAGATCGGGCCGATGATGAAGCTCTGATCCTGTGACCATGAGAGCAAAAGCTCCGGTGCCGAATGTGATCTTGCCATCGCCTTCCTTGCGGCATCCAAATCCATAGAGAGCGGCTTGTTGATCGACAATGCTGGCTGTAACCGGCACCGGGCCATTATCGGTCTGGATGGTGCCAAAGTTGCCGGTGGTTGGAACAATGTCAGGCAGGCTATTCATTGGTACCCCGAACAGGGCGCATAGCTCTTCATCCCATTGGTGGGTGCGTAAATTCATCAGGGATGTGCGCGAAGCAGTGGTGATATCGGTAACGCATTTGCCTGTCAGGCGATCCAGAAAGAAAGCGTCCGTCGTGCCCAATCTGAGCTTACCTCTAGATTGAGCTTCCTTTGCTTCCGGACTGTTCTTGATAATCCATCCCAGTTTGCTGGCGGAAAAATATGGGTCGAGAGGCAGGCCAGCTTTCGCTAATGTTGTTTCCTCATGGTCTTCTTGCTTGAGTTTTTCAATGACATTGCTGGTGCGCTTGTCCTGCCACACAATGACTGATGTCAGTGCTTCTTTGGTTTCTGCATCCCAGGCAAGGCAGCTTTCCCCCTGATTGTCGATGCCGATTGCATCCACCTTCCCGCTGGCATTGATGCAAGCTTGGATATTTCGGATCAACTCTTCCGGATCATGCTCTACCCAGCCCGGTTGCGGATAATGCTGTTCATGCGCAATTGAATGGGTGATGCTATATTGGCCATCCTCATTCAGTTTCAGGCTTCGGGTGCTGGTTGTGCCCTGATCAATCGCGATAACAGACATGGTTTAGCGTTTCTCCTCAATCGTGAGGCTGAGAGGCCCGGGGATTGGCTGATCAATCCACGGATCAAGCGGTATCAGAATGCGTCGCTCGGGCCGTGAGTTAATGGCTCCGGACCAGAGAATTTTGTCACCGGATTTCAGAACAAGTAATCCCTTTACCGCCCGATTTAGCCTGATCTGCAAATGCTCCATTCTCTGATGATTCTTTGCAGGAGGCAGGCTAAGACATTGTGGCATGACGAAGCGTAGCGCTTCATGCTCCAGCTCAATGGAATGGGTTATCGGTGGCGGGGTTTGTTCTGAGTGCAAATTATCTGCGAGGATGTGGGCCATCTTGTGCCCTTCATTCCAGCACCATGCGGATGTTTCTGCTGATCGTAACAAATTGCCGGTCGAGAAGACATGCTCATCATTGGTGCGGCCATATTGATCCACCTTTGGGCCGCCTGTTGCAGGATCCATTTCCAGATGGCTGTTGAGCAACAAAGCGGATTCGGGTCGGAAATGGCCTGAGACAATTACACCATCTGTCTCAATCTGATGGATTTTACCCTCTCTATCCCGATAGGAAAGGGCTTCGACTTGATCTCGTCCGTGAATGGTAAGATTGTGTGTCCCCATTATAAGCGGGATGCCGAGCAATTTGGGGAATAGAGCATTGAAGGAACGAGCAATGACCCTCTCCTTCTCTTCAATCATGGCTATTGGTTTGATGCCCATGTGACGGCAAGTCAGAATGGCTGAAAAGGAGACCAATTCGCTGCCCAGAATGACGGGGTGTTTGAAGGGGCGTTTTCCATGCTGATAGATCATGGACTGTAAAGCGCCGGTGGACAGCACGCCTTGCGGGCGCTGCCCACCGATCAGGCGTTGCGAGCGGCTGCTCTCGCGCACGCCTGTAGCCAAGACCACCCGATCAGCCAGCATTTTGCATGAGCCGTTGGGTGTCGTCAGGGATAGATGTCCTCCGGGTGCCAAGTTTGTTACATGGCAATTGGTAAGAATTGCAACACCGGCATCCTCTGCTTTGTTGCGGAGAAGGTGGGCATAGTCTGGGCCTTTGAGCAGGCGTTTATATTCCCAAAAACCAAATGGATAATGGCCGCAATGCTGAGGGATGCCTCCAGCTTGCACTTGGCGCTCCAAGATCACAACATCATCAATGCCAAGATTTTTGAGCTCTGTTGCAAGAGCAAGACCGGAGGGGCCACCGCCGACAATCGCGACCTGACAGGATGGTGGGATATGTTTGAGGCTAGTCATGGTCAGCCTCCCCAATGGGGCGGTCAAAATGCCCCTCAGTTAGCGAGGCGAGCGTTCCCATGCAGTTGAAACCTTGACATCTGCCCATAGCAGCGCGGGTTCTACGCTTCAGGCCTTGCAGGCTTTTTGCGGGCAATGGATCTTGCAGGGCTTGTTCAATTTCGCGTTTTGTCACCATTTCGCAATGGCAGACAATCTCTCCATGATCGGATCCTTGCCAATCTCGCGGGTGATAGTCAGACAGGCGGTTGGCTTTGGGAATGATTGGGCCTTTGATTGCTGAGAAATTTTTTGAGCTTTTAAGCAGTTCCTCGGCGCAATAGCGGGCCAGTCCTAGGGCGGAACTCAGACCTGTGGAGCGAATGCCGCCAACGCTGAGATAATTTTGCTCGGCAAGGTAGGTGAGGCGATAGTCCTTTTCCTCACTGGCAGGGCGCAGGCCAGCATAGGTCGCGGCGATGTCATAATTGGCAAGGGTAGGGAACATGTCGATGCCCTTTTGCCTCAAGTCCCGCAGGGTCTCTCGCTCGGTGGAGGCATCTGTTCGCGATTCCTGCTCTTCTGCCGTTGGGCCGATCAGGAGATTGCCGAAGATCGTGCGACAGACAACAATGCCTTTTGTCGTGGCAGTTGGAACCGGCAAGATGATGGTGGAGCTGACTTTCGAAGCTGCCTTGTCGAAAACAACAAACTGGCCTTTGCGTGGCCTGATCGAAAAGAGCTTCTTGCCAATCAATCGTTGATTGACCACATCACCATAGAGACCTGCGCAGGAAATGACGGTTCTGGCGGTGATGGAGCCCGCTTGCGTGTTCAGATGCCAGTGATCACCTTCAAATGAACCGGATAATAGTTCGGCATTTCTTCTAACTTCACCACCGTTGAGTAAGGCCTGTGTCAGGTAGGCGTGAGGGCTGGACCAAGGGTCGATCAGGCACTCCCCGGGCACCAGAAAACCACCCTTGACATTAGGTGATAGATTAGGCTCCCGATCTAAAATCTGCTGTCGAGTAAGGCGGATGACGTCGGCCACACCATTTTGATGTGCCTGATCGATCAACTCATCCAGTTTGGCTTCCTGCTGAGTATTCCATGCCAGAACCATGGCGCCGGATTTCAGGATAGGCAGCTCCATCTGCTCATGCAGAGCCAGATAGTCTTCATAGCCTTTTGTGATGCACTTTTGCTCCAGTGATCCGACCGGGGCATCAAAGCCGGTATGCAAGATGGCGCTGTTACCCTTGGATGCTCCATCCAGAATGTCTGCCGCTTTTTCCAGCAAAATGACTTTCGCGCCATCAAGAACCAATTGTCGAGCCATGGCGCAACCCACCACGCCGCCGCCAATGATGGCGAAGTCGAACATTTTGGAATTGTTGGATTGGAGCTGCATGTGCGCCTTCTGGTTGCTTGTCACGGATATTTGTGAGGGCGGAATCGTTTCAAACGCCGTTTGTTGTCGCAAACAATCTATCGACAGGTCGGTCTTTTGGCAAGTTTGGATTGGAGTTTTTGTTGATTTGGGCAAAATATTGTGAATTTTGTTAAATTTAAAATATAATAAAATCAATTATTTAATATTCAAAATGACCGAATGGGCAAATTTTATTTGTTTTTATAGCTGATTTCTGCAACTCTTTGTGCATCAAAGGGAGGCAATGGAATGACAGGACGAAAATCCTCTGTCAGGCCAGGTGTGCGGCAGGCAGAGATTGCTGAGCTGATCGCCAAGCATGGAAAAGCCAGCGTAGAGGAGCTGGCAGTACGGTTTGATACATCGGCGGAAACCATCCGGCGAGATCTTGGCGTGTTGGCTGATATGGGGCAGGTGCGCAAGATCCACGGTGGCGCGCGTGCGATAGATGTGCGCGAAGAAGGGCCGTTTGATGAGCGTATGAAACTCAATGCTGCGGCCAAGCGCATCATTGCCGAAAAAGCCTTCAGACTGGTCGCGCCACGACAAACTCTCTTTATCGATACAGGGTCTACCACACTTGTCTGTGCTGATGTTCTGGCTCGGGTCAAGGATTTGACGGTGATTACCAACTCGGTGCGGATTGCTCGGACCTTTGCGCAGGGCACCGGGGGCTCACGGGTTTTCTTGTTGGGTGGGCAATTCGCTCTGGATAATAGCCAGACAGTAGGGCCAGCCACAGTCAATGAGATCAATGGCTATCAGGTGGATCATGCAATTCTGACCGTCGGTGCCATCGATTCTACGGGCGTCATGGATTACTCCCATGATGAAGCACAGGTTGCCCGTGCCATGATTGGATCTGCCTCACAAGTCAGTGTGGTGGTAGATCATTCCAAATTCGGTAAAACCGCACCATTTCGCGTTTGCGGTCTGGATCAGATCGATCAATTGGTGGTGGATGTGGAGCCGGATGATTCATTGGATCAGGCTCTGGCCTCCAGTCAGGTGGAGGTGATTTGATGATCAACTATCAAGAGCTATTTGCAACTGCATCCATGCCACGCTGGGCTGTCACTTACGTCAAGGTGGTTGACAAGGTGAATTACTGGATTGGCCGGATCATGATGTATGGCATCTTTGTTATGGTCGGGATCCTTCTATGGTCCTCCATTTCAAAAGCCATGTTCGTGGTTCCAGCCTTTTGGACCCTTGAGGTCGCTCAATTTGCTTTGGTGGCCTACTATCTGTTGGGTGGGCCATATTCCTTGCAATTGGGTTCCAGCGTGCGCATGGATCTTTTTTATGGCAGCTGGACTGTGCGCCGAAAGGCCTGGTTCGACAGCTTCACTATTCTCATTCTCATCCTCTATTTGTCCGTTCTGCTTTATGGTGGGATCGATTCCACGGTCTATGCCGTTGAATATGGAGAGCGCAGCCCGAGCTTGTGGCGCCCCTATCTCTGGCCGGTCAAATCCATCATGTGTCTGGGCATCTTCCTGATGTTGTTGCAGGCCTTCTCCGAACTGATCAAAGACATTGCAAGATTGCGGGGAGCTACAGCCTGATGTCGCAAGAGTTAATCGCCCTTTTGATGTTCTCTTCCCTGATGCTGATGTTGATGACAGGTCAGCGGGTCTTTGGTGCCATTGGCGGAATCGCCGCTATTGCGGCGCTGGCTCTTTGGGGAACTGGTGGCTCGAATATCCCGTTCTCTGCGGCCATGAAGGTGATGAAATGGTATCCCATGCTCACCTTGCCGATGTTCATTTTCATGGGTTATGTGCTTTCTGAAAGTAAGATTGCCGACGATCTCTACAAAATGTTTCATGTCTGGATGGGACCGGTGAATGGGGGACTGGCGATCGGTACCATCGGCTTGATGGTGTTGATCTCCGCAATGAATGGTTTGTCGGTGGCTGGTATGGCTATCGGGGCGACTATTGCCTTGCCAGAACTCTTGAAGCGTGGCTATGACAAGCGGATGGTGACCGGGGTCATTCAGGCTGGATCATCGCTTGGGATTCTGGTGCCGCCTTCGGTGGTGTTGGTGCTCTATGCCATGATTGCGCGTCAGCCAGTGGGGCAGCTTTGGCTGGCTGGAGTGATGCCGGGCCTGATGATGGCTCTGCTTTTCATCCTCTATATTGCCATTCGATGCAAGATACAGCCGCAATTGGGGCCAGCGCTGGCGGATGACAATCGTGATATCACCATGTCCGAGAAGCTGGGCTTGTTGAGCGCAGGGTTGCTGCCATTGGGTATCTTCTTTGCCATGATGTTCCCTTTCATCAAGGGCTGGACCTCGCTGGTGGAGAGTTCTGCCATTGGAGCCATGACAGCCTTTATGGCAGCGGTCGTCAAACGCCGGATGAACTGGAAAGTGTTTGAGACTTCCGTTCGTCAGACACTCGCCATTTCTTGCATGTTCATGTGGATCATCTTGGCAGCGCTCGGTTTTGGTGCTGTCTTTGATGGATTGGGTGCCGTGAAAGCAATCGAGCATCTCTTTACCGAGCAATTGGGTCTAGATCCCTGGACCATCCTGATCCTGATGCAGCTTTCCTTCCTGCTGATGGGCACCTTCCTTGATGATACTGCGATGCTGGTGATTGTTGCGCCGCTTTATGTGCCATTGGTCAAGATCCTTGGCTTCGATCTGATCTGGTATGGGGTGCTCTATACCATCACGACACAGATTGCCTACATGACCCCACCTTTTGGTTACAACCTCTTCCTGATGCGAGCCATGGCGCCGCCTCAAATCGGACTGAAGGATATTTATGCCTCCATCATTCCCTTTGTTGGCATCATGGTTCTGGCGCTCGCTCTTCTGATGATCTTCCCCCAAATTGCCATGTGGTTGCCAAACTATGTCTATGGCAAGTGATTGAATTTGAACTAAAAGAGCAGGCTCAAGCCTGCCATTCACCAAACTCCTGAGGAGAATGACAATGACTTCAAGACGTAATTTTCTAAAGACTGCCGGGCTTGGAGGGGCTGCTACGCTTGCTGCCCCGGCTATCGTGAAGGCGCAGGCACCAATCAAGTGGCGCATGCAGACTTATTCCGGAGCACCGCTTGGCGCTCATGTGATCAAGCCGCAGATTGATGCCTTCAACAAGGCAGCCAACGGTGAGATGGAAATCGAGCTTTTCTATGCCGATCAGTTGGTCCCAACCGGTGAGCTGTTCCGTTCATTGCAAAATGGTACACTGGATGCGGTACAGTCCGATGATGCGACCATGGCATCTCCGGTTGATATTTCCGACTTCGGTGGCTATTTCCCATTCTCTACCCGATATAGCCTTGATCTGCCTGTTCTGTTCGAGCGCTATGGCTTGAATGAGATCTGGGCAGAAGCATATGGTGAAATTGAGGGTGTTGAATGGTTGGGCGCTGGTGCCTGGGATCCTCTGCATATCTTTACCAAAGATCCGATCCGCTCATTGGCTGACATGAAAGGCAAGCGCGTTTTTGGCGTGCCAACCGCCGGTCGCTTCCTGGCTCGCTATGGCCTCATTCCTGTGACTGTGCCTTGGGAAGACGTAGAAGTTGCTCTGCAGACCGGTGAGCTGGATGGTGTCGCCTGGTGTGGCTTTACTGAAGCCTATGAAGTTGGCTGGGCTGATGTTTGTAACTATGCCTTGCTGAACAACGTCACTGGTGCCTGGTGTGGTTCCTACTTTGCCAACTCCGACAGCTGGGCGAAGGTGCCGCCACATCTACAAGAGCTGTTCAAGATCACCATGGATCAGTCCCATTATTACCGTCAGGTCTGGTACTGGGGCGGCGAGGCTGATCTGCGTGTGAATGGTGACAAACTGGAACTGACCACCATTCCGGCGGAAGAATGGGACCAGGTCGTTGCTGATGCTGAAGGCTTCTGGGAAGAGCTGGCGGCCAAGAGCCCACGTACCAAGAAGGTCGTCGATATTTTCAAAAAGTATAACAAGGTCATGGAGCAAGTCGGTGTTCCATATCGCTATTCCTAACCTGATACCTTCGTGACAAACTTGGCCCACCTATGCTTTGTGTAGGTGGGTTATTTTTTGGCATGATCTGGATGAGTAAGTTCTGAATTCTCTTATATTTGACTGAATAGTATGAATGGGCCTCAATCAGCATCAATTGTGATCAGCGCCATTTTTGCCTTTGGGATACGTGGAGATCAGACTAGCATGGCTGCTCTGGCAAATATTTGTCAGGATCACTTGCTTCATGCCTATTGATGGGATGGACCCGCCATGGCGATGTTTCTGCCGCTCTTTCTCTCTGCTGCCTTGCTTCTCAGTTCCAACGGCTTACTCGGGACCTATGTGCCAGTTCGTGCAGAGTTGGAAGGCTTCTCTACGGCTTTGATCGGCTGGATCGGTGCTGCCTATTATCTGGGCTTCATGAGTGGCAGTGCCTATTCCTCCCGCATTGTTGCGCAAGTCGGGCATATTCGTACCTTTGCGGTGTTTGCAGCCCTTGGTGCGACAGGAGCTTTGGCGCAGGCCATTATTCAGGAGCCAATTGCCTGGGCGATCATTCGAATGATTGCAGGTTTCAGTTTTGCTGGCCAGTTTGTGGTGCTGGAGAGCTGGTTGAACGCCATGGCCGATTCCAAAAAACGCGGCCAGACCATGGGGGCTTATCGGATCACAGATATGACCTCGGTCATTGTGGGGCAGAGTTTATTGGGGCTGGCGGACCCGCTGAGTTTTGTGGTCTTTGCCGGGATCAGTATTGTCTATACGTGGAGCCTGATCCCTATTGCCATCTCACGGCAACCAACGCCGCCCGTGCCGCCCAATTATGGAGTAAGCCTTAATCTTGCTTTCAAGCTGTCGCCCTTGGCCTTTTTCGGGGTATTTACAGCAGGATTGACCAATGCCTCCTTTCGGGCAATGGGGCCGACATTCGCTCAATCCATGAATATGTCGCTGAATGAGATTGCAGCCTTCATGAATGCCATGCTGATTGGTGGGGCATTGATGCAAATTCCATTTGGCTGGATGTCTGATCGTATCAATCGCCGACTGATGCTAATCGCGACAGCTATTGGAGCTGCCCTCGGTGGCGTTCTGGTGTCCGAGTTCAGTCACCAAGGTTTTTATTGGGCGCTGATTGGTGTTTTTGTCTTTGGTTGTTTTGCCATGCCGATTTATTCGCTGGCGATGGTACATGCCAGTGACTTTGCCAAGAAGGAAGAGTTCGTTCGCCTTTCTGCCAGCATGTTGCTGCTCTATGGTATCGGGGCAACCATTGGCCCGGTGGTAGGGGCCTGGACAATGGATTTCTTTGGGCCTACAGGCTTTTTCTACTTCACCACGTCAGCTCATCTTGCCTTTCTGATACTTGGATTTGTGCGGCTTTCCACCAATCGTGCCAAGCCTTCAGGCAATATTACCCGTTTTGGTTTCTTTCCACGTACCTCGCCGCTTGTTCTGAAATTCATGGAGCGTAAAGACCGCAAGGATAAGAAAAGCTCGAAGGCAAAGGCTGAGACAGGGAATTAATCTCTCTGCCTCTCTTATCGTTATGTGGTGGGAAGGCGATCCAGTCCTTCGAGGAATTGTTCCCACTCTGACGCTTCAATCTGTGCGCTTTCTTTGTCGGAAGGATAGCTTTGGCTAATCGTAGCGTCTTTGAAGGCGCGAAGTGCTTTGCGACGTTCAGCCTTGATTTGCTGATTGAGTTTATAGAGATTGCCAAAAGCGCGGGCATGGCGTGGGCGACTGGTTTCTTTTCCGCAAATGTCATCCTGGAACAAATAGATGACATCGCCATCGGGGCCAGAGCCTAATGAGCAAGTGATCAGACTTGTTCGTTGTGTGATTTCCTTCATAACCAATGCAGGAATGATTTCGGCCTCAACGGAAAAAGCTCCTGCTGTTTCCAGTCTTTTGAAATCTTGGTATAGGGCTAGCGCTTCATCAGCAGTTTTGCCGACGGCTCTCAATCCACCACGCCATGTGCTTTTACGGGGCACAAGGCCAAGATGTCCCATAACAGGGATGTCTTCCCTTGCGAGCAATTCAACGATATTTGGACCGCGTGCGGTATAAATGGAATCTGCTCCTGCTTTCAAAGCAGCGAAAGCAGCTTTGAGGATATCGCTTTCTGTTGGAAAGTCGGGAAGGCCGAGGGCTGCGGTGAAAAACAGGTGAGGAGCACCTTTTCGTATTGCTTCTGTGTTGTGGGCATTGCCCATGATCATATCAAGGCCAGCGTCTGCAGCTGAAGCAGCTTCTTCCTCGTTATTGGCGGTGGTCTGCACCAGTTTTCGCTGTCCTTTGGCGGCCAGGATATCCGCTGCAGTCAAGTTGCGTTTGGCCGGCTGGGCATCCCATGTATAGATCGACTTCATGATGGGCTAACCCTTGAGTTGGATATAGACATGATCGCCATCCAGCCGGACTGGATAGGTGGTGAGGTTTTCGCAGGCGGGAAGGCGAACAGCTTCGCCGGTGCGATAGTCGAACTGGCCGTTATGCATAGGGCATTCGATAATGTAATCCATCACCAGACCTTCCTCCAGATGTACCTCCTCATGGGTGCAATTGCCATCAGTGCAGAAATATTCGTCATCAGGGCTGCGATAGATGGCATAGGTCTGATCTTGATGATCAAACCGGATCAGATCTTCCTGATCGATGTCGTCTTTGCTGCAGGCTTTGATCCAGTTGTTCATGGTCTGGCTGGTCCTTTATACATGTTTGATTGGATTTGATGCTTATTAGGCAGCCGCGGGGAGAGGTCGCTGATAGTCCGGGCTGGGATTGGCCCCTTCAGGTAATGGGCGTTGAATGTAAAAGCCCGGATCAGTTTTCTGCTTTTGCATGGCTGGGATCATCTCTGCGAAGGCCGCCCATGTGCTGGGATAGGCATCTGGGCAATCTGCTTTGATTTCATCATGCAAGGCAGGCAGGGAATAGAAGGGCACCATGGGGAACATGTGATGCTCAACATGATAGTTCATGTTGGAATAGACGAAGCGGAAGAAGGGGTTCATATAGACTGTTCGGCTATTCATACGATGATCAGGCATGTCTTCCGCAAGGCCTGCATGCTGAGTGGAGGCAAGCAGGTGATGCAGCCAGGATCCATAGAATGTTGGCAGTGGAACCAAAATCAGTGGAAGCCAGCTTTCGAGGATGAGCGAAAAGGTTACAACTGACATAATAATGATGAGATGAATACGAGACGCCATGAAGGCTTTTGGGCGCTCGGAGCCAATAAGATAGTCACGCTGATCGTCGCTCAGATAGCCTGCGCTTAACATCAGCATCTTTTTCAGCTCGGAGAAACCGGATTGAAGATGCAGCAGATTGAGTATGATCTTGAAAATGCTCGGTGGGCGTGGGAAGGCAATCTCGGGATCGCGTCCCACAATGACTGTATCTGTATGGTGCCGGGTATGGCTCCAACGCCAGAGATAGGGGTTCTTCAGTGCCATGAAGGACGAGAGCTGATAGAAGAAATTATTCAGCCACTGCGTTTTGAAAACTGTCCCGTGGGAGCATTCGTGCCAGCGGCTGTCAGCACAAGAGCCATAAAAAATCCCGTATGTGATCAAGGCTGGAGCACCCCACCAGCTGCCCCAACTCATGATAACCCAGATACCACTGGCGAACACCAGACTGACCCAAAGGCCATAATTGATCAGACCGGGTTTATCGGATCGACGCATCAATTCCTTCATGCGCTTGCGAGGGATTGGAGTTGAATACCATTCCTTGGGGGTGAAACCCGGCCCGGAATCTGCTCCGGTCAGACTGTAGTCGCGCCATTGCACGGGTTGGGCGGATTTGGTCATATCTCCTCCTTATGGATTTTTCCGAATTTCTTGTTGCGGTCATAATGTCGCAGGGAGGGAGGAGATCAATTGGGTGGTGATAGATTCTATCTTTTCTTGCAGAAATAGCGCTATTGATGTGATAGAAATTATCAAATAGTAACTCTATCTGGATTTTCTATATGTCAAAGCGCACTACGATTTCTGATATCGCTCGCCTTGCTGGTGTCGGCGTTGCAACGGTTGATCGGGTGCTGAACGGCCGTGCGCCCGTGCGAGGGAAGACGGCCGAGCGGGTTTTGGCTGCGGCAGAAGAATTGGATTATCATGCCCATGGTTTGATGCGACGGCGCATTGAGGAAATGGCTCCGGCGCGAAAGCTGGGCTTCATTTTACAGAAGAAAGGCAAGTGGTTTTATCAAAGCCTTGCTGTTGAGATAGAGCGGGCAGCGAAAGATCTGCGATCGGTAAGAGCTGTAGTTGAAATCACATTTGTCGAAAGCTTGTCGCCGACCGATCTGGTTGAGGCAATGAAGGATCTGTCTCAACGGGTTGACTGTCTTGCTATGGTAGCGATTGATCACCCTCTCATCGTGGCCGAGGTGGATAGATTGGAAGTGGCAGGCTTTCCAGTCTTTGCATTGTTATCCGATCTCAGTAGCTCCAGACTATCGGGATATGTAGGGGTTAATGGGCGCAAGGCGGGACGAACTGCGGGGTGGGCCATAACCCATTGTCTTCAGCCAGAGTGCGAGTTGGGTATTCTGATTGGGTCCCATCGTTATTTGGGGCAGGAGGACCGGGAGAGCGGGTTCCGCTCCTATATTCGTGAGAATGCTCCCATGATGCGGCTTAAAGACAGCATCGTTTATCTGGATGATGCCAGCGTCGCCTATGAGGCCGCGAGTGAGCTGCTGCGAGCCAGTCCAGATTTGAAAGGCCTTTATCATTGTGGTGGTGGGGTGGAGGGCGTTATTCGGGCGTTGAATGAGAGTGAACGGGCACAGGATGTCTTTTACATTTGTCACGAAGAAAGCCCGGTTGGCGTGCAGGGTATGGCCCAAGGAAGCGTGAATTTGATTCTTGCCAGTCCGGTTCGAGCGATTGCTCAGCAGTTATGTCAGGCTATGGCGGAGCGATTGATTAAACCGCAGGATGTTCCGACACGCATTGATGTGCCTTTTCGGATTGTTACGCCAGAAAATATCTAGAGAGATCTATCCATAAGAGGCACCAAGTGTGTTTTCCTTGGTGATGATTTCTACCGGCAAGCTGGCAAACTGAAGTGGGCGTTTGTTGAGAAAATTGATCAAGGCCTCAACGCTCAGCTCTGCCGCCAGTCGCATATTCTGGTGAATCACAGCATCCATGGAGCCTTCCAGCAGATAGCTATGGGTCTTGGGAGTGAGATTGTGTCCGATGAACATGATTTCTCCTGTGACACCTGCTTCCTTCATGGCGCGGACAACCCCTTCATTGCCGCCACCAACATTGTATATGCCCACAAGATCCGGGTGATGATTCAACAGGGCCAGTGTCTCTTCGTAATTGCCCTCAATATCATCTTGTCCATCATAGGTTGCGACGATAGGGTTGTGGGGGAATTCCCTCCGTAAGATAGCTCTACATCCCATTTCACGTTCTTCATGGCTTCTATAGAGTTGCCCGCCGGAAAGAAGTGCTACAGGGCCGGGGCCCTTGGCCATGCGCCCCATGAGATAGCCTGCGGTGCGCCCGGCTGCGCGATTATTCATGCCAATATAGCCGATCAGCGAATTGCTCTCGATACCGGAGACAAGTGCCAGGCAATGGATTTTGTAGCTGGCCAGTTCTTCTATGGCATCACGCACACGAGGGTCATCGAGTGCCTGAAAAGCGACGGCATCAATGCCCTGTCCGATACAGGCTTTCAGTTTTCTAGTCAGAACAGCAGG
Source organism: Cohaesibacter gelatinilyticus (assembly GCF_900215605.1). Taxonomy (NCBI): domain Bacteria; kingdom Pseudomonadati; phylum Pseudomonadota; class Alphaproteobacteria; order Hyphomicrobiales; family Cohaesibacteraceae; genus Cohaesibacter; species Cohaesibacter gelatinilyticus. Next base: position 1,951,847 of record NZ_OBEL01000001.1, on the reverse strand, counting down.
TTCCATCTTGCGGGTGAAAATGCATTCGATGGTGGCGTTGCCCCTTGCTCCCATCTCCTGAAAACAGGCCGCAAGATAGTCGGTTGAAGGGCCGGCATCCTCGGGCAGAAATACTTTCAAGCGCCATGGACGGGCGCGAGTAATGGGCTGTTCGCCATTCTCAATGGCCTTTTTTGCCTGCCTGACACGCTGACGGGTGGCTTCGGACACATTTTTTCGTTCGTTGAGAACACGATCAACGGTGGCTGTGCTGACACCAGCCAATTTTGCAATGTCGGCAATTTTGGCAATATTCTGTAGCGGTATATTGAAATTATCAGTCATAATTCCATCATTTAGCATCAAATACACCTTCAAACAATATCTTCATTACATCAAAAGACATCAATTTAAGTCAAATGATGTTTTTGGTTTCACAATCTTTCGGAGTCTGGTTATGACAGTTGCATCGTGATGAACGACAGAGTTCATCTTCGGGAGGAAAAATATGACTTTAAAGAAAACACTTTTGGCAGGAATGGCCTGTCTTGTTGTAACTGCAGGCGGTGCTTCTGCTGCTGATTTCACCTTCAAATATGGCAATGCCCAGCCGGAAAGCGCTATCCGCTCCCAGTCCATGAAGTTCTTTGAAGAAGAGCTGGAAAAGCGTTCAGGTGGTCGCATTGAAGTTGAGAATTTCTTCTCTGGTGTTCTGGGGAACGAGCGTGAAATGATGGATCAGGTTACCACCGGTCTGTTGCAGGGAACGCGCGGCGGTATGTTTGCCGAAGCCAATCCGAAATATTCTATCTTCCTGTTGCCATTTCTTGTCGAGAACTGGGATCAGATGGAATGCCTGGTTGGAAGTGATTTTACCAAGAAAGTGCAGGCCGATGCCGCCAATCAGGGCTATCACATTCCGGCAACCGGCATTTCCCAGGGATTCCGCGCTCACACCAATAATGTGCGCCCTCTGACCAAAGTGGCGGATTTGAAGGGCTTGAAAATGCGCGTGCCGCAACAGGAAGTCTATATCGAGACCTCCAAGGCGCTGGGGGCCAGCCCTCAGGCCATGCCATTCTCCGAAGCTTATCAGGCCTTCAAGACCGGTGTGATTGATGGCCAGGATAATCCACCTGCCAATATCTGGGACTTCAAGATCCAGGAAGTGCAGAAATTCATGACCATCACGAACTATTCCACCGGTCCAGATCCGCTGATCGTGAATGAGGAATGGTATAAAGGCCTGCCGGATGATCTGAAAAAGATCTTTGATGACGTTGCTGTCGAGGCAATGGCCAAGTCTGACGAGCTGTATCGCAAGGCAGAAGGCGATCTGATCAAGGAACTCGGCAAGTCTATGGAAATCAACTATGTCGAGGGTGATGCTCTGGCTGAGTTCCAAGCTGCGGTGAAGCCGGTCTATGACACCTTCGTTGCCAAAGGTGCCTTCAGCATGGCCGACGTGGAAGCTGCAAAAACTGCTGCTCGTTCATGCAAATAATAAGCAAAGAGTGAGATGAGAGAAGAGATGGGCGCTTCATATCTCTTCTTTCTCTTGCTTCTGAAGGGTCCGGCAGGTCTTCAAGTAGAGGTCTTGCCGGATTTTTGTCCCTGGATGCTATGTTGCGTGACGGGCAGGCTTAAAACAGACAAGGCAATTGGCAATGATTGGACTTTTAAAGAAGATTGATAATGGATTGGCGACAGTATTGGAATGGATGCTTGTTGCGCTTTTCGCAGTCTTTTTCTCGCTGGTCTGCATTTTGGTTGTTCTGCGTTATGGCTTTGGTGACACCATTTATGGTGGCAATGAATTTGTGACCATCGCTTTTCTTTTTACCAGTGCAATTGGGGCTGCCGTTGGTATCACCCGCCGTGAACATATTGCCATCATGGTGTTCGTCGATATGCTGACTGAAGGACCAAAGCGCATCGCTTTTTGCATGCAGCTTGCCCTCGTCGCGCTGATCAATGGAGCCATGGTCTATTACTCTCTCAATTGGATAAAACTGACTGGCAAAACGCCTTGGCAGCCGTTCGATTGGCCTCAGGGTTTTGTGCAGGGGGCGGTTCCTTTGGGATGTGGCCTGGCCGTGCTTTTTTGCGTGATCAAGATCGTTCTGACCCTCGCAAAAGAAGAGAGTGTGGAGTTGCTTTGGGTGCCGGAAGATTGACGGTTCCATCAGTGACTGCGTTCGCTTGATAACAGCAATATCTAGGCTTTCCAGCCTCATCACATCAAAATCAATCAATTCGGCTTTGCCAGCGAAGTCGCAACAAGATCAATAATCTGCCGGAGGGTCTTCCCGCATGCTTTTGCTTCTTCTCAGCCTGTTTGTTTTGCTGATCATCGGCGTGCCCATAGCCTATGCTCTCGGATTGTCGGCTCTTAGCTACTTTCTGATCGAGCAACCGGCCCTAATCGGAATTTTGCCGCAACGCCTGTTTGCTGGGATCAATAATTACGCGCTTATCTCCCTGCCGCTTTTCATCCTGATGGGTTTCGTGATGAATACCGGCGGTATCACCACGCGTCTGCTAAATCTATCTCTCTTTTTTGTCGGGCGCTTCAAAGGTGGTTTGGGGCTCGTGAATGTCGTGGCGTCAATGATTTTCGGTGGCATTTCCGGCTCATCAGCTTCTGATACTGCGTCCATCGGTTCGGTTTTGATCCCGGAGATGAAAAAGCGCGGCTATCCAGCCAGTTTTGCGGCTGGTATCACTGTTGCGTCTTCGACCATGGGGATGGTCATTCCACCCTCAGTTCCCATGGTTATCTATGCCATTGTGGCTCAAGAATCCGTTGGTCAGCTCTTTCTTGGCGGCCTGATCCCCGGGGTGATGATCGGCTTCTTCCAACTTTTCATCGTCTATTACATCTCCAAGAAGAATAACTATCCCACCCAACCAATCGCGTTCACATTTGAGAATGCCATGGCTCAGGTGAAAGGGGCGGGGCTTGTGGTGATCATGCCGATCCTGATTGTCGGCTCTGTTGTCTTCGGGATTGCAACACCTACAGAATCTGCAGGACTCGGTGTTCTTTATGGTCTTATTCTGGGGCTGTTCCTGACGGGTGTCAGTACTCTGAAAACCCTGCCGCATTCCATGAAAGTGGCCATTTTGACATCGGCCAAGATCATGATGATCATTGCATTTTCTCAGCTTTATATCTGGGTGTTGGCTCTGGAGCGCGTGCCGGACATGTTGGCCGCTTATGTAGTCAGTCTTGATCTTGGCCCGACTGCGCTGATGCTAGTGATCGCGGTGATCATTCTGATTGCTGGTACCTTCATTGATGTGAGCCCGGCTATCTTGTTGCTGACCCCGGTTCTGCTTCCAGCGGCTACAGCAGTTGGAGTGTCCGGCGTGCATTTTGGCGTGGTGTTGGTGAGTGGTCTTGCTGTTGGTGCTTGTACTCCACCGGTTGGTAATTGTCTGAATGTCTGTGCTGCCATTGCGCGGATGGGAATTGGTTCCATCTTTGTGGGGGCAGCTCCCTTCCTGCTCGCCAATGTCATGGTGATGTTTCTGCTTTGTCTGTTCCCGGAGTTGGTGCTCTGGGTGCCAAGCTTGTTTTTCTAAAGCTTCGCCCTGATCGGGAGAGGCTTTCAGAACAAGGGCAGTGAGGTGTCTTCCGGACCCGCCCGACGCTCATTGAGCGTTTGAAATCCTCACACAGCCGGTAGTGCAGGTGTTGTTCTCGACGAGCGTCAGGGCAGGGCTACGCATACCAGTCATCAACTCGCCGGTGCGGCCGGAAGATTTAGGAAAGTACCATGAAGCGTACAGGTGTAATTGGATTGGGGGATATGGGCAGTGGTCTGGCCAAGAACCTGATCAAGAACGGGTTCGAGACGACAGGACTGGATCTGTCCGCGGATCGTATGGCGGCTTTTGTCGAGATGGGCGGCAAGGCAGCATCTTCTATCAAGGAAGTCGCGCAGAATGCTGATGCTGTCTATGTGATGGTGATGAATGGTGATCAGGCCAAGGCCGTTATTCTGGGGGAAGATGGTTTGGCTGCCAATATGCCGGAAGGTGGCGTTGTTATCCTGACCGCCACGATCAAACCATCAGAAGCCCGTGACATTGCAGAAGGTATGGCCGGGTCTGGTATCGGCTTGATCGATAGCCCTGTATCTGGTGGTTTTCCAGGCGCACAAGGTGGCACCCTGACCATGATGGCTGCAGGAACAGATGCACAGCTTGATGACTATAAAGGCGTCATGGAAGCTGTTTCCAAGACCATTCACCGGGTGGGTGCCAATGCAGGAGACGGCCAAACGGTCAAATCCTGTTTGCAGTCTCTGATCGGTTCCATTTTCTCGGCCACCTTTGAAGCAGCTGCCTTGGCGGCCAAAGCTGGTGTGTCCGGTGAGGTTCTCTTCAAGGTGTTCTCTACTTCCGGCGCAGGATGTGGTGTTTCCAACACCGCATTGGAAAACATCATTGATCGTCAATTTGAGGGCACCGGGTCCCATATTGCGACCATGCATAAGGATCTGACCATCTGTCTGGATATGGCCCGAGATCTGGGCGTACCGATGCATACTGCATCGACAGCCATGCAGATTTTCCATGCCGGCAAAACCAAATATCCAAATGGCGACAACTGGGTTTGCACCCGGGTGATTGAAGAAATCATCGGTGCAGAATTGCATCGCTAATCGGCTGAGACAAGAAGGAACAAGATCAATGAAACTTGGTGTAATTTGTGACGGTATCAGCCGTGATCTGAAACATACTGTTGATGTGATGGATGAGTTCGGCCTGGAATATGCCGAACTGCAGTTTGTCGGCGATACCGAAGTTGGGGACCATTCGGCAGAAGAGATCAAGGAAATCGACACTTTGCTGCGTGACCGTGGCAAGCCTGTTTCCTGTCTCTCCCGCCATATCTTTGCGGGAATGACCGGTGCGAACAAGCCGGGCGATGAGTTGCATGTCAAACATATGGATGCCTTGAAGCGCGTGATCGATATGGCCCACGTGGTAGGCAGTCCGTTGGTGCGCATCATGACCCCGAAAAAGGAGCAGATTCTCTGGGGCAATAATGGTGCCGAGAAGTGGAATGTTGCCAAAGGGGCATGGGACGCCATGTTGCCTTTGATTGCACCGGCCATCGATGTGGCCAAGGATGCTGGCGTCAAGCTGGTGGTTGAGACCGGCAACGGAACCATGGTCAATTCCAACTATACCGGTCGCAAGCTGATTGATGATCTGGGTGCCAAGGGTACGCTGCAGGTTCTATGGGATCCGGCCAATAATTGCTGGTGTCATGAGACTGCTTTTCCGGATGGTTATGAAGAGGTCAAAGATGGCTATCTTGGCCATATTCACATCAAGGACGTGCTGGTAGATACGCCGCGTGCGACTTTGACCGTGAAGAAAATGGGTGAGGGTCAATTGGCTGATCAGTTCAAGCCAATGGCCGATGCCTTACGTGCTGACAATTATGACGGTGTGATTTCGTTTGAGAGTGTCTATCATCCCGGTAACAACAATTTCGAAGACGGTTTCCGTCAATGTATCGGGTTGTTCAAGGACATTTACGGTTGATCCGATGTTCTGGCTTGCTCTGACTGCTTCATACAATCATCAGGGCGGGCCAGTGCCCCCAAGGAGCCTCGGTTGTGAGGATCCTGCCACTCGGCACTCCACTGCCGAGTGGCGAACTGTCGGGCGAGAATTGTGCTACAGTCTCTGGCCAGAGGAAGGCATGTTTTGAACACCTCACCTCGAATCGGTTGTTTCGGATGCGAGTTTGCCTGTTGTAGAGTCTACTAGTTTTCCCGTGAGAACATACTGAAAACAAAAGCTAAAATATTATATTTATCCATTATTTACAATTTTGTTTGAAAATGAGAACAAAATGAGTACATTAATCATGGTTGCGCTGATGAAGTGGCTGTGAAAAATGGGGCTCAAAATGGTTCAGAATAGTCTCCGACTTGTTGAAGGAAGCAGCATGGATAAAACAAAGGCACTGGAAGCCGCCCTGTCACAGATTGATCGGGCGTTTGGCAAGGGTTCCGTCATGAAACTTGGCCAGCGGGATGTGGTCGAGATTGATGCTATTCCTACCGGGTCTCTGGGACTGGATATTGCGCTTGGAATTGGTGGTTTGCCAAAAGGGCGCATCATCGAGGTTTATGGACCGGAGAGTTCCGGTAAAACGACACTTGCTTTGCATTGTGTGGCTGAGAGCCAGAAGCGCGGTGGCATTTGCGCCTTTGTGGATGCCGAGCATGCGTTGGACCCGATTTATGCCCGTAAACTTGGCGTTGATATTGATAATTTGTTGATCTCACAGCCGGATGCTGGTGAGCAGGCGCTTGAGATTGCGGATACCCTTGTCCGGTCTGGTGCTGTTGATGTGCTGGTGGTCGATTCTGTTGCCGCTCTTACGCCTCGTGCCGAGCTGGAAGGTGAGATGGGGGATTCTCTGCCTGGTTTGCAAGCGCGTCTCATGAGCCAGGCCATGCGGAAGCTGGCGGGTTCCATCTCCAGAACCAATTGCATGGTGATCTTCATCAACCAGATCCGTATGAAAATTGGTGTGATGTTCGGTAGCCCTGAAACCACGACCGGTGGTAACGCACTGAAATTCTATGCGTCCGTCCGTCTTGATATTCGCCGTACCGGTGCCATCAAGGATCGCGATGAAGTGGTAGGTAACCAGACCCGCGTGAAAGTGGTCAAGAACAAGGTTGCTGCACCATTCAAGCAGGTTGAATTTGACATCATGTATGGTGAGGGTATCTCCAAGCTGGGTGAATTGCTTGACCTTGGAGTGAAAGCCAATATCGTCGATAAATCTGGTGCCTGGTTCTCCTACGATAGCCAGCGCTTGGGGCAGGGGCGTGAAAATTCCAAGAATTTCCTGCGTGAAAATCCTGAGATTGCAGACCGGATTGAGATGGCCATTCGCCAAAATGCCGGATTGAACGGTGATGATCTGATTGAGAATACGGGACCGGAGGAAGATGACGAATAAATCGTTTTCCTATCAAGCTTGAAGTGATTTGAAAGGGCTGCATTGGTAGCCCTTTTCTTTTGGGTATTTTTCTTTGACTTCGTTTTCTGTGCGCGCGTGGCTTTATTTCGGGGGATGGAGTGATGGCATGTGAATTTTCCATGTTTGTCCACTATCGGCCGTGAAAATCACCTCCTAAATCCATTTTGATGGGGGGAGAGCGCGGAATTCTTGGGCTGGGATCTGCAAATTTATGGACAGCACCCAAAACGCCCGTTAAAACCGCCAAGACGAGGGGCTCTTGTGCTGAAAAGTCTTGGATTTTTTATACATCACATTGCCCACTAGAAATGGTGCAACTCTTTTCACTGATCTTGATGCTACTGCTGGTCAGAGCATTGGATAGTGGAAGAGGACATACCTGCAACCGATAACAGATTACATGGTGAATTCATGAGTGGTGTAAACGAGATCCGATCCACGTTCCTGAATTATTTTGGCAATAACAATCATCAGATTGTTGATTCAGGTCCACTGGTTCCGCGCAACGACCCAACATTGATGTTCACCAACGCGGGTATGGTTCAGTTCAAGAATGTATTCACCGGGTTGGAACCACGCGACTATAGCCGTGCTGTGACTTCGCAAAAATGCGTTCGAGCTGGTGGCAAGCATAACGATCTGGATAATGTCGGTTATACCGCACGACACCATACATTCTTTGAAATGCTCGGTAACTTCTCTTTTGGTGATTATTTCAAGGAAGATGCGATTGAGCTGTCCTGGAACCTGATCACCAAAGAATTTGGCCTGCCACAAGACAAGCTTCTGGTTACTGTCTATCATGAGGATGATGAGGCATTTGATCTTTGGAAGAAAATTGCAGGTTTGTCCGACGACAAGATCATTCGCATTCCGACCAGTGACAATTTCTGGTCCATGGGCGAGACTGGTCCTTGTGGCCCTTGTTCCGAGATTTTCTATGATCATGGCGATCACATCTGGGGAGGCCCTCCAGGTTCTCCAGAAGAAGATGGTGATCGCTTCATCGAGATCTGGAATCTGGTTTTCATGCAATATGAACAGCTCTCCAAGGATGAGCGCATCGATCTGCCAAAACCATCCATCGACACAGGTATGGGCTTGGAGCGTATTGCTGCCGTTCTGCAGGGCACTCATGACAACTATCAAACAGACTTGTTCCGTGCGCTTATCCAGAATAGCGTTGATCTTACTGGTCGCGAAGAAGAAGGCGATGCTGCTGCTTCCCATCGTGTGATTGCCGATCATCTTCGTTCGACCAGCTTCCTGATTGCTGATGGTGTGTTGCCATCTTCCGAGGGCCGTGGCTATGTGCTGCGTCGTATCATGCGCCGTGCCATGCGCCATGCCCGCCTGTTGGGGGCGCAGGATCCGGTGATCTATAAAATGGTTCCAACACTCGTGCGTGAAATGGGGCAAGCGTTCCCTGAACTGGGCCGAGCAGAAGCTTTGATCACTGAGACCTTGAAACTGGAAGAAGCACGTTTCGGTAAAACCCTGAGCCGTGGCTTGCAGTTACTGGATGATGCGACTGATGGTATGGGAGATGGTGATAGCCTGGATGGTGAGACCGCATTCAAACTCTATGACACCTACGGTTTCCCGCTGGATCTGACACAAGATGCTCTGCGTGCGCGCAGCATCAATGTTGATACTGATGGCTTTGATGTCGCAATGGAACGTCAGAAGGCCGAAGCGCGCGCCAATTGGTCTGGTTCGGGTGAAGCTGCTACCGATGCAGTCTGGTTCGATCTGAAAGAAAAAGCCGGTAGCACAGAGTTTCTTGGTTATGAGACCGAGAAAGCGGAAGGTGCTGTCATGGCTTTGGTTAAAGATGGTGCCGAGGTCGATGTTCTGAATGCCGGTGACGAGGGTGCGGTCATTTTGAACCAGACCCCATTCTATGGTGAATCCGGTGGTCAGGTCGGCGATAAAGGTTTGATGCTGGCGGATGGCATTCGCTTTGAAGTGCGCGACACCGTCAAGAAAGCTGATGGTATGTTTGTGCATCTCGGCACGCTTGTTGAAGGCAGCTTGAAGGCTGGTGAGGCGCTGGAGCTGAAAGTTTCCGGCCAGCGCCGTGGGGCAATCCGTTCCAACCACTCGGCAACTCACTTGTTGCATGAGGCATTGCGCGAGACACTTGGTGAGCATGTGGCCCAGAAAGGCTCGTTGGTATCTCCTGAGCGTCTGCGTTTTGACTTCTCGCACCAGAAGCCAATGGGTGACGATGAGCTTGCCAATGTCGAAGCCATGGTCAATGAGATGATCTTGCAAAATAGTGCCGTGGAAACTCGTGTGATGGCTGTTGATGATGCTATCGAAGCTGGTGCGATGGCTCTGTTTGGTGAGAAATATGGCGAAGAGGTTCGTGTGGTCTCCATGGGTGAGGCTGTGCGTGGCGAAAAAGCTGGCAAGACCTACTCAGTTGAGCTTTGTGGCGGTACTCACGTTAAACGCACCGGCGATATCGGTTTGATGACTGTGGTCTCAGAGAGTGCTGTTGCCGCTGGCGTGCGCCGTCTTGAAGCTTTGACAGGTGATGAAGCGCGTGCCTATTTGCAACAGCAAGATGCTCGCGTTCGTGCGGCCGCAGGCCTCTTGAAAGTCTCTCCGAACGATCTTCTGGATCGCTTGGAAGCTTTGGTTGCTGATCGCCGTAAGCTGGAGAAAGAATTGGCTGATGTTCGTCGCAAACTTGCTATGGGCGGTGGACAGGCTGGCGGTGATAGCCATGAAGAAGTCAATGGTCTGAAATTCATGGCCAAGGTCGCAGAAGGCATTTCTCCTAAAGATCTGAAAGGTCTTGTTGATCAGGGCAAGGAAAGTCTTGGTTCTGGCGTGGTTGTTCTGATTGGTGTCTCTGATGATGGCAAAGTCGGTATTGTTGCTGGTGTAACCAAAGATTTGACCGAGCGTGTCAATGCCGTTGAACTGGTGAAACTGGCAGCTGAGGTGCTTGGCGGTCGCGGTGGTGGTGGTCGCCCTGATATGGCTCAGGCTGGTGGTAAGGATGCAGCCCAAGCTGATGCTGCAATTGCAGCTATCAAAGGTCATATCGCAGCGCTGTAATTGCAACCGCTCTAACATGTCCATTCGATCGACGATTTAAGAGAATAGAAAGCACTGCTTTGGCGGTGCTTTTTTGTTTGGAGGGATCATCGAGTTCGAAAAATACGCCAAACTATTTGTAATGAGAGATACTTTTTTGAGTCCGCAGTCTTCCCTATGCATGCCGATGGGGCGCCATGCATATTAAATATTGGATAATCTTTTAGGGAAGAAATGGCTGCCTGACCAATCGAGGTGGTGGGCAAGCGGGTGATCAGGCAGCCACCGGACTATCGAAATAGTCACATGATGTACGTAACTCAAATTGGCCTGATCGTAAATAGCTCAATCGCAAGAAAACTAGTCGCAAATGCGTAATTGGAAGTCGTTTGTGCGCTATTTTTCACCTAATGTTTGTCTGTTTTAATTTAAACATTTGAAACTGCTGTATAATTAAATTATTGCCATCAAAAGGGTTTTTAGAGAGCCTTGTCAAAAATACCTGTTAAGAATAGTTGCAATTGAAAGGATAGGGAGAGCTGAATGATCAGTTCTCCCTACGTAATTCCTAGTGTTTGTTATGCCATTGCTTTTTGCAGGTTCTGATCAACAGCGTCCAAGAAGCCGGTAGTGGACAACCAGCGCTGATCTGGACCAACCAGAAGGGCCAGATCTTTGGTCATCTGGCCGCCTTCAACGGTGTTGACGATGACTTGCTCAAGGGTATTTGCAAATTGCATAAGCTCGACATTGTCATCAAGTTTGGCGCGATGCTTCAGACCGCCAGTCCATGCGTAGATGGAAGCGATGGAGTTGGTCGAAGTCTCTTCACCTTTCTGATGCTGGCGATAGTGGCGGGTCACTGTGCCGTGGGCAGCTTCTGCCTCGACAATCTTTCCGTCCGGGGTCATCAGCTGTGAGGTCATGAGGCCAAGGGAGCCAAAGCCCTGTGCAACAGTATCGGACTGCACATCGCCATCATAGTTCTTACAAGCCCAGACGAAGCCGCCGTTCCATTTCATGGCGCAAGCAACCATGTCATCAATCAGGCGATGTTCGTAGTGAATGCCTTTTTTCTTGTACTCGGCTTCGAACTCCTGCTCGTAGACTTCCTGGAACAGATCCTTGAAGCGACCGTCATAGGCTTTGAGGATGGTGTTCTTGGTAGACAGGAAGACGGGCCAACCGAGGTTCAAGCCGTAGTTCAGAGAAGCACGTGCGAAGTCCCTGATGGACTCGTCAAGGTTATACATACCCATGGCAACGCCAGCAGCAGGAGCGTCGTATACTTCCTTCTCGATCACAGAGCCATCTTCGCCGACGAACTTCATGGACAGTTTTCCCTTGCCGGGGAAGAGGAAGTCGGTCGCTTTGTATTGGTCACCAAATGCATGACGACCGATGACGATTGGCTGAGTCCAGCCTGGGACAAGGCGAGGAACATTCTTACAGATGATTGGCTGGCGGAAGACAACACCACCCAGAATGTTGCGGATCGTGCCATTGGGAGAGCGATACATACGCTTCAGACCAAACTCCTCCACGCGTTGCTCATCGGGGGTGATGGTGGCGCATTTCACACCAACGCCATATTTCTTGATGGCTTCTGCTGCGTCTACAGTGATTTGATCGTCAGTGCGGTCGCGTTCCTCGATGCCAAGATCGTAGTATTTAAGATCAATATCCAGATAGGGCAGGATGAGCTTTTGCTTGATAAAGTCCCAAATGATGCGGGTCATTTCATCGCCGTCGAGCTCGACGACAGGGTTTGCAACCTTGATCTTTGACATTGCAGAGCGTCCTCATAAACTGGTGCCAGACCTTGGCGATACCCCGGCCGGGAAAGCCAATGGAGGGAGGATCTGGCGGGTGTGGTGTAGCGCTCGTATAGCATTGTGTTGCAGTGCGTCAAAGGCGGTGGGCGGCAATTTGTAGCTATTTTCAAAAAAATCTGAGTGTTTTGTGCCGGTCGTACAGCTTTCCTTGTTTGAAATGCTTGCATTGGCAGGATGACTGGGCCATGAACTGGCTCCAATTGACCGGATATGCCAATGGATTATCGCCTTCTAGATGTTTCCATCTTTCAAAATCTGGTCACACCATTTGAAGGTAAGAAAAGCAGGGAAGACGAAATGGATCCGGTCATCATTCTGGTGGAGCCGCAATTGGGCGAGAATATTGGTACAGCCGCGCGTGCAATGGCCAATTTCGGCGTGACGGATTTACGTCTTGTGCGACCAAGAGATGGCTGGCCGAGCGAAAAGGCTCGCAATGCAGCCAGTCGTGCGGATCACGTGATCAGCAAAACCCGGATTTTTGAAACCGTAGAGGAAGCCGTTGCCGATCTGGACATGGTTTATGCCACGACTGCTCGTCAGCGCGATATGCTTAAGACCGTGCGCCATCCGGTGGAAGCAGCGCAGATCATGCGTCAGACCACTGAGAAGGGCGGTAAGGTCGGCATCATGTTCGGTCGTGAACGTTGGGGGCTGAATAATGATGAAGTGGCTTTGGCCAATGAAATCCTGACCCTACCGGTTGATCCTGATTTTGCCTCTCTCAATATTGCACAGGCCGTGTTGATCATTTGCTATGAATGGCGGATGAGCGGACAAGACCGTAAGGAATCCTTGCCATTCGAGACCCCAGATGTTCCACGGGCCAACAAAGAAGATATGGTGCGACTGTTCGGTCATCTGGAAGAGGCTCTGGACGAGGTGGGGTTTTTCCGCCCTCCGGAAAAGCGCGAGCATATGGTGCGCAATTTGCGTAATATCTTGCAAAAGGGTGATTGGGCGGAGCAGGAAGTGCGCACTCTTCGTGGTGTGATTGCTGCCCTGCAACGTCGCCATGAGCGTCATCATCGCTAGGGGGCGGGAATGATCGGTAAGCGTGCTGCAAAGATATTGGTGTTTGATTCCGGTTTTGGTGGTCTGTCGCTCTTGCTGGCGTTGTTCCGCACCATGCCTGCGGCGGATTATGTCTATCTGGCAGATGATGCACGCTTTCCCTATGGCGACTTGGAAGAAGAAGATCTGACGGATGGTTTGGTAGCGCTACTGAAAGACCAATGTTCCCTCCATCAACCTGATCTGGTGGTGGTTGCTTGCAATACTGCTTCCACAATCGCATTGACGCCCCTGCGTGCTGCTCTTGGCTTGCCGGTGGTTGGTATCGTACCTGGCGTCAAACCCGCAGCGGCGGGAAGTCAGAGTGGCAAGATTTCCGTTCTGGCAACTCCCGGCACCATGAAACGCTCACTGACCCATGAATTGATCGAAGATTTTGCTCGAGAATGCGATGTCAATCTGGTGCCTTGTCCCTCGCTGGCTGAGATGGCAGAGCAGTTTGTACTTGAAGGGGTGTGGGATAGTCAGACGCTAGCGAACGAGATTGGCGCGGCATTTGAGGCCGGGGATGATGGTCGCAAGACCGATATTGTTGTTCTGGGGTGTACGCATTATCCACTGATGCTGGCTGCGCTCAACAAGGTTGCTCCTTGGCCTGTTCTTTGGATTGATCCAGCTCCTGCTGTCGCTCGTCGCGTGATGCTTCTATTGGGGCAGGAATGGCAGGATAGTGTTGCCAACCGCCAGGCAGCCTATGGTGATCTGTCGGCGCGGTTTGGTGGTTCCATTCAGTTCCATTCTACCGGAGATGGAGTAGGGCGTTTGAAAATGGCTTGGGCTCGCTTGCGTCCGGGGTTGGGTTAAGGTGGGTTAATCATCCTGAGCAATGTGTTGCTCTGATTTGCTTTTTCGTCTGTTTTGAATGAAAGTCCGCAGCTCCAGACCACCAAAGCGAAATGCTACGAGGCTGGCTGTGAAAGTTGCGAATAGCAGAGGCGATATCAGCTTTCCATTATCCAGAATGATTTCCAGAATGAGGATATCCAAAGCTGCCACAACAAGGGCACCTATCAGAGCAAGTGCTTTGTTCTTGATGAACAAGCCGGACAAAAAGCCACCAATTCCGGCAAGGCCCTTCAGTTTGTTCAGCAAAAGCAAAAAGAAAACGGTAAACCAATTGAGTAACATGAAAATAGCTCTAGATAATTCTCTACTTTAAATGGGGTGTCGTGGGTTAAAGTCATGTGAAGGATTGAGAGAAAATGTGTGATGCTCTCTTATCCAAGGTCCTGTTCGGTATTTGGACCGAGAATTTGCGCAAAAAGTGCTGATTTTCCGCCAATTGCGTTTGACTCCCAATCTGTTTGCGTCTAAATACGGCCCAGCAATGAGGGGCTTGTTCAGCAGGCCCCCTTTGTTGTTTAACGCACCCGTGAGAGCCAAGGGGCGCAATTCCTTGGGTTTCTGTCGAATAGAGCGGCAATTGTCGTGATGTTCTAGGAGGGGCGCGTTTTCTGAAAAAGACAAATAACAGGAAAACACGTTATGTCTAAGCGCCATTCGCAAAAGTATAAAATTGACCGTCGCATGGGCGAGAATATCTGGGGCCGTCCCAAGTCTCCAGTAAACCGCCGCGAATATGGTCCTGGCCAGCATGGTCAGCGCCGTAAAGGCAAGCTGTCTGATTTCGGTATCCAGCTCCGCGCCAAGCAGAAGCTGAAAGGTTACTACGGTAACATCTCCGAGAAGCAGTTCCTGAGCATCTACAAAGAAGCTAGCCGGATCAAGGGCGATACCTCCGAGAACCTGATTGGCCTGCTCGAGTCTCGTCTGGATGCAATCATCTATCGCGCAAAATTTGCTGCGACTGTTTTTGCTTCCCGTCAGTTCATCAACCACGGCCACGTTCTGGTGAACGGCAAGCGTGTGAACATTCCTTCTTACCGCTGTAAAGTTGGTGATGTGATCGAAGTTCGTGAGCGTTCCAAGCAGCTTGCAATCCTGATCGAAGCCACTCAGCTGGCAGAGCGTGATGTGCCTGATTATCTCGTAGCGGACCATAACAAAATGACTGCTACTTATCAGTCCATGCCACAGCTGGCTGACGTTCCATACCCAGTGATCATGGAACCAAACCTGGTGGTCGAATTCTACTCTCGCTAATTTGCGGGACGTATCGAATTTTTGGAATTTGGAAAGGCCGCCTTGTTTTTGGCGGCCTTTTCTTTTGAATGGTTGATCAGGCTGTTGAGACGAGAGGACCGCTGAGATGAGCGAAGGCATTCAGTCAGACATTTCCAATGTAGACGAGGCGATTGAACCTGTCAGCTTGCAAGGCGAAGTAGAGGATGGTCTATGCCATCCGATGTTCCGCCATGCGCCGAGCTCCGTCTCTTTCAAGAAGCTGCGCAAGCGCTTGTTGCGCAATATGCGTGAAGCCATCGATGATTACGGGATGCAGACCAAAAAGCAGAAATGGCTGGTTTGTATGTCCGGTGGTAAGGATTCCTACGGTCTTCTGGCTCTTTTGCTGGATTTGAAATGGCGCGGACATTTGAATGTCGAGTTGCTCGCTGCCAATCTTGATCAGGCTCAGCCGGGCTTCCCGTCTGACGTCTTGCCGGCTTATTTTGAAGCGAATTCCATTCCCTATCATATTGAGCGACAGGATACCTACTCCATCGTCAAGGAGAAGATTCCTGAGGGCAATACCTATTGCTCGCTCTGTTCTCGCTTGCGTCGCGCCAACCTCTATCGTGTAGCGCGGGAACATGGTTGTGATGCCATCATTCTAGGGCATCACCGCGATGATATTCTGGAGACTTTCTTCCTCAATCTGATGCATGGTGGGCGTTTGGCATCCATGCCTCCCAAGTTGAAGAACGAAGAGGGGGATCTGATGGTGTTCCGACCGCTTGCCTATTGTGCGGAAAGTGATCTGGAGAAGTTTGCCGAGGCCATGCAATTTCCGATCATTCCTTGTGATCTTTGCGGATCGCAGGATGGATTGCAGCGTCAGCAGGTCAAAGCCATGTTACAAGAGTTTGAAGCGCAGCATAAAGGCCGGACCCAGGTGATGTTCCGTGCGCTGAAGAATATCCGCCCGTCTCACATGCTGGATAGGGATTTGTTCGACTTCCAGGGCCTCTCTGTCGATGATGACAAGGCAGGGGATGATCATGATGACGGTGAAGGCTGCGGAGCTGTGACGGCGCTCTCAGAGGGCTTCTTGCGTATGCATGAAGAGTAAAATCTGACCGTGATCTATTGCGAATTCGAATATGTTGCTCTCGTCAGTTTCTGGCGGGGGCTTTCTTATTGTGGGGTGGGGTTGGAGCTTTCGGCATCCTTGATCAGGATGGCCTCAATCAAAGCCCAGAGCCAGACAAAGGCATATAGAACCAAACCATAAAAGGTAAGCCAGACGGTTAGGATCAGCAAGATGCTGAATAGGCTCAAAGCCAGCTGCAGGCTCCCGTTCAAAGTGCGTTTGAGTACCAGTGTGCCTACTCCCGGCAGTATGAAATTTAGCAATATACAGAAAAGCTTCTCCATTGATTTTCCCCTCCTTGCCTGACTGAGGGTTTGTTGAGCTTTTGGGGAATGCTCAATAATGACATCTAGCTTAAGAAGCTGGTTGCGAAGCTGCAATTGAATTCATGATCACTGCTACATGCGTAGCAATGCCCATTGTGTATGTTGATCATCAGGAAGCTTTCAGAGAGCAGATGGAAAACCCGGATCGTTGATCCGGGTTTTGATTATTCAATGTTATACCCTGAGAGATCTTGCCGTTTTAATCAGTTGAGTTGCTTTTCAGGAAGTCATACTGCTGCAACTCGGTTTAAAGCACTTCAGCTTTTCGGGAACATGCTGGAATGAAAGATCCGTCGTCGGTGACTATGTAAATGCCAAATCGCGTAAAATCAGAGCAATTTCAGGAACAAAGATCAACAAAGCCGACATGATGGCCAGTATTATAATAAATGGCGGTGTGCCTCTTATGACATCCATGTAGGGTTTGTTGAAGATTGCTATCGCAGTGAAAATATCACACCCAAAGGGTGGCGTTGCCGATCCGATTGCCATTTGCAAAGTGATCATTACCCCAACCAATACCGGGTCAAGACCGGAAGCAGCAACAATGGGTACGAAGATTGGGGTCAGGATGACCAAAACCACCAATGAATCCACAAACATGCAGCCGATAAAGAAGCTCAATGCGATAATGAACAGGATATATTCTTTTGATGCGCCTTCCAGTTCGAGTGGGGCAAGGAGACCCTGTGGTATCTGTTCGAAGGAAATATACCAGGAAAATGCCTGACCCATGCCGACGAGTATGAATACCACTGCTGTGATCAAGCCCGTTCCCAATGCTGCATCAAGGATATCCTTAAGCTTCAATTCTCGGTAAATCAAGCATTCCACGATGAGGGCATAGAGAACTGAAAATGAGGCGGCTTCGGTAGGGGTGACGGCTCCGGAATAGATACCTCCGACAATCAGTATGGGAAAGCCCAGCGGTAATAGTGCTTTTTTGAAAGCGGCAATTCTCTCGGTTCTGGATTTTTGAGGAACAAGAGTGATGCGGTCTCCCTGGAGTCTGCTATATCCATAGCAATAAATGGAGAAAAGGATTGCCAGCACAATTCCCGGACCAATGCCTGCAATGAACAATTCTGCAACGCTGGTATTTGCGAGTGTGCCATAGAGGATCAGGCCGATGCTGGGCGGAATGAGGAAAGCTATGTCGCTGGCATTGATAATGAGCGCCATCACAAAGCTATCTTTATAGCCCGCCTGCAACAGCTTTGGGCGCATGATCTGTCCAACAGAGACGACGGTTGCCTGAGTGGAACCGGACACCGAGCCAAACAAGGTGCAACTTATGCAAGCAGTGATCGGTAGACCACCTCGAAGATGACCGACGAATGCTTCTACCAATCCCAACAAATTATGGGCGGTATGCCCTCTTGCCATGATGTCTGCTGCCAGAATGAACATAGGTACGGCGATGAGGGCATTGGGCGAAATGCCGGTTACCATCTGCTGAATCATAACACCGGTATCTATATCAGAAAAATGTACAAGCCCGATCAATGCCCCTGCGGCCAAAGGTACCACCATTGGAAAGCTTAGAAACAGCAGGATAATCATGGTAAAAAGAAGTGTGAAGGTTATTACATAGATATCCAGCTCGCCATCTATGATGTCTTTCAGAAAGTCAAAAAACATATCCATGCTATACACCTATGTTTTCTGATCTGAATTCGATCACTTCATGTGACAGATAGATTTCTTTGTGAGTGATATTCATGAGGAACGTGATCAGGTATTGTAAACCTGCGATTCCAAGGCCAAGCGGAATGATGGAATAGATAATATAGACGGGGAATTGCATGGCCGGGCTTAGGCGATTGATATCCTTGATTTCAATGACATAGAAGACAGATTTATATGCCAGGTAGATCAGGATGGCCCCTGTGATGATTGAAATCATTGTCAGAATAGTTTTTTTTGCCGTATATCCAAATGTGTCATACAGCGCAGTCATGCGGATATTCCGCCCCTTGCGGACCGCATAGGCAAATCCGACAAAAGTTACTCCTACAATCAAGAATTGATTGAGCTCTTCCGAAAAGAAAAGGCTTTTATCAAAAGCATATCGACCAATTGCATTTGCAGTAGAGTTCAGCATTATCAGCAAAATCGAGAAGGTAATTACAAATTTTTCAATTAATTCGCTGCCGTTGCTAAGCCAGAGGAGTATCTTTTTCATGGGGTCTGTCCATATCTGCTTAGTTTATGATTACGGCTCCTAAACCGTGCGGGGAACCAGAAAACGTGACAATTGGATGATTGGTCCTTGCCACGTTTTCCGATCATCAGTTTGACTTATGAGGCGTCTTTGACTTCCTGGATCAGGCTTTCCAGAATGCCTTTGGCGTTCTCGCGGGCATCACTTTTTTCCGATTCTGCATATGCGTTTTCGACAACGTTGTAGAATGTTTCATGAAGTGCTGCGGAAAGATCTTTGAAGCGGCTGCGCTCATCGTCATTCAGGATTACAACCTCAAGGTCAGGCCGCTCGGTCTGAATTTTGGCCATGTTTTCGCGGTTTATTTCCAGCTGATAATCATGAGCAGCCTGTTCAGCCACGGTAATTGCCTTGTGCACCATTGCCTGCTTTTCTTCTGACAGAGCATTGAACCATTTGCTGTTTGTTGAAACAGTGCCAACATAAGGCTGTTGGCCGGGGAACATCAGGTAATCTTGGACTTCGTGCCATTTGGCGTTGTAAATGAAGTAGACCGGATTGACCATTCCATCGACGGTTTTAAGCTGTAGCGCACCATATACTTCGCCCCACGACAGGGGAGTAGGTGTCGCTCCGAATGCCTTGTATGTTTCGACCGGAATCGTGGATGTGAATGTCCGAATTTTTTGTCCAGAAAAGTCTTCTGGTGTACGAATGGCCTTGTTGGCACCCCATGCCATCTCTCCTTCAGAGATCATGGTTAGAAGTTTCAGATTTGCTTTCTCAAAACGATCACTTAGCTGGCTATAGATGGTTTTGCTGCCGGTCAGAATTTTACGTACGACATCAACATCGGTTCCCAGAACGTAAGGAAGACTAAGGGCCTGTACTTCGGGTATATAGGATCCAAGATGGCCCGTACCAACGGATACGAATTGCAATGTGCCTTTTGCGGTCAACTCGACGATGTCGTTTTCTGTTCCCAATTGTCCGTAGTAGAAAATACGAACTTTGATATCACCGCCGGATTCTTCTTTTATTGTTTCCGCAAAGGTTTTGGCAAAGATGTCTTGGACATCATTTTTGTCCTCTTCAGTTGCAAACTTCCATGTTTCTGCACTTGCAGCGGAACCGATGGCGAGTGTCATTGCCGCTGTCAAAAAGAGCTTGCGAATTGATGGTATCATTGGTTTTCTCCCGTTTCGTCTCATTTTGGAGACTATTGTCTGGTGATTGCAGATGGTTGAGATGGTGATATTCAGATTGTTGTCGTTGCTACCCGTTCAAGCTGATGAACGATGAGGTTATGGCTTCTGTTTCGAGCCTTCATGTGAACTCCTCCCTGAATTCATGTGACTGCTTTGGCTTTTCAAAGGGGCGGTGATTTGGAGCCGCATTGCCTGAAAAGCTGGCCTAGATCGTTCCGACAGGGCAGAGCCTGTGCCAGGCGCAACATGTTCCAAGCCAAGGCCAGATTGCTTGAAATCACCGGTTTTCCAGAACAGTACTCAGCGTTGTTCAGAATTTCCAAAATTCGAAGATTGGTGCAGGAAACGATGATTGCGTCGCAATCCTCTGTTTGAGAAATTGTTTTGATAGCCTCAAGAACCGAGCTGGGAGAAATACGGGCGACAACATCGTCGTCTCCTTCTTCAAAGGATGCGAAGGAAGTGATTTGCAATCCCGCCTTAGTCAGTTTTTCTCTTAGTTGCTCGGAAACCGAGGCGATGTAAGGACTTATGAATGCGATTTTTTCTATTTCCAGAGCCTTGCAAGCTGCAATCAGGCTGTCCAGCGGATCTGTGACCAAAGTGTTTGGGTGTATTTGCTGTATTGCTGTTTGAATCTTTTCCGAACCGATGACGGTTGCTGCAGAGGTGCAGGCATATCCAATGACGTCGTAATTGTTTGAATTGGATAACAGCGACACTGAACTGGGTAGGTCCGCCAGCATATTCATCAATGTTGTCGGCGTGATTTCCGGGCACATTGGAATACGGGTATGATGCAGGCTTATTCCGTCATCCGTACAAATTCTTGCAAACTCATGCTCGATTGTTTGATCTGTCTGAAGAACGACAACCCCCAAGGTGGCCGTGCTTCCTATGCCATCATCTGTCGTAAAAGGTAACTTCATTGGTCTATCCAATTACCGGTAACTCGGCCGGAGCACGCGTGGAAAGAAGAAGAGGAGGGCCATCTCTTACAACCAGATTTTCCTCATGAACCATGACCTTTCCTTCGCCGTAAGACATGGAAGGTTCCAAAGTGATGACCATGTTTTCCTGTAATATCGTGTCATCGAACATGGCGTGCGAAGGCCATTCGGTCAGTTGCATTCCAAGACCGTGGCCAAGGCGGCCAACATTTCCGCGCTCGGATTCTTGGGTGTCGATGATGCTTTGCATGGCGCAAAACAAGTCTTTGCAGCTTGTACCTGGTCTTGCCGCATTCAGACCTGCTTCGGTTGCCCGATAGAGTGTTTCGTAGGTTGCCCGAGCATCATCATCAGCTGAGTTGATTGCGAAATTGCGATCAAAATCGCAGTAATATCCATCGAAAACGGACCCGGTATCCAACATCAGAATGTCGCCAGATTGCAAAGGCTGTTCTGTTGGAGGGGAAATTACGTCTCGGTATCCTCCCTTGCCAGCTCCGCCAACGAGATAAGGGATGTCATCTGCCCCTTGTTTGAGAATTTCGACTTTGAAAGCCCGGAATGCTTCCTGAAGGGATTGCCCTTCGCTGAAAAGATTATGGGCCTGAGCAAAACTTAATGATGCAATTGCACAGATATGGCCAATCTTCTCAATCTCTGCTTCGGATTTTGTCATGCGCAAGGTCTTGATGATTGGTGTGGCGTCTACCAAATTCAAACCTGGTAGTCTGGTCATGAGGTGCTCATAATCAGCCAATGGCATGCGTAGACTTGTTTCAGCTCCCTTCATGATGCCGATTGTGCATCGCTGTTGTGCATAGAGAGACAATAGTTCATGCAGCAGACTGATACCGTCATCTTCCGGTTCCGGGGAACTCCAGGTTCTGATGTCGTCAAGCCAGGTTCGACTCATCAGGTCGCGGCCGATCTCGGGTATTACGGCGACAGGTTTTCCTTCGAGCGGCAAAAACATGAACCATGGACGGGTAGGGCTCTGCCAGAACTGGGTCATAAATCCCGAGAAATAGCGCAGTTCTGCCTCACTGGTTAGCAATATGCCGTCCAGTCCATGTGATCTCATGAGATACTGGGCTTTTTCCAAGCGATGTTCGAATTCTCTTGTTGGGAAGCCACGAGGTGCAGAGATATCAAGCATTTACTACCTCTGAGACCAGTTGCTGGTAGACCAATGGATCGGTTATTCCTTCTGAACCAATCAGAAGAACGCTTGATTGCTCATTTAATCCCAGTTTGGAACGCAACTCGTTGTGATTGGATGCCATTATGAGAGCGGCAAGACCTGCGACCGCGCTTTCGCCTGCTTCAATCGAGGGATCGCCGCCCAATGGTCTTGCAAGAAGACGTACTGCAGGGCCAACTGCGCTTTCTGGTAATGTGAGGAAATCACTTGCCTCTTCGTGCAGGATTGCCCACGCAATCGGGGAGGGTTCCCCGCAGGACAAGCCCGCCATCAAGGTTTCCTTCTCAATGTCGACCTTTTTAACGTGACCTGATTTTGCACTTTCGAAGAGGCAAGCTGACAATTCAGGTTCGACAATAACCACTTTTGGGCTCTGGTCCTGCCAGTGTTGACGGAAATATGCAGCCACAGATGCGGCCAGACCACCCACGCCTCCTTGAAGGAATACGTGTGTGGGAGGAGATGACAATTCCGCACAAATTTCATGGGTCATGACACCATATCCGGCCATTACATCCTTTGGCGGTTCCGTGTAGCCTTCCCAAGATGTATCCGAGACGACAAACCAGCCGTTTTCCTCTGCTTCCTGGCGTGCCAGTCGGACAGATTCATCATAATCGCCCTGGATGCGGATGACTGTTGCGCCCAGATCGGACATTGCTTTGGCTCGGTTCTCGCTTACTTCGGCATGTATATATATGCGGCATGGAGCCTGGAATTGTTGGCACCCCCAAGCAAGGGATCGGCCGTGATTGCCATCTGTGGCACTTACCAGTGTGATATTGCTGACTTCGGCTGCATATTTGCCTTTGCGGATATCTTCGGGTTGTACCTGTTTGCCCAGACGATCTGACAGTTCACGGACAAGCACTTGCAATGCTGCATAAGATCCGCCCAAAGCTTTGAAACTACCAAGGTTGAATCTAGGTCCTTCATGTTTGTAATGAATGCTGTTGATGTTCAATAAGGTTGCGAGATGTTTCAGTTTGAAAAGTGGTGTGGCCTCGTAACCATCCCAAGATTGAATTTCGCTGATGGCATCTTGAAATCTCTCTTTGGGTATCATCTTGTCTGCGGCATTACCCTTATCCATTTTCGCAGCGACATGAGACAGAGTTTCAGGGTTAGATATTTGGAGCATCATGCACAATCCTTGAGAGGTAGTCGGTCAGAAACAAGGTTGACCCAAAAGTTTGCACCTATTGGCAGGGCGTCGTCGTTGAAGTCATATTCACTGGAATGCAAGGGTTTGCTTGCGGCACCGACGGTGCCATTACCCAGCAAAAGAAAGCTGCCGGGAACCAGTTTGGAGAAATTGGCGAAGTCTTCGGAAAAACTCATCGGTTGGCGATCCGGTATGAGATCGTATCCCAACTTTGATGCTGTCCGGCATGCCGCTTCTGTTGGGGTTGGAGCATTGATGGTTTCGATAAACTCGGTCTCGAATGTGACCTGAATGTCGACATCGTGCGCTTGTGATATTCCGGATGCAATTTGACGGATATAGAACTCAATCGCTTTCCGATCTGCTTTTGAGAATGCTCTTGTGTCACCTTTCAGCAAACCACTGCCAGGTAATATGTTTCGCTGACCATTTGTCATGAACTCGGTTATGGAGAGGACGGCTCCGGCCTCTGGAGGCAATTTTCTGGAAATGATGGTCTGCAGGGACAAGGCAAGTTCTGAACCCACGATTATGGCATCTACCCCTTTGTGTGGCATTGCAGAGTGGCCGCCTCGTGCAGTAATTTTCAGTTCGAAGAGGCTTTCGCTGGCACAGATCTCCCCCACACGGGTAGAGAGCTGCCCTAATGGTGCACCGGGCAGGTTGTGAAGAGCGTAGACTTCATCCAGCGGAAATCTTGAGAGAAATCCTTCATCAAGCATTGCTTGGGACCCCAATCCGTTTTCCTCGTTGGGTTGAAAAATAAAAACCACTGTTCCGTCGAAGTTCCGTTCAGAGGAAAGGTGTCTGGCCGCGCCTAAAAGCATGGCCATATGACCATCGTGGCCACAGGCATGCATGATCTCATCCTTTTGAGAAGCATATGGAAGACTGGTGGTTTCAGAGATCGGCAAGGCATCCATATCTGCTCTCAAACCAATCATTCCTGACCCTGATCCATTGGACAGGATCCCTGTAACGCCAACACCTTCCGATACTTCAATTCCCATTTCAGTCAGGGCTTTGACAATCTTCTGTTTCGTGCGTATTTCCTGAAAACCAAGTTCGGGATTTTGATGAAAATCCTGTCTATGGGTTCGCATGAAATCTATGGTTTTTTCGGTAAGAAACAAATCTCATCGCCTCCCTGATTTGAGATTTCAAGCAGGTTATCAGGTGTATTGCGATGGATTTGATCGTAATTGGCTTGATTTTTTCCGGAGGGCGTATTTATCTGTCTCGATTGATATGGAGAACGGAAATGGACCAATTCGATCGACGGATACTAGTCCTCGTCCAAAGAGATACACGCTTGACGGCTGATATCATTGGACAAAAAGTTGGATTATCCGGACCTGCCGTTCAAAAGCGCCTGAAAAAGCTGAAAGAATCCGGGGTCATTCAGAAAGAAATTGCTGTTCTGGATGGCAATGCGCTCGATAGGAAGCAGATCGTCATTGTAGAAGTGTCGCTGGAGAGAGAGAATCTGGCGGTCTTGAATGCTTTCAAGCAAAAAATGAATAAAAGTCCCCAGGTTCAACAATGTTATTATATCACTGGTGAGGCTGATTTTATTCTTATTCTTCAATTGCAGGATATGCAGGAATATGAAGAATTTACGCGAGAATATTTTTTTCAGGAATCGAATGTTTCGAAATTCAAGACATCTGTCGTGATGGATAGGGTAAAAGTCAGCCTTGATGTTCTGAGCGATGAATAGCGATCAGACTGGAATTGTGTCGTCCAATGATGTGATTGGATGTGCAACCGCACATAAGAAAAATGCCTCTGCTATCGGTGCCAGAGGCATTCTTGATTTTGAAATTCCATCAACCTGGCTTGGAAGGTTGATCAGGCATTGACCTTGGTGTTGATCAGCTCTTGCAATTCCTGGCTCTGGAACATTTCGCGCACGATGTCACAGCCGCCGATGAATTCGCCTTTGACATAGAGCTGAGGAATGGTTGGCCAGTTGGAAAAATCCTTGATGCCTTGACGCAGGTCATCATTTTCCAGAACATTGATGCCTTTGTATGGTACTTGCAGATAATCCATGATCTGCACGACCTGACCTGAGAAACCGCATTGCGGGAAGCTTGGGGTGCCTTTCATGAAAACCACGATGTCGTTGGATTTCACTTCATTGTCGATCCAGGTTTGGATATCGCTCATGTTGCCGTCCTTTGAGTTTATTGGCTTTGATGGACCATTCATCAGGCAAACCGGGGGAGTCTTGCCTTTGGTCAATCTGTCACAGGTTTTCTACGAAAGAGGGCAGGTTCGCCCCTCGGGGTCTTTCGTCATTGCTGGACTGTCTTTTATTCGGGTACAGAAGTCTGGAGTGCCAGAGCGTGCAGCTCGCCCCCCATATTGCCCTTGAGGGCTTCATAGATCATCTGATGTTGCTGAACACGAGATTTGCCACGGAAGCTTTCTGATACCACTTCTGCCGCAAAATGATCGCCGTCGCCTGCAAGATCACGGATGGTGATGTCAGCATCCGGTAAGGCTTCTTTGATCAATGTTTCAATTTCGCGCGCATCCATTGGCATGGCGGACTCCTCAAGATTGTCTTTGCTTTGGCAAGCTGGTCCTTGCCTCTTAGCAGCTTGGCAATCGGCCAGCAACCGAGGCTGGCCGAAATTGTCAATCTTTCAGGGCAAGCGCCCCTTTAGGAGAGGGCTGGCCCTTAAGATTGGCTCATATAGTTCGGGAACCAATCTTCATGTGCGGAGCGCAATTTTGCAACGGAAATGCTGCCATGACCCACGACTTTTAGATCCTTGCCAGTAACAAAGCCGAGTTTTGACGCTGGAACACCGGCTTTTTCAGCTTCACCGAGCAGGGCTTCAGCCTTGTCAGCAGCGCATGTCACGAGATAGCGGGCCTGATCCTCCGCATAGAATGCAATATGGGCATTCTCAGCAGGGAGTTCAATATCCGCGCCCAGACCGGATTTCATGGCCATCTCGGCAACTGAAACACCCAGACCACCGTCTGAGAGATCGTGAGCTGCATTGATCGCACCAGCACGGATCTGATTGCGCACAAAGTCGCCGTGACGCTTCTCCAAGCTTAGATCAACCGGGGGAGGTGCACCTTCTTCACGACCAAGAATGTCACGCAAGTAAAGGCTCTGGCCCATCTCGGAACCTTGCTCGCCGATCAGAAGGACCACATTGCCTTCTTCAACAAAACCATTTCCTACAGAGACCATGACGTCTGGCAAGAGGCCAACTGCGCCGATCGCAGGAGTTGGCAGAATGGCTTCGCCAGAGGTCTCGTTATAGAGAGAGACGTTACCGGAGACGATTGGCATATCCAGTGCTTCGCAGGCTTCGCCGATGCCTTTGATACAGCCAACGAACTGGCCCATGATTTCCGGCTTTTCAGGATTACCGAAGTTCAGGTTATCGGTGGTTGCCAGAGGTTCGGCGCCAACTGCATTGAGGTTACGCCAGCATTCGGCTACTGCCTGCTTGCCGCCTTCAATAGGCTCTGCCTTACAATAGCGTGGAGTTACATCCACGGAGAAGGCAAGGCCTTTGGTTTCGCTGCCATCCACGCGGATCACACCAGCATCGCCACCCGGACGTTGTTTGGTGTTGCCCTGAATCATGGTGTCATATTGCTCCCACACCCAGCGGCGGGAAGCAAGATCAGGCATGGCAACCATCTGATGAAGGCTATCCAGCAGGTTGGCCGGCGCTTCAACGGATGCATTGTCGATTTGGGCCAGCTTTGGCGTCTCGACCCATGGACGATCATATTCTGGTGCTTCGTCGCCCAGTTCCTTGATCGGCAGGTTCGCGACTTCCTGGCCATTGTGATAGATGCGGAAACGCAGATTGTCGGTTGTTGTTCCGACTTCTGCAAAGTCCAGCTCCCATTTGCGGAAGACTGCTTCAGCAGCTTCACGCTTTTCAGGATGCAAAACCATCAGCATACGCTCTTGAGACTCGGATAGCATCATCTCGTAAGGCGACATGTTCTCTTCGCGGCATGGAACTTTGTTCAGGTCCAGATCGACGCCGAGATTGCCTTTTGCGCCCATTTCAACCGCAGAACAGGTGAGGCCAGCTGCCCCCATATCCTGAATGGCAATTACCGCACCGGTCTTCATTAGCTCCAGGGTGGCTTCCATCAGACGCTTTTCAGAGAATGGGTCGCCAACCTGAACGGTAGGACGCTTTTCCTCGGAGTCGTCATCGAATTCGGCAGAGGCCATGGTGGCTCCACCAACACCGTCACGACCGGTTTTTGCGCCAAGATAGACAACCGGCATGCCGACACCTTTGGCTTCAGACAGGAAGATTTTGTCGGAATCGGCAAGACCAGCAGCGAATGCGTTGACCAGGCAGTTACCGTTGTATGATGGGTGGAAGTTGACTTCACCGCCAACGGTAGGGACGCCGAAGCAGTTTCCATAGCCGCCTACACCTGCGACAACGCCGGATACTATGTGACGGGTACGCTCATGTTCTGGCTGGCCAAAGCGCAGGGCATTCATGGCAGCAACCGGACGGGCACCCATGGTGAAAACGTCACGCAGAATGCCGCCAACACCTGTGGCAGCCCCTTGATAAGGCTCGATGTAAGACGGATGGTTGTGGCTTTCCATCTTGAAGACAATTGCCTGACCATCATCAATATCGACAACACCGGCATTCTCACCAGGGCCTTGCAGAACGCGAGGACCTTTGGTCGGCAGGGTGCGGAGCCATTTCTTGGAAGATTTGTAAGAACAATGCTCGTTCCACATGGCGGAGAAAATGCCGAGTTCGGTGATGGTTGGCTCACGACCAATCAGCTCAAGAATTCGCTCATATTCATCAGGGCTGAGGCCATGTTCTGCGATCAGTTCCGGGGTGATCTGGATTTCGTTCGGGATCATGCCACCTTCTCCAACAGGCTTTCAAACAGGCCACGGCCGTCAAGGCCACCATGCAAATCTTCAATCAGGTTTTCGGGATGAGGCATCATACCCAAAATGGTGCCGCGGGCATTCATGATGCCTGCAATGTTGTTGCGAGAGCCGTTGATATTGGCTTGCGGGGTCACTTCACCATTCTCGTCGGAATAGCGGAAGAGAACACGGCCATCGCCTTCCAGCATTTTCAGGGTCTCATCATCGGCGAAATAGTTGCCGTCATGATGCGCAACAGGGCAGAGGATGGTCTGGCCTTCCTCATATGCCCAAGTGAAGTCGGTCTCGTTATTTTCGACGCGCAGATGGGTTTTCTTGCAGATGAAATTGAGGCCAGCATTGCGCATCAAGGCGCCGGGCAGGATGCCGGTTTCCGTCAGGATCTGGAAGCCGTTGCAAACGCCAAGAATCTTGGCACCAGCCGCAGCCTTGGCCAGCAAATCCTTGACCACTGGCGAGCGGGCAGCAATGGCACCGGAACGAAGATAGTCGCCGTAAGAGAAACCGCCAGGAACGATGATCAGATCGGATTTTGGAATTTCGGTTTCTGTATGCCAGACCATTGCTGGCTCGTCACCTGAAACGGAGCGCACGGCAGCGGCCATGTCATGCTCACGGTTGGTGCCGGGGAATACTAGGATTGACGTTTTCATATCAGCCTC
Organism: Cohaesibacter gelatinilyticus; assembly: GCF_900215605.1. Lineage (NCBI taxonomy): Bacteria > Pseudomonadati > Pseudomonadota > Alphaproteobacteria > Hyphomicrobiales > Cohaesibacteraceae > Cohaesibacter > Cohaesibacter gelatinilyticus. The sequence continues at coordinate 1,923,070 of NZ_OBEL01000001.1, read as the reverse complement.
ATCCAGAGAAAGGGGAGCGGCAAGCGCCGGTCAGCAATGCGGGGTTAAAGAAGGAAGACAATGGCCAGAATGGATGCGATCACCGGAATCAGAATGAAGATGGCCGCCTTGATCAGCATGAAGCGGATGGCTTTGGCGGTCTCTTCTTGTTGATCATAAGGTTTTTCCGGGGATCTTTCCGGAGTTGCCCCTGAGGTTTGATCGCTCATTGGTCGGTCCTGCTTGTTCGCAGCTTTAGAGAATATCGATGTGGTAATTCTCAATCACGGTGTTGGCCAGCAGCTTCTCGCACATGTCGTTCAGTTTGCCTTCTGCGCTAGCTTTGTCGCTTTCAGCCAGCTCGATATCGATGACCTTGCCCTGACGCACATCGTTGACGCCGTCAAAACCCAGAGCGCCGAGAGCGCCTTCAATTGCTTTTCCTTGCGGATCCAGAACGCCGTTTTTCAAAGTGACGGTGATACGAGCTTTCATTGGTCGCTATCCTGTTTCTCTTGTCATGGCAGGATGATGTGGGCCTGCCTAAAACACATCCAAGAGGACAAAAGGGAAAGGCAGGAGAAGCTCCTGCCTGGTCGGTGTTATTTTACCAGAACCGGGCCAGTGCCCTTGTGTTCGGTATTGATATTGTGGATGCCCAGACGAGTGGCCACTTCCTGATAGGCCTCGAGCATGCCGCCCATTTCCTGTCTGAAGCGATCTTTGTCGAGCTTGTCGTTGGAATCAATATCCCATAAGCGACAGCTGTCTGGCGAAATTTCATCGGCGAGGATGACACGCATGGTGTCGCCTTCGAAATAACGGCCACATTCGATCTTGAAGTCTACAAGGCGAATACCGACAGCGCGGAACATGCCAGTGAGGAAATCATTAATACGGATGGCCAGAGCCATGATGTCGTCGATTTCCTGCGGAGAGGCCCAACCAAAGGCGGTGATATGTTCTTCGGACACCATTGGATCGTCGAGTGCGTCATTCTTGTAGCAGAACTCGATGATGGAACGTGGCAACTGAGTGCCTTCGTCCAGTCCAAGACGCTTTGCAATGGAGCCTGCTGCAACATTGCGTACGATAATCTCAAGAGGGATGATCTCACACTCTTTGATCAACTGTTCGCGCATATTCATGCGTTTGATGAAATGGGTCTGGATACCGATGGCGTTCAGATTTTCAAAGATATATTCGGAGATGCGGTTGTTCAGCACTCCTTTGCCATCAACAATCTCATGCTTCTTGTTGTTGAAGGCAGTGGCATCATCCTTGAAGTGAGCAATCAGGGTTCCTGGCTCTGGACCCTCGTAAAGAATTTTGGCTTTGCCTTCATAGATCCGACGACGACGATTCATCTGTGAGTACCGTTCGTTAGAGGCCCTCATTTGAGAGCAGGGATGGATGTGCTGTGGTTCGCATCAAAAGAGATGTGATGAGAATCACCTTGAGCTATCCGCAAGAGCATAAACTGCACGCTTGTGCGATGAATAGCTCAAATGGGACCTCTGATCCGTATCATATCTCTTAAGGGTACCGGTTTGCGTGCTGCTTAGCGAATCTTTGGCAGATTCACAATCGCAGAATGGTCTGAAAGCAGAGTTTTTTTGAGACAAATGATTGTGTGTGAGCAAAAAGGCATCAGTGCCATTTGTGCTGGTCGGTAAATGTGGACGCAAGACTGTTTTCACCCTTTTGGCAAGCTGGTTTCACACCGCTTTCAGCTTTATACTCGCAGTTAGCGTTCAGACTGAGCATAATTGAGCCGGGATAACCAAAGTTCGAGGGAAATCGAGTAAGCTTTTATTGCCTTTTATGGTTCAGATCATATATGTGAAAGTGACAAGGATACTATCAGGCTGCGGCCGGACCGAGGAGAAGTTTCATGACAACCTTCGACAAGCGTGAAGAAGCATTTGAAGCCAAGTTTGCGCATGATGAGGAATTGCGTTTCAAAGCGACTGCACGCCGCAATAAATTGTTGGGTTTGTGGGCTGCTGAGAAACTGGGCTTTGAAGGCGAAAAAGCTGAAGAATATGCCAAAGCTGTCGTGCGTTCTGATTTTGAAGAGCCAGGCGATGAAGATGTTTATCGCAAAATTGAAGGCGACTTCAAAGAAGGCAATGTTGATCAGTCAGAGCATCAGATCCGCCGCACGATGAGCGACTTGATGAGCACTGCTCTGGAACAGATCTCCAAGGAAGGCTAAGAGGAATCTCCTCAAACTCTTGGATGATTTCGAAGGTCGGCGATTTTTCGCTGGCCTTTTTTTGTTTTTGCAGGTCTGCTTCCGCAAGAACTAAAAAGTCAAGTCAATGCGGGGAGGAATGCGAAAATGAAACTGTCAGCTTTGTCAGATGCCTTCATGGAGGGCGAACAGCTTTATTCCGGTTGGTGCAGCATTGGGAATGGGCAAATGGCAGAGATGGTTGCTCGCTCGGATTTCGGGGCCGTGATCATCGATATGCAGCATGGCGGCATTGGCTTCGAGCAGGCCCGTCAGATGGCAAGTGCTGTGACGATGGTGGGAAAACCTGCGATTCTGCGCATTCCGGTTGGAGATTTTGCAATGGCCAGTCGGGCATTGGATTTCGGAGCTCTTGCGATTATTGCCCCAATGATCAATGGCCGTGAAGATGCGCAATCTTTGGTGAATGCGGTGAAGTTTCCGCCGATAGGTGAGCGTTCCTATGGCCCTATGCGTGCTTGTGAGCTTCTAGGCATTGATAATAATAGTGCCGATTATGTGCGAGATGCCAACATGCATTGCTTGGCTTTTGCAATGGTGGAAACCATGCAAGCGCTGGACAATCTGGATGATATTCTGGCAGTTGATGGCATTGATGGGATCTTTGTGGGCCCCGCGGATATGTCACTTACGCTTCTGAAAGGTGAGAAGGTCGATTTGGACAATGAGGCGGCCAATGTGATCTATCGTGATGTGGCTGCACGTGCCAAGGCAGCAGGCAAGATTGCCGGCATTTATTCTCCGACTGCGTACCATGCCAAACGCTTTGCCGGTTATGGCTATCGGTTGATTTCAGTTGGAGCTGATTCTGCTTATCTGAAAACCGGAATTTCTGCATTATGGTCTGAATTGTCGGCATAATTGTTGCAGATACTTACAATTATTCGCAAATTTCATGCGATTGTGCCAACTTGCCGCAGGCTGAATTGATTTCTATCAACGCAATTAAGGGTGTTTGGCCACATTCTGTGGCTAGTGACCAGACCCTATGGGAGGCACCAAGAGGGGTGCCTGTCTTTGCTGCGGGAGAAATTAAATGCTGAAACTGACAGCAATTTTTTACATTATCATTGCTCCAACCTTGGCGGGAATTTTTGCTCTAGTTCCTTTGACCATGGCCGGTACCCTTGACTTTGACTACAAGCAGTTTCTGGCTTTTGTCATTGGTGGTGCCGTGTTGGCGCTTCCAGTTTCCTGGTTTGTTGCCGGTAAGATCAATAACATGATGGCAAAAACCAAAGGCCCTCATGCTGCCGCTTGAGGTTTTATCTGAGGTAGGTGATATATCGGTTGATCTATCGCCTAGTCTAGCAAGCAAAAGCCAGAGGCCTGTAAAGGCCTCTGGCTTTTTCATATTTTGATTTTGCGTTTCTTGTCCGAGGAATGATCAGGATAATTTGGCAATGAACTTGGCAAAGGTCATGAGACCTTCCGGCCATGGGCCATGGCCGCTTTGCTCGTTCATATGGCCGCTCTCGCCTGAGTCAACCACCAAAGATCCCCATTTCTCACCAAAGTCGGCTGCAAAATCGTAGTGGCAGTAAGGATCGGTTCTGGACGCAACCAGAATGGATGGGAAGGGAAGCTTCACATCCGGGATAGGAGCAAAGCTGCGCAAGGTTGCTGGCACATGGTCGTCGCTCTCAACATTGGGCATGCCGACCAGATAAGCGCCTTTGACGATGCCTGGTCTGATTGCGTGGGCAGCTTTGACTGCAGCGACCACCCCCAGTGAGTGAGCAACCAAGACGGCAGGGCGCTTGGCCTTTTCCACTTCCTGAATGATGGTGCTGACCCAGCTTTCCGGTTCTGGCTTGGACCAATCGGTCTGCTCGATCCGGCGCGCCGACTTGATTTTATCTTCCCAGCGCGTTTGCCAGTGACCGGGGCCAGAATTATCCAGCCCCGGAATGATGAAAATGTCTGCTTCAGACGCTTTCATGCGATCACCTTTTTCGTTTGTTCAAGTGGTTGTTGTGAGAAGGCTTAGGCTTCGCCGAACACACGCTTGAAGATCACATCAACATTTTTGGTATGGTAGCCCAGATCGAAGCGATCGCGGATCTCTTCTTCTGACAGATAATTGCGAACGTCTTCATCGCCGAGCAACTCGGTCAGGAAGTCGACACCAGCAGAACCGGAAACCTGATAGCTGTCCCATACCTTCATGGCGTTGCGCTGAACCAGACGGTAGGCATCTTCACGAGAAGAGCCAGCCTGGGTAAGAGCCAGTAGAATACGCTGGGAATGAACCAGACCACCAAGGCGATCCATGTTGCCCATCATGCGCTCTGGGTAAACCATCAGCTTGTCGATCACGCCGGTCAGACGAACCAGAGCGAAATCGAGGGTGACAGTTGCGTCCGGACCGATCATGCGCTCAACGGAAGAATGAGAGATATCACGCTCGTGCCACAGGGCCACATTTTCCATGGCCGGAATGGAGAAGCCGCGCACGATACGGGCCAGACCGGTCAGGTTTTCGGTCAGCACTGGATTGCGCTTGTGAGGCATTGCAGAAGAGCCTTTCTGGCCCTTGGAGAAGAATTCTTCTGCTTCCAGCACTTCGGTACGCTGCAGGTGACGCACTTCGGTGGCGACGCGCTCAATGGAAGATGCGATCACACCAAGGGTTGCGAAGAACATGGCATGACGGTCACGAGGGATCACCTGGGTGGATACCGGTTCAGCCTTCAGGCCAAGAGCGTTTGCCACATGCTCTTCTACGCTTGGATCGATATTGGCGAAAGTGCCAACAGCGCCGGAAATGGCACAAGTTGCGATTTCTTCACGGGCGTCAATCAAGCGCTTCTTACAACGGTCGAACTCAGCATAGGCTTCAGCCATTTTCAGGCCAAAGGTCACTGGCTCGGCATGAATGCCGTGGGAACGGCCGATGCAGACAGTGTCTTTATGTTCCATGGCGCGGCGCTTGATAGCCGCCAGCAGGGCGTCCATGTCTTCCAACAGCAGATCAGCAGCACGAACCAACTGAACGTTGAAGCAGGTATCCAGAACGTCAGAGGAAGTCATACCCTGATGCACAAAGCGAGCGTCCGGACCAACGATCTCGGCCAGATGGGTGAGGAAGGCAATCACATCGTGCTTGGTTTCACGCTCGATTTCGTCGATGCGGTCAATATCGAAGGTCGCATTACCGCCTTTTTCCCAGATGGTTTTGGCTGCTTCTTTCGGAATAACGCCAAGCTCGGCCAGTGCATCACAGGCATGGGCTTCGATCTCAAACCAGATGCGGAATTTGGATTCTGGAGACCAGATGTCGACCATCTGATCGCGGGAATAACGAGGAATCATGTGAAGGCCTTTTTTGTAAAAGGAACAAAATGAGGGAGGCGCCCAAAACGCCTCCTATTGAGATGTTTGCTTACTTTTGCGCTTTTTCCGCAGCTTCGCGGATCATGGCAATATTTTCGGCATAGGATTCGATCGAGCCACCTTTGAAGACAGCAGAGCCTGCAACCAGAATGTTGGCACCAGCTTCGGCGACCAATGGTGCGGTCTCAACAGTTACGCCACCATCGATTTGGATATCGATATCACGGTCACCGATCATCTCAACCACTCGGCGGGTTTTCTCGATGACGGATGGCAGGAACTTCTGGCCACCAAAACCTGGATTCACGCTCATCAGCAGAACCATGTCGACTTTGTCGAGCACGTATTCGATGACGCTTTCATGGGTGCCAGGATTCAGAGACACACCGGACTTTTTGCCCAGTGCCTTGATGGCCTGCAAAGAGCGGTCCAGATGTGGGCCTGCTTCCGCATGTACCGTAATCAGATCGGAGCCAGCGGTAGCGAAGTCTTCCAGATACAGATCGACCGGGGAAATCATCAGATGAGTGTCGATGAACTTGCTGGTATAAGGGCGAATTGCTTTGACGACTTGTGGGCCAAAGGAGATGTTCGGAACAAAATGGCCATCCATGACATCGACATGGATCCAGTCACAACCGGCTTCGTCGATGGCTTTCACTTCTTCGCCGAAACGGGCGAAGTCGGAGGCGAGGATAGAAGGGGCGATTTTGATAGGCCGCGCCATGGTCTGTCCAGTCCTTGTTTGTCTGTGGGAAGATTGCGCTCGCGGTAGCATATTGTGGGCAGATAGGGCAATGGGGCAGGGCTGAATGTGTGCAGATTCTTTGCTCTTGCTCTGTTTTTGGCAGTCATTACATCGTTGTTGACCGCATTTTTATCCGCGCCTGCGCTTCGGAGCGAGAATTGGTGTCAAAATCAACGGCAACATATAGATTGGAAATTGACCCAAAGCGAACCAGAGCCAGGATGCGTCTGGCATCTGGCTGCCTATTGCCACCACCATCATGCCCATATTACGATTGCCAACTGATAATGCCAGGGGCCAAGCCTTTTCTGATCCAAAGGGAGCAAAAGCCAGCATGGTGATGCCGATTTGAAAAAATGCCAGAACGAAAGTTGCCATGGTCATCAGAAGGGCAAAAACAGGCTGGGTGATGAAGTGATCGCCCACATCGTCCATCAGGGAAACTGCAAAGAAGAATAATAGAAATACATTAAGACCATCAATTTCGGTCTTGTATCGAGTCAGATGTGATTGAGTCAGGAAAATCTTCAGGATCTGGGCTGTTATCCAGCTTCCCATCAGAATGATGGCCAGTTGACCGCTTAACTGAAGAGCGGAGATTGGCAAGAGGCCAGGCATGAGCCAATCGGTAATGATTGGCGCTGTGATGGGGACACATAGCATGCTCAATATCATGACCGATAGAGATATGGCCCCATTCAGGCCAAGGACATAGGCCATGGCAGGTGCAGACATCACTGGAGGTGCGGTGACCGTGAGCAATAAAATGACGATTAGATCAGGATGGCTTTGTGGCAAACCCAGCGCGATAAAAAGGCCAAACAGGATGAAGGGCATGGCGATCAAAAGCCATATGGTGCCCAAGATGATCATCAAAGGTCTTCGGGTGACCTGACGAAGAGCATCCGGTTCCACGCGCAAGAAAGAGGAAACCAGCAGCAATATGATGATTTCACGCAGGTGCGGTTTGACATAGGCTGCAAGAGCCGGGAAAGCCAAGCCGATCAACAAGCTTAGTGCGAGAGCCAGAGCGCCATGTTCCCCTGCACGACGAAGGGGATAAATCAATATATTGAGTATAGTCATTGTTTGCGTTTGTCTGCCGGATGTAGTTAAGCTGATCGAGCTGACTGATCGTTGCGGTGGTGGGTAGGTGCTTGGTTGCAACTTTACATGTCGGTCATTTCCTGGCCCGTTCGGGCACCTTAGCGGAAATTTTGGAAAAATGAAGGGGGAGCTGATGCGCTATGATGTGATCGTGTTGGGTGCGGGCATGGTTGGGGTTTGTTCGGCTCTTCATTTGCAGATGCGAGGATTGAAGGTAGCACTGTTGGATCGCAGGCCTGCTGGCGAGGAGACGTCCCATGGCAATGCGGGGGTGATCGAGCGGGATAGTCATGTACCAATCACCATCCCATCAAGTCTTGGCGCTCTGGCCAAATATGCGGCCAATCAGGAAATCGCCATGCGCTATGATCCCAAATTCCTGCCTAAATTGGCTCCATGGCTCTATCGTCTTTGGCGTTTGTCGAATCCTCAAGGGATTGAGATTTTTGCACGAGGAGTTGAGCCGATTCGAAAAAAGTCTGCAGATGAGCACGCTCTGATTGCGGCAGAAGCAGGAATAGAGGAGGCCTTTCGCGAAACCGGCTGGTTGCATGTCTATTCTGATGAGACGATAAGAAGTGCTGATCCGTGTCTGGCCTATGCCAAAGAATTTGGTGTGAACTTTGATGTTGTGGATAGACAGGGCATTTTGGAATTGGAGCCGTTTCTTACCCCCGCTGATGACGCAAGGGCGATTTTTTGGAAAGAGGCTGTTTCTGTCTCATCTCCCCAGCGTGTCACAAAGCAATATGCCAAACTGTTTGCTGCCAAAGGTGGGGACTTTGTTGTCGGAGATGCGCGGAGTTTAGCCAGAGAGGGAGATTATTGGCAGGTTCAGTGCGAAAAGGGAGTGATCAGCTCCTCGCGCGTGGTGGTGGCCTTGGGCCCTTGGAGCTCTGATCTGCTTGAGCCATTGGGCTATCGCTTTCCACTGGCTGTCAAACGAGGATATCATCAGCATTTTCAACCACAGGGAAATGCAACATTGTACAGGCCGGTGGTGGATGAGGTACTGGGCTTCGTGATGACCCCGATGGAAGATGGCATTCGTCTTACAACGGGAATTGAATTTGCCCATCGTGACAGTCCCAAAAATTGGGGGCAATTGGATGCTGCGTTATCTTTTGCTCGGAAATTGTTCCCGTTGGGAGAATCGGTTGAAGAAAAACCCTGGCGTGGTGCGCGTCCCTGTTTTCCCGATGCCTTGCCGATTGTTGATGCATCAGGAGATCACAATGGTTTGTACTTCAACTTTGGCCATGGTCATATTGGCTTTTCCAGCGGACCCGTTCTGGGGCGCCTGATGGCAGATCTGATTATGGATCAAGTTCCGCAGATTGATCCGGTTCCATATTCAGCAGCAAGATTCTAGGGCTATTCGTTCAAAGGAAGTGCGACGGTTTCCTTCACGGTCGAGACGACAATTCTGCTTTGAACATCTGATACCAGCTCGGAATTGAGCAGTTTGTAGCATAAGAAATTGTCATAGCTTTTGATGTCTTCTGTCACTACTTTGACCAGATAATCCACCGCGCCGGTGATGCGTTCACAGGTGACCACTTCTGGCCAGATACGCATCAGTCGGTCAAACTCTTCCATATTTTTTCGGCTGGGAACGGTCAGTTTGACGAAGGCATAGGAGACAAATCCAAGACCGACTGCTTCTCTGTCTACCACAGCTGTGATCTGGCGCAGGATGCCCTGTTCCTTAAGCTTTTTGATTCGCCGCCAGCAGGGTGTTTGAGACATTCCTGCCTGTTTGGCGATCTCGGCAATTGAGAGAGAGGCGTCTTTTTGCAAGACCTTGAGGATGCGAATATCCCCGGAATCGAGTGTAAATTTTTCCATAATTGTGTCTCACAGGAAGATTTTGTTTGAAAACTACAAAAAAAGCAGGGGTCTGTATATATATTATTTCGGTTAAATTGATCATTATATTGAAACAAACGTTTGATCTCATTCGGATTTCAGACGAAACCTGCCAGTTTTCGTGACCAGACAAATCTCTCCTTTCCACCGACCTTGAAATCGGTAAAATCCCGCAGAAGACCTACGCGAGGACCAATCATGACTGCCCATATGTTGCCTATCTCTTTGAATGATAAATATGAACAGGAGACCGGGCGCGTTTATATAACCGGCATTCAAGCACTGGTGCGCCTACCATTGGATCGCATCCGTCTGGACCGCCAGAAGGGTTCTCACACCGGTGGATTTATCTCGGGCTATCGTGGATCGCCCCTGGGGACATACGATAATCAACTGAACCTGGCACAATCCTATCTGAATGATCACGATATAAAGTTCGTTCCGGGTGTGAATGAGGAATTGGCGGCAACTGCCGTATGGGGTACTCAGAAATCGGGTCTTGCAGGTTCGGGTAGCGATTTTGATGGTGTCCTGGGCATTTGGTATGGCAAGGCACCCGGGGTCGATCGTTCTTGCGATGCCTTCCGTCATGCAAATTTTTTCGGCACCTCCGCATTGGGTGGCGTGCTGGCTGTAGCTGGCGATGATCCGTTGGCAAAATCTTCAACTGTCGTATGCCAGAGCGAGATGGCTTTCATTGATGTGGAAGCTCCGGTCTTCAATCCCTGTGATATTCAGGATGTCCTGGATCTTGGCTTGCACGCCTTCGAGCTTTCACGCTTTGCTGGTGTCTGGACCGGGATGATTGCGCTGGCGGATATGATGGATGCTTCCGCGATGGTGGATGTCTCGCCAGACCGATTGCAATTCTTACGCCCTGAGGATGAGTTTGATCCTCGTCTGAAAGGGGAGATGAACCGCCTGATGGAGCTCAAAGGACGGCTTGATCACGAGATCACATTGCGAGAGCTGCGTATCCCGGCTGCCAAGGAGTATATCCGCCTTAATCGCCTGAACCGGGTAACCTTTGGGTCAGACAAGCCGCAGATCGGCTTTGTTGTTGCCGGTAAGGCCTATCGCGATTTGCTGCAGGCGTTTCAGTTGCTTGGTATCAGCCATGAACGCGCAGTAGAGATGGGTATTGGCGTTTTCAAGGTGTCCGTCTCCTGGCCGTTGGAGCCGATGGGCATTCGAGAGTTTGCTTCTGGTGTTGAGCGTTTGTTTGTGGTGGAGCATAAGCGTGCCATCATGGAGCCTCAGATCAAGGAAATGGCCTATCTGTGGGACGCAGATGAGCGACCACCAATCTGGGGCAAGGTTACACCTCAAGGTGAGCATTTTCTTGCTTCCGTCAAAGAGATCACTTCTTTTGAACTGGTGCCTGCAATCCTAAAGATGTTGCCAGATGAGGTGATGACAGATGAGTTTCGCTCGGTAGCAGATCGGCTCGCGCTGCAAATGGCTTATAGTCAGAGCAATGCCAGCGCGGCAGCTCGTATTCCTTATTTTTGTTCCGGTTGTCCGCACTCCAGCTCGACTGTTGTGCCTGAAAATGCCCGGGTAATGGCGGGAATTGGCTGTCATTCTTTGACTGAGGCCACAGGGCGCATTACCGATTCCATGAGTATGATGGGTGGTGAAGGCATTCAATGGGTCGGCATGCACGCCTTTGAAAAAGACAAACATGTCTTTGCCAATCTGGGGGATGGCACTTATTTCCATTCCGGGTATATGGCCATTCGTCAGGCCGTCGCTGCCAAAGTGCAGATGACCTACAAGATTCTTTACAATGATGCCGTTGCCATGACAGGTGGTCAGGCGGTAGACGGCGTTTTGACGGTTCCCAAGATCACCCATCAGATGAAAGCGGAAGGGGTGAAGAAGGTCGTGATCGTCTCGGAACGACCACATCTTTACACCAAAGATGTTGGCTTGGCTGAAGGCGTGCCCGTCTATCATCGCGATGAGTTGGTTCGTATCGAGAAAGAACTCATGGAGTATGAGGACGTATCAGTGCTGATTTACGATCAGACTTGTGCGGCAGAGAAGCGCCGTCGTCGTAAGCGGGGCAAATATGAGACCCCGGACTATCGTCTGTTTATCAATGAGCGTGTTTGTGAGGCTTGCGGGGATTGTTCCGTTCAATCCAATTGTCTGTCGATTGAGCCGTTGGAAACGGATTTTGGCACCAAACGAGCCGTGAACCAGTCCAGTTGTAATCTCGATTTTACTTGCTCCAAGGGCTTCTGCCCGAGCTTTGTGCGGGTAGAAGGGGCCGAGCTTCGCAAAGCCGATGCAAGTGCCTTGAATATCGAGGATCTGGTCGATGGATTGTCCATTCCTTCCATTGAAATAGGGGATGAGACCGTCAATATTCTTGTTGCTGGCGTCGGTGGCATGGGCGTGACCACGGTTGCCGCAGTTTTGGCGATGGCAGCCCATATTGATGGGAACAATGCTTCCACCGTCGACATGACAGGTATCGCACAAAAGGGTGGGGCGGTGACCTCACATTTGCGTCTTGCCAAAGGAAGCAATCCTATCAATGGACCGCGTATTCCTGTGGCATCCATGGATTTGATTGTCGCCAGTGACATGCTCGTCGCGGGCACTCAGGAAAATCTGTCCATGATGAGCCTTGAGCGAACCCATGCGGTCTGCAATTCGGCGGTCGTGCCGACCGCAGAATTTGTGCTCAAACAAGCTTTGTCCTTCGATGAGATGCGGTTGCAAAAATTGATTGGAGAGGCGGCGCTTGATGCAACATTCTCTGATGTTGCACGCGTTTCGGAAGGGTTGCTGGGAGATGCCATCTTCACCAATATGATTTTGGTGGGCATGGCGTGGCAAAAAGGGCTGCTGCCGATCTCCGAAACAGCACTCGAACAAGCCATTACGCTGAATAAAGCAGCTGTCGAGAATAACATCCGTGCTTTCTATATCGGCCGCGCGTTGGCTGACCAGTCTGATCGTATTGAAGCGTTGCTGCCCGCCAAGAAGGAAATCAAGGAGCGAAATTGGCAGGAAAAGCGTGACTTCTTTGCAGATGATCTCGCTGGCTATCAGAGCAAACGCTATGCCAAACGTTATTTGACGATGATCGAAAAGATCAGTTTTGCCGAGGAAGCTGCATGTGGCAAGATTGGATCTCTGACGGAGGCAACTGTGACGCAGCTTTATCGCTTGATGGCTTATAAAGATGAGTATGAGGTGGCACGGCTTTATACAGATTCTTGCTTTATGGAAGGGCTGGAAGCGCGTTTCTCCAATCATGAAAGCCTGAGATTGGAGCTGGCACCGCCAATGTTGCCGGGCGTCGATACGAAAACTGGCAATCCGAAGAAGAGAGCTTTCGGTGGCTGGATGTTCAAAGCCTTTGGCTTTCTGACCAGACTAAAAAGCCTACGTGGTACTCCATTTGATATCTTTGGTTATAGTGCAGAGCGTCGTGCCGAGCGTGGCTGGATCAAGACCTATCGCTCTGATCTGGATTGGATTTGTGCCAACCTTTCAGCTGACAATGCATCAGAACTGACAGGGCTGGCACTGTTGCCTGCTCAGATCAAAGGGTTTGGTCCCACCAAGGTTGCCAACATGGTCAAAGCGGCATCCCGACGCGAGGCATTGTTGGCCGAACTGAAAGATGGGAGTGATGGTGCTCCTATCAAGGAAGCTGCTGAATAGCGGCTTTTGCTATTTAAGGCATTATTTTAACCGAAGCGTTCCTGCCAGGTTGGGAACATATCGTTCGGCGCTGAGGTGGCCTCGAATACCCCACGCGCAATAGCACGAGCCATTGTGTTGGCTGCATAGGCGCCCAACGAGACGAATGCGTCTTCGCGCTCTGGCAACGCTTTTTTGCCGCTGGAGAGAGCAAAGATCAGATCCCCATCATAGGGTGTATGAGATGGCCAGAGTGCACGGGTGAAGCCATCATGCGCCATGATGGACAATCTCTTGGCCTGTGCCTTGGTCAGGATGGCATCGGTGGCAATGACGGCAATTGTGGTATTGGCATTCTGTCCGGCTTCACCTGCTCTTATCGCATCCATTTTGGTTTTGGGTAAATCCACATTTGCAGGCATGGAAGAGGGAAGACCAAGTCCACCGAACTCGCCGTGCTGCTCAAAAGGAGCAGCCCAGAAGTGCTTTCCATCACCCATTGTGGCTTGGCCAAGCGCGTTGACCACGACCAAAGCGCCAATGGTGATGCCATCAAGAGTGGTGAAAGAGGCAGATCCAAGGCCACCTTTTAGCCCTGCGGTAAGGGCACCTGTTCCTGCACCATGACTACCCAGTTTGAACTCCATGGAAGCGTTTTCAGCGGCTTTCCAGCCCATCTCCCAATAAGGAGACTGTCGATCCCAGTTCTTGTCGCCACCATTGATGAGATCAAAAATGATTGCTCCGGGGACAATGGGTACGCGGACAGGGCCTATGGCAAAACCACGCCCCTGTTTACGAAGCCAGCCTTGAACTCCGCCAGCAGCATCCAATCCAAAAGCGGAACCGCCAGAGAGAACCAGACCGTCAATGGCCTCTACGGTCTGGTCAGGGTTGAGCAGTTCCGTATCTCGTGTTCCTGGTGCACCGCCAAGAATTGAGCAAGATGCGACCATGGGCTCATCACAGAGTAGAACGGTGCAGCCTGATTTAAGATTCTCATCTGAAGCATTACCGACACTCAAGCCTTCAATATCTGTGATGAAATTCTTCATGATCAACTCTCTTGAACGGATGGGTTGGAATTGGTTGCCGGGCGGCGTTTGGATGATAGCCCAAGCCAAAGCGATAGGAAAATGAAGGAAAGGCCTGCCACTTGGAGCCAGCTTAGAGTTTCGTTCAATGCAAGAACAGCGATGAGTAGAGACGTTACGGGAACCAATGCTGTGAAGATGCCTGCTGTAGAGGCTGGGATCAATCTTATGCCGTAACACCAGAAATAGAAGCTGAGCAGGGATGCTGACAAAATATAATAGCCTGCGATGGTCCAGAAGCAGATTGAGGCGCTGGGAAGCTGCAACCCATCATCCATCATCACTAGGAGAGGGATTGTCAGAGGGATCGCCAAGGCATGCACCAGCAGCGACAAGGTCCAGACCGGAATGATAGCCGCATAGCGACGAGAAAGAACTGCGAACAATGCTTCAGAACAGATGGCAGCAAAGATGAGGCTGTTTCCGAACCAGATGGCGCTTTGACTGGACGTTGCTGCTGCGGATGAAACGTGACCTGAAGGATCAGACAGATTGAGGATAGCAATGCCGAGCATCGCGAGCGTGATGGAACCAGCTGTACGGGCAGAGATATATTCGCGCAGGATAAGGAAGCTAAGCACCGCGATAACAGCGGGCAAGGAAGAGCTGATGATACCTGCATTGATCGCCGGGGTATATTGAACGCCGACCAGCATGAAAGTGGTGAAGAGTACAGCACCGAACAGCGACAAGCAGGTGATTTCAAACCATTGGCGGACATTCAGTCGACGCAGGCTCTGAAGATCACCGAGCTCCATCATGGCAAGTGGAATCAGAACCAGACTGGAACTGATGAAACGCAGCATGGCAAAAGAAGTGGGCGGAATGGTTTCGGTGATCAATTTGCCGAGGGGAATGTTTCCACCGACCATGATCATGGCGAAGATTATGGCAAGATAGGCGCGCATAGGAATTGCTCTTCGGAAGGGACGCGACACAGTGCCATTGACGTGCGCAAAAAGAAAGCCCCGATGTGAGACACCGGGGCTTTCTACTAGGGATTCGGTCTAAGACCTTGAAGTCCTAGTTCAGGTAGTCATACTTGCCGTCTTTCCACTCGTAGAAAACATAACCTGGCAGAGTCACATCGCCTTTGTCGTCGAATGACAGAGTACCAAGAACAGTCTTGAACTCACCTTTGTTCAGAGCACCGTTAACAGCTTCGTAGTCGGTGGAACCTGCACCTTTAACAGCGTCAACCCAAGCCTGAATTGCTGCATAGGTGTAGAGAACATAACCTTCTGGCTCAATGCCTTTTTCACGGAATTTTGCAACCAGTGGAGCAGCGTCAGGGTTCTTACGTGGATCCGGGGAGAAGGTCATCAGAGTGCCTTCGCCAGCCGCACCAGTGATTGACCAATATTCGTCAGTCACAAGCGCATCACCG
Source organism: Cohaesibacter gelatinilyticus (assembly GCF_900215605.1). Lineage (NCBI taxonomy): Bacteria > Pseudomonadati > Pseudomonadota > Alphaproteobacteria > Hyphomicrobiales > Cohaesibacteraceae > Cohaesibacter > Cohaesibacter gelatinilyticus. The sequence continues at coordinate 1,907,630 of NZ_OBEL01000001.1, read as the reverse complement.
GAGATCAGCTTGGTGTCCATGCCTTGCTCACGCATCTGGCGAACCATCAGACCTGCTTCGGTGTGGTAACCACCAACATAGAGAACGTCGACTTTGTTCTGCTTCAGCTTGGAAACCAGGGCGGTGTAGTCTTTTTCACCAGCTGTATAGGCTTCATAAAGGGTCTCTTTGCCGCCATTGGCTTTATATGCACCCAATGTAGCGTCGGCGAGGCCTTTACCGTAAGCGGTTTTGTCATGAACAAAAGCAATGTTCTTGCCTGCATAATTGTCGGTCAGGAATTTACCTGCAACCAAGCCCTGCTGGTCATCACGACCACAAACACGATAGGTGCCGCCATCTTTGTTTGGGCGCTCATCGGTGAATTTAGGGTTGGTGGATGCCGGAGTGATCTGCACGACTTCTTCGTCAGCATATACAGCGGATGCTGGAATGGAAGAACCAGAGCAGAAGTGACCAGCCATGAAGACAGCGCCTTTACCAACCATCTGGTTGGCAACAGCTACAGCCTGCTTAGGATCGCAAGCGTCATCGCCTACTTCCAGCTTCAGCATTTCGCCGTTGATGCCACCTGCAGCATTGATGTCAGCAACAGCCATCTCGGCACCAGCTTTCATCTGTTGACCAAAGGACGCGTACTGACCGGTCATTGGACCTGCGGTGCCAATCACGATGTCAGCAAATGCAGCCGGGGTCAGAGCAATAGTGGAAGCCAGGGCAACGCCCGCCAAAAGTGCTTTTTTCATCAAATCTCTCCCATGAGATATTATTTTGGTTCTTGATGCGAACGGATCCGCATCAATCTCTGGTGTGGTTTGCAAACCATCTTTGGTTTGTCGTTATTAGGGCTTAAAAACTCAAAAGTTTCAATCCCAATTTTGATTCAACCGTTAATGAGGATAACTTATGCCTCATCCTTTTGGCTGATATGATGGAGGGCAAATTATTGCCCTCCAAGATGACGTAGGGTAACAGCTCAGGCGCTTCTTTCGCGCCAGCTGAAAGCCGAGGTTTTTTCATATAGCCAGTGATATTGGCTGGTCATCTGAAGGGTGCGCGTATAGCGATGCCCCAGAAAACAGATGATCAACATTGCAGCCAGATCAACCAGATAGAAATGCAGGCTGAGCAGCGTGCCTTCAAATAGAGCGAAATGAAGGAAGCGCACGAAGGCGGCCAACAGAATCATATAAAGGACAATCTGGTTGGTTGGACGCCAAGTCAGGGCGATCCCCCGACCAGCCATCCAGGCGGCGCCGCCGCCCACCAGAATTGTGACCAGTAAAAAGGCGAGGAGGGAGTTTTCCCAAAGTAGTGACATAACAAAGATCCTCCTAGTGCCGTCCACCTTCCAGATACGCGGCCTGGACTTCCGGATTTTCCAGAAGTTCCTTGCCGGGACCGGAAAGGGTGATTTCACCATTGATCATAACATAACCGCGATGGGCCAGCTTAAGTGCGTGATAGGCATTTTGCTCCACCAGGAAAACGGTGAGGCCCTGCTGTTCATTCAGCTCCTTGACCACCTCGAAGATCTGCTTGACCACCAAGGGTGCCAAACCAAGGGATGGTTCGTCCAACATCAGCAGTTTGGGGCGTGACATCAAAGCACGGGCAATGGCCAGCATTTGTTGCTCGCCACCGGACAGAGTGCCACCACGTTGGCTCTGACGCTTTTCCAGAATTGGGAAAAGGTCAAATACCATACGAAGGTCTTCATCAATATGTTCGTAATTGATGACAGCTGCACCCATCTGCAGATTTTCCATCACTGTCATGCGCCCAAAGATCCGACGACCTTCGGGGGATTGGGCAATGGCTTTATGGGCGATCTGGTGTGTTGGCATATCGGTGATATCCTCACCGTTATACATGATAGTCCCTTCACGAGCACGAGTAACGCCGCAAACGGTCATCATGGTGGTGGACTTGCCAGCACCATTTGCACCGATGATGGTTACGATCTCGCCTTCATTGACATCGATGTCGATGCCACGAAGTGCAACAATCTTGCCGTAATAGGTTTTAACGCCGCGAAGGCTCAACAGTGGCTGTGTCATGGATGATGCTCCATATGGACTTCTTCTTCCACACTATCGACTTCGTCGTCGTCAACGCCAAGATAGGCTGCAATCACATGCGGATCGTTTTGAACAAAGTTGGCGTCGCCATCGGAGATTTTCTCACCGTAATCCAGCACAACAACATGGTCGGAAATTTCCATAACCATGGACATGTCGTGCTCGATCAGCAGAACAGATGTATCATCCAGCTCTCGAATTGAACGAAGCAGGCCATTCAGTTCCAGAGTTTCTTTCGGATTCAGACCAGCAGCAGGCTCATCCAGACATAGAAGCTCCGGATTGGTGCACATGGCGCGAGCGATCTCAAGACGGCGTTGGTCACCATAAGGCAGATCAGCGGCTGGATCGTCAGCCCGATCAATCAGATCGATACGTTCCAGCCATGCTTTGGCTTTCTCGATGCTGTCTTTTTCCGAATTGCGGAACCCTGCCAAGCCAAGAATTCCACCGATGGTGAAGGAGGAATCCTTCATCAACTTGTTGTGTTGGGCTACCATCAGATTTTCCAGAACGGTCATGCCACCAAAGAGGCGGATATTCTGGAAAGTACGCGCAACCTTGGCATGCTGTGCGATTTCGAAATCAGGGATGCGCTCGAGAAGAAACTCCTCGCCGGCTGCCTGTTTCATGGTGACGCGACCCTCAGTTGGCTTGTAGAAGCCAGTCACGCAGTTAAATACGGTGGTTTTGCCTGCACCGTTCGGGCCGATGAGCGCAGTGATATCACCACGGCCGACTTCGAAGGAGAGGTCGTTGACCGCAACCAGACCACCAAACCTCATGGTCAGATGTTCTACGGTCAGGATTGGATTGTCTTTCCAGGATGTCATCCTTCGCCCTCCGCAACCAGATCGGCCGAAACCGCTTTCTTTTCTTTAAGATAAACGGATGGTTCACGGCTGGAGACAAGGCCGCGTGGCTTCCAGATCATGATGACAACCATCAACAGGCCAAAGACCAGCATGCGCAGTTCTTCCAGATCACGGAAGACCTCGAAGCCCCCAATCATCACGATGGAGGCGATGACAACGCCAAGCTGAGAGCCAAGACCGCCTAGAACAACGATCGCCAGAATGATGGCGGATTCGATGAAGGTGAAACTCTCCGGAGAGATGAAACCCTGACGGGTGGCAAAGAAAGCACCGGCAAACCCACCAAACATCGCGCCGAGTGAAAAGGCTGTGAGTTTGGTATTGGTGGTGTTGATGCCGAGGGACCGGCAGGCAATTTCATCTTCACGCAGTGCTTCCCAAGCCCGTCCTATTGGTAGACGGCGCAGGCGCATGGTGATGAAGTTGGTGATGAGGGCAAGGATCAGAATGAGATAGAACAGAAAAATCACCTTATGAAGGGATGAATAATCCAGTCCGAAAAAGTCTGCAAAGCCGTCACGGCGCTTGAATTCCAAGCCAAAGAAAGATGGACGAGGGATGCGGGAAATGCCGTCAGGACCACCAGTGAATTCATACCAGTTCAGCAGAACGACACGGATGATCTCACCGAATGCCAAGGTCACAATGGCCAAATAGTCACCGCGCAGGCGCAGGACAGGGAAACCAAGGATGATACCCCAGAAGGCGGCCAGAATACCGGCAAGCGGCAAACAAACCCAGAAGGACAAATCAAAGTAGTGGGCCAACAATGCATAAGAGTAGGCCCCAACTGCATAGAAAGCCACATAACCCAGATCAAGAAGACCGGCCAGACCGACCACAATATTCAGGCCCCAGCCCAGCATGATATAGGTCAGAACAAGAATGCCCAGATCAATGATATAGCGATCACCATAAGGCATGAAGGGCAGGGTAATGGCGAAAACCAGAAGAGCTGGCCCAATGAAGGAGCCGATCTTGCTCAGGGTTGCCTGATTTGGGGTGATTGATTTGGCCGCATCTGCCAGAACATTCTCGCCCTGCCAGATGAACATGCCCATCAGGAAGCGTCCGATGAAAGTGCCGATCACCAGCCAGAGGACAAGCATCCACTGGCCTTCGATTTGTAGACCGCCCTGAGCGGTTTTTGTTTTGAGGCCAACCAATACGCTAAACAGCGCAATGGCGACCACCGCAGCTAGGCCTGCATCTTTTAATGCAGTGCCCACTCTGCTATTCGAGGTGGCTGACATCTTAGACTTTCTCCACTTCTGGCTTGCCGAGCAGGCCGGATGGCAGGAAGATCAGCACGATAGCGAGGATCGAAAAGGCTGCAACGTCTTTGTATTCTACCGAGAAATACCCGGACCAGAATGTTTCGATCAAACCAATCAACAGGCCACCCAACATGGCACCCGGAAGCGAGCCGATGCCGCCAAGAACGGCTGCGGTGAAGGCCTTCACCCCGGCCAGGAAGCCGATGAAGAAATCGATCACACCGTAATAGAGCAGGAACATGACGCCAGCGACGGAAGCGAGCGCGGCACCCATAACGAAGGTGGTGGAGATGGTGCGGTCAACATTGACGCCGAGCAATGCTGCCATTTTCTGATCCTGCTCACAAGCTCGTTGGGCACGACCAAGAGAGGTTTTGTTGATCAGCAGCGTAAAGCCAGCCATCAAGCAGACCGTGGTTACGATGATCAGGATCTGCATATAGGAAAGTTGGACGACAAAACCGTCATTTTCCATCAACTTGAAGCCGCCTGAAATCTGCGGTGGCAATGGCTTAACACGAGCGCCCTGAACGATCTGTACGAAGTTCTGGAGAACAATGGACATGCCGATGGCCGTGATCAATGGTGCCAGACGGAAGGAACCGCGGAGCGGTCGATAGGCTATCCTCTCTACTGACCACCCCCATACAGATGTCAGCAGCATGGAAGCTATGAGTACGATCAACAGAACGATCGGCAGAAATGTAACGCCGAGTGCTGTGATTGCCAGCAAGGTGATGAGTGCAATGAAGGCACCAACCATAAAGATGTCACCATGGGCAAAATTGATCATGCCGATGATGCCATAAACCATAGTGTAACCAATGGCGATGAGGCCGTAGATAGACCCCAGCGTGATACCATTGATCAACTGTTGTATAAAATATTCCATTTGACTCGCTATTCCCCTTCTCGCCCGTGGCTTTTCACCACTTATTTAGATGGAGAGGTGTTTTTTTGGATTTTTTCAGGACCATAACATTCCCGTCTTCTTATTAGCAAGAAGTCGGAGATGAGACAATTATTTCAGCGTAAATTGGGGAATAATTGTTCGATTTTGCTGTTTTGGGAGGAAAAACAGCAAAAATAATCGGTTATGGCTGCGTATTCGAAATAATGATGTGAATATGCATGTATAGTGATGATCTTTAGGCGGTGTGGTGATGCTGTTCATTACTTATTGTTACTGAAGGAAGAGCGAAAGCTGATGCTTTGGTGGTGGAATTCTGACGACATGTTCTTCCTGCTGGATTATCCTACAGATGAGTTGAAGAAGATCCTGTGGGCTCCTTTTCATTGGATTGGTGAGTGGAAAGGGTATCATTGGTATGCCTGTTGTTCCCGGTGACCTGAGGACAAGCTTTGGCGCTTGCCCCCCATGTTGGTATCAGTGCCCGCTTAGAGGCGCTATTGTTTCGGTTTATTTGATCGTTATATGTAAAATGGCACCAAGATGGAAAGGTGGGTAGATGAATATCGGTGAAGTCAGTAAAGCAGTAGAACTACCGGTTAAAACCATTCGATATTACGAGGATATCGGATTGGTTACGCCAGATCGTCTGGGAAATGGATATCGCTTTTTTGATGATCTTGATGTCGAACGCCTGAAGCTTATCGGACGTGCGCGTAATTTGGGGTTTGGAGTTGAAGCCTGTCGCCGTCTTTTGGCTCTTTATGATGATTCCGGCAGGGCGAGTTCAGATGTCAAGCAGTTGGCTATTGAGCATCTGGTGGAGATTGATCAAAAGATTGCAGAGCTGGAATCTTTACGCAAGCTATTGTTGCCTATGGTGGAGGCCTGCAAGGGCAATGAAGATGCAGACTGCGCCATTCTTGACGGGTTGGTTCATCCTCATGCTACAGAAGAGACTGATTGATCTTCAAAGCAACCCATTGCCCCGAAATGAAGTATGGCCGTTTTTGGCAACGATTATATGATCGTGAATGCTAATGCCTAATGGCTCTGCAGCATTTATGATGGTTTTGGTCATATCGATATCTGCTTGCGATGGGGTGGGGTCGCCGCTTGGATGATTGTGAACCAAAATGATGGCGGTGGCTGAAAGTTCGAGAGCTCTCTTGATCACTTCTCGTGTATAGACAGGTGTATGGTCGATTGTGCCTTCTTGCTGAACTTCATCTGTTATCAAGGTGTTTCTTTTGTCCAAAAACAGGACACGAAATTGCTCGATATCATTGAAGGCCATCGAGGTGCGACAATGATCCAGAACTGCTTTCCAGGATGAGAGAATAGGGCGCTTCTTCACTTTGCCATGGGTGAAATGCGCGGCAGCGGCTTGAACAATCTTGAGTTCAGTAACAACCGAAGGACCTATTCCAGGAAATTCCTCGAGCAGATGATCTGGTGCAGAGACAACTTCCGAAAAGCTGCCAAAACGCTCAAGCAACTGTTTTGCCAGTGGTTTGATATCGCGGCGGGGGATGGCGCGAAAGAGGACTAGTTCCAATAGCTCATAGTCATGCAGAGATTCGGGACCGGATTGGCGAAATTTGTGCCTTAGCCTTTCCCGGTGGCCCATATAATGGGGTTTTGCAGATGTATCCTCAGATCCCGCCATATTGGTTCCGTCAGGCTGTTCCACTCGAATAAGGAGGCTTATGAAGTCCGCCGGGAGAGGTGGTAAAGATCTCGCAGCCATCTTCTGTAATGCCAAGAGAATGCTCAAATTGAGCTGAGAGGGAACGATCTCGTGTAACCGCTGTCCAGCCATCAGCAAGCACCTTTACATGCGGTTTTCCGAGATTGATCATGGGTTCGATGGTGAAGATCATGCCTGGCTTCAAGGTCACGCCTTCGCCTTTACGACCATAATGCAAGATGTTGGGGGCATCATGGAACAGGCGGCCGAGGCCATGGCCGCAGAAATCACGAACCACACCGCAGCGCTGTTTTTCCGCATATTCCTGAATAGCTGCGCCGATGTCACCGGTTGTGTTGCCCGGCTTGGCCATATCAATGCCGATCATCAGACAATCATAAGTCACGTCGATCAGTCGTTCTGCTGCTCGCTTTACTTTACCAACCGGATACATGCGTGAGGAATCACCGTGCCAGCCATTGAGGATATAGGTGATGTCGACATTGACGATATCGCCTTCCTTCAATGGCTTGTTATTGGGGATGCCATGGCAGACCACATGGTTGATTGATGTACAGCAGAATTTGGTGTAACCGCGATAGTTCAACGTTGCGGGCAGGGCGTTATGTTCTTCGCCAAAAGCTCGGAAAAAATCGTCAATTTCTTGTGTAGTAACACCGGGTTTGACCAATTCGGCAACCTTATCAAGGGCAGTAGCTGCCAGTTGACCAGCGGCTCTCATACCAGCAAAGCCATCTTCTTCATAAAGATGTATATCACCAGTGTTACGCATGGGACCTGTGGGCGCCGGGATGTAATTGATCATACTTGTATGTTCCAGACTTTAACGCATTCAGAATGCTTCGCTCTTGTGCTTCTTTATGGATATATCTGATATGGATTGGTTGCAAACCCTCTTGCACTTGTTTGCAACAAAATGTGGAGCTGTTTGTCCGCTTTTGGTGTGCTTGTTTATCCTTGAGAGCGAAATGGTATCGGATCAGTCAATGTGATCTCTTCCGTGGTGATTTTGCAAGCATATCCATAAGCCTCAACGCCTCGTTCGATTGCCTTATCGAAGGCCTCTCCATACGCAGGATCGATATCACGGGCGAAGTCAAACTGCTGTGCATCCGTTCTCTGAATCAGGTAAAGCATGACAGCTCGGTGGCCTTGTTCAACCATATCGGAAAGTTCTGCCAGATGTTTGGCACCGCGTTTGGTCACCGAATCGGGAAACTCGGCCAGACCAGCCTCGCGAAGCAAATGAACATTCTTGACTTCAACGTAACAATCACGTTTTCCATCTGAGCGAAGGAGCAGATCAATGCGGCTGTTTTGACCATATCTCACTTCTCTCTGAACATGCTCATATTCTGTCAATTCAGGAATGGCTCCGGCAAGAATGGCCTCTTCAACAATGCGATTGGGATGGGCGGTATTGATTCCGACCAAGGCCCCATCTACTTCCATGAGTTCCCAGCTATAGGCCAGTTTTCGCTTCGGGTTGTCAGATTTTGAGAGCCAGCAAAGACTGCCTTCGTCTTTCAGTCCCATCATTGAGCCCGGATTGGCACAATGGGCAGTGATAACGTCGCCGTTCTCCAGTTTCATATCGGCAAGAAAGCGTTTGTAACGTTTAAGAAGGCGGGCAGGGATGAGAGGAGTTGGCAGTTTCATTTGGCTCTAAATGCTTTAATGTGCTGACTATGGGAGCAATATGCTCGCATATTGTGGGCTTGTGGTGGGTGCACCCATGAGGTAAAGCGAAGTGCATCCGATCTCAAGCCACTATAGTGGATGAAGCGAGAGAGCATGGCAATGGATGCAGATTTGGTAACGGCAGGTGTTTTGGTAATTGGGGATGAAATCCTCTCGGGTCGCACCAAAGACAAGAATGTCGGTTTCATTGCCGATTATCTGACGCAACTTGGTATTGACCTGAAAGAAGTGCGCATTGTTGCGGATGATACAGATGCGATTGTAGAAGCCGTCAATGCCATGCGTGCATGCTGGACCTATCTCTTCACCACTGGTGGCATTGGGCCGACCCATGATGATATCACCGCAGATTCCGTGGCTACCGCCTTTGGTGTGAGGATCGACCATGATCCGCGTGCTGTAGACATTCTCACCCGTCATTATCAGGCGGGTGAACTTAATGAAGCACGCATGCGTATGGCGCGTGTTCCATTTGGTGCAGACCTGATTGAGAACAAGGTTTCCAGTGCACCGGGTTTTCGTCTTGAAAATGTCCATGTGATGGCAGGGGTGCCATCGGTTATGCAAGCCATGATGGACGCTATCGCACCCACTTTGCGAACCAATAGCGCGCTATTGAGTGAAACCATCGATACAGGTGTTGGCGAGGGGCTAGTGGCGGAACCTTTGCGGATTGCACAAGAGCGTCATCCTGAGGTTGTGATGGGGTCCTACCCCTATTTGAGAGATGGCCTTTTTGCGACAAAACTTGTGCTGCGTAGTCGCGAGCAAGACAAGTTGAAAGCGGCATGTGAAGATATTGAGACCATGCTGGCTGACCTGAAGGGTCAAAGGCAGGCACAAATTTAGAGCGCGTTCCTTTGACTGGAAGGTCTTTCCTTTTTTGAGAAGAGATACGCATTGAAAGAAAAGAACGATCAAGGACAGAAAAGCAATGAGTGAAACTCCTGCCAATGCCTTTCCCGTTTATTGGGAGCAATTCCATCGTGATAGCCGTGCTTTGGCCTTTCGTCTGAAAGGCGTTGCAGACTGGAAAGCTATCGTATGTATCACCCGTGGTGGTCTGGTTCCCGCAGCTATTATTGCTCGGGAATTGGGGATTCGCATGATCGATACCGTCTGCGTTGCCTCTTATCACGACTATGAGAGCCAGGGCGATATGCAGGTGATCAAGGCGATTGATCCAAGCGTCGTTGATGTTGAAGGTGGCGAAGGTGAGGGCGTGTTGATCATTGATGATCTGGTGGATACAGGTAAAACTGCCAAGGTTGTTCGTGCTATGTTGCCCAAAGCGCATTTTGCGACTGTCTATGCCAAGCCGATGGGTCGTCCTTTGGTGGACACCTTCGTGACCGAGGTTTCGCAAGATACCTGGATCTACTTCCCCTGGGATATGGGGCTGCAATTCCAGCCACCAATCACGCATGAACATGCTGGCTAAGCTGATTTGGCCTGAACCTGGTTTTGAAAAGGGAGCCTGATGGTTCCCTTTTTTGTTTGGCTTGTGGATGCAAGAGTGTGTGGCTTGCAATCTGTCCATTGGGTCTATAGCTATTTGTGAACTGATTTCTACGCGGACGTGGTGGAATTGGTATACACAGCAGACTTAAAATCTGCCGGCCCTAGGCTATACGGGTTCAAGTCCCGTCGTCCGCACCATCTTTCTTTGCGCTTTGCCGCCCACCAACCCAAAGCGCTGGGTTTGGTTCGAGGTTTCTCCTCTCACCTGCACTCCAATATCCCCGCTCAGATTTCCTTTGACGGGGTTTTTTATTGCCTGATTTGCACTGCTGTTTTGCAGGTTTCTCTACTGCTCGGTTTAGGGTGGTCTGGTTATTGTTTTTGAAATTTGATTGCAAATTCAGTTGATACCACCTTATGTCGCATTGAGTTTTCATCTTCTGGCCAATATTTCTTGATCTAATACTTCAAGTTTGAAGCTGTAAGGTGCAATCCGTGAAAATATTAGCAATCGCTGCATTTGTCTCTGTCTTATCGGTCTCATCAACATTGGCTGGAACGGTCAATAAGACGGTTCCTGCTAACCAATCTACAGTTCTTACGGGTATCAGTCTTTTTAACTCGATGAACTGCAATCATGGGCCAATTCCAAAAGTTAAGCTCAAATCGCCTCCCAAACATGGGAAAGTTACCTTTAAAAAAAAGGTGATCAAGATTTCTTCAGGACGTTGCAAAGGCAAGACGATGACAGGAACATTGGTCATCTATACGCCAAAGCGCGGTTATCGCGGTCAGGATGCTTTCAAATCAGAATTTTCCTATGACAAGTATGTCACCGGGTCCACCGCTCGTGCCTATAATAGTGATACCTTCAAGCTCACAGTGAAATAACGCTGATGCTCTAGAGTGCCTTCATACAATGCAAAAGCCGCAGAGTTTTATGCTCAGCGGTTTGTTTCGTTTGGGAGGGTCATCTGACGCAGAACTTAAGATCCATTCTTGGATTTCTTTTGAAAATGCTGCTTGATTGTGAAGCTCAAATGCGCAGCGATCATCATGCCGATCATGGTGCCGACGATGACGGTGGTAAAGCGACCAACGGGTAGGGAGGTTATGTCGGGTGTGGAGATGAAGGCGATGGTCGCAAAGATGGCTGCAGATAGTGTGGCATGCCAACGCACCTTGATCAGCATGCCAGAAATGAAGGCTGCGATACCGAGTGGGCTGAAGAGCGCTGCGAAAATGACGGCAGCGAGCAATGCGAAATCCATCGTGTAGCCTTTCCTTGAAACTTGAATTTATTCGCCCTGATCTGACGTCAGGAGCTTTTGAGCCTGATGATAAATCTTTTGGTTCATTTGGGAATAGGCCTTTTGTTCGTCTTCACTCAAAGCGCTTAACAGAAAAGCCTCTCTCTCTTTGGCAAGCGGGATAATTTGTGCCAACAGAGCCTCTCCGGCTTCAGAAAGCCGCAGGATCTTGTTACGCCGGTCCTTGCTGTTTTCCTTGCGACTGACATGACCGTTTGCCTCAAGACGGGCAACAGCACGGCTGACCTGCATCTTGTCGAGGGTGGTATAGGAACTGAGTTCTTTGCCAGTCATATCGGGCTTGTCGCCAAGACCGGCAAGAATTCGCCATTCTGCTCGAGTCAGATCGAAACGATCCCGGTATAGATCGGCGACTGATTGACTGACGGCATCGGTTACAACAGCCAGCCGATAGGGCAGGAAGGCTTGCAGTTCAAACATTTTATCGTCGTCAGAGTGATCCATATCTACCGATTTGCTCTATGGGATTCGCAGTTTGCTTATCCCGGTTTTAGCTCTCACTTGTGATGAGTTCAAGTTTCTCAATTATGCCATTTTGCATGCCTGACAAGAATTTTCCAGTTATTTCAGGTGCTTATCATCGTGCAAAAAAAGGCTTGCAGTAAATAGTAACAAATGATACCAATATAGTAACAGGTGAAACTAATTTGATCCGGCACTATTCTGGGAGGACAGATGATGAGCGCTGCATTGAAAATTGAACAGATCCATCACGTTGCCTATCGCTGTAAGGATGCGAAGGAAACCGTTGAGTGGTACACCAAGAACCTCAATATGGATTTTGTCTTGGCTATCGCAGAGGACTTCGTGCCTTCTACCCATGAGCCAGACCCTTATATGCATCTGTTTCTGGATGCAGGCAATGGCAACGTGCTGGCATTTTTCGAGTTGCCAACCAAGCCGGAAATGGGCCGTGATGAAAATACTCCGGTTTGGGTTCAACATATTGCTTTCAAAGTGAAAGATCGTGAAACATTGATAGCTTTCAAAGATCAGTTGGAAGCCAATGGTATTGATGTGCTGGGTGTGACTGATCACTCCATTTTCCATTCCATCTATTTCTTTGATCCAAATGGTCACCGCATTGAGCTGGCTTGCCCGGATCCTGCGGAAGAAGCCAAGCTGAAGCGCCTGGATGACGTGAAATGGGAAATGCTGGAAGAATGGTCCAAGACCAAACGTGCTCCAAAACATGCAGAATGGTTGCATGCCAAAGAGCTTGAAGGCGTCGAATAAGCCTTAATTTCCATATTTAATTCTGGATGAGAGCTGGCTGATGTAAACTTAGGCTCTCATCTCTTCCCGTCTGCTTTGCTCTGGCGGCGAGATTGAGTGGAAGAAGGACCAATGCTCAATACTTATACTTTTCCTGAATATGAATATGTTTGTTCGGATGAACAGAAAAACGGCACGATCAAGCGGCATCCTGTCGTGGTGGTTGGTGCTGGACCAATCGGCTTGACCGCCGCACTGGATTTTGCCCAGCAGGGCATTGAAGTTGTTGTGCTGGATGACAATAACACGGTGAGTTTTGGCTCCCGCGCTGTATGTTATGCAAAACGTCCGCTGGAGATCTGGGATCGTCTTGGCTGTGGCGAACGTATGGTTGAAAAAGGCGTCAACTGGAAGCTTGGCAAGGTCTATTTCAAGGACAAGCTGGCTTACCAGTTTGATCTGCTGGCCGAAGATGACCACAAAATGCCAGCAATGATCAATCTGCAGCAATATTATCTCGAAGAATATATGGTTGATGAGTGTCTGAAAGATGACAAGATCAATCTGTGCTGGAAACATAAGCTGATTTCGATCAAGCAGATGGATGATCATGCGGTGCTGACAATTGAAACTCCGGATGGGGTCTTCAAGATGGAAGCAGACTGGGTGATTGGTTGTGATGGTGCCAATTCCGATCTGCGCAAAATGGTCGGTGCTGATTTTACCGGTCAGTTCTTCATGGACCGCTTCCTGATTGCTGATATCGAGATGAAAGCGGACTTTCCGCCAGAGCGTTGGTTCTGGTTTGATCCTCCATTCCATCGCAATCAGTCAGCATTGTTGCATATGCAGCCGGATAATGTCTGGCGTCTGGACTTCCAGCTCGGTTGGGAAACCGATCCGGAAGAAGAGAAAAAACCGGAAAATATCATCCCGCGCGTAAAAGCCATGTTGGGCGATGATGTTGATTTTGAATTGGAATGGGCCTCTGTTTATCAGTTTGCTTGCCGTCGGATCGATCAGTTCCGTCATGGACGCGTGATCTTTGCTGGTGATGCCGCCCATCAGGTTTCTCCATTTGGTGCGCGTGGTGCCAATACCGGTGTGCAGGATATCGATAATCTGGGCTGGAAAATGAAGCTGGTTCTGGAGGGAAAGGCACCGATCGGTCTGATTGACACCTATCATGAAGAGCGGGCTTTTGCTGCAGATGATAATCTGCTCAATTCTACCCGTGCGACAGATTTCATCACACCAAAATCCAAAGGTAGTCGCTTCTACCGCGATGCGGTGCTCGAGCTAGCGGAGTTGACAGATTTTGCCAAGCCTTTGGTGAATTCCGGTCGTCTTTCCGTCCCTACGCCTTATGTTAATTCGTCTCTTAACACTGCTGATGAAGATGAGTTTGCTGGTTTGATGGTGCCGGGTACCAATTGTGCTGATGCTCCGATCAAGAAAGATGGCGCTGATAGCTGGTTGCTGAATCAGATCGGTGGCGAGTTCATGATTCTGGTTGTTGGTGACAAGCCTCAGGATAGTGTGGATGCTGGTGTTGCCTCTGCCAAGGTTGTTTCCATCGGCTCTGACCTGAACGATGTCAAAGGCGTTTTCGCTGATCGTTATGATGCCAGGGAAGGAACCACTTATCTTGTTCGTCCTGATCAACATGTTGCTGCACGTTGGCGTGGGTTTGATGAAGCCAAGATTATTGCGGCAATCGCGCGTGCGACCTGTACGAATTAAGGAGATCCATCATGGCTTTGAAAAATGAAATGAATATCCCGGATCATGATGACTTCTATAAGGAGTTGATCGATTCTCAGCGGGATATGAGCGATGACGAGCAACAGCTGATGAACGCCAAGTTGGTGCTTATACTGGCCAATGAGGTTGGTGATCGCGAAAAGCTCAGTGCTGCGATCAAGCTGGCCGCAACACGTCCCTGATAGACAATCTGGTGCAAGATAAAAAGAAGCCGCCTTTCCTGAACAGGAAGGCGGCTTTTTGCTTGTGGGATGCCCAATCAATGGATGGGTGGAATTTCTTGTGAGCCCTGCTTTAACGGCAGAAACGTTTCCGGCCACTATAAGTCGTGAAATAACCTGTGCGTGGATTGAAGGAACGGTAGCGTTCATGGCAATAGCGATACCAGGCACCGGTCCATGGCTTTGGACGACCATAATATTTCTTCACGCGTACCGGGCGGTAGTATCTCGGTGAAATATGCCGATGTCGTACACCGTTGTGACGATGCCAACCACGTTTGAAATTGCGATGGTAATGGTTGCGCGGCGTGTTCCAATATCCTCTATGATACTGATTGCTATGGACAAATGCAGCTCCACCGAGCGCACCAATTGCCAAGCCGGCAACAAAGGCAGCATTTCGTCCGTTTTTGGCTTGTGCCTCGTTAGATGGCAAGGCAATGCTCAAAGCCGGAATTAGGGCAACGAGCAGGGCCAATGAAGTCAGTTTCTTGATCATCCTGGCGGTCTCCTGTTGTTCGCTTTTTCTTACGTATGTTGCACCCATGCAGCGTGGTTGCTAATATATCATAGCATAGTGGCGGAAATTTGATGATGTTATCCATGATAAGAGAATCAAAAATGCGTCAGCAAGAAAGCCGGTGTTAGACCGGCTTCTTTTTGACTAAGTTCTCTGTGTGGGCTTAACGGCAGAAACGACGGTGGCCACTATAGGTTACAAAATACCCAGTGCGTGGGTTGAAAGAACGATAGCGTGCTGAACAATAGTCATACCATGCGCCTGTCCAAGGTGCAGGGCGGGCATAACCATGAGAGTGACCGTGGCTATGTCCATCATAGCGGCTGTGATAATGACCATTGTGACGGTGAGCAGATGCATGTGTTGCCATCGCGCCGACTGCCAGACCTGTGATCGCGCCTACTGCAAAGGCTGCGTTACGGCCACTTGCGGCCTGTGCTTCCTGTTGTGGAATGGCAAAAGTGGTGACGGTTGCCAGGGCTGCGATAAGAGAAAGGGTTTTCAAAGACTTGCTAAACATGATCGGCTCCTGCTTGTTTTGTTGAGTGCGGTTGATTGCTTGCTCTTGTCCTTGAGACGCAGTGCCGGGAGAAATGGTTCAGAAAAAAGACAGGAAATTTTTATTTTTATTATAAGATATTGATTTATATGAATTTTTATTTTCTTTTTTTCTTTGAGATCGTCTGAGGCCTAACTTCCATATAGATAGGTTCCGCGCTTTTTTTGAGGATGACTGGTTTGTGTAGGGTAGGCTTGTTCCTAAGCCTGTTAGGGATCTATCAGCAGAATTCGGGTGGCATTCATTTCCCTTAGGTTGGACTTGGTGAGATCCTGTGCCAATAATATAGCAATAAATTGGCGATAAAGATGAGATGCCGATGGCACGCTATTGCTTGTGTGTCCTGTATGGGCTGGATGGGTTATAGATGGTGCGATTGAGCACAAAGAAAAAATAATAAAAAAGATTGAACCGCAAAACTGTATGCCGCGTCCTACAGGTGACAGTAGAGATGGAACGTGAATGTCTGGATCTGAGAGTGCTCGGGATCTTGAGCTACTAAGAAAAGTTGCCGACAATGATCGCAATGCCATTGCGCTCTTATATCAAAGGCATCACCTTCGACTTTATCGTTATCTGTTGCGCTTCGTGAAAAGTGATGCCGTGGCAGAGGAGTTGGTCAATGAGACTTTCCTGGAAGTCTGGCGTGCAGCTGGACGGTTTGAAGGGCGATCGAAGGTTTCCTCCTGGATTATATCCATCGGGCGAAACAAGGCGATCAGCATCTTGCGGAAACGATCAGATGCCGAACTGGATGAAGATTATGCCTCCGGTTTGGAAGATGAGAGCGATACGCCTGAAGTTGCAACCCTAAAACAGGACAAAGCTGCTGCCTTGCGCGATTGTATCAATCGGTTGGGACAGCAACACAGGGAAGTGATCGACCTGGTCTATTATCAGGAGAAGCCAATCAAGGAGATTGCGGCGATCCTGGAAGTGCCAGAAAATACGGTAAAGACACGCGTTTTTCATGCTCGCAAAAAGCTGTCGGAACTAATGAGCAAAGCCGGTATTGACCGGGGATGGCCATGATGTGGGACATGATCCTGCTGATGTCGAGGACGAGACCATGAAATATGATCAGGATATTGAGCAAATGCTTCCTTGGTATGCGAAGGATTTGCTGAGTGACGAAGAAAAGTCTCAGGTCGATCGCTATCTGGACGATTATCCCGATATGCGTGCTCAGCTTCAGCTGATTGAAGAGGAAAATATAGCCTCCCAGCAAGTGCATGATGCCTTGGGTGGTCCGCTCCCCGGCGGATTGGATCGTCTGATGGCTCGCATTGATGTTGAGGAAAGCGCAAAGGATCCAGTAGGTCAGATCAGTCAAGCTGGTAATGGCTTGCTTGCCAAAGTTGCTGGCCTCTTTGATGGTTTCTCTCGTCCCGCTCTGCAAATAGCTGGGATGGCTGCGGCAGTTGTTATTGTTGTACAAGCACTGGTTATTGGTGGAATGCTGCGACAGGATACTTCAGGACCGGTTGAAGGTGGTCAGGTGGCATCTGTTCCGACCATCGAGCCTAGCGGAGCATTCAAAACGGCATCGGGCAAAAAAAATGCTATGATGGCTGCATCTGCGCAGGTTGGGGCCAAGCTGCTCATTGCTTTTAAAAGTGATGCGAAAGTTTCTGATATCAGCGCACTGCTGAAAATCAGCTCAGCCACCATTGTTGCAGGTCCAAAGGCTGGCGGTATCTATGAGATTTTTGTCGCTGAAGATAAATTGCCAGAAGGTGGGGCCAAGATGTTGTCAAAGGATTTGGCACAACAAAAAACTCTGGTGAAGTTCGTGTCTGTTACCAAATAGACCTGCATATGAACAGAACCTGCTGGATGTGCTTTCGAATAATAATGGTGCAAGTGTAAGATGTGAGGATGGAGAGCGAAATGGTTCAAGATCGAAACTATGGAAAGCTCCTTGCAAAGGTCGCTTTGCGATCTTCCCTTTGCCTCGCTTTGGCAGGTTCGTTGGTTATGGGTAGCCTTGGCGAAACCTGGGCACAATATCCCGGTGCCACGCCCCCGCCTCCGTCCAACGATATTCATCGACCCAAAGGCAACCGGGGTAGCAATGCCGCTGGAGCAGCGATTGGCCTTGGTGTCGGGATCATTCTTGGCATCGCTGCTGAAAAAGCCCGTCAAAGAGCACGTGCGCGCAAAGATCCTCCCGTTTATGGCTCCCCGCCACCATCTGCAGGTAGAAATGGTCCCAAATATAAAAAGCCGAAAAAGCCTAGACGTGTTCGCAAGACCAAGCGGCCTCGGAAGGCCAGGATTGTCCGTGTAGCCCTGCCAGAAATGATACGGTTGGGACGTCCAAAGCCTGGTACTTATCGTATCGGTTTCAAACCGTTGATGAGCAAAAAGCACTTTGTAGTGGCTCTGAAACCTGGCATCAGTCAGAAAGAAGTTTCGGAATTTCTCCAACAGTATGACCTGAGGCGGCTGGCACAGATACGCCTTGGTTTGCTGGATCAGATTTATTTGAAGCTGGCTTACCCAAAGGGGATGAAGCCTGCTGAGTTAGCAAAATTAGGATCTGATCCACGTTTGCAAAAAGCCCAACCTTCTTATCTCTACTATCCTGCTCAAACCTCAGCCGCGAGCAAGGGGGTGGCTGAGGAAGAATTGCCAGATGGACTGCAATATGCCTTTGATAAGCTGAACCTTACGGCGCAGACCATTGCACAGCGAGGTAAGGGGGTGACACTGGCGGTGATCGATAGCGGTATTTCGAGTTCGCATCCTGCTTTGGTAGACAAGGTCTCTGGCCGCTTCACGGCTTTTGCCAAAAAAAGTGCCAAGCTTGATACGCATCACGGTACTGCGGTTGCCTCAATCATTGCTGCTCGTCAGGGTATGCGAGGCGTTGCCAGTGAAGTAAAGTTGCTATCCGCACAAGTCTTTGCGACGAGTGAAGAAGGATATGTCACTGCCGATAGTTATGATATTGCTCGTGGTATTGACTGGGCTATTGCCAATGGGGCGAATATTCTCAATCTGTCATTTGCTGGTGACCAGGACCCGCTGATCAAAGCGGTTCTTGAGAAAGCGTCGGAGCGTGGTGTGATTGCTATTGCTGCGGCCGGCAATGAAGGGGTAGGGGCACCGGCTGCTTATCCTGCTGCTTATGACAATGTGATCGCTGTGACCGCGACAGACGCAGATGATGGCCTTTATGACTTTGCCAATCGTGGCGGACATGTCGAGATTGCAGCGCCTGGTGTGGATGTTCTGGTTGCAAGCGGCGAAGAAGGCTATGCGTTGGAAAGCGGTACTTCCATGGCTGCTGCTTATATTTCCGGTTCCGTGGCATTGATGCTGGAACGTGTGCAGGGATTGTCCCCTGACAAGATCAAGGAATATCTGGCGATTGCTGCCCGTGATCTTGGTGACGCCGGACGTGACCCGGACTTTGGGCATGGCTTGCTGGATGCAGGCAAGGCGGTTTCAGATCTTGCATCCTCATCTAACGGGGATAGTAGCTGAGCAGGCATATAGGAGCCTGAATTTCTAACTGTGAGAAATCACACAGATCGCGAAGACTGCTGACACTATGCTGTCAGCAGGGCATTGTTATGGTCCATTTCATGTTGGATTTGTGGCTTGGCCACGTAACTGAAATGGAGCTAAAGATGACCCAAGATCCAAAGAATGCAGTAACATGGTTTTCTATTCCGGCGACTGACTTTGAAAAGAGCATTGCCTTCTATCAAGGCTTGCTTGGTATCAAGCTGAGCCGGGAAACAATGGGGGAGGGTGACATGCAGATGCCATTTGCCATGTTCCCCAAGCAGAATGAAGATGGGGTAACGGGTGCAGTGACGCCTGCCAATAACGTTCAACCAGCGAGCGGCGGTGTGGTGATTTATCTCGCATGTAGTGATCTTGATGGTGCGCTTGGTCGGGTCGAAGGACTGGGCGGCAGTGTTGTCATGCCCAAGATGGCTCTTCCTAATGAAGTTGGTGACATTGCCATCATTTCTGATATCGATGGCACACCGGTTGGTTTGCATCAGGGGTAAGTTGAAGGGAACAGGCCATGCGGCGCGCTGATCGTTTGTTCGAGA
The DNA here is from genome assembly GCF_900215605.1 of Cohaesibacter gelatinilyticus. Taxonomy (NCBI): domain Bacteria; kingdom Pseudomonadati; phylum Pseudomonadota; class Alphaproteobacteria; order Hyphomicrobiales; family Cohaesibacteraceae; genus Cohaesibacter; species Cohaesibacter gelatinilyticus. The sequence continues at coordinate 1,887,931 of NZ_OBEL01000001.1, read as the reverse complement.
TTGTGCAGCATCTGCGCGGTGGGCGTTTGCTGACCGCGCAAGGCCTTGCCGAGCGTCTTGAGGTCTCAAAGCGCACGATCTATCGTGACTTGGCTGATCTTCAGGCCAATGGTGTTCCCATTGAAGGTGAGGCAGGCGTTGGATATGTGCTGTCCAGTGATTATCATTTGCCTCCTCTTTCCTTCAAAGCTGATGAAATTGCCGCATTGGTGATAGGAGCTCGAATGGCAGAGGCCTGGGCCGGGCAGGAAATAGCGCAAGCGGCTCGAGAGGCCTTGGTCAAGATCGAGACGGTATTGCCAGAGGGCATGCGTTCTCAGCTTCAAGACGCCAACATGTTCGCTCCTGATTTCATGATGCCGCTAGAGATCAAACTCAAATTGGATGAATTACGGCAGGCGACCGATTTGCGATCCTATATTCGGATCGATTATGAAAGTCTGGAAGGTAAGCTGACAGTACGCAAAGTTCGGCCATTGGGGTTGTTTTTCTGGGGCAAGGTCTGGACTGTGTTGGGTTGGTGCGAGACTCGTGAGGATTTTCGCTCCTTTCGTGTCGATAAAATTCGCCATTTGCAAGTCTTGCAGGAGGCCTTTCTGAAAGAGACCGGGCGAGAATTGCATGATTTTTTGCGAACAGTTCAACGATGTGGTCGTGACTGAGCTTATTGTTCCTTCACGGTAATATCGGACTGGGGGAATTTTTCTCAATCTTGTCGACTATGTCCTTCAGTGTATTGGCAAGAGCCGTCAGTTCTTTCTGGTTAAGGGCTCGACTGGTAAGCTCGTCGTCACTTTTCATAACATCCCTCATGGCAATTTCTGCCAGATCCATACCTTTCCTGGTCAGTTGGACAAGGGAAGAGCGACCGTCTTTTTCATTGGCCATCCGTTCAATATAGCCCCTGGATTCCAGGGTTTTCAGGATCTTGGTCATGCCGCCTGATGTCACCATGATATTCTGGCGGATCTCGGTCGGGGATAAAGGACCAGCCTCAGAACTTACTCTCAATCGCACCAATGTATCGAAAGAGGCATTGGTAAGACCGTGGCGGGCAAGAGCCAAACCTGCGTGATAATCCATCAGATGCTTCAGACGATCCAGGCTCAAGTAAAGATCGGAATTTACATCGGTTGCTTGGGGCCAGTTTTGCTTCATTTCATGTAGAAGTGATGAGAGAGATTGTATCATGGTGAGCTCTTTCCGTCCTGCTACCAGTTGGCTCAGATTATGGGAAGTATGTCTTTGACATTATCACTTGGCAAGAAAATATCTTGCCAGAAAGGTAAACGGTCCTATATGTTATGTTGTCTTTATACCTTTCTGGAAAGGTATCCGGCATACTGGCTATGGGGTAATATCATGAGAAGTTTACCTGATCGTATTCGGCATATGGTCTTGTTCGAGTTCATAGCCATTGGAATTGCCGCAGTGGTAGGCAGTTTTCTGCTTGGTTACTCCTTGAAGGATTTTGGTATTCTTAGCGTTATGCTGAGTGCGTTGGCAATGAGCTGGAATCTGGTTTTCAATTGGGTCTTTGACCATTGGTATCATCGAAAATTTGGCTATGCCAAACGAACGGTCAAACTACGGATTGCGCATTCCCTCTTGTTTGAAGCCGGTATGCTGTTTCTGGGTGTCTGGATTGTTATGTGGTGGTTGGGGATTGGATTCTGGACAGCAATGCTGCTGGATATCGGGTTTGCGGTCTTTTTTCTGGTTTACGCGTTCGTATTCAACTGGGTATATGACGTGGTTTTTCCGGTTCAGAAGAAAGCTGTAGAACCCGCCATATCGGAAGTCTGATCAGTTTGCGGATTTAGGCCGTATACTCATAAATGAGCTGTATTTGGCGTCAAAATGGTCTGATATGGCTAGAAAAAGAGTGAAGGATGGGCTGGTTGCCCATTCAAGCTCTTTGCCGACGTCAGAACTTGACCATTTTGACGTCCAAAGGATAGGGCGATTCTTTCTGCTCACAACGTCGTAAGAGTTTGAAAATGAGCCACATTGTCTTCACTCTTTCTCCTTGGAAGCAGAAAGACTTGCCTCTACCAAATTCACCGCATTTATGAGTCTACGGCCTAGAACAAAGAAAAAGCGCCTTGTAGAGACTATGTCTGCAAGGCGCTTTTGTAATATTGGGCTTGGTGAATGGTGCTAGAAGCTCACATCTTCTGGTTTCCAGCGGTAAATCCAATCAAATTGGCCGAGAAGCTTGCTCTTGGGCATCATGCGCATGGTCATATTGCGCGCAAATGCCATCGCACCGCTCATGTGGTAGATTTCACCATTCTTCTGAGCACGGGCTACGACCTTACAGGCTCTTGGCTTGCGGGCTTTCTCGTAGGCTGCCAGCGCGTTTTCTGGCGGACCGGAGACTTCTGTCAGGGCACGGGCAAGAATCTCTGCGTCCTCAATGGCCATGACAGCACCTTGTGCCATGAAAGGCAGCATGGCATGAGCTGCATCGCCTAGCAGTGCGACCTTACCTTTGGTCCATGCTTCAGAAGGATCGACACCGCAAAGAGCCCATTTCAGCCAATTGTCACGCTCAACGAGCAGGTGCCGGATTTCCTTTGGCCAGCGGGCGAAGCGTTGATTCAACCAAACTGGGTCGCCCTGAGCATTCCAGCCTTCTTCTTCCCAGTCCTCTTGAACGATGGCAACAATATTCATCATATGACCGCCAATGAGGGGGTAGTGAACCAGATGGGCGTTTGGAGCGATCCAGAGATTGACGTTATGACGGCTGATATGTTCAGGCACCATTTGCATGGGCATGGTCGTACGCCAAGCTGTTTTGCCGCTATAGGCAGCAGAGTTGTTACCCATATAGTTGGTACGGATTTTGGACCAAACGCCATCAGCTGCGATTAGGGCGTCAGCTTTGAAAACCAATTCTTGGGGATTCGAACCATCAGGATTGGTTTTACGGCAAATGATTGAGACGCCGTCATCAGACTGGTCAACGGTCTGGACCTGATGATAGTCCAAAATGGTGATTTTCTTCATTTCCCGCGCACGATCATATAGTGCGCGCTGAATGTCAGCGCGATGTATGACCATGTAGGGAGAACCATATCGTTTGGTAATGTCCTGAACATTCAATTCGGAGAGGAGGGCGGCAGATGTGCCGCTCCTGATCTGGATTTTGGGAGGGATGACCGCTTGATCATCCATTTTCTCCCAGACATTCCAGCTTTTGAGAATGCCGGTTGCATTGGGGGAGATCTGAATTCCAGCTCCAACCTCGCAAAGGGCCTTTCCGCGTTCAAGCAATGTTACATCAATATTTCTATGGGCAAGCGCAATGGCGGTAGACAGGCCGCCTACACCACCACCTGCAATGATTATGGAATGTGCTTTGCTCATTTTGTAAGTTCCGCTTGCTGCCCGTCACCTGTTGGGCATTTGTAAGAGGATAACAGGTTGCAAATCAACTGGTACTGATCGGGGATGTCACAGCCAACTTGAATATCTGCCTCTGGAATCTGGCGGAGCTTATCGTGCGGGTAGACTATTCGTCTTGATGAAACACAAGATTGTGCGAGTTTTCGAGATTGCCGATAGCCGAAATGCCGCAGGAATGTGTTTCTGCGGCATCAAAAATCTTGATGCTTGAAGCTCATTTTACTCGTGAAAGCAGCCATCTGGCTTGCTCTGAGTTTCTTCCAGATCGGCATTGTATTTGTAGAGTGTAGAGCAATATGGGCAGAGCACTTCAGTCTCGGCGCCCATGTCCAGGAAGATATGAGGGTGATCTTGTGGTGGAGTGGCCCCCATGCACTGAAATTCCTTCACACCGATTTCAATGATGGAAACGCCTTCATCATTCTTGAAGTGCGGAATCGCATGTCCGGCCATCTGATCACACTTTCTTTTTGTGTCTCGAAAGGCTGTAACCTCAGGGGTTTGCTCCGCCTTTGGACAATTTGGTCCGTGGATGGTTAGCCCATCCGAATTTGCAGCGACAATATAGTTTGTCGATTAGGAATCCTAGTCTCAATGGTGTAATTCCTACAAATTGATGGCGTTTTCCCCTTGATGGGGACGAGGGTGGGTCGGGTCTTTTCCTTATTCGTGCAACCCTCTATGCTGAATAGACTTCCAACTGACACTTACGTTAGCGTAATAGTATGGCATATTTTACTTCAGACGGTCATGAGATCTCTTATATTGACCGAGGACAGGGCAAACCTGTTCTGTTGATTCACGGCTTTGCATCCAGCAAGGATGTGAACTGGGTGCATCCAGGCTGGGTTAAAACCCTGACCGAAGCTGGATATCGCGTGATTGCGATAGATAACCGTGGCCACGGGCGCAGTGCAAAGCTGTATGATCCAGCCCTCTATTCTTCGCCAATCATGGCTGAAGATGCCAAGCATCTGCTTGATCATCTTGAAATTGATCAAGCCTATGTCATGGGCTATTCCATGGGTGCCCGGATTTCTGCTTTTTTGAGTCTGAAATATCCTGAGCGGGTCAAGCGTGTTGTCTTTGGTGGCCTGGGTAGTGGCATGATTCATGGTACTGGTGATCCTGCTCCAATCATTTCTGCATTGGAAGCGGAAGATCCTGCCAGTATCAATCATGTGACTGGTAAGGCGTTCCGTACCTTTGCTGATCAAACGGGAAGCGACCGTCTGGCTTTGGCCGCCTGCATGAAATCGGCTCGACAAAAAATTACGGTTGAGGAGCTTGCAGAGCTATCCGTTCCGGCTTTGGTTGCCGTTGGTACACGAGATGTGATTTCAGGCAAAGCTTCGGAATTGGCGGATATTCTTCCCTCTGGTGAAGCTGTTGATATTCCAGATCGTGATCACATGCTTGCGGTGGGTGACAAGGTCTATAAAGAAGCTGTTTTGGAGTTTTTTGGTCGGGATCAATAACCCTTGATGTTGGCCAGAAAAGATGAATGAGGGGAGGCTATCTTGGCTGAAGCACTTGAATTTGAGGGCACTGAAGGCAATCGATTGGCTGCAGATCTACGAGGATCAGAGGGGCAACCCGTCATTCTTTTGCATGGTGGTGGTCAGACCCGCCATTCCTGGAAAGGGTCTGCCCAGCAATTGTCGGAGCGTGGGATGCGGGCCATTACCATTGATCTGCGCGGACATGGGCAAAGTGACTGGCTAAACAGCGGTTATTATCGCTTTAGAGATTATGCCGCTGATGCAAAGGTTGTGTTTGAACAGATTGAAGTGCAATTTGGTGTGAAACCGATAGCGGTCGGGGCTTCTCTTGGCGGAATTTCTTCGCTTCTTGCAGAAGGGGAAGCTGCAGATGCTCTTTTGAATGGTTTGGTGTTGGTCGATATCACCCCGCGTATGGATCCTGGTGGTGTCAGTAAAATTCTATCTTTCATGGGCGATCGGATCCATGATGGTTTTGCGACAATTGAAGAAGCTGGTGAAGCGATTGCACGCTACCTACCTCACCGGGTCAAGCCAACATCTCTGGATGGATTACGCAAAAATCTTCGCCTGGGTGAGGATGGTCGCTATCGCTGGCACTGGGATCCAAGGTTCCTGAACGGACCAAATTCTGTTCATTCTGATCATGAAGAGAGTGAACGACGGCTTGTTGCTGCGGCCAGGAATTTACGTATTCCTGTCCAACTGGTGCGTGGGGGCAAGTCTGAACTGGTCAGCAAGGAGCATGCCGATGAGTTTATGCAGATGGTGCCTCATGCGCTCTATTATGACGTCAGTGAAGCCGGGCATATGGTGGCAGGGGACAAGAATGATGTCTTCTGCCAGGCCGTCCTGTCCTTTGTTGAGCATATCAAGGCGGCCTGATCATCTTTGCTATCTCTCATTTCCTTGGAAATAACTTCATCATGTGCCAGAAAAGATTGGTTTTCGTTTTTCCATGAATGCTTTGCGGCCTTCTGCATAGTCGTGACTATCGAAACAAGTGGCTGCCATGGTGCGAAGCTGATGGATATCGATGCTGTCGCGTTGTCCGACTGCTCGATTGATACCTGCCTTGTGGTATTGGGCGCTCAATGGGGCAAGTTTGGCGATGGTTTGGCAATATTTGTTTGCTTCATGCTCAAATGCTTCATCTGTAAAGATTTCATTGAGAAATCCGATATGTCTGGCTTGTTCAGCATCATACACCTTGGCAGTTAGATAGATCTCCTTGGCATTGGCAGGGCCAACAAGATGAACGATATCCTCAATGGCATCAGTCGGGTAACCAACACCGAGCTTGCCAGCCGGGATGCCAAATTTGCCAGATATATTTGATAGACGAAGATCACAAGCTGCGGCCAAACCAAATCCTCCTCCCATGCAGAAACCCTGTATGAGAGCAAGTGTCGGCTTTTTGACATTGCGTATGGCACGATATGCTTCGGCATTCATATCGTCATAAAAGGTTGCACTTTTGGTATCGCCGCGGACTTCTTCAAATTCGGAAATGTCAGCACCCGAGACAAAAGCGATATTGCCAGAGCCGGTCACCACGATCAGATGGATTTGTGGATCTTTATCCAGTTCCTCTATTGCATCTGGGATGGCACGCCACATATCAAGTGACATGGCATTTCGCTTTGAAGGATTGTTGATGACAAGACGACCGATCGGTCCGTCGCGCTCAATCAAGATTTTGTCATTGATGCTGTTGGTATTTTGGGTGTCTGGCATGGTTATGATATCGTGTTAGGCTGAAAGAGAGAATTGCACGTCTGTGCTTTGACTTTTGCGCTATTGTTGGGCAAAAGATCGATAATGAGAAGTCGGGATATAGGCTAACAGGTTCTCTTGAATATGTGCATGGCTTATCCATGATGAAAAGGTGAGGCAAATATGAGTAACAGATCATTACAGCACGCTCGTGAGGACGAGATCCAGGTTGTGGACCCTGTCTGGCACCGTATTCGTCAGGAAGCGGAAGATGTCGTGAAAGCGGAACCCGCCCTCAGCTCATTCATTTTCTCTACCATTCTGAGCCATCGCCGTCTGGAAAATGCCGTCATTCACCGGATTGTGGATCGTCTGCATAATCCGGCACTGGATTCGGAAGTTATTCGTCAGGCTTATCGTGAAGCATTGGAGAGCGATCCATTTATTGCGACCGCGTTGCGCGCCGATATCATCGCCGTGGCTGATCGAGATCCGGCATGTGATCGCTATATTGATCCGATCTTGTATTTCAAAGGCTTTCAGGCCATTCAGACGCATCGGTTGGCCCATTGGCTCTGGATGAATGGTCGAGAGGACTTTGCGCTTTATCTCCAGTCTGTCATATCGGAAGTCTTTCAGGTTGATATCCACCCGAAGGTGCGGGTCGGAAAGGGCATCTTCCTTGATCATGCCACAGGCGTGGTCATTGGCGGAACTGCGGTTCTGGAAGATGATGTCTCCATCCTGCAAGGTGTGACCTTGGGTGGTACCGGCAAGGAAGGTGGGGACCGCCATCCAAAGATTCGTCGCGGTGTCCTGATCGGGGCTGGAGCGAAAGTGCTTGGCAATATCGAGATTGGTCATTGCTCTCGAGTGGCGTCTGGTTCTGTCGTTCTGAAAGATGTTCCAGCCAACAGTACAGTTGCCGGTGTGCCTGCCAAGATCGTCGGTCAGGCTGGGTGTGCAGAGCCTTCGCGCAGCATGAACCAGATGCTCGGAGATGGTATTTAAGGAGTGTAAATGCCTTTCAACAGGCCAGAGCTGTTGCCAGAATTGCAATCCATACTTGTCAAACAGGGACGAGTATGGTGCTGTGATGAGGAAATGGTGGGTCAGCAAAAAAGGTGCTTTACTCTCATCTATCGCTGTGCCAATCAGCACTCCACTGATGAGCTGACTAATCGGTCGGACTGTTGTGATTTTGCAGGAGGCAAATTTGGATAAGAACGAGCTGGATAAATTGCAGACCTATATGCGTCGTGCTTTGCAGTCCCCAAATCTTGAAGTACGCGCTCGTCCGCGTAAAACCGATAGTGCCGAGGTTTATGTTGCCGATGAGTTTGTGGGCGTCCTGTTCAAGGATGATGAAGATGATGATCTGTCCTACAACTTCTCCATGGCTATTCTGGACTATGATCTGGAAGAAACTTGAGGAACATCACGAGATTTCGTTGAAGAATCAGCCCCTGATGCCTTTGGTGTCGGGGGCTTTTGTATATCTTCTCTCTCTATTGCAGATCAAAGCTCCGGCTATTATTGAACAACAAAGGAATTGAGCAATTGACCGGTTGCCAGATCCAGCTCTCGCCAGTTTTTCAACATGCCAAGGCGAAAGCGGTAGCTGGCTTGGAGACCGTTCTTGAGCAGGATTTCACGCAAGCAAATGGTTGGAACCTTGGGTTGGGGTTGAAAACAACGCACCACATATGGCGGGTTTTCATCGGGCTTGAAATAGACGGTTTCGCCCGCATAGCTCGATTTTTCATTCATCTTGAAGCCAATCAATTTGCCCGGCCCCTTGCTTGGGGTGCCGATGAAATGCTGGCTATAGACTGAATAGAGGCGTTCGGATGATGAGATATGTTTCTTTGGGCTGGAAAGATGGATGAAAACCAGTTTGGACTCTTCTGATATTTCGGTGAATGCCAGTTGATTGTCCAGATTATACCCTTCCAAGTCGGGCCAGCGAAAGAACAGGTCCAGACTGGCTTGGGGTTCACTTGTTCGTTGCGCTTCCTGACGTATCATATTTTGGGGAAGCTGCAGACTGCTATTCGCGATGTTGATGATGATGGGCGTAGGATCGCTTGTATATGAGCTGTGGCTGAACAGGCCTTCCGAGTGACGAAAAAAGCGACTGGTGATGAACAGAACCGTTATTCCAATGAGTCCGAAAACCAGAATGAAGAAAATCCATCGGTGAGGTGGGGTAGGTTCTTGCAACCCGTTGCTCATCTGGTTCCGGTCCTTTCCATTGTTTGGTCGATGGTCAATTGCATATGATCTTTCCCAGTCTTAACAGAAAATGAATGAAACGGCATAGCCCTTGCAATGAAGAAAGGCACAGAAATGCTTGTGCCAATCTGGCACAGACGTCTGGCTTGTATTGCGTAAAGGACAGGCAAAATGGGACAGGAAATGTTTGCTTTGGTGTATGCCAGCTGTATCGGCTTTGTATGTGCTGGTATTTTGGGAAGTTTGTATCAGTTGATTTCAGCCCGACCGGTGCGCTTTGTTGTATCTGTCGAGAGTTGGTTCAGTGCATTTGCATCTATTTTGCTCTGTGTCTTTGCTGGACCGTTTATCATCATGCGGAATGCTCTACGCGGGCGTCGCATTGAGCATCGTCCGATTGGTTGGCTATTTGGATCATCTGCAATTGCTGGCGTTTGGAGCGCCTGTTCCGGTATCTTGGTTTTGAATATGATTCTGGCTGCTCAAACTGTTGTCGGATGAACCTTAAGATCTTGTGATACAAAAGAGGGGGGCGCACGGTGCCTTTGTTTCAACTTGATGATGAAAAGCCAAAACTGGCGGGAGATGGACGATGCTGGGTGGCTCCTAATGCGAGCCTGATTGGCAAGGTGGTGTTGGAAGAAGATGCCAGTGTCTGGTTTGGAGCTGTGTTACGCGGTGACAATGAAGTTCTACATGTAGGAAAACGCAGCAATATTCAGGAAGGTAGTACCCTGCATACCGATATGGGGTTTCCGCTCACAATCGGGCAAGATTGCACGATAGGGCACAATGTCATCCTGCATGGTTGCGAGATTGGTGATAACAGCCTTATCGGTATGGGTGCGGTTATTTTGAATGGTGCGAAAATCGGCAAAAATTGCTTGATTGGAGCGAAAGCCTTGATACCGGAAGGAAAGGTTATTCCTGATAACTCGCTGGTTATGGGAATGCCTGGCAAAGTGGTGCGGGAATTGGACAATGATGCCATCAAAGGGTTGACGGCATCCGCTGTACACTATGTCGAAAATTGGCAACGTTATGCCAAAGGTCTTGTTGAAATTTCAAGTGGGGACTGATTCTCCCTAAAGGGAAAGGGAGCGGGCCAGTCGTGGGGACGACTGGCCCTATGACCTGACAATAACGGACGGGTTGTGGGACATGTCAGGCCAATTCCTTAAAGCGAGCTGTGCTTTAGGAGAGAGGTTTAACGTAGGGCTATGGTGGTGCGGTTATCCTTGATGCTTGTCCAACTGGAAGGATTGAGAGATGCCTGACGTTTGATGTAGCGATACGGGGTTTTGTTCCACGGCAAGATTCGAGGATCCTGGTTATCCAGGATCAGATCACCACGATCTGTGCGAACAGTCAGGACAGCGTGACCTCCGCCATTGGTTTGTTTTACCACGGTCAACAATAGTGCGGTTTCAGGCCAGCCAGCATTGATCAAAATGCGGCGCTTCAGAAGTGCGTAATCTTCACAATCACCTGCAGATCCTGGATAGGTCCAATATTCTTCCGTGCGATATTGTTCCTGATCTGTGACAGGACGAATGGTCTGATTCACATGGCCATTGATGTTGATCAGCTGAGACCAATTGTCTTTGGTTAGCTTGATGGCACGGTCCTGACTATAAGTGGTGCCGCATTCAGCTGGATTATTCCGGCAAAAATTTACATGACCAATTGGTGCTGATGTTTTCTGTCCGATCTGCATGAATTCGGCGTAACCCCGTGCCGTCGCAGTTCCGGAAAAGCTCGTTGCACTTATGATAATGCTTAAAGCCAGTGTAATCTTTTTTATTGTGGTTTTCATGTCCGTCTCCCGTGTTGTAGGGAGATTTATAGAAGTATTCGATTGAGTTTATTCAAATATCGGCAGGTTGTTTTTAGTTGAATTGAATGATAAATATCAGAAATATTTGATATTATTTATCTTTTATTTTATTTATATTTAAATAAAAACATATTATACTTATATTCAAATTTTCTTTTCATTGGATATTGATTTGAATCGAATGAGAGTCAAATTTCGTTAAAGTTTGAGCAAATGTGAGAGAGTGGCTGATTTCTGCCAGAGTTTGGCTGCTCGGATGATATGAAATAGAATGAGAGGCCTGCTCCTATTGCTCAAGTAACGACGCAAAAGGCCTGGTGAAGTGAGTAAAAAACTTGCAGAAACTTCGGCGAGCAGACGCTTGAAATTGGCTTGCTGGTGGCATCTTCCAGAAAATTATGAAGAATGATGGCTGAAAATGCTGCGGAAAAAAGATGAAAAAAATTGATTTTTTCTTGTTTTAGTTTGGGGATTTGCTCGTCAAGCTATGGGGGAAAACAGTTTTTCTGATCTCATCGTAATGTTTCAGGTTGTGAGATGACCACGAGCAGGCCTATTGAGGGCAGTGGGGTGCCCTCATGTTAGAAAGTCAATTGGGTAGATTCGATTGGAAATCAGATCAGATTGTTGTCGAGGTTTTCGTCTTCCTGAAGAGCAGCAAATTCAATTGCCAAACCATCTTCAAGATGTCGAACGACCTGCGCTTGGATTTTCCCGATTGTGATACGCTTTCCAATGGCAGGACGAACCTTGGTTTTCAAGGCTGCACCAGACAGAGACAGATCCAGAACACGGCACATATGCTCAGACCCATCATCCATAACGAGTTTGGTGATTGGGTTCTTTGGCGTACGACGCTCGTGGCGGCGGTCTTCGGGAAGATTGAGGATATGTCGGTTTGCCAGCCAAGTGAGCTGGGACGCAAGTTTATCTCGTTTGCGCAAGGTCGCATCGAGCGCAACAGCAAAGCCGCCCTCAATTTTGCGTACGATTTTTCCTTCAATACGACCAATGTGATCTATATATGCAATGATGCGCTCGCCAATTTCGCCACGAACCGGAGCGATCATGGCCAGGCCACCTGGAGACATATTGATGACTTGGCAGGGATATTCTTTTTTATTTTCCAGCATGAAACGACCGAGTAAATTGACCTGAACGCGCGAGTGGCGCCGACGTTCGGTTACTCGGGGCATGACTGAGTTTTGCAATACCGCTGACATGTCTGAACTGTATTCCCGGAAAAACTGTTGGCAAGACGGGCAATAATGGCTTCATCCTAGCCCCCCTATGGTTAACAAAGCCTTTTGCCAACAGATACTTCTCGCTTCAGTTCAAGTCTTTCTTGGTTGTCAATGATCAGTTTGCCTTGCCGCCGTCAAAAACCATAAGATGACCAACTCTTTTTTGCGGCCTCGCAGCCACTGAGGGCAGGGTTCCGGTCGGCATGATATTTTGTTTGGCAGGTTCTGCTTGGTTGGGATTGCGCATGAAAGAAGGGCGCTCGTCCGGCCAGATCAGGCGGAGTGATTTGACGCTCAGTTCTTGTAATGGCCAAATACCAATCCAGTAAGGCATGTCCAGAGGGCTGGCTGCTCCCAGGATTCGGGTCTTTGGTTGGCCATAGTGGCGCAATGGAAGCAGGATTGTTTCAAACTCCAACGTTTGATCACGCTCTGTTTTGCCTTCAAACCCGATTACCGCTGCAGCTTCATCATCAGCCACTGCAGTGAGCAGGATCTTGATGCTGGCAAGATCTTCTTTTTTCCATAGACCAAGGAAGTTACGGCCCTTTAGTTCCCGACAAAAAGAACCACATAGACGTGTTCCGGCCAAACGGAAGGTTTGGCTGTCTTCGTCATTATATTCCAGTATGAAGGTATCACCCAGGATCGCGTGAATTTCTGCCGGGTCAATATCGCTGCGCTCAGGAGCGGTGCGTCCGCCACGCAAACCATCCCAGTAGGTATAGAGTTCTCGGGTCACCTGATGTTTCATTGTCGGTCTCTTTTCGCAATTTGTCTCGGCTGATGTTTCAGATTGAGACAATGAAGGCCTGTATCTCCGTTTTGGCTTTAGAGATTGCATGCTTCATGCCAAGTGAGATTTGCGACGAAATTGGCAATTGTCTTTTGTTGTTAACCTTCTGCTTTCTGTGGATTTTGAATAAGCGTTTGAAATAATGAGGTGAATTTGTTCCATGATAAGATCGCAAGCGCAGGGGTTAACCTTAATATTGCTTTAGACTTGTCTGGATGATATTGGGCGTGTAAACAAAGCCTTAACAGTTTCCTCGACGTTTGCATCGGACTCCAAATTGATCAAGCGTCGCGGCTCTTCAAAACTTTCCCGACGGAATTCGGGAGGCGTCAGCCACTTGATTTGATCCGTAAGAGATTGAACAGGTGGCTTTTTTTTGCCCTTTTCTCACCATCATGTGATTGATGAAGAAGAATGCATTGCGTCACATGCTCTTGATGGAAGTTTCTTTACTTCCAATATGTGATGATGGGCAGAATTAATCGGATCAGGGGTGAAAACCCAATAAGGAGAGAGAGTATGGCGCGCTTTGGTGGCAATGGCGGCGGATCCTGGAATATGCCGGACGGAAAACCCTATCGTGAACCCATGTTCAATCTCCCTACCCCAATTCTGTTTTTGGGTGGGCTGATGGTTGCTATTCATGTTGTTCGGGAATTTCTGCTCTCTCAGAAGCAAGATTTTGATATATTGCTGACTTTTGCCTTCATTCCCGTACGTTTCAATGATGCTGTAGCAACCGGATTTTCCTTTCCCGGCGGAGTATTTGGCGATATTTGGACTTTTGTCAGTTATGCCTTTCTGCACGGCAGCTGGATGCATCTTATTCTCAATCTGGTTTGGATGGCTGCCTTTGCTACCGTTGTGTTGCGAAGGATCGGTACCAGCCGGTTTGCTGCATTTTTTGTGGTGACTGCAGCTGCGGGCGCCTTGGTGCATTTCTTCTTCCACTCCGACAGCATGTCGCCACTGGTTGGTGTCTCTGCTGTCCTGTCTGGTGCCATGTCAGCTTCTGCCCGTTTTGCCTTTAGCGGCTATGGGTCTTGGGCCACAGCATTGCAATCTACCCATAGGCAGCCATGTCTGACCTTGGAGCAACTTCGCCATAATCGGCAAGCAGTCAGTTTTCTGGCTGTGTGGTTGGCTCTTAATCTAATATTCGGGCTGTTGTCTATTGGTGGTGGTGGTGCCTCCATTGCCTGGGAAGCGCATCTTGGTGGATTTGCAGCTGGTCTGTTTCTATTTCCATATTTTGATTCTTTTTCACAAGGGCCGAGAAAACCCAAAGAACCGAAAAAGAAGAAAGCGGATCATTCTCATATTCGTGTGATTAAGTAGAAACCTTGAGACAGAGTGGCTGTTTTCTGCTCTTTTTTCTTGGCAACTAGCCTGTCTGGGGATTGTTTTAGGTTCCTTATTCATCTTGATTGCATCTTTTGGCCAGCATCCGCATAAGTTTGGCTTTGCGCTATTGTCTTCTGTGCCAAATCGTCGCAGACTTTCAATCAGGGAGTGATCGCTCCTGCAATTGGTTGCGATTGCGCCTTGGTTAAGAGGAAGCGATTGAGCTCGACCATAGGTTCCGCTCAGGGCTTCCTGAAGTAGCAAAGGAGGACGCCGATGACTGTCGCAACAATTCTTGATCGCAAGGGCCGGGATGTATTTACACTTGCGCCACAAACTCCAATATCCCAGATCGTGGATTTGCTGTGCGAGAAGAAAATTGGTGTTGTCATGCTGGCCGAAGAAGGCAAGTTGTGCGGTATCCTTTCTGAACGCGATATCGTTCGTGCCTTGGCCAAAGAAGGTCGAGATGTTCTGAGCCAGCCTGCTTCTGCTCATATGACTGCAGATGTGATTTGCTGTGCTGAAAATGAGACGGTTGTCTCTGTGATGGAACGTATGACAGCGGGCCGTTTCCGTCATATGCCTGTTCTTGAAGGGGACGAGCTGATTGGCCTCATATCGATTGGTGATGTGGTCAAACACCGTATCGAGCAGACCGAGAAAGAGGCCGCTGATATGCGCGCCTATATCGCAGCAGGATAAAAAAGTTTCCGCTGATTTTCCGGACCAGTCATGAAGACTAAAAGCAGGGCTGAAACCCTGCTTTTTTACTATATTGAGTTGTATGGATCAGTAATATCGGGAATTGTAGTAGGAGACATTTGTCCTGATACGGCATCCACGCCGTTTTTCCTGAGCCTTGATTCTTGCCACACGTCGATGTTCGGCTTTACTCAAGCGGGCATTATTTGTGTAACAATCCGCATTATCGAAATAAGTTCGGCCCAGCCGACTTTTGAAACAATAGCCGTTGTTATCATAGATTGTGTTGCGGCCAACCCACAAATCGAAACAGGATTGAGCCATGGCCGGGGCGGGAAGAATAAGCAGAACGGCCAGACAAAGTGTGCGCATGTTCATGATGGTCCTCCTTCATAAGCCTGCTAGTGATGTGATGTGTCAGGCATTCCATTACCAAGTGTGTGATGATGAGGAGGTGTTGTCCATGTGGTATTTGGACATGCTACATTTGTGCTATGGTGGTATAGGTAATCAAGCCTTCATATCCTGGGAAATTTCCCGGAAATCCTCGATGACCTTTTGTGTTGCCAGATAGCCTGCTTCTATCGCTTCCCGGGCACGATGGAATTCGAACATACCTATCTGATCCACTCTTGGGCTGATCATGATATCCGCTGGATCGCCTGCAAGGCGAGAGCGGGTGATCCTGTCCTGAATGATGGTATATGCATCAAACATGACAGAGGAAATTCCGGGGGTCGTATCATTGCCAAAAAAGATGGACTTGAAGCTCGGCAGGTTTGCTGATTGTGCTTTTACTGTGTCATCTTCTTCACATGGTTGAATAACCTCGTGAGGGTCGTCGACATTAGGAATGATGGAGCCACGACCAAAGGATGCATCGCTCAAATTGACTGCCAATACTATGCGAGCTCCCATGGCGCGGGCCAGCGATACCGGCACCGGATTGACCAACGCGCCGTCCACCAGATAGCGTCCATTGACAGTAACCGGATTGAAAATTCCGGGTAGGGCATAGGATGCCTGCATGGCTGTGACCAGATGTCCACGCCGTAACCAGATTTCGTGGCCGGTTGCCAATTCAGTTGCAACAGCCATGAAGGGTATCGGCAAACCCTCGATCGATGTGTTATCCAGATAGCGTTCAAGCAGCTTGATCAATCGCGAACCATTGATGAGGCTTTTGCCTGAGAAGTTGACATCCAAAAGACCCAATAACCGTCTTCGTGTCAGGCTTTTGGCGAATTCTTCGAGTTTGTCGAGGTGACCAGCTGCATAGCAGCCGCCGACGACAGCGCCAATGGATGTTCCTGTGATGATGTCAGGTTTGATACCAGCTTCTTTCAGAGCATGAAGAACTCCGATATGAGACCATCCCTTGGCTGCTCCGCCACCCAGTGCGAGGCCGATGGTTACCTTGGGTAAGCAAGGAACTGTCTGGTCCTGATCTGGAATAGCCTGATCATTCTCCGGCTTGGAGCCATTGGAGAAATAATCAAAGACTTGGGTAAGCATGATGATCTCCTTTCTTACTATTAAGATAAGAGATCGGGTTTCTTAAACCATTAACAATTGCTGATTTCTTCTCACTTTGATGTGAGACACAATTGTATGCCAAGAGAGGATCCTGGGTAAGTCTCTATTTTTTATAGACTTCCTTAGGATCAAAGAGCGGGCTTTCTTCTTTGAAGCTCAAATTGGTTTGACCGTCCTGTAGCTCCGCGGCGCGGTAAAAACAGGATTTGAAGCCCTGATGGCAATTGGCAGTTGCCCCACGTGTACGAACTTTCAACCAGACAGCATCCTGATCACAATCAGTGCGCAACTCGATCACATCTTGTACATTGCCACTTGTTGCGCCTTTGTGCCAAAGCTCCTGACGGGAGCGGCTCCAATAGTGGGCTTCCTTGGTCTCCAATGTGAGACGAAGACTTTTCTCATTCATGAAAGCGAACATCACCACATCACCACTATCGATATCGGTGACGATAGCGGGGATCAACCCATCAGAATCAAACTTTGGCAGGAAATGAGTACCCAGTTCGATTTCATCTTTGCTTTTGTCAGCTTGAGGATCGAAAGGTGCGCACATGATTCTGCCTTTGGGCTCTTGATGAGGGCCAATGAATATGAGGGAGTAGAGGTAGGTGAGGGTGGGGTGCTTAGCGCACACCCACCAAGGTCATGAACCGGTCTTGTTTGGCCATATCATCTTCAAACACGCCGGTAAAAGTCGTGGTGACGGTAGAGACGCCCTTTTTCTGAACGCCACGCATGGACATGCACATATGTTCTGCCTCGATCATCAATGCGATGCCGCGAGGATTCAGGGTCTTTTCGATCACTTCGATGATCTGAGCAGTCATGGTTTCCTGTGTCTGCAGACGACGGGCATAGGTATCGATAACCCGTGCGAGCTTGGACAGGCCAACAACCCCGTCAGACGGGTAATAGGCAATATGGGCCTTACCGACGAATGGCACCATATGATGCTCACAAGCAGAGAAGAATTCCACATCGCGCAACAGGACCATGTCCTTGTAACCATTGACTTCCTTGAAGGTACGCTTGAGTGGTTCAACCGGATCTTCCCGATAGCCACGGTAAACTTCTTCGTAAGCTTTGACAAAGCGGGCAGGTGTGTCGAGCAGACCTTCTCGATCGGGATTGTCTCCAATCCATTCAATCAGAGTACGGACGGCAGCTTCAGCTTCCTGCCGGGAAGGGCGTTTTCGTTCTGTCACTGTCTGTCCCTGAGCTGGCCGGCTAGACGTATCCGTTTTGATAATAGTATCCATGACCGAGCAATGCTCCTTTCATTCTCCCGCTGGCTGCGGTTGTTACGCTTCCTGGCGCACAAAATTTCCACCAAATGGGTCTCTCGACCATAGTTTAAGCATTCCTGCTTCGTCGAATGGTCGGGATGCGACATCATGCACTTTTTTAACCGTTTGTCAGTAGCAAAAACGCGTTATTCTAAAGTAATGTTATAACGTTTCATTTTTATCAAGTTTGACCAAAACCAATTTTGATCGAAAAGGCTATGATATCCTTGTCTGTCTCCCCATATAGGGTTTATAGGGAAGATTGATAGTCCCGGATCAACGAGACACAGCAAAACAGGCGTAATTTCTATGTTGGATGCCATCTATAACAAGAAAATTCTGGAATTTGCGGGCAATATAGAAAGACTTGAAAGGTTGGAAACGCCGCAAGCTTCGGCGCGCGCGCATAGCAAGCTGTGTGGATCGACGATTGATGTGGATCTGATCATGATTGACGGCAAGGTTGTGGATTTTGGTCACAAGGTCAATGCTTGTGCATTAGGGCAGGCCGCTGCCAGTGTCATGGCTCGCAAGGTTATTGGTCAAAGTGGAGACGAGTTGCGGGACATTCGCACGATCATGCATTGCATGTTGAAAGAAGGTGGTCCGGCACCGCAAGGATATTGGGAAGATTTGAAATATCTTGAGCCAGTCAAGGACTATCCAGCTCGTCATACTTCCAGTCTTTTGATCTTTGATGCTGTGGTTGATGCGGTTGAGCAGATAGAGCGCGGTGAGGCGCAGTAAGTTATGAACGGGCGCCTCATGCAGTTGTTGTGCTATTTGCGCCCACGCTATTGGGCCATTGGCTTTATCAAGCTTTATCAGATTTTTCTCTCGCCCTTCATGGGGAGAACCTGTCGTTATGGACCGACCTGCTCTCACTATACGGTTGAAGCGATAGAGCGCTTTGGGTTCTGGGCTGGAGGCTGGATGGGGCTTTCTCGTGTTTTGCGGTGTCATCCTTGGGGACAGAGCGGATTTGACCCGGTTCCGGAGCTGTTGCCTCCCGGCTCATGCTGGTATAAACCATGGTCTTACGGTTTCTGGAATGGGGACCATATTGATCCGGCAACCCGGCTGGATATCCCAAAAGACTGAATCAGAACGCTTTGTTCTGGACTGAAACATTAGCTTACCTGTGTTGTATGCAGGAGTTGAGCAGGAGGACCTTGATGGTCAATCTTACTTTTCCCGATGGATCTGTGCGCGAATATGAAGCTGGCATCTCCGGTGCCGAGGTCGCTGCAGGTATTTCCAAATCTCTCGCCAAAAAAGCCGTTGCTGTTAAACTGGATGGTGAGCTGACCGATCTGGCAGAAGCGATTTCTGCCGATGCTGCCATCGAGATTGTAACCCGAACTGATGACGATGCGCTGGAACTGATCCGCCATGATGCGGCTCATGTGTTGGCTGAAGCTGTGCAGGAATTGTTCCCTGGCACGCAAGTTACCATTGGCCCGGTTATTAATAACGGCTTCTATTATGATTTTGCTCGTGAAGAGCCTTTCACCATGGAAGATCTGCCTGTCATTGAGAAGAAAATGGCAGAGATCATTCAGCGTAATGCACCTTTCACCAAAGAGGTGTGGAGTCGCAATGAAGCCAAGGAGTATTTTGCCGCCAAAGGCGAGCATTATAAAGTTGAGCTGATCGACGCTATTCCTGAAGATGAAGATGTAAAAATCTACAAGCAAGGCGAATGGCTGGACCTTTGCCGTGGTCCACATATGGCTTCCACCGGACAGGTCGGGTCTTCCTTCAAGCTGATGAAGGTCGCCGGTGCCTACTGGCGTGGTGATTCCGACAATGCAATGTTGAGCCGTATCTATGGTACTGCCTGGGCGTCTGATAAGGATCTGAAGGCCCACCTGCATCGTCTGGAAGAAGCTGAGAAGCGTGATCACCGTAAGCTCGGTCGCGAGATGGATCTGTTCCATTTCCAGGAAGAAGCGCCTGGTTCCGTTTTCTGGCATGAAAAAGGCTGGACCCTGTTCCAGACTTTGATTGCCTACATGCGCCGTCGCCAAAAGGAATGGGGCTATAAGGAAGTCAACAGCCCGGACATGATGGAAAAGACACTTTGGGAACAGTCCGGTCACTGGGAGAAGTTTGGTGAGAACATGTTCACCACTCAGACCCCGGATGAGCGTGTTTATTGTTGTAAGCCAATGAACTGTCCGGGCCATGTTCAGATCTTCAAGAATGGTTTGAAATCCTATCGTGACCTGCCGCTGAAGATTGCCGAGTTCGGAAAGGTGCATCGCTACGAGCCGTCTGGTGCTCTGCATGGCATGATGCGTGTGCGTCACTTCACTCAGGATGATGCGCATATCTTTTCTGCTGAAGATCAGATCACCGAAGTCTGCGTGGATATGAACGAGCAGATCATGTCCATCTATAAAGACTTTGGCTTTGAAGACATCCGCATCAAATTCTCTGACCGCCCTGAAAAGCGTGTTGGATCTGATGACGTGTGGGATGCCTCAGAAGCGGCCTTGAAAACTGCTGTGGAAGCTGCTGGTCAGGATTATACTTTCAATCCGGGTGAGGGGGCTTTCTATGGTCCGAAACTGGAGTATGTATTGCGTGATGCAATCGGTCGTGATTGGCAATGTGGTACCGTGCAGGTCGATTTGAATCTGCCTGGTCGCCTTGGTGCCTTCTATATCAACACCGCTGGCGACAAGGTATCGCCTGTGATGATCCACCGTGCCTTGTTTGGTTCTCTGGAACGATTCTGCGGTATCTTGATCGAGCATTATGCTGGTCACTTCCCACTATGGCTCGCACCCTTGCAGGTAGTTGTTGCTACCATTACTTCCGGTGCTGATGACTATGCGCGTGAAGTGAAAGAGAAGCTGACGGCAGCTGGGCTGAATGTGGAACTGGATCTTCGTAATGAGAAGATCAATTACAAGGTTCGTGAGCATTCACTGGCCAAGGTTCCGGCCCTGTTTGTGTGTGGAATGAAAGAAGCGGAAGAGGGGACGATTTCTATCCGTCGCCTTGGTTCCAAGCATCAGACCTCCATGTCATTGGACGAGGCAATCGCCGCGTTGCAGGAAGAGGCTATTGCCCCAGATCTTCGTCGAGCGCGTGATGCCTGTCTGGCTGATGCAGAGGCTGCAGAGTAAGTTCTTGCTCGAAATCAGCAACAAGAAAGGGCGTGATCAAAGATTGCGCCCTTTTTCTGTTGTATTAGAATTGCTTGTATCCATTTGATCGGAAAATGATTCAGGGTGACGCTGCCATGTTTTGCGGAGTTTACTGCGCTTTGATAGCCAGCACTTCGATGTCACGGTTAAGGCCCGCATCCACTGCAAAATCGCGGTTATAGATTTCCTCTCCCTGCTTGGCTATGGCGGTATAGTCGCCTGCGGCAAGAGCAAGGGTCGGAAAGGCACCAATGGCACGTTTGACCAGATCTCCACCAGGGGTGAGAACGGTCCATACCGTGTTGGCCAAAGCTTCGCCGCCGGGCTCGGATACCAGGCGTAGTGTAACCTTTGCTGCATTGTGAATCATGGTCACTGTCACCAGATCACCTGCCTGCACTTCCACATCACCACGCACCTTGGCATTGGCATCGCCATAAGATGAGACAATGTGATACGTGCCTTCGGTCAGTTTGACCACCTGATTACTCTGAATATTGGGAGCAATCAGTTGTTGGCTGCCATCAGCATTTGGTTTGGTATAGATATTGAAACGAAGCAAGCTGCCATCGAGGCGAATGTCACCTGCAGCTACAGCAGCAAGTCGTAGGCCACCAGCTTGCAGGATGAAGCTTTCGCTATAGTCACCAGCTTTGGGCAGAATGATGCGTTTGGTCAAATTGGCGTAACCATATCCTGCATAGACGATATAGCGGCCGGGTTTGAGGTCCAGCTCCAATGCGCCACCATCACTGTTGTGAATCATCGGCATGCGGCCTTTGTCGTCTTTCTTCTCTTCAAAGATACGCCAATTCATGCCGCGTTGAAGTGGTTGGCCAGTCTGGGTCAAAAAAGCCGCCAATTGAATGCGTGCTATACCACCTGGCTGAATTTGTGGAGTCTTTGTTGCGACGGTTTGTGTTGGTGCAGCTTGCTGGGTGCTGGGTGGTGTTTGTTCGGATGCTGTCTCGGACAAATTTGAGTTCTGGTCTATGGAAGCTGTTGCACTATCAGCAAGGGTATCTGTTTCTGTACCAATGGCCTGTTGGTTGTCAGATGACTGGTTCGGAGCATCTGGTGATGCTGAATCTGTTGTCCTTGCTGCTTTGGGTTTTGGTGGTGCCAGTTCTTTGGGCAACTTCAGATAAGAACGCGGAGGCGGTGCTCCTCTGGTCTTCTTTTGCAAGATATTGCCCAGATTCATGGGGGCATTGTTTGACTGGGCCGTACTTGAGACAGCTGAGCCGAGGATGATGCACAGACAGATTATTGGGATAATCAATTTTTGATAGGCTGATTGTATTTGTAATCCGACCATTGCCGCCATTGGTCCCCTGATATTCACGAATGTTACTGGTTTGACTCGCACCTTCTTGGTTAATGCATATTGAACAGAAAGACCATGGTATTTTGGGGGCAAGGGCGGATTGAGATCAGGAATATTGTCTGTGGACTGTGGATTTTGGGATCCTGGCGACCAAGACAGTCATGGATCGTACTTGAATGGTTTTATGAAATGGAATTGCCATAATTATATCGGCGATCCGTCTTTTCACGTAAGCATGGCTCCCCTATGGTGCAGTTGAGGACCGGATAATACTTGAGGAAACAATCTCAATGTCTGAAGTAATGGATTATCTGCTGGCGAGACGAACCTTGCCAGCAGCATTTTTGGGTGCTCCTGCTCCGTCGGATGAGCAGTTGGAGCGTATTTTGACGGCGGCCGTTCGTGCGCCGGATCATAAAAAGCTGGAACCTTGGCGCTTGATCAAGTTCAGTGAGGCTGGATGCAAGCGACTTGGTGATTTGCTGGAAGCGCGCTGGAAAGAAATTGAGCCTATTGCTGACGAAGCTCGTTTGAAGTTGGAGCGGGAGCGTTTTGTTCGTGCGCCGATGGTGATTGGTGTGGTCTCTATCATCAAGGATACCAACAAGGCACCAGAATGGGAGCAAGTGCTGTCTGCTGGCGCTGTTTGCATGAACCTGGTCCATGCAGCGCATGCGGAAGGCTATTCGGCTCAATGGCTCACCGAATGGTATGCATTTGATGAGAAGATACTGGCTGATCTTGGTTTGGAAGATGGAGAGCGTATTGCGGGCTTCATTCATATCGGTACACCGGAAGCACCAAAGAGTGAGCGTCCTCGCCCGGATCTTTCTCAGATCGTCCAGACTTGGGGTGATTGATGTTCTATCGCACAAATGAAGCGCATGGTTTGCCGCATGATCCTTTCAAGGCCTTGGTGGCACCGCGTCCCATTGGCTGGATCAGTACGCAGGGGGCTGATGGTGTGGCCAATCTGGCTCCCTATAGCTTTTTTAATGCCATCTCATCTCAACCGAATATCGTGATGTTTTCGTCGCAAGGACGCAAAGACAGTCTGGCCAATATCGAGGATAGTGGTGAGTTTGCTTGTAATCTTGCCAGCTATGATCTGCGCAATGCGATGAATGCGTCAGCTGCTATGGTTGAAGCGGATGTCGACGAGTTTGAGCTTGCCGGTCTGACCAAGCGGGACTGTCGGTTGATTGCTGCACCCTGTGTTGCAGAGAGCCCGGTCGTGATGGAATGTCGTCTGCTCGAAGTCATCAGGCTGGATCGGTATGAGAATATTGAAACGCCTTATCAGATGGTTCTGGGTGAGGTGATGGGGATTTTCATCAAGGATGAAATGATTGTCGAGGGGATCGTCGATATCACCAAACTCAAACCTCTGGCTCGATTGGGGTATAAGGACTATTCGGTGGTTGATGCGGTCTTCTCAATCGAGCGACCGAAATAAACTGTACCAATCTTGTTGCCATTGGTGTTGAAAAGGCCCGAAGAGAAATCTTCGGGCCTTATCTGTTTGGAGCGGAAATGATTTTGGTCGATTCTGAATAAATTGATTCAGTTAGTTCAGATTTTGATTCAAGATCTGTTTAGTGTGCAGATTTTGATTCAAAAAATAGTTTTAATCGACTGAAATTCCTGCTGATTTTGCTCGTTGAAGCACAGTTTCTGCGCGACGCAGATGTGGTCGATCCAGCATCTCGCCATCCAGTCCAATCACCCCGATATCTCCTGCGTCGCCAAAAGCCGCGATGATGCGTTTTGCTTGACTGATGGCGAGGTCTGATGGGGTGAAGACGTCATTGATGATAGAAACCTGTGCCGGATGAATTGCCATTTTGCCGGTGTAGCCATCTCGTCGGGCGGTTGTGGCCTCAGCACGCAAGCCGTCCATATCACGGAAATTTGCATAGATGGAATCGACTGGTTGAACCCCGGCTGCGACAGACCCAAAGAGGCAAAGTTCGCGCACCAGCTTATAGGGACTGGTGAGATTGCCATCATCGTCCTTATTGGTTTCTGCGCCCAGGTCAGCCGAGAGATCTTCCGCGCCCCAAGTGAGAGCGGACAGACGTGAACTTGAGCCGCCATAGGTTCCAAGTGTGAATATAGAACTGGCGGTTTCAGTTGCCACTGCCATCAATTTAATGGAACCTTCCGGAATGCCCGCCAGGGCTTCCTGTGCTGTCACCTTGGCATCAATCCGGGTGATGCATTGACCTGAGAGAGTCTTGGGTACCATGATGCCATCTGGTGCTGCCGGGATAATTTCGGTCAAATCTTCATCGGTCAGTCCGGTGTCCAAAGCGTTGACGCGCACGAAGAGAAGAGGGCGGTCTTTCTGATCACGATTGGTTTTGACGAAGGCGGCGGCAATCTTGCGTGCTTCAGCCTTATTGGATAATGCGACGGAATCTTCCAGATCAATCAGTAGAACATCGGCTTCGGATCCCAATCCCTTTGCAAGCTTTTTCTCGCTGTCTCCGGGAACGAAAAGATATGAGCGCATATCAGGCATCCTTCGTTTTCATGAAAGCCTGACGTGTGCATTTGGCGACCAGAACATCGTCCTGATTATAGGCACGATGTTCAAAGGTTACGATGCCAGCCGTTGGACGGGATTTGGACAGGCGCTTGTCCTTGATTGTTGTTTCAACCCGTATTGAGTCGCCCTGATAAAGCGGATGAGGGAAGAAGACATCGGTCATGCCCAGATTGCCAATGGTCGTGCCGATGGTTGTGTCATTCACAGAAATTCCGATCATCAGGCCTAGCGTGAAGAGGCTGTTCATCAATGGTTGCCCCCACTCGGTTTGGGTCTTGCAGAAATTGGCATCAATATGCAGAGGCTGGGGGTTCAGCGTCATGTTGGAAAAAAGCATATTGTCCATTTCAGTCACGGTACGGGTCAGTTCGTGATTGATGGTGGCGCCAACTTCAAATTCTTCAAAATACAGGCCAGGCATATAGATCTCCCTTTCGTTTGGCGCAGTTTACGTAAAAGTAGAAGTGTAAGGCAATGAGCTTTTGGTGTTATTGAGGAATTCTGCGAATTTTCTGGTAGTGATTGGTCTTGCAAAAGCGATGGATCGTAATTGTTAATGGAAGATTAACCATATTTCTTCACATTTGTTAATGAATAGTAACCGTAGAGAATCGTGGCTGTCTTGTTGGGCTGTCGCTGATCTTATTGGAGATCTGATTTGGTATCTTCCGTATCCTCCCCGATAGCAACGACCAATCGTTTTGATGCGGTTTTTGCCGAAGCGAGCAGAGCGACGGGTGCCAATTTTGACTTTCTTCTGGCAACTGCGAAGCGCGAGAGCGGATTGCGTTCAGATGCCAAAGCTCCCACTTCTTCTGCGACCGGTCTTTTCCAATTTATTGAGAGCACATGGTTGGAGACAATGAAGGAGGCGGGGCCGTCTCTCGGGTTTCAGCATGTTGCCAATAAAATTCGCAAAGTTGGTGAGAATTACGTTGTTCCCGATCGTTCCGAGCGGCGGGAAATTCTCAACATGCGTAAGGATCCGAAGGTATCAGCGCTGATGGCTGGGGCCTATGCTCAGAAGAATGAAGAGCAATTGACCGGTGCTTTGGGGCGTAAACCAAAGAATGGTGAGCTTTACGCAGCGCACTTTTTGGGGGCAAAGGGTAGCGCCAAATTGATCGGATTGTCGGAGAGTCGACCGGAAGTTGCTGCTTATCGAGCCTTTCCCAGTCAGGCTCAGGCCAATAAAGGTGTTTTCTATCATAAGAATGGACAGGCCAAGAGTGTACGTGAGGTTTATGATAATCTGGTAGCAACCGTGCCCAATGGTGCCGAATTTGCAAGATCTGATAGTCGCTTGGTGCAAGCCAATGTTCAACCCTTGCAATATGTTGACAATCTTGGTGATCGGTTTCGCAAGAAAAACTCCGAATTGGTGTCTTTTATGTCTCAATTGGACACATCTCCGGTTCGACGGAGCCGTTATGGAGGTGAGCTGGAGGCATCGGATGTTGCGGCGGCAGGCGGCAGGCGTTCACGCTATTCCCAACCGGAGAGCATTACAAAGTCTTCCGTGAATGCAAGCGATGAGATCACTAATCACGGATCCTCAATCTCTCCTGCACCGGTGAATTTGTTGCCAGATGAATTGACAATATCCCGTGAAGGCGAGATTCCTGTTGTGCCGAAGCCAAAACCTGCGGGATTGGCTCATGCTGGTCAGCGTTTTGCTGAACTGATGGAAGGGGCCAAGGATGCGGTTCTGCGTGAAACACGCGTACCTGGAGCAGAAGGGGGTGTCGGTGCAATCGATCTGACACAATTTCTGAGTGGTACACAGATTTCTGATAAACCCAAGGGGTGAACGTATCCCCATTCTTTTCAAAAGCAGAGCACTTTGTTTTCTGCGCTTTATTGGGGTGAAAATTCAGCCAGCGGAAATTAACAAACATGGTGAACTGATCGTTAAGGGTTGCTGATCCACAATGGTGTTAGTACAGCAGCTCAAGGACTTTCGGGATGATCGTAGCCAAGTTTCTCTCCTGGATAGAAACCGCACCAGTGACACGCCGTGCAGAGGCAACCTCTGCGCTTGCTCGTGCCTATCTATATTCTGAAATGGAAAGAGCCGAGCAAGAAGCTGCTGAAACAGCTCTCACACTTCTGCTTGATGACTCGTCTCCATTGGTGCGTGGTGCATTGTCTGATGCTTTGGCCTCCAGCCCTCATGCTCCCCATCATGTGGTGCTGTCACTTGCTCAAGATCTTGATTCTGTTGCAGAGCCAGTTTTGCAGCGCTCACCTATCTTGCTGGATGGCGATCTGGTGGATATTGCTGCCCATGGGTCAGATCGTGCCCAATGCGCTATTGCAGTGCGCCCATCAGTGAGTGCGTCACTGGCAGCGGCACTGGCCGAAGTTGGCGGGAAGGCTGCTTGTCTGGCCATTCTTGCCAATGTTGGGGCACAAGTGACGACTTTTAGTTTGCGGCGGATGGCCGAACGCTTCGGTACCGAAGCTGACATGCGCACCACATTATTGTCATTGGATGGTTTGCCAGTGGATATTCGTCAGTCCCTGATCGTTCAGCTTGGTGATGCATTGGAGCAACTTGCTTTGGTGAAAACCTTCATCAGCTCCGAGAAGCGCACCACCTTGGTGAAGGATGCCTGCGATAAAGCGACAGTCGATCTTGCTTTTTCAGCCAGCGGAGAGGATCTATATGCATTGGTTGAGCATTTGCGACTGTCAGGCCAGTTGACCGCAGATATTCTGGTGCGTGGTCTTTGTATGGGCAATGTCGATCTGTTCGTTGTGGCATTGAAAAGCCTGACTAATCTTTCAGAAAAGCGCATTCGTGATTGTGTTTATGATGCCAGTCCGAGTGTGGTTTCTGCAATCTGTCAGAAAGCTGGTATTGGTGATGCGGTTGCCCCTGCCATTGTTGCGGCTTTGCAGGCTTATCACGATTTGCTGGAAGAACTGGACCCGGCTGTGTCTCGCTCTCGTTTTGCCCGTCAAATGGTTGATCGTATTCTTACATCTTACTCTCACATGGTACATGACGATGAGATGGATGAATTGCACGCGTTATTGCGACGCTTTGCGATGCAGATTGCGCGGGATGAAGCAAGAGATATGCGGCTTGCCCTGCAGAATAGTCAAGCCGCTTGATAGAATTGAATTGCACACTTGCTGTCTGCATAGAAAACTGGACTGTATCCGGTTTTTTGATTCTCATGACAATGTCAGGTGTAGTTATTTTTCTGCCTGGTTTTTCTCAAAGCGGCTGATGACTTCGCCGGATACTGCCAGAAGCTCTTGTGTCAGGGCTTTTCCGATTGCATTGTCTTCTTCTCGAGCATCTTCCTTGACCACAGCAGCCACTGCTTGCACATGTTTGTGGAGCAGTTCTTTTGGCAGGAAGCTACGGTCGGTAACATTCTCGATCAGATCACAGAGGGAACCTGCAATATTGCCAGCGATGGGAAACCCCATGGTCTGGGCCTGTCCCTTGATATCATGGGAAGCGCAAAACAGACTTTTCAGAGTTTCCTCACTCATTCCGTCTTTCTGGATTGCTTTCCAGGCGTCCTGTAACTCATCAACTTCTTCATTCATCCAGATGTTGAAATTGACCGAGAGCTTTTTCATGGCCTGTTCAGCGCGCTCAATGGGATCGAACCCAGCCTGAGAGCTTGGAAGGACACGGATTTTTTTTCTCAGATCGACTTTGGGTTCTATAATTTCATAGTCGGCCATGGTCTGGTCTCATCTGGTTGGCCAAAAGTTGTTGGCCGGGTTGGGTTTTCGAGTGGATCAGCTGCTGAGCCAATCTCCTAATCTCGAATGATCTAGCTGACGTTGGCTTCTGCATCATCAGTTTGTGCCGGTGCATTGGCTCTGCGCTCTGCTCCCTTATACAAAGGGTTGGAGAAGCGACGCCGGTCAGGACCGTAAAAGGCCGCCGCCTTAATGAAGGGGCGAGGATTGACCAGGCAATTGGCAACACGAGCATAGAGTGCTTTGGCTGAAATCGGTTTGCAAAGAAATTCCGTCACTCCCGCATCGCGAGCCTCTGTCACGCATTTCTTCTCTGAATGACCGGTAAGCATGATAATCGGAACGGTCGGATTAGCCGAAGATGTTTCGCTGCGCATCATACGGGTAAGCTCGATGCCGGAGAAGATAGGCATGACCCAATCTGTGACCACTACATCGGGTAGGGTCGATTGGAAAATTTCCAGTCCGGTTGCGCCATCTTCTGCTTCTGTTACTTCGCGTGCTCCAAAGCCGTGAATCAATGTTCTGACCACGCGTCGCATGTGGGCGTTATCATCCACTATCAGGAAACGCAGCTGAGAAAAATCCACGTTTAACATCTTGATCCTGTCTGAGCTTCTTTCCAGTCAATTCTTGTCTCGTTCTATCAGCATAGAATAGCCTAGTTAAAGAAGGCTTTAGGACTGAATGGTCACAAGGAATGAACCGTTTCTCGCTTCAGGGTTTTTACTCTAATACCGGAATTGCTCGGTCAGGATGCGTTCGGCCCACCCATGATCGGGGTCAAACATGATCTGGCAATTGGTTTGGCTGTCTTCACAAATTTCCACCTCATGAACCGAACGGATTTCCGTATGGTCAGCGACGGCATTGATCGGGCGTTTGAGAGCTTCTCGGATCGATATTTTGACTTTGGCGCTGTTGGGCAGCAAAGCTCCGCGCCAATGACGTGGGCGAAACGGACTAATAGGGGTCAAGGCCAGAAGAGGGCTGTCGATTGGCAGGATCGGACCGTGTGCGGAGAGATTGTAGGCGGTACTTCCAGCCGGTGTTGCGACCAACACACCATCGCAGATCAGTTCCTGCATGCGGGATTTTCCATCAATGGAAATTTCAAGCTTTGCGGCCTGTGCGGTTTGGCGATAGATGGAAATCTCATTGATGGCTTTTGCTTCATGCACTTCGCCATTGGCCGTTGTTGCTTTCATATGCAGAGGGTGAAGGACAGTTGTTTCCGCTGCCAAAAGCCTTTCATAGAGATCCTCTTCACGAAATTCGTTCATCAAAAAGCCGACAGAACCACAATTCATGCCGTAAATTGGAATGCCGCTATTCATGTAACGGTGCAGAACTTGCAACATCAGACCATCGCCACCCAAGGCTACGATGACGTCGGCGTGGTCGGGTGGGGCAGAACCAAAACGATGGGCGAATTTGCGCCGCGCATTTTCGCTTTCTTCTGTGGAACTGGCGATAAAGGCAATATTTTCAAACTGCCGGGATGACATTAACATGACCTCATTCCCTCTTCTTACTATATTGCAGTAGCATGTTGTACTACCCTTGCCAATTGCGAGAATCGAATAGGAGCTTAGGAATAAGTTGGCGTCCTCATCTGATGTTATTCTTTTATACGGAACCTGTCCGGATGAAACCTGTGCCAAACAGATCGGAGCCTCATTGGTTCGGCTGAAACTGGTGGCTTGTGTGAATATTCTGCCTGGAATGACCTCACTTTATCATTGGAAAGGGAAGGTGGAAGAATCTAGTGAAGTGGTATTTATCGCCAAGGCCAAGCGTGCGCATTATGATGAGATCGCCCAACGGTTTTCAAAACTTCATCCTTATGACGAGCCGGCTCTTGTTGTTCTGGATGTAGATAATGGGTTACCCGGCTATCTTTCGTGGGTCATGCGATCCGATTCATGATAGATATCAGGTCATCTGATTTGATTTTCGATCATATTTTCTTTTCCTTCCTTCAATGAGATCTTTCCCATGACAGTCCGGTATGAATTGCGTGAGCGTCGTCAGTTGGCCGAGCATGATGGCAAGTTGGACTTAATTACCGTTCAATCCCATTACGCAGATGGTCGCGTCCATGAGACAACGGAGCCCGTTTGGTGTGATGGTGACTCTGTTGCTGTTTTGCCTTTTGATCGTAAAGCAGGGACTGTATTGCTCGTCAAACAGTTGAGGCCTGCAGTATTTGTGCGTGGTGATGATCTGATACTGGAAGCGTGTGCCGGGGGGATGGAAGAAACGGATCTTTCGGTTGAAAGCGCCTGTCGTCGGGAAGCAATGGAAGAGCTGGGCGTCAGCCTGCCGGATCTGAGACAGATTGCGACGGTCTATATCAATCCTTCTTCAGCAGATGAAAAGGCCCATTTGTTTCTGGCAAGCTATGTTTCTGGTCAGCAACGTCCGGAAATGCGTCAGATGGATGAGGATGAAGATATCGAAGTGGTCGAACTTTCCATTACGGATGCCATGGCCATGCGCGATGAGGGAACTATTCGCTGTCCACGTTTGTTGATGTTGTTGCAAGCTTTGATGCTGGATTTGTAGGAAGCTATGAGGGGAGAATAAACCGAATTTTCCCTGTTTTTGTAGATCTGATTTTATTGAACTATCTATCTGGTTTTGCAGTAATTTTTCGTTTTAGCTGAATCTTAAAAATTCTTGCCCATTCTATTGTCCGACTATGAGGAGAGTGGGATGAGCAACTCCAGCGCAAGAATTGATGGCAATTTGCCGACATGGGACCAAGACGGCAAGAGAGCAGCGCTCCATTATAGCCTTCTATTGATGGTCTATGCTCTTTATGGCTATCAGGTTTGTCCTTTCCTTGAGCAATTGAGCATGTTCGAGCTGCTGGCACCGGTCGCAGCGATGTTGAGTCTGCAATGGGGGATGCGACAGCTTGGGAAGCGTCATCTGGAACGTGAGGAAATAGCGACCCGGATTCGCAAATCATCCTGGATGGATTTGGGATTATTCGTTTTTGGTGGCTGTGCGCTGGCCTTTTATAATTTGTTTGTCCATGGCTTTCCGCTGGAAAGTGGTGGCAAAATTCTGGTGCTCTTCGTCTTCGGTGGTTTTTATATTTCTCTGGATCTGGCCTTGGAGCGGGAATATCGCTTGGGGCAGTATTTGGGAAAGATGGGATCACCCTTTCCTCTGTCTGTTCGTTATTGGTCTGTCCAGCGAAAGTTTGCTCTCTTCTCTAGTGCCAATCTGGTAGTTCTTGCTACTGTGTCTCTGTTGCTGGTTTACAAGGATCTGCACTGGATTGCAGAAGAAAAACCGGATCTACAAATGGCCGGATTGGCAATTATGGCTGAACTGGGTTTTGTAGTTGGTGTGATAGGAGCATATATTATTCGCGTCATTCGCCAATATTCACGCAATCTGGACGCGATGCTTCAGGCCGAGACACAAGGGTTGCGCGCCGTTGCTGATGGTAATCTGGAAGCGCTTATCCCTGTTACCACCAATGATGAATTTGGCCATATGGCGGATCTGTCCAATCAGATGATTGGTCAATTGCGCAGCTCTCGTGATGAACTTGTACGCACGCAGGATGTGACCATGATGGGGCTGATCTCATTGGCTGCCAAGCGGGATAATGAGACTGGTTTGCATCTGAAACGTACCCAGACTTATGTTGCCATGTTGGCAAAGGCTTTGCGCAGAATGAAGCCGGAATTGAGCGACAAGCTGAGCGATGAGATTATTGATCTGCTTTATAAATCCGCTCCCCTTCACGACATTGGTAAGGTCGGGGTGCCTGATCATATCCTCAAAAAACCGGGTAAGCTGGATGATGATGAGTTCGCCATCATGAAAACTCATGCGCAGATTGGTGCCGAGGCGTTGGATGAAGCTGAGCAAGCCTTGGGTGGTTGTTCTTTCCTATCCATGGCTAAAGAAATCGCGGCGACTCATCACGAAAAATGGGACGGTTCTGGCTATCCGGCTGGTCTGAAAGGTGAGGATATTCCGCTGTCTGGCCGTCTGATGGCCGTGGCTGATGTTTATGATGCTCTGCGCTCACCGCGTGTCTACAAACCGGGCTTTACCCATTCCAAAGCGATGGCGATTATTTTGGACGGCAAGGGCAAGCATTTTGATCCGGAGCTGGTGGAAGTGCTGATTTCGATTGAAAAAGAGATCAATGTTCTCTCTGAGGAAATGTCGGACAAGGTAGAGCAGAAATCTGAAGAGCGTTTGGAAAAAGTAGAGAAAGCCAAGCCAGGAATTCTAGTGGGGTCGGTTGCGAGAGGTGCAGCCTAGACCCTCTTTACTGATTTAGAAATGACAGCGGCCCCGATTCTTATCTGGATCGGGTCCGTTGTTTCTTGCTCACCATTTTAACGAGATAGCATCCTGAATTCAGGGATTGATCACTTCGCGGTTGCCATTGTCGGATGCGCGGGCAATTGCATGGATGACCTTTTCAAACTCCAGTGCCGCCTTGAAATCTGGCTGCGCGGCCTCATCGCCCGCAATGGCTTGCAAGAAGCCAGCAAGTTCGATCACTTTTAGCTCATTGAAGCCGAGACCATGGCCTGCTGCCGGGCAGAAATTCTGGTATGGCGCATGAGTGGGGCCTGCCAGAATGGTCTTGAAGCCCTGGCCGCATGCAGGGCCTTCATTCTGATAGAGTTTCAATTCATTGAAGCGCTCCTGGGTGAAGGACAGCATGCCTTTGTCACCATGAATTTCCCAGATCAGATGATTCTTTCGACCCCACGCAGAGCGGGAGCTGGAGAAGGTTCCGGTGATGCCGTTTTCAAAGCGGAGCAGGGCGCTGGCAATATCCTCATTCTCTACATTGCCCACACCATTGCCATCAGGCATTGGGCGGGTCGGATAGACGGTCTGCATGTCTGCAATCAGGCTTTCGATCGGACCGACCAGCTCATAAGCGACACTGATCAGGTGGCAGCCGAGATCTCCAAGGGTACCAAGGCCTGCATCTGCCTTGGTGGCGCGCCAGGTCCATGGAAGGTTTGGATCTGCTTGATAATCCTCATCTACGACACCGCGAAAATGCAACAAGCGGCCGATAGCGCCTTCTTCAATCAGGCGCTTGGCTTCCTGAATGATCGGGTTCTTAAGATAATTGTAGCCGACTTGCGTTTTGACGCCAGATTTTTCAGCTGTTTCAGTCATCTCGATGGCATCTTCAAGTGTCAGCGCAAGAGGCTTCTCGCACCATACATGCTTGCCTGCCTTGATCGCGTCCAGTGCCATTTCCTTATGGAATTTGTTTGGCGTGGTGATCGAGACGATATCGATTGCAGGATCGTTGACCAATGCTTTCCAGTCATCGGTGTGACGGGAAAAACCGAACTGATCTGCAAAGCTTGCGGCCTTGTCCAGAGGCAGCTCACAGAGCATTTCCAATCCCAGATCAGGCACATCGCCAAATATTGCTTTGACATTTCGATAAGCCAGCGCGTGGCATTTGCCCATATAGCCGGTGCCGATCAGGCCTACTTTGAGAGCGGTCTTTGGAACAGTCATGTGGACTAGACTCCTGCATTTCTTCGTAATAGAATATATATTCTAAAATCTTCTATGCACTTGGAACATGCTGCTGTCAAGTGGCATGATGGCGTGGCTGATTTGAGATTCGTTTGAATATTTTAGATGTGGTGATTTATGTCGACGCTTTCTGCCCCGCAAACCATGGAAGAATTTCGCGAGCGCCTTGTGCAATTGCAGGAAACCATGCCAAAGCGGGTGCGCCAATGTGCAGATTATGTAGCTGAGAATACAGATAGAATTGCTGTTTCAACCGTTTCGCAACTGGCAGAAGAGGCAGGAGTTCAGCCATCTGCCTTTATGCGCTTTTGTCAGGTTCTTGGTTTTTCGGGCTTTTCCGAGATGCAGCGGTTGTTTCGCGACAGCTTCAAGCAGGCTTGGCCAGATTATTCAACGCGTCTGCAGAATTTACAGGATGGTCATGCGGATGATCCTTCGGTTCTATTGGCAGATTTCGTCGAGGCTGGTCGGGTATCGCTGGAAAAGCTTCTGGTCAGTGTAGATGAAGAGAATCTCAATGCCAGCATTGGGTTGCTTGCCAAGGCGCCAGTTATTCATCTGATTGGATATCGCAGAGCTTTCCCCGTTGTGTCCTATCTGGCCTATGCGTTCGAAAAAATGGAAATTCCTGCCATTTTGCATGATGGAGTAGGGCAATTGAATGCAGCTCATTCCATTCGTGAAGGGGATGCTGTGGTGGCTGTAACATTCGCGCCATATTCGGCTGAGACGATTGAGTTGGTCGCTACGTCCAAGGATCTTGGGGCAAATGTCGTGGCGATTACCGACGCCATGGCGGGGCCATTGCAAAAGCTGGGTGCGATTCCCTTGCTGGTGTCAGAGGTGGATGTTGGGGCGTTCCGTGCGTTGTCAGCAAGTTTGTCTCTGGCCATCTGTCTGGCGGTCGCTGTGGGAACCCATAGGGGTGACAAATAAGCTCAATTTCAGTGGGCAGCACAAATTGGAGCGCCTGAATAAATTTTGGAAAATTCTGATTGCCATTTTTCAAAATAGAAAATATATTCCATTTCGAAATTTGAGCCGTTCCTTTATCGGGCTTGTTTGGTGTGGTGATTGAACAAGCTGAATGGTGAAGTGAGAAAAAGGGGACGCAGGAGGATGAATTCATGCTTGATGTGATCACGATTGGTCGGTCTTCGGTAGATCTTTATGGTGCCCAAGTGGGTGGGCGTCTGGAAGATATGGCGTCCTTTAACAAATATATTGGTGGCTCCCCAACCAATATGGCAGCGGGGACCGCGCGCCTTGGCTTGAAATCCGCTTTGCTCACTCGTGTGGGTGACGAGCATATGGGGCGTTTCATTCGCGAGCAGTTGGCATCTGAAGGCGTTGATGTGCGTGGTGTCATCACTGATCCGGAGCGCCTGACAGCTCTGGTGCTGCTTGGTATTCGCGATCAGGAACAGTTCCCGCTGATCTTCTATCGCGAAAACTGCGCCGACATGGCTCTTTGTGAGGATGATATCGATCCGGATTTCATCGCAGAAGCGCGCTGTGTGACTGTTACCGGTACGCATCTTTCCAATCCGAAGACTGAAGCTGCTGTTTTGAAGGCTCTGAATTTGGCGCGGGCCAACGGCTCTCGTACAGCGCTGGACATCGATTTTCGTCCAAATCTTTGGGGTCTTTCTGGCCACGATGATGGTGAGAACCGCTTCATTGCGTCCGATGAAGTGACTGCCAAACTGCAATCTACCTTGCATCTGTTTGATCTGATTGTGGGTACCGAAGAAGAGTTCCATATTGCTGGCGGAACGACCGATACCATTGCTGCTTTGCGGACTGTGCGTGAGAAGAGTGATGCCATTCTGGTCTGTAAGCGCGGTCCAATGGGAGCTTCTGCCTTTGACGGTCCGATTCCAGATAGCTTGGATGACGGCATGTCTGGGCCAGGCTTCCCAATTGAAGTGTTCAATGTTCTGGGTGCCGGTGATGGCTTCATGTCTGGTCTATTGACCGGTTGGCTGCGCGACGAAGATTGGCCGACCTCACTGAAATATGCCAATGCCTGTGGCGCTTTTGCTGTGTCTCGTCATGGCTGCGCGCCTGCTTACCCTAGTTGGGAGGAGCTGCAATTCTTCCTTGAAAATGGCTCGGAAACCAAAGCATTGCGCAAGAATGAAGCTCTGGAACAGGTGCACTGGTCCACCAATCGCAAGGGCGAATGGCCAAATATGCGTGTGTTTGCTTTCGATCATCGCATGCAGTTGGAAGATATGGCGCGTGATGCCGGGGCACCATTTGACCGTATTGATCCGTTCAAACAGCTTTGTTTGAAAGCAACGGAGCAGGTGGCTGATGGCCGCGATGGCTATGGCATTCTGTGTGATCCACGCCTTGGTCAGCAGGCATTGTTTGATGCCGTTGGAAAAGGTCTTTGGATTGGGCGCCCGGTGGAAGATCCAGGCACTCGTCCGCTGAAGCTTGAGATTGGTCCGGATCTTGGGTCTGATCTGAATGAGTGGCCACTGGAGCATGTGGTCAAGGTGCTTTGCTTCTATCATCCAGATGACAGCGAAGAGATGAAAGCAGAGCAAGAAGAGACTGTTATTCGTCTTGCCGATGCTGCGCGTAGCAATGGTTTGGAATTCCTGTTGGAAGTCATTCCATCCAAAGCGGACTCTGTGAATGATGAGACCACTGCCAAGATCATCCACCGCTTCTATGATCTGGGTGTTTATCCGGATTGGTGGAAACTGGAGCCAATGATATCTGATCGGGCTTGGACCAAGACTTGTGAAGCCATTGAGGCACACGATCCTTATTGCCGTGGCATCGTGGTATTGGGGCTTGACGCGCCGATGGACGAGCTGAAAGCAAGTTTCGCTGCAGCAGCAAGACATGAGTTGGTCAAAGGCTTTGCAATTGGTCGCACCATCTTTGGTCAGGTTGCCCGTGATTGGTTGGCTGACAAGATTGATGATGATCAGGCTGTTGAGCAAATGCGTGACCGCTTTGCAAGCCTGTGTGCTGCCTGGGATGAGGCCAGAGGCCTTTAGAAAACACCCTGTAGCAAGTGGCTTTCGTCAAAGCCCTGCAATGAATTTAGTTGAAGATGCTCGAATGTGAGCAAAGTTTGGGGGAGGCGCAGATGCTTCTTTATGGTACCAACCCGATTGCGTGGTCCAATGATGATGATCAGACCCTTGGTGCTGATATCCCTTTGGAACAGTGTTTGTTTGAAGCTGGCAAAATTGGTTTTGATGGCATTGAAAAAGGCCACAAGATGCCAACAGAGCCAGATGCGTTGGCGGCAGCCCTGGATCCGCATGGCCTGAAATTTGTTTCCGGCTGGCATTCCCTGAACCTTCTGGCGCACAGTGTGGAAGAAGAGAAAAAGGCAATACAGCCGCATCTTGATTTGCTGAAAGCCATGGGCTGCAAGGTTTGTATCACATGCGAAACCTCCAATGCTATTCATGGCAATGATGATGCACCTCTTTCCAAGAGTCCGAAGCTTGCTGCGGACAAATGGGAGAAGTTCGGTTCTGACGTGGAAGAGATTGCTGCCTATTGTGCAGAGCAGGGCATTGAACTGGTCTACCATCATCATATGGGTACGATCGTTGAGTCTGAGGCCGAGATTGATGCTTTCATGGCCAATACCGGTCCCAAGACACGTCTGTTGCTTGATACCGGTCATGCTCTGTTTGGTGGTTCCAATCCTGCAAAACTGGCTGAGAAGTATATGGACCGGGTGTCTCACCTGCATGCCAAGAATATTCGTTCCGATATCAAGGCGCAGGTCGAGATTGAAGGTTTGAGCTTCCTGGAAGGTGTGCGCCGTGGTGTCTTCACCGTTCCTGGTGATGAAGATGGTTGCGTGGATTTCGAGCCGGTTCTGAAGGTTGCTGCTGATCATGGCTATGAAGGCTGGCTGGTGATTGAAGCCGAGCAGGATCCAGATGTGCGTAACCCATATCAATATCAGTCTCTTGGTTTGGCATCTCTGAAAGAGATGGCAAAATCAGCTGGCTTGGATAAATCCTGATCGGGAGAAGAATGATGGCGGATCTACTTCGCAAACCAAAGGGAACGTCTGGCAAGGTGCATGACATCACGCCAGAGGATGCAAATTGGGGCTATGTCGGTTTTGGGCTTTATCATCTCGAAACTGGTGAAGACGCTGCCGAGGCTACCGGTGATCGTGAGGTCATCCTCGTGCTTGTCGAGGGCAAGGCCGAGATTACAGTTGATGGGGTTAGCTTTGGTGAACAGGGCGACCGCATGGACGTGTTCGAGCGCAAGAAACCTCATTGTGTCTATATTCCGAATGGGGCTGAGTGGTCCGCCAAAGCCACCACCAAATGTGTGTTGGCCATCTGCACGGCTCCGGGCAATGGTGGGCACAAAGCACAAGTGCTGGATCCGAACGAGATTGAGCAGGAAGAGCGTGGCAAGGGTGCCAATACCCGGTATATCCATGCCATCGCCATGGAAGAGCGGGATGTTGCTGACAGTCTGCTGGTAACCGAGGTCTTTACCCCTCAAGGCAACTGGTCCAGCTATCCGCCGCACCGGCATGATGAAGACAATTATCCGGATATGACTTATCTGGAAGAGACGTATTATCATCGTCTCAACCCCAAGCAAGGATATGGCATTCAGCGCGTTTTCACTGAAGATGGCGAGCTGGATGAAACCATGGCCGTGGATGATGGAGATGTGGTTCTGGTTCCAAAAGGCCATCATCCATGTGGGTCGCCTTATGGTTATGAGATGTATTATCTCAACGTCATGGCGGGCCCAATGCGCAAATGGCGCTTCAAAAATCATCCAGATCACGATTGGATCGCGCAACGCGATGCCAAGCAATAAGGTATGCAAAATTTCAGGCTTGGCGGATTTCCTCCAGGCCTGAACAGGAGTGATAGAATGATCAGAATTGGTCTTTTGGGTGCCGGCCGTATTGGCCAGACACATGCGCGCGCTGTTGCTGCGCTGGATAATGTAGAAATTACTGCTGTTTTCGATCCGGTTGACGAAGCGGCTGCTTTTGTAACTGCTCTGACCGGAGCGCGTCAGGCAACAGTTTCGCAGATCATGCATGATGACAAAATTGATGCCGTTATCATTGCAACACCAACCGATCTGCATGCAGATCAGATCGAGCAAGCTGCGCAGGCTGGCAAGGCGATCTTCTGTGAGAAGCCGGTTGACCTCAGCGCTGAGCGTGTTCGCGCTTGTTTGAAAACTGCTGACAAAGCAGGCGTAAAGCTGATGATCGGCTTCAACCGCCGTTTTGACCAGAATTTCTCAAAGGTTCGCGAAGCACTTGATGCTGGCAAGGTTGGTAATGTCGAGTTGGTACAGATCACCTCTCGTGATCCATCCGCCCCACCGATCGATTATGTGAAGCGTTCTGGCGGCTTGTTCCGTGACATGATGATCCATGATTTTGACATGGCGCGTTTCTTGCTCGGCGAAGAAGTCGTTGAAGTGTCCGCTACCGGTTCCGTTTTGACCGATCCTGCAATCGGCGAGGCTGGTGACGTTGATACCGCTACTGCAACCCTTCGTACCGCTTCTGGTAAAATCGCTGTCATCACCAATAGTCGTCGTGCGAGTTATGGTTATGACCAGCGCGTTGAAGTCCATGGTTCCAAAGGCATGGCAAGTGCCGAGAATATGCGCCCGACCACTGTCGTGATCGCCAATGAAGAAGGCTATAGCCAGGATCCGCTTCTGGACTTCTTCATGGAGCGTTATGCCGAAGCTTACAAATCCGAGCTTCAGACTTTCTGCGCCATTCTGGCCGGTGAGGAGAGATCCTATCCGAGCGGAATCGATGGCCTGAAAGCTCTGGAACTGGCCGATGCTGCTGTTCAATCCCTTGAGACCGGCAAATCTGTAAAACTCTCATAACCCCTGAGAGTTTTTTGGCCAACCTGGTTGGGCAGCGTTGAGACCTGCTGTCCGGCCTGATACTCAACTTACCCCGATCTTTTGATCGGGGTTTTTTTGTACCTGCAATTGTAAGGGTTGCTCAAAGATAGGGTGGGGTACAGGCTGAGACGACTTCAGCCGGACGGTCAGAGACATTACGAAAGCGGTGGGGCTGGTTGCTGTCAAACAGGAAGCTGTCACCGGCTTTGAGTATGCGTGTCTGATCGCCTACCGTCAGCTCAATCTCTCCGGAAATGACGATACCGCCTTCGTTGGCGTCATGCTCCAGATGGGTTTTACCAGTGTCCGCGCCTGGCTCATAGCGCTCCTGCAGGATTTGCAGGTTATGGGCCTTGGCATTGCCGACCTGTTTGAGGGAGATGCGCGCTTGCTCTGGATTATCGTCCTTGTAGAGCTGACTTGTCAGGTCAATCAGATCATTGGGCGTGAAGAAGATTTCCTGATTGAGGGGTTTATCCGGTGCGAAGAAATCTGACATGGTAATGGACATGCCGCCCAATATCTTGCGCAAGGAAGCAACGGATGGGCTGGATCTGCCGGTCTCGATCATGGAGATCTGTCCGTGGGGAACGGAGGCAAGATCGGCGAGTTGTCTTTGGGAGAGGCCCGCAGACTGACGCAGCTCCTTCAACCGACTTCCTACCTCAAATTGCTCAGAATCCGTCATATTTCTCGTCCTGATTGCCGTTGTGCCCTGCTTGGATCGACCTGATTGCGTGCAAGGACTGACTCACCTGTCTCAAAATAGCAATCTGCTGGCAAATGTCAAAAGAGTGAGAAATGAATTGCGCAATATATTGAGCATTGATATGGTTCTGTATGTCGAATTATTGAGCATTGGAGAAAATGCATGACTCAGACAGCCGCTTTGAAGGATCGGCGCACTGCAGCCATCGCGCAAGGTGTGGCCACACGTGGCATTTATGCAGAACGAGCTGAAAATGCTGAATTGTGGGACGTGGACGGCCGTCGCTTCATCGATTTTGCGGCTGGCATTGCCGTGAACAATACCGGTCATCGTCACCCAAAGGTTATGGCGGCTGTTGCCAAACAGGCCGAGAGCTTCACGCATACCTGCTTCCATGTGGCGCCTTATGAAGGCTATGTGACACTGGCCGAGCGCCTGAATGCAGTGACGCCGGGCGATTTCGAAAAGAAAACCATGCTGGTCACCACTGGTGCAGAAGCCGTCGAGAATGCGGTGAAAATGGCGCGTGCTTACACCGGACGTTCTGGTGTGATTGCTTTCTCCGGTGCTTTCCATGGTCGCACGCTGATGGGTATGGCTTTGTGTGGCAAGGTTAATCCGTATAAGAAGAATTTCGGTGCGATGCCGCCTGAAGTGATGCATGCGCCATTCCCGAACAACTATCATGGCATCACCACCGAGCATGCCATGGGCGAGCTGAACCGTATGCTGGCAACATCGGTTGATCCTGAGCGTGTGGCTGCTTTCATTATTGAGCCTGTTCAGGGCGAGGGTGGTTTCAATATTGCGCAGACCGAATTCCTGCAAGAATTGCGTAAACTTGCTGACCAATATGGCATTTTGCTGATTGCTGATGAGGTTCAGGCAGGTATGGCCCGCACCGGTAAGCTCTTTGCGTTTGAACATTCCGGTGTCATTCCGGACTTGACTGTGATGGCTAAGGGGCTGGCCGGTGGCTTCCCGCTCTCCGCTGTGACTGGCCGTGCAGAGATCGTGGATTCTGCTCCTGTTGGCGGTATTGGTGGTACCTATGCCGGTAATCCGT
The DNA here is from genome assembly GCF_900215605.1 of Cohaesibacter gelatinilyticus. Classification (NCBI taxonomy): domain Bacteria; kingdom Pseudomonadati; phylum Pseudomonadota; class Alphaproteobacteria; order Hyphomicrobiales; family Cohaesibacteraceae; genus Cohaesibacter; species Cohaesibacter gelatinilyticus. Next base: position 1,846,313 of record NZ_OBEL01000001.1, on the reverse strand, counting down.
TGGCCGTTGCTGCGGCGAATGCAGTGCTGGATGTGATCGAAGAAGAGAAGCTTTGCGACAAAGCCAATGAGATTGGGGATCGCATTCAAGCTCGTTTGAAAGCTCTGTCCCAGCGTCAGGGTATGGAAGTGATTGGCGATGTCCGTGGCCTTGGTGCCATGGTGGCCTTTGAGTTGGTCAAGGATGGTGATGTCAATCAACCAGATGCAGCACTGACCGGTGCGATTGTTGCGGAAGCAGAAGAGCGCGGTCTGATCATTCTGCCTTGCGGTACCCGTGGAAATGCCATTCGTCTACTGCCACCACTGACCACTCCAACCGAGATGGTTGATGAGGCGCTGGACATGATTGAAGCCTCTGTCGAGGCTGCTATTGCCAAGACGGCAAATGCGTAAAAGGCATTTTTGCGTGGATGAAGCATGTGCATGAGGGTATGTTTTTCCTCTCATGCGCATTTTTTTGTGGCCCATATTGGGGGCCGGGAAGTGGCGAAAAGCTGCGAAAATTGAATGCATACAAATGATCTGGAGTGGTTATGGCTGATAGCGTTTTTCAAAATCTGATCGCCGGTAATTGGGTTGATGGTGCTGATGTATCTGAGAATCGAAATCCATCCAATGTTGCTGACCTGATTGGTCTCTATGCCAAAGCAGAAGCCGCTGATGTCGATGCTGCAGTGGCTGCCGCCAATGAGGCCTTGCCGGGTTGGGCTCTGGCATCTCCACAAGTACGTGCTGATCTGCTGGATAAAGTCTCTGATGCGATCATGGCTCGTAAGGATGAGCTGGGCTTTCTGCTATCTCGTGAAGAAGGCAAGACACTGGCTGAGGGCATTGGCGAGACTATTCGTGCTGCTCAGGTTTTCAAATTCTTCGCTGGTGAAGCCCTGCGCAATGCGGGTGATGTATTGGCATCTGTTCGTCCTGACATTGATGTCGATGTAACTCGTGAGCCTGTGGGCGTGGTTGGTATGATCACCCCATGGAACTTTCCGATTGCCATTCCGGCATGGAAGATTGCGCCAGCCCTTTGCTATGGCAACACCATCGTCTTCAAACCCGCCGAAATTACACCAGCTTCTGCTCATGCTTTGGCGGAGATCATTCAAGAAGCTGGATGTCCTGCTGGTGTGTTCAACCTTGTCATGGGCTCCGGTTCCGTGGTTGGCAATGCCATGCTGGCGCATAAGGAAATCAATGCCATCTCCTTTACCGGTTCTGTTCCTGTCGGGCGTGGAATTGCTGTGAAAGCGGCGGAAGGCTTGAAAAAAGTACAGCTGGAAATGGGCGGCAAAAACCCGATGGTTGTGTTGAATGATACCGATCTGGATGTTGCCGTAGGAGCTTGTCTCAATGGGGCCTTCTTCTCAACCGGTCAGCGTTGTACGGCTTCTTCCAGGCTAATTGTTCAGGAAGGCATTCACGACGCGTTCGTTGAAAAGATGAATGAAGCCATGGGTAAGCTGGTGATTGGTGATGCCTGTGATCCGGCAACTCAGATTGGTCCTGTGGTGTCGCAATCTCAGCTCGCCAACAATTTGGATTATGTTGCCGTTGCAGGGCAGGAAGGCGCGGAAGTTGTCGGTGGTGAGCAGATCAACGGCAAGACCGAAGGCTATTATCAGCGTCCGGCCATGTTCCTGAATGCAACCAACCAAATGCGCGTATCTCGCGAAGAGATCTTTGGCCCTTGTGCCAGTGTGATCAAAGTTGCTGATTTTGATGAAGCGCTTAGCGTTGCCAATGATACTGACTTCGGTCTGTCCTCAGGTATATGCACCAGTAATCTGAAATCTGCACGTGAATTCAAGCGTCGTTCCGAGGCTGGGATGATCATGGTCAATCTGCCAACGGCTGGCGTTGACTATCATGTGCCATTTGGCGGCCGTAAAGGGTCTTCTTATGGCTCTCGTGAGCAGGGGCGTTATGCAGCGGAATTCTACACCACTGTGAAAACCGCTTATACCTTTGCTGGCTAAATCAGCTATTTGATAAAACAGACAAGGCCGTGAGCAGGGATGCTTCCGGCTTTTTTTGATAACAGAATGTTTGCACAAAAAAGAAGCCCATCACGCAAAAGCGGATGGGCTTAAGTTTACCTTCCTTTCCGGGGACAGAGACCGCCGCCCCCGGAGCCGGGAGAAGAATTTATGCGAGGGCTCTAGCGTCCTCGCTGGCAAAGGTTGCCAGAATTTTGTGACCTGGAGTCAGGTCGGCGTTGATATTGCCTGCGCGAACCAGCGCTTTGAGCTGTTCTCCGCTGTTCAGCGCCAGAACGACCTTGGCAAAGGCTCCGTGATAGATGGTTTCTACAACAGTGGTATGCAGGCCATTATCCTCATCGCCATGATCTTCTTTCAGCTGAATGCGCTCAGGGCGAATGCAAAGGGTGGTCGGGTCACCGTTGTCGTGCGGATCGACCGCAGTTGACAGAATTGTAGATCCGCAAGCCAGCTTCACTTCTGCCTTGCCTTCAGCCTGCTTGTTGATGGAACCTTTGAGCATGTTGGTTTCGCCCAGGAAGCTGGCTACGAAGGTGTTGGATGGCTTTTCATACAGCGTAGCTGGTGTGTCATATTGCTGGATGATGCCATCGTTGAAGACCGCAACTTTGTCGGACATGGTCAAAGCTTCGTCCTGATCGTGGGTTACGAAGACAATGGTCACACCGAGATTTTCATGGATATGCTTGATCTCGATCTGCATTTCTTCGCGTAGCTTGCGGTCCAGGGCTCCTAATGGCTCATCCATCAGAACGAGGGCTGGATCAAAGACCAGAGAGCGGGCTACGGCGATGCGTTGCTGTTGGCCACCGGAAAGCTGGGTGGGGCGTCTATCCCCGAACGCCCCCAACCGCACCATATCCAGTGCCTTTTGAGCCCGCTCCATGGCTTCCGCTTTCCCCATCTTTCGGACAGTTAGCGGAAACGCGATATTTTCCAGCACTGTCATGTGCGGGAAAAGGGCATAGTTTTGGAAGACAATTCCGATATTACGCTCATATGGCGGAACGGAATTCAGCGGATTGCCATCCAGATAGACGGTGCCAGCTGTTGGCTGTTCAAAGCCTGCGAGCAGCATCAGAGATGTGGATTTGCCTGAGCCGGAGGGGCCAAGCAAGGTGACGAACTCACCCTTGGCGATATCCAGATTGAGGTTCTTGATGACCAGAGTCTCGCCATCATAGGTTTTCTGGATATTTTCGAAACGGACGAAGCTTTTGTTATCTTGCATGAGCATTGGTCACTCTCTCTTATTTCTTGTTCCTAAGCTTCTCGCTACGGGCGGTTACCCATTGAACGCCCAATAGCAGGACAAGCGAGATCAGGATCATAACGGTGGCGACGGCGGCGATGGTCGGGTCGATATTCTCACGAATGCCGGCAAACATCTGACGTGGCAGGGTGAACTGCTCGGTGCCAGCCATGAAAAGGGCGACGATGACTTCATCGAAACTTGTGACGAAGGCAAACAGGCCGCCGGAAATGATGCCGGGCTGAATTTGCGGAACCACGATCTTGAAGAAAGTCGGGATAGGTTTGCAACCCAAGCTATAAGCCGCACGGACCTGATTGGTGTCAAAGCCCAGCAGAGTTGCTGTCACGGTGATCACCACAAAGGGTGTTCCGAGCAGCGCGTGTGCCAGGATCATGCCGAGATAGGTATTGGTCAGTCCGAGCTTGGCATAGAAGAAATAGGATGCAACAGCCGTGATGATGATAGGAACAATCATCGGGGTCAGGAGCAGACCCATCACAGCCCCTTTGAAAGGGAAGTTGGGACTGGTCAGGCCGACGGACGCCACTGTGCCAAGGATCATGGCCAGGATGGTGGCGAAGAAGGCGATATAGAGCGAGTTCCAAAGTGCTCGCATCCACATTTCAGATCCGAACAACACTTCATACCAGCGCAGACTCCAATCGGGAATAGGATAGGAGAGCAAACTGTCAGATGTGAAGGATAGCGGCACGATTGTGATGATCGGCGCCATCAGGAACAGGATAACCAGCAGGGCGGCAATCCATGTTGCTATCACGCTGATGCGTTCGCTTTTTGACAGGGAAGGATCGAGTTTGATCATGTCTTATACTCCCATGCCTGCTTTGCCGCCTGTCACGCGCTGATAAAGCGAGTAGAAGACGAGGGTGACCACCAGAAGGATGAAAGCAAGTGCGGAAGCCAGACCCCAGTTGATGGTGTTATTGGTATAGAAGGCGATGAAATAGGAAATCATCTGATCTTTTGGTCCGCCAACCAATGCTGGCGTGATGTAGTAACCAATGGAGAGAATGAAGACCAGAATGGCGCCAGCGGACAGACCAGGCAGGCTTTGTGGGAAATAGACCCGCAAGAAAGCAACCCATGGCTTGGCGCCAAGACTTTTGGCCGCGCGCATATAGTCATTCGGGATCGCTTTCATCACCGAATAAAGCGGCAGTACCAAAAATGGCAGCAGGATGTGGGTCAGGGCCACATAGACGCCAAAGCGGTTGAAGACCAGTTGCAGAGGTTCATCGATGATATGCAGGGTCTGCAGGAAGGAATTGATGGGGCCTTCTTTCTGCAAAACGATGATCCATGCGGCAGTTCGTACCAAGAGTGATGTCCAGAAAGGAAATAGAACGCCGATCAGCAGGACATTGCGCACATTGTCAGAGGCATGGGCCAATACCCAAGCCACAGGATAACCCAGTATGACGCAGATGATGGTGACGCCGAAGCTGATTTCCATGGTTCGGATGAGGATGTCGACAAAGAGAGCCTTTTGCTCATCAACCGCCTGGATGTTGCCTGCATCATTGCGTTGCAAATCCAGCGCTGTGAGCATGTAGAAATCAGTCCAGGCGCTGGAAGCACGCTTCATGGCATGCAGGTAGGTCGGATTTGCCCAATTCTCATGTTTTTCCACGAACCATGCCTTGGGATCACTCGGAATTTTCTTTTCCTTCTTGATCTTGCGAGCGGTCTTTTTGAACAGAGAAATAAAGCCGGGCACGTCCTGATTGAGGCGGCGTCCTACAGGACCGAAGGTGCGTTCCTTGGCAGAGGTGCGCAGCTCGGTGAAGAGAGCTGCGTAGAAGGCTTGCTCATCGAGGTTTTCAAGATTGTCAGATTGCTCCAAAATTGCCGCAGACTGAGGAAAAATCGTGACAAATTCGGGACTGTTGACGGAGCGTTCCAATAATGAGCCGATGGGGAAAAGGAAGAAAACCAGTACGAAGAGAAATAATGGAGCAACAAGGGTGAGGGCGCGTATGGTCTTGCGACGCTCTGCAACACGCAATTGTGCTTTCAGCTTCTTCGGATCAAACCCCAATTGGGGCTGTCTGTCATCGGTCAGTGGGGCTGTTTGCGAGCTTACGGCCATAGAGGCAATCCTGACTTGATAGAATTTATGTCCAGCACAGCTCTAGTCCAACCCGTATAGAGGGAGAAGAGGGGCGCTCAGGATTTAAAGCAGCGCTGTTGATAAGCTTGTGAGAGCCAGGGATCAGAAAAAGCCAAGGGCAGGTTGGCTTTTTCTGATCGCAGAATTTGCTGTGATGCAAAATCTGCTGGCTCTTTATCTGCCTGCCTGGACAGAAGGGTGACCGGGCTGGCAGATGGAGTTTCATTTTACCGAGATGCCCAGTTGTTGAAGCGCTGGTTTAGATCTTCAACATTCTCAACCCAGAAATCGGTGTTGGAAGCCAAAGCGCCTTCCAAGTAGGCCGGGTTGGATGGCAAGCGCTTTTGAGTTTTCTCGTCAGCTGCGGCTACTGCATCCTTATGGGTTGGGCCGTAAGGAATTTTGGCGGATAGCTGTGCCTGAGCTTTTGGCTGGGTAGCAGATTTGATGAAATCATAGGCTTTATCTGCATTTGGGGTGCCTTTGACGATTGCCCAGCCGTCCAGTGCGTAGATCTGTCCATTCCATGAGGTGTTGAACTTGCGGCCTTCGTCATTGGCCTTTGAGATGCGACCATTATAGGCGGTGGTCATGACAACATCACCGGATGCCAACCATTGTGGAGGCTGCGCGCCGGATTCCCACCACTGGATATGCTCTTTGATTTCATCCAGCTTTTTGAAAGCACGATCAATGCCTTCTTTGGTGGCGAGGGTCTCATAAACTTTGTCGGCTGGTACGCCGTCAGCCATCAGAGCGATTTCGAGGGTGAATTTGGCGGTTTTGCGCAGTGCACGCTTACCTGGCCATTTTTTGACATCCCACATATCAGCCCAGCTTTTTGGGCCGTCTTGCCCGAGTTTCTCGGAGTCATAAGCCAGAATAACGGACCACAGAATGGTGCCAACGCCGCATTCGCCGATAATGGCTGGTTCAATGACGGTGTCCTGACCGCCGAGCTTCTCCCAATTGACGACTTCCAGCAGGCCTTCATCACAGGAATTTTCCAGCTCTGGCGCTTCCATCTGAACAACGTCCCAAGTCACGTTGTTGGTTTCGACCATGGCTTTGATTTTGGCGGTCTCGCCGTTATAGGCCTCATCCAGTACCTTGTTGCCGGATGCTTTGGTATATGGGCCGAAATAAGCTTCACGCTGAGCGTCCTGATAAGCGCCACCCCAGCTTACGACGGTCAAGTCGCGTGCATGTGTCGCTACGCTCAGTGCGGAAAATGCCAGAAGTGCGGTGCCTGCGGCCAGGAAAGATTTACGCATGTGATCTGATCCCTCTTGATCATAGTGATGTGGCCAATTTGTCGTTGAAGGTGACGCGGCCAGTTCATTTGTTTTTTTGTTGGGTCCATCGCCTCTTTAAGATCGGCGATTGGGCCAGTTCAGCGACAATCTCGATCTGCGACATTGTGGAGCTGAATTTCGTGCATCCTGCCTGTAAATTTATTTTCTGTCGTTCATGAAAATATGGATTATAGTTCAATTAAAACTGAACTATAAAAACTGAACCAGCCTCTCTGAATGAGAGATGGTAGGGTGTGATTTTGCGTAATTTGACGAAAAGGCTTGTATTTTTCCTATACTAAAGGATAGGGAATGTCTTTTTATGTTTCCTGGATGATATCCAAAATGGCTTTAGTTCAAGAATTGTGGAGTGAGTATGCCAGCGTTGAAACTTTTTCGGGGCAATATTGCCGATGCAGATTTGCGGTTGCTGCGGGTGTTTGTGGCTATTGTAAAAGCTGGCGGTGTAACGCCTGCTCAGGTTGCATTGAACAAAAGTAAATCGGCGGTGAGTATGGATCTGTCTGCTTTGGAAGACCGGCTGGGAATGACTCTGTGTAAACGGGGGCGGTCTGGTTTCTCTCTTACGGCGCAAGGGGAGATGGTTTATCACGCGACCTTGCAGCTCTTTGGAGATTTGGAGCGCTATCGCAACCATATCAATCTGGCAATGGGTAATCTGACCGGTGATCTGGTCTTTTATGTCGATGACAATTTTGCCTTTGATTTACAGGATGAAATGAGCGAGGCCATTCGTCTCTTTACCGAGCAGCATCCAGATATCTTTTTGAAAATGACTTCCGCTTCACCTGATGTGATTGAGCAGGCAGTGCTGGATGGAACCGCGCATATGGGGATGACTGCGCTTTTTCGGCCTATGCCGACATTATCAATGGATCTGCTCTTCAAGGAAGTGATGCAGTTATATTGTGCCAGACACCATCCTCTTTTCGATGTGCCTGATGATGAACTGAGTGTCGATCTGCTCCGTGAACAACGTTTTGTGGATGTGAATGTGCGGCATGATCCGATTTTCTCTCGTTTTTTCGAGAAAATGGATATTCATGCTCAGGCTCCTACTATTTCATCTCGTCTCGCGTTGGTTCAATCTGGCGTTTATCTAGGTTTTCTGCCAGCACGCAGTGCTGCTCGTTGGGTGCGAAAAGGAGAGATGCGGGCCCTGAATGTCGAAAATGGCCGAACGGAGAATGCCGTCTATGCCATCCATCAGAAAGAGCAGGGTGTTGGCCTGATCGTGAACGCGTTTCATTCTGTTTTGAAAGATGTATTCGAACGAGCGTCAACGGCAGGAACACTGGTCGTTTTCTAAATAAGTCAATAGCTTGCATGATATTTGATCTGGTTTTGGGGGAAGTTTCTCACTCAATTGAATGAGCTCCGAGAAAAAAGCATTTGATTTTTGGATAAAATATTCAAATACTGCGAATGGCGAATTCAAACCAGAGGGCGTTCGAAAGATGGTTGAGCAGGCGAGTATGTGGTCCGTGGATCGACTGGAAGCTTTGCGCATGGAAATGGTAGTTCATGGTTTGGATGGATATATTGTCCCTCGCTTTGATGCCCATCAGGGTGAATATGTAGCCCCCCATGATGAACGCTTGGCCTGGTTGTCAGGTTTTCAGGGCTCAGCCGGTGTGGCTTTGATCACGAAAGATGACGCTGTTCTGTTTGTCGATGGACGTTATACTGTCCAGGTACGCAATCAGACCTCGCCAGATCATTTCTCCTATTCTCATTTGGTGGAAGCACCGCTAGAGCAATGGCTTGCTCGGAATGGTCAGTCTGGCTGGACAGTTGGCTTTGATGCGATGTTGCTGCCCACGAGCTGGGTGCAGCGGTTTGAGGCAGGATGCGATCAGGCGGGGGTGACATTGTCTGCCGTTGAGGGAAATCTGGTAGACCGGATCTGGGCTAGCCAACCGCCCAAGCCAATGGCAGATATCTATTCTTTTCCTGAGCAATTTGCTGGACGTGCTTCTTCCGACAAGAAAAATGAGATCGCAGCAAGCTTGAAAGACAAGGGCTGTAACTGGCTGGTGGAAACCCAGCCCGATGCAATTGCCTGGCTTTTGAATGTGCGAGGTGGCGATGTGGCTTATAGCCCGATGCCGCATTCCTTCTTCTTGCTCAACGAGAGCGGGGAAGGGCATTGGTTCGTGGATGGTCAGAAGCTTCCCGAAGATCTCTCTGAATTGAGATTGAATGGTGTGGTTCTCAAGGAGGCTGACCAGTTTCTTTCCTCTATTGAAGAGCTCGTTGGAAGTGATGAGCGGGTTCTTATCGATCCTGACTACGCACCATATGCGGCATTTGCAGCGGTTGAGCGCGCTGGTGGGCAAGTTACGCTGGAACGCGGGCCGGTTGCTTTTGCCAAGGCAATCAAGAACCCGACCGAGAGGGCTGGTATTGCGGAAGCGGCAAAGATTGATTCTGCTGCATGGATCCGTACGCTTCGCTGGCTGGATGAAGAAGCAGTTTCTCGCGCCAAGGCCGGCAATCCAATTTCCGAGATGGAAGTCTCCGAGCGCATTTTGGCGGAGCGTCAAGCAATTGAGGGCTTCATTGAGCCGAGCTTTACCACCATTGCCGCTGTCGATGCCAATGGTGCGATGTGCCATTATTCGGTGACGGAAGAGAGTAATGGCGAACTTTTGGAGACTTCCGTGTTCCTGCTCGATTCAGGCGGTCAATATTTCCTGGGTACGACCGACGCGACCCGCACGGTCTGTTTCTCTGATGTATCAGATGAAGTGAAGAAGGCTTATACGCTTGTTCTCAAAGGTCATATTCAGTTTGCCAAGTTGAAATTCCCAGTTGGGACCAAAGGTCATCATATTGATGCGATTGCCCGGCAGCCGCTTTGGCAATATGGCATGGATTATGATCATGGTACTGGCCATGGGGTAGGGCATTTCCTCTCCGTGCATGAAGGGCCGCAGAAGATCGAAAAGCCTTCGCGCCCTGTGGAGCTGGAAGCTGGTATGATCGTGACCAATGAACCTGGCTATTATCAAGCGGGTAAGTTTGGTATTCGAATTGAAAATCTGATCGAGATCGTCTCGGACGGAAATGATTTTCTTGGTTTCAAGGATCTGACGCTGGTTCCTATTCAGACGCGCATGATTGATCCATCCTTGCTTTCAAAAAATGAAATTGCCTGGCTTGATGATTATCATGAACAGGTTGCATGTGAGATGGAAAGTTGTTTGAATGAAGATGAAATTCTCTGGTTGCAAAAGCAGACGCGACCCTTGAAGGAACAAAATTCTAACTGCTGATTGGTCTTTGGGGGTTTTCTTTCCTCTCATGCGGCTATGGAAAAATTTTGTATACATATTTCCCTGAAAAGAGGTGCAAAATTCTGTTTTGACCATTGCTTTTCGAGGCATATTGTATTCGACTTTGGTGCAGAAGAATGTAGGCCGGGATGGAGATCCTGGCTCGATAAAAATAATGCTTGATAGACGTGCCTCATGGGAGGGGCGGGTTTTACAAGTTCGGGATTCAAAAATAAAATTGTGAGGGAAACATCATGAAGTTGCTTTCAAAAGTCTTGGCTGCATCCGCGCTTGCTGTTGTCATGACAGCTACTGCGCAAGCAAAGACCCTGGTCTATTGCTCAGAAGGTAGCCCGGAAGGTTTTACCCCTTCCCTTTACACGGCAGGTACCACCTTTGATGCTTCATCCAAGAACATTTATAACCGTTTGGCTGAGTTTAAAATCGGCACTACGGAAGTTGTTCCTGGATTGGCTGAAAGCTGGAGCGTTTCTGACGATGGTCTGGAATATACTTTCAATCTGCGTAAGGGCGTGAAATTCCACACCACCAAAGGCTTCACACCTAGTCGCGATTTCAATGCTGATGATGTGATCTTTTCTTTCATGCGCCAGAAAGACGAGAACCATCCATATAACAAAGTATCTGGTGGTACTTACGAATATTTCGGTGGCATGTCCATGGACAGCCTGATCAAGGAAATTGTCAAAGTTGACGATCACACGGTCAAATTCGTTCTGACCAAGCCGGAAGCACCATTCATCGCCAATATGGCCATGGATTTTGCATCTATTCATTCTGCTGAATATGCAGCAGCAATGGATAAGGCAGGCACCAAGGAGACTTTTGACCAGAACCCTGTCGGTACGGGTCCTTTCCAGGTTGTTGCCTATCAGAAAGATGCGGTCATCCGCTATAAAGCGCATCCAGACTATTGGGCGGGCAAGGCAAAAATCGACAATCTGATCTTTTCAATCACACCCGATGCTTCTGTTCGCTATCAGAAGATGAAGGCGGGTGAGTGTCATGTGATGCCTTATCCAAATCCTGCAGATATTGACGCGATGAAGAAAGATGACTCCATCAATCTGATGCAGCAGGAAGGTCTCAATGTTGGCTATCTGGCCTATAACAATGAGATGGACAAGTTCAAGGATGTTCGGGTTCGTAAAGCATTGAACATGGCGATCAACAAGCAGGCAATTCTGGATGCGGTTTTCCAGGGTGCTGGTAAAGCTGCCAAAAACCCGATCCCGCCAACCATGTGGTCTTACAACGACAAGGTTCAGGACGATCCATATGATCCTGAAGCTGCGAAGAAGCTACTGGCTGAGGCTGGTGTATCCGGCATGAAAACCAATATCTGGGCTATGCCTGTGCAACGTCCTTACAACCCGAATGCTCGCCGTATGGCCGAGCTTATTCAGGCTGACTGGAAAGCTGTTGGTGTCGACGCAGAGATCGTTACCTTTGAATGGGGTGAGTATCTGAAGCGTTCCAACAATGGCGAACATGAGACTGTTTTGCTGGGTTGGACCGGTGATAATGGTGACCCGGACAACTTCATGTATGTTCTGCTCGGCTGTGATGCTGCCAAGGCAGGTGGCAACCGTGCACGTTGGTGTAACAAAGAGTTTGATGATCTGCTGTTGAAAGCAAAGCAGACCTCAGATGCTGCGATGCGCACAAAACTGTATGAAGAAGCTCAGGTGGTCTTCAAGAAAGAAGCTCCTTGGGCAACTATTGCTCACTCTGTTGTTTACAAACCAGTGAGCAAGAAAGTGTCCAACTTCAAGATTGATCCGCTTGGGGGGCACATTTTCTACGGTGTTGACATCAAGTAATTTTGATCAAGGCAAAGGCGGGATTTCCCGCCTTTGTTCGTTTATACTGGATGATAGATTCCGGGTTCCAGAGGCATTGCTGCGCCAGTTTTTCTGATGAGAAAACCAGCCTGCTTATCCAAGAGCTGTTGAGACGGCCAATTTTGTCAGATCTTGCTGGATTGGTTTTGTGAATGAATTTTGCCAATTTGAAATGCAGGTAGAAGATTCTAGACAAAGGTCTTGTTCGCGGTTAGAAGAGCCCGAATTTTCAAGGTCAGCTGTGGGGTACGGCATGATGCTTGAAATGCGATAAATGATCGGGATTGATCAGCTAAATCCGCTGTCTCCCCAAAAAATGGACTGACAATAACCATGTTTGGTTTCCTATTGCGTCGGGTCGGGATGCTGCTTCCCACCTTTATCGGCGTGACACTGGTGGCATTTTTCTTTATTCGCTTGCTGCCAGGTGATCCTATCTTGCTGTTGGTGGGTGAGCGTGGAATTTCTCCAGAGCGCTATGCAGAATTGCAAAAATCGTTCGGCTTTGATCGCCCAATCTATGAGCAATATTTCGACTATCTCTTCGGCTTGTTTCAGGGAGATTTTGGAATCTCCACCGTGACCCGCAAACCAGTGTGGGATGAGTTCTTCGCTCTGTTCCCTGCAACCCTGGAATTGTCCCTGGTTGCGATTATCATTGCGGTCAGTATTGGTATACCTGCAGGTGTTATTGCGGCTGTGAAACGCGGATCCGTCTTTGACCATACCGTGATGACGTCAGCTCTGGTTGGGTATTCCATGCCGATTTTCTGGTGGGCCTTGCTTGCCATTATCGTCTTCTCGGGCTGGCTTGGTTGGACACCGGTTTCTGGCCGAATTTCCGTGATGTTCTATTTTGAGTCTGTGACGGGCTTTATGCTGATCGACTCTCTTTTGTCCGGAGAAGAAGGCGCATTTCAATCTGCGGTCTCACATTTGATCCTGCCATCCATTGTGTTGGCGACGATCCCACTTGCTGTGATTGCTCGTCAAACACGTTCGGCGATGCTGGAAGTGCTGGGTGAGGATTATGTCCGGACCGCACGAGCCAAGGGCTTGTCTCGTTTCCGCGTGATTGGCATGCATGCGCTACGCAATGCCTTGATCCCTGTGATCACGACCATCGGCTTGCAGGTTGGTGTGATGCTGGCGGGTGCGATCCTGACAGAGACCATTTTTTCCTGGCCGGGCATTGGCAAATGGATGGTCGATAGCATCTTCCGTCGTGACTACCAGGTGGTGCAGGGCGGTTTGTTGCTGATTGCTGTGGTGGTCATGGTAGTTAACCTCACGGTTGACCTGCTCTATGGCTTCATCAACCCACGCATTCGCCATCACTGATCGGGAATATAGATATGTCTGATACAATCAATGAAGTCTCCCGACAGTCGACCAAGGCTGTGCTGAAGGAGTTCTGGTACTATTTCAGTGAGAACCGCGGTGCCGTGATCGGCCTGTGTGTGTTCCTCACTCTTGTTGCAATTGCTTTGTTGGCACCATTGCTGGCACCGCATGAAGCCAATCATCAATATCGTGATGCGCTGTTGTTGCCTCCATTCTGGGAAGATGGTGGATCCACCACTTATATGCTCGGAACGGATGCCGTTGGTCGCGATATTCTGTCTCGCCTGATCATGGGCTCTCGTTTCTCGCTGTTCGTCGGTGTTGTGGTTGTGACCATCGCACTGACCGGTGGTATCGTTCTCGGTCTGATTGCCGGTTTTTATGGTGGTCGCACGGATACAATCATCATGCGCGTGATGGATGTGATCCTTGCTTTCCCAAGCTTGCTGTTGGCTTTGGTTCTGGTGGCTGTTCTTGGCCCTGGCCTTGTCAACGCTATGATCGCAATTGCCATCGTCTTGCAGCCCCATTTTGTGCGACTGACCCGCGCCGCGGTCATGGCAGAGCGGGAACGTGAATATGTGGTTGCTGCTCGTGTAGCCGGTGCAGGTTCCTTGCGGCTGATGTTCTTGACCATTCTGCCTAACTGTACTGCTCCGCTTATCGTGCAGGCGACATTGTCCTTCTCGAATGCGATTCTGGATGCAGCAGCCCTTGGTTTCCTTGGAATGGGCGCGCAGCCACCAACCCCGGAATGGGGCACCATGCTGGCTGAGGCGCGTGAGTTCATTCTGCGTGCCTGGTGGGTTGTGACCTTCCCGGGTATTTCCATCCTGGTCACAGTGCTAGCCATCAACCTGATCGGTGACGGTCTGCGCGATGCGCTTGACCCGAAACTGAAGCGTTCATAAGGGAGGGATGTGATATGTCATTATTGAAAATTCGCAACCTGACCGTTGAATTTGCCACTGCTACAGGTCAGTTTCGGGCTTTGAAAGGCGTCAATTACGATGTCAAAGCAGGTGAGGTTCTAGCCATTGTTGGTGAGTCCGGTTCCGGCAAATCCGTTGCCATGCTGGCGACCATGGGTTTGCTTCCTGATTCCGCGACGGTCAAAGCCGATATCATGGAGTTTGATGGTCGCGATCTGACCAAACTGACATCCAAAGAGCGGCGGCAGGTGATTGGTAAAGACATCTCCATGATTTTTCAGGAGCCAATTGCCAGTCTTAATCCCTGCTTTACCGTCGGTTTCCAGATTGGTGAAGTGCTGAGAACTCATTTGGACATGGATCGTAAGCAGGCTCGTCAGCGTGCTATTGAACTCTTCGAGGCGGTTGGTATCCCTGATCCAGAGAAGCGCCTCTCCAGCTTCCCACATCAAATGTCAGGTGGCCAATGTCAACGTGTGATGATTGCCATGGCGATTGCCTGTCAGCCCAAACTGCTGATTGCTGATGAACCAACCACTGCGTTGGATGTGACCATTCAGAAGCAGATTTTGGATTTGCTCATGGACATTCAGCAGAAGAGCGACATGGCTCTGATCATGATCACCCATGACATGGGTGTTGTGGCAGAGACTGCTGACCGTGTTGTCGTGCAATATAACGGTGAGCAGATGGAAGAGGCAGGTGTGTTGGAGCTGTTCGAAGCGCCAAGCCATCCTTATACAAAGGCCTTGCTATCTGCTTTGCCGGAACATGCGACCGGTGATCGTTTGCCAACTGTGAGCGATTTTGCGCAAGAGAATGGCAGTGGGTTTTCCAAATCAGATGAGGCCAATGCATCATGAATGAGACAAAAGATCCTGTCCTGAGTGTGCGTGGCATTACTCGTGACTATGTGTCCAAAGCTGGTTTGTTTGGTAAAACCGAAACCGTTCGGGCGCTTAAAGGCATTGATTTCGATCTGCATGCAGGTGAAACGCTGGCTTTGGTTGGGGAATCCGGCTGCGGTAAGTCGACCCTTGCACGCATTCTGACATTGATTGATGCCCAGACCTCTGGTCAGTTGACTATTGGTGGTCAAGATATTGATATCGCTCACCAGACTGTGACCGAAGAGATGCGCCGTACAGTGCAGATCGTGTTCCAGAACCCATATGGTTCTCTCAATCCTCGTCAGAAGGTTGGAGCGGTTCTGGAGGAGCCTCTGGTCATCAACCATAGTGAGATGTCTGCAGGTGAACGCCGTGATCGTGCGATGGAAATGCTGCTGAAGGTTGGTTTGCAGCCGGAGCATTTCGGTCGTTATCCGCATATGTTCTCAGGTGGTCAGCGTCAGCGTATCGCCATTGGCCGCGCCCTGATGCTGAACCCGAAGATCCTGGTGCTGGATGAACCGGTCTCTGCACTGGATTTGTCCATTCAGGCACAGATCCTCAATCTGCTGAAAGATCTACAGGACGAGTTCAACCTCTCCTACCTGTTCATCTCGCATGATCTGTCAGTTGTTCGCTATCTGGCGGATCGGGTGATGGTGATGTATTTCGGCGAAATTGTAGAGAATGGCAGCCGGGATAAGGTGTTTGATAATCCTCAGCATGATTATACCAAAACACTGCTGTCGGCGACGCCACATACTGGACTGGATTCCATCCGTGCGCGTATGGCTGCCCGTAAAAAAGCAAGCTAAGCCAGCGAATGGTTTTATGATGAAGTGTGAGACCCGCTATGGAATGATCCATAGCGGGTTTTTCTTTTTGGATTGGTACTCAGCGCCAAGTGCGATCATTTTGCGCAACTGGTGTTCCAAAGGGGATATGGTGATGTCCACCATGCGTGGCTATAGTCTTTACCACAATGTTTGGATCGGCTGGTAAGGCCGACGGGAAAGACAAGTCTGGGGGAATGGAATGGCTGATGATCGGCAAGAATTGGGAACATGGGATTATGTGATCGTTGGCGCCGGTTCCGCCGGCTGTGTGCTGGCCAATCGGTTGAGTGCAGATCCAAGGAATAAGGTTCTGCTGCTCGAGGCTGGTGGTTCTGATGCCTATCACTGGGTGCGTATTCCTGTTGGCTATCTCTATTGTATCAATAACCCTCGTACTGACTGGTGTTTCAAGACTGAGGCAGATGCAGGCTTGAATGGCCGTGAGCTGATCTATCCTCGTGGCAAGGTTCTGGGGGGCTGCTCCTCTATCAATGGCATGATCTATATGCGCGGCCAAAGCGCTGATTATGATGGTTGGCGTCAGATGGGCAATGATGGTTGGGGGTGGGATGACGTGCTTCCCTATTTCCTGAAATCCGAGAGCCATCAAACGCGAAAAGACGAGCTGCATAATCAGGATGGTGAATTGCGGGTCGAACATCAGCGCTTGAGTTGGGATATTCTGGATGCTGTGCGTGAGGCTGCTTCCGAGATGGGTATTCCCAAGGCGGAAGATCCCAATGATGGATTCAATGATGGTTCGGCCTATTTCGAGGTGAACCAGAAGGGTGGAGTACGCTGGTCATCAGCTGATGCCTTTTTGCATCCGGTCAAAGATCGTTCCAATCTGACGATTATGAAGCATGCCCATGCTGAGAAGTTGCTTCTGGAGGGCAACAAGGTGACCGGGTTGGAGCTGAGTGTGCAGGGACGGCCGTCTGTCCTTCATGCTGGTCGTGAAGTCCTGCTGGCAGCAGGTGCGATTGGATCGCCACAAATTATGCAGCTCTCTGGTATTGGACCTGTGGCTGAGTTGGCCAAGCATAACATCCAGATGACATACAATCTGGAAGGGGTTGGTGCCAATCTCATGGATCATTTGCAGCTGCGTACCATCTTCAAGATCCAAGGCGCGCTAACGCTGAATGAACGGCAGAAAAGCCTTTGGGGAAAGGCCATGATAGCGCTGGAATATGCCATGAAGCGCTCAGGTCCCATGGCCATGGCGCCGAGCCAGCTTGGCATTTTCACCAAATCCAATGATCAAGTGGCGACGCCGAATATTGAATATCACGTGCAACCATTGTCTCTGGACAAGTTTGGTGATCCCTTGCATGACTTCCCGGCGATCACGGTCTCTGTGTGTAATTTGCGCCCAGAAAGCAGAGGAACACTTAGCCTGCGTTCTAGCGATCCCTATGACGCTCCCATCATTGCGCCAAACTATTTAAGTGCAGAAATGGATAAGCAGGTTGCGATCGAGTCACTTCGTCATGCGCGCAAGCTCATGGCGACTTCGACCATGTCGCAATATGAGCCAGAGGAAATCAAACCCGGGCTTGTTTATCGGAGTGATGAGGATTTGCTCAAAGCCGCGGGTGATGTTGGAACGACCATTTTTCACCCTTGCGGGACGGCAAAAATGGGCGATGATCCTATGGCTGTAGTCGATAAGCGCCTCAAGGTTCATGGATTGGAGGGACTTCGGGTGGTGGATGCATCCATCATGCCGATGATTACCTCCGGCAACACTCATGCTCCTGTCGTAATGATTGCCGAAAAAGCATCAGACATGATCTTGGCCGATAATCAATAATCGAAATATCTGATCGAAAAAAACGGCTCGCTTATTACAGGGAGCCGCTTTTTTCGTTTTTATTTGATGTTAACGCCATGACAGGAAGAATTTCTCCGCTCTGCCGATGAGCCAGGCAAAACACAGGCCCATGATGGAGAGCATGGCGACACCTGCAATCAACTGGTCAGGTGCAAAGAGACTGCCTGCCAACAGGATATAGGCGCCGATGCCAAATTCTGCACCGATCATCTCGGCGGCGACCAACAAGATGATGGCGATGGATGCAGAGATCCGACAGCCGGACAGAATCGCGGGCAGGGCCCCCGGCAGGATGATTTTGCGGACAATGGATGATTTGGAGAGACCAAAGGATTGGCCCATGCGAATGAGATTGCGATCCACATTATCGACCCCGCCATAGGTGGCAATAACGGTCGGAAAGAAAGTGCCGAACAGGATAGTGGCGACTTTGGAGCCTTCGCCGATGCCAAACCAGATGATGAAAAGCGGTAGAAGAGCAATCTTCGGGATTGGGAAGATTGCAGAGACAAGAGGAGAGAGACCGGCACGTGCAACGGATGACAGGCCGATAAGCAGGCCGACAAAAATGCCGAGCATGCTCCCTAATGACCAGCCAATCAGCAGGCGCTGCAAGGAAGCTGAAAGATGTGTCCAGAGCATGCCAGAGCGAGCAAGCTGCATGAAGGCCTCAAATGCTTCTGAAGGGGCTGGTAGGACCAGATTGGAAATGAAGCCGGTTCTGGAGCCAACTTCCCATAAACTGATGAGTGTGATGAAAACAATTGGGCTGAGAAGGCCCAGAGATTTTGGCTGGAACCCACCACCACGAAAAGGAACTTTGGCTTTGATGGGGTCATTTTTTACAAGGGGGATTGGTTGAGGTGTGGTTGCCTTATCCTTGGCTTTTGCTTGGATCGTACTAATATTAGCCATGGACCAGTTCCTTATCCGCTGCGCGGGCTTCTTCTCGCATGATGGACCAGAGTTGTTTTTGCTTTTGATCCAGAAGTTCGGAATGATCTTTGCGTTGATTTAGGGGGAGGTCAATGTCGACGATTTCTCGAATTTTACCCGGTCGACGCGAAAGAACCACGATTTTGTGTCCCAGACGAACTGCTTCATTGAGGTTATGGGTGACGTAACAAGCGGTGAAACGATCTCGCTCCCACAAATCAATCAGATCATCCATCAGCAGTTCGCGGGTTTGACTATCCAGAGCGGAGAGTGGCTCGTCCATCAGCATGACAGCCGGACGGACTGCCAGAGCACGGGCAATGGCTACACGCTGTTTCATGCCGCCGGAAAGCTGTCGAGGATAGGCCTTGGCAAACTCGCTCAGGTTGGTTCGGGCCAAGACATCAGAGATAATGGGGTCGGCTTTTTTACCTTTTATCCCGTGATCCTCCAAAACGAGAGAGATATTGCCGCGAACGCTTCGCCAAGGCAGAAGTGCAAAATCCTGAAAGATGTAGGTCAGCGGATTGAGACTATCCACCGGGGGGTGACCCATTTGCAGAACCTGGCCTTTATCGGGTCGTTCCAGACCACCGATGAAGCGCAAAAGAGTGGATTTGCCGCAGCCAGATGGGCCAACGATGCAGACGATTTCGCCGTCATTGATCGTCAGGTTGATATCTTCCAGAACCTTGATATCGCCGTAAGTATGGGAAATACCTTCAAGGTGCAGATCCATATCCTGTACCTCCGGCCCTTGGGGCCTGTAAGCGGGGATTGAAAAGGGGGATCTGGATGTGCCAGATCCCCCAATTGCTGAATTTGCGTGGCTTAGTAGGTTTCTACAAAGCTGTCATCAATAAGCATATCGATGGTGATGTCTTTGGAAACCAGACCTTCTGACTGGAACCAGGACAGCTGATCTTTCACATTGGTCACATTTAGCTTGGCATCCTTGTTGATGCGCATCGCACCATTGCGGATGGATGGAGCTGCCTTCTCATATGGGCGAGAAGTGTAGACATATTTGTGGATCAGCTTGACCATGTCTTCTGCAGCTTGATCGCCAGCGGTTTTGTCTACCAGAGCAGCATTGAAGTCATCAGCGCCTTTTGAGAAAGCAGTGAGGAACTTCTTGACCAATTCTTTCTTCTCAGCTGCATTCTTGGCAGAGGTGAAGACAGTGGTGACCTGATAATCAGGGATATAGTCAGCGACTTTACCGATCAGCTCGACGGTTGGTGCTTTTGCAAGGCCTTTGGCGATATGCGGTACGATGGACCAGGCGTCGATCTGCTCGGATTTCAGAGCACCGATGATAGCACCGACTTTCTGCAGTGGCTTGACCTTGATCTCAGATCCGGCAAAGCCCTCTTTTTGTGCGATTTTGTGCGCCATGTAATGGAAGGAGGAGCCAGCCTGGGTGATGCCATAGCTGTGGCCTTTCAGATCTGCAGGTGTCTTCAGGCCTGCGTCAAAGGCTTTTTTGGAAGCCAGAATCATCTGACCATCAATGCCTTGCTCCTCGTGTAAAGCACCGCCGATTACCTTGATCGCGCCTTTTTCTGCCAGATTGATCAGGCCACCGGAAATAGCAGTAACACCAAAATCCACGTCGCCGGATGCAATGGCAACGGCCATAGGTTGAGCTGCCTGGAAGAACTTGAACTCGACATCCAGCCCCTGATCTTTGAAATAATCGCGCTCAAAGGCGACAAAGCTTGCGGAATGTGAGGTGAAGCGCAGGGCGCCGACGGTGATCTTGTCAGCTGCTTGAGCGAGAGATGCTGTTGCTGCGAAGCTGCTGGCTGCGATAGCGCCGCCAACCAGAAGGCTGGCAACTTTTCTGCGTGAGATAGTGAACATGGATATCCTCCCAAATTGGATTATCTTTGGTTCGTATTCAATCAATCAGTTTTGATGAGGCTGGCATAGGTGACTCTTGCCAGTTCTAGTGAATGATAAGCTTCTGAAGAATGTTGACGGCTTCAGTTTCCTGCTTCGTCAATATGGCGGCGACGAGCTCGTTGATGACGGTGAGTGTTGCTTCAAAATCGATCTGGCTTTCACGTAAGGCTGCCAAACGGAATCGGCGGCTTTGCTCGAACAGGCTGTTTTGAATTTCCATCAGACGTGGAGACCGGCTTGCTTCGATCAAAGTTGCATGGAAATGGCGGTTGGCTTCATCCCAATCCAGCGCAAAACCAGTCGGATCCTGTTGCAATTGTGTGGTGATGGCTTTCAAGGCATGCTGCGCGGCCATGATGCGGCCTTCCCACTGCAGATCGCCGTGTTCCATAGCCCAACGTAGACCGGTTGTTTCAATCTCTCGGCGCAAGCGCATGATATCTTGTTGGTCGTCCAGTGTGGCGGAACTGACCCGGAAGCCACGTTGTGCGGTTGCTTCAACCAAACCTTCATTGGAAAGAAGACGCAAGGCTTCGCGAAGGCTATGGGCCGAACCACCATAACGACCACGCAGCTCTTCGATCTTCAGTTTTGTATCTGGTGGTAGAACACCAAAGGAGATATCGCGCCTGACCTGATCGGCCAGGAGATTGACAACTGTTGCAGATTCTTCTTTTTGCCGTCCGAACAAGGCAATCTCCAAAATTGAAAAAAATCTCCAATATTTTTATCGACTTGATTGACAAGTGCAAGGGAATTATGTGCTTGGTTGCAACGAATGTGTCAATGCACTTTATGGTTTTGAGTCGTTCTTTGTGTGGACTTTATCGACATGTCAAATTACTAGCTATGTATATGAATATTTTTGGACTATGGGAGTAATGGATCATGTTTGTGGCGATGAATCGGTTCCGAGTGAAGGTGGGAGACGAGGCAGCCTTTGAAGAGATTTGGCGCAGCCGTGATAGCAAGTTGCTGGATTTTGACGGCTTTGTACATTTTGATCTTTTAAAGGGATCTGAAAGTGATGGCTATGTCCTCTATGCTTCCCATGCGATTTGGCGGAATGAAGAAAGCTTTGTAGCCTGGACCAAATCGCGGCAATTCAAGGAGTCCCATAGCCGGGCCAAGCCAACGGTAGGTTATGCGGGACCGCCGCAATTCGAGGGTTTCGACGCGGTTGAAGGGCTGTCCATCTCAGCCTGAAATATACAATGGGAAGAGAAATGTCCTATCGACTGTTATGTATCCTAATCGCAGCAATCTGCACCATATTGGCGCTGTGTCTTCTTGTGGTGCCAAGTCTTATCCACTGGCTGTTTGGTATCGAAGCTGTCCCAGAGTCCATATTGATGGCTCGCCGGGCAGGATTTTTGTTTATCGGCTTATCAGGGCTTTATTGGGCTGTTCGAGACTTATCAGCAAGCTCCATGCGCAATGGTGTTGCGAAAGGTAGCATTGTCATGCTGACGGGGCTTGCATTGCTCGGATTGTGGGAGTTGAGCTATGGAATTGCCGGGCTGGGTATCTTGCTGGCGATCAGCACAGAATTGGGTCTGGCAGCACTATTCGGTTTGACGCTCATGAGTGACCGAGGAACTGCCGCCGCTGATAGGTAGCAGTTTGGGACACGCTGATCGCTCAAAGCTTCTTGTAGAAATCTGGGTGGGGTTGGCGATTTTCCCAACCCCTTCGTTCCAGTTCAGGGCTGATGTTGGGATCAAGGGCAGGCCAACCCACACAGAGATAGGCGATAAGAGACCAATGGTCCGGAACATCGCAGGCTTCTCGGATTTCACTTGGTTCGAGAATTGACACCCAGCCTACTCCCAGACCATGAGCGCGAGCGGCAAGCCAGAAGCTGTATATGGCGGTGACGACTGAATAGTTTAGCATCTCCGGCATGGATTGTTTGCCGAGGCCATCGCCCTTGGATGTTCTTTCATCGCAAAAGACAGCGAATTGAACGGGAGCCTGACGGAGACCTTCCAGTTTCAGGCTGGTATAAAGATGCCGTTTTTCACCTTCATAGGCTTGAAGGGCGCTCGCATTGCATTTTTCGAAGGATCGTATGACTTTTGTTCGCCGTGCGGGATTTTCCAGCTCCACAAAACGCCAAGGTTGACTGAGGCCGACAGAAGGGGCGAGATTGGCCATGGTCAGGCAGGACTGGATCAATCTTGGGTCGACAGACGTTTGCTCAAAGTGACGAATATCTCTGCGCCAGCGTAACAAGTCTTCAAATTTTTCTCTGAAAGCCTGATCAAAATGCGGATATGTGACTAATTTTTGATCCATTGTTTGCCTGCCGCTACTAGGAGTGATCGCTTTCAGGCTCTGCTCGAGCCAGCCTTTGAGCATGTTTTTTGTCCATTTTGGCGAGCTCCTGTGCGATCTGCTCGTTCAGGCTATCGACAAGGAACATTGGGGCATGTCCTTGACCTTCTATTTCAATCAACTTGCAGTCCGGGTGCCGCTTTGTCATTGCTTTTGCGGTCTCTCTGGCCAGGATATCGGACTTTTCACCGCGCAGAACCAACACCGGCGCATGTGACATAGCGAGAAATTGGGGCCATGCATCTGGTAGTGGTTGGCTGAGATCCACTGCATCAATGGCTTTGGCTATGGCGATATCAAAGTCGCGGACGGGTTTACCATTCTCCTCCTTGAAGGTCATATGGGCGAAAGCTTGCCATTGCTCCTCCGATAATGCCGGGAACATGCCGAAATTGGCTTCTTTGATATAGGTGATTGCATCATCCCAACTGGTGACAGGCTTCGCCTTGCTAAGATAGGTTTTGATCCTTGCCAGACCCTGAGCGTTGATTACTGGCCCAATGTCGTTGAGAACCGCACCTGCTATCACACCGGGGCGTAAAGCTGCGATAGCCATGGTCAAAAGCCCCCCACGCGAGGTTCCAATGAAGATTGCTTCTTCCAGTCCTGCAGCAGCAAGAGCATGCAATGCATCATTGGCTTCGGTGAGGATATCATAATTGGCAGAATTGGAATCGTAGTCTGATGTGCCACGCCCACGGCTATTCAAAATCAGGACAAGACGCGGATTGTCGGGATCCCGGGCGAGTCGTTCTGCCAAAGGATGAAAATCCTTGGCATTTCGCGTAAGACCAGGGAGGCAAAAAACCGGAAGATTTTTACTGAGACGTTCACCAAATATTTCGCCTCGCAAATTGAGGCCGTCCGTGGCCGTGAATTCGAAGTGATGGACGTTGAGATCTGTCTCGACGGTCTCATTGAGGCTCATTGGGTCTTGTCCTTGTGACTTTGCCAGCAATAGCGAGATGCCAAATGATAGCAAATCGCAGACGGGAGGAGACTATCTGTATTTCTCAGCCCTGCCAAGCAGGGCTGAACTGGTTCTTTTGGCAAATGCAATGAGAAATGAAATCAGTCCGGTCGGCCACGTTTGAGGTCCTTGCTGATATCAAGTTTGCGACCATGAATGCGAGCTTCATAGATCTGTAAATTTTCGGTCAGCTTTTTAACATAATCCCGGGTTTCGGTGAATGGAATGCGTTCCACCCAATCGATGGCACTTGTGCGACGTGAGCGTGGATCTCCAAAGCGCTTGACCCATTGAGGGGGACGTCCGGCACCAGCATTGTAAGCTGCGAACGTCATGATATAAGAGCCGTTGAAGCGATCAAGCAGGCCTTTGAGGTGGTAGCTGCCCAGATTGATGATATATTTGGCATCCGTTGTCATTTTGGCTTTTGAAAAGCGGACACCCATTTTCTTGGCGGTGCGCTTGGCCGTTGCAGGCAGCATTTGCATGAAGCCACGGGCATTGGCGCTGGAAACTGCTGCAATATTGAAGACACTTTCCTGTTTTGCCAGTGCATAGATCATGGCGATGTCGACGCCGTTGGTTTTGGCGGAACGCGGGATGACATTCAGCGGGAATGCCAAGGTATCAGCCGGCATGCCACGGGAGAGTGCAATCTGACCAATCTGGACTGCATTCTGATGCAGACCATAGCTCTGTGCCAGTTGGTGGGTGAGGGCGATCTCGGAAATATTTGGTAGGCTGCGTGCCAGATGACGCAAGATAGGGCCAGCACGTTTGGCATGTCCGACCTGTTTCAAGCGCTTGACAGCTTGCACCAACTCGCGGCCATTGAAGGCGGTTTTTTGCTGTGCTGTTGCTTTTGGAGGGCTGGAGAGACGCAAGGTCTTCTGGCCTAATTCTTCGAGTGCCAGTTGTCCGTAATAAACGGTTGGATTTGCGGCTGCCTTGTAGAATTTTGTAGCGTTATTGCGATTGCCGACAGCTTCCCATGAACGTCCCTGCCAATAGAGACCACGTGATTTATCGCGCTTGCGCTTTGCTTGCTGCCAACTGCGCTCAAAATGGACAGCCGCTGTTTTGGGGTTGTTCATATAGCGAAGGGCAAAGAAACCGGCATGAAACTCGGCTTCCGAGATGTCTTTGTGACGCTGCGCAGTATGGCGTGCGGCGATGCTATAGGCGGTTTTGGCATTTCCTTTATTGAGCATGATGCGGGATAACAGTCGACGTTCGATCCACCATTCTCGATGATTGACCAGCTTGGAAACGTCGCGTGGCGCCTTGAGCATCAGATTGGCTGCAGCATTCTCTTGTCCGGTACGTCGTAGATACTGGATCTTGGAGAAGATATATCCTGGGTCTTTTCGCAAGGAAGAGGGAACCGCGTTCAGTTTTGATTTTGCGCTTTTATGGCGACGGATTACAGCGATACGTGCATCCACCAAAGCACCTTGACCCTTGGTCAGATAGCGCTTCATGCGTAGGGCACCGTTTGCACGTTCCCGGTAAAGCATATAGTCGGCACGGGCCTTGTGATCAGAACGAGAAAGAACTGAGCCTAGATTGGACAAGATCCGCTTTTCCAGCTTGCTTGATAGCTTATTGGAGCGCCAGATCGGGCGAATGATCTTGGCCGCTTGCTTCTTGTTGCCGCTTTTGACGTGGGAAATAGCGACCTCAATGCCAGCAGTCGTGGACTTGGGGATGCTGGATCCGAAAGCTCTTGCCGTTGCACGGCCTGACGGGGTTTGGCGCGTCACTGCTTCTTCAATGCGTTTTGCAACCAGAGAGCGACTTGGCCATTGGCGCTTGCGGTCATAAAAGGCCTTTATCTCGGATGCAGGGAGACCTCGATACCCGCCTATGGTCAGGATATAGGTCAGGATCACCCGGTCCAAGGAACGCTTCATGCCCTTATGAATGGCCAGTGCGGTTTTCGATTTCTTGCGTGACAGGGCATCCAGAGCTTGCTTCAAGCTGCCTCTCTGGGCGGCAATGCCATTGTTGGTTGTTGTTACTTTTGGAAGTATTGCAGTCTGTGCGGCGGGTGTTGCAACCTGTGTCACTGCTGCGACGGCTGGAGCAGTAGATTGCTGCAATGGGGCCAGACCAGGCTTTGTTTTGGGCAAAATTCTCAAGTTTTGCGGAAAAGATGCAACGCTATTTTGGGTGCCATCAATCACAGCCCCTATTGACGAATTGCTCGTCGTGGGTGCAGGTGTATAGCTGATGGAAGGACCTGGGCGTGGTTTGGGCAATGGTATGGCCTGTGCCAGGGCCAGACCGGGCACCAACATAGAAAACACAGATGCATAGGCAAGGGTGTTAAGAGACTTTTTCATATCAGCTAATATTGTTGATTGTGGATGCTTCACCGAATTAAGCCACGAATCTTGCATAATTATGGTGAACATAGCCTTAGCATTGTGTTCCTTGTCTGCTTTCTTGCATCTGATTGAGAAACATGGTGTTATGTCGCCAAGTGTTCGTCATTTTGCCGGAAATTAGTGGTAATTTGGCATATTGTTATAAATTTTCGGCAAATTGCCGGATTTTCGGATTGCTTCAATAGGAAATGCAATCCAATTGCAAAGGAAAACGGGGATGTTCAAAGGGTCCTGTACTGCTCTTGTTACGCCATTTCGCGATGGGGCTGTGGATTATTCAGCCTTTGAGTCGTTTGTTGATTGGCAGATCAATGAGGGCACAAATGTGCTGGTACCAGTCGGTACCACGGGTGAATCGCCAACTTTGAGTCATGATGAACATAAAAAGGTTGTGGAAGCCTGCCTGAAGGTTGCCGACAAACGTGTGCCTGTACTGGCCGGTGCTGGTTCGAATAACACCCTGGAAGCGATTGATCTGGCCCAGCATGCTGAGAAAGCTGGTGCTGATGGCGTTCTGGTTGTGACCCCATATTATAACAAGCCAAGCCAAGAAGGCCTGTATCAGCATTTCAAGGCCATTGCTGAATCGGTTTCTGTTCCGATCATCATCTATAATATTCCTCCGCGCTCCATCATTGATATGAGTGTCGAGACCATGACGCGTCTCTATGAGGATTTTAGCAATATCGTTGGTGTGAAGGATGCAACGGCAGATCTGGCTCGCGTAACACAGCAGCGTTTGTCCATGGGGACTGAGTTCATTCAGCTTTCTGGTGAAGATGGCACCGCCCTTGGCTACAATGCTCAAGGTGGTCATGGCTGCATCTCGGTGACAGCCAATGTGGCACCTGCGCTCTGTTCGCGCTTCCAGGCAGCCTGTAGTCAGGGTAACTGGGATCAGGCTTTGGAATTGCATGATATTCTGTCTCCATTGCACAAAGCCATGTTCATGGAGCCATCTCCGGCAGGAGCCAAATATGGCCTATCCTTGCTTGGCAAAGTAGCAAATGAGATCCGTTTGCCGATGATGACAGCAACAGATCCGGTGAAAGCTGAGATCGAATCTGCAATGAAGCTTGCAGGTCTGATGTAATCGGCCTATTTGTGGCCTATGGCTAAGAAAAAGAAACAAGATCCGAATAACCGTGTCGTCGCGGAAAATCGGAAGGCAAGACATAATTACGAGATTGGTGAAGTGGTCGAGGCCGGTTTGCAACTAACCGGCACCGAGGTCAAAAGCCTGCGTACAGGCAAAGCCAATATCGCCGAGTCTTATGCCTCTGAGGAAAATGGCGAGATTGTCCTGATCAATTCCCATATTGAGGAATATGTACAGGGCAATCGCTTTAATCATAATCCGCGGCGTCCACGTAAACTGCTTTTGCACAAGCGCGAGATCCACAAGATGGTCAATGCTGTTCAACGGGATGGCATGACCATTGTTCCGCTCAAGATGTATTTTAATGATAAAGGCATTGCCAAGCTTGCTGTCGCTGTCTGCCGCGGTAAAAAAGCTTATGACAAGCGTCAGGATGCCAAGAAACGCGACTGGCAGCGTGACAAGGCTCGCCTAATGCGCGAACGCGGTTAATTCCATCAAAATGTGATATGATCAAGAGAAGAGGCGAATATCTGCCGTCTCCTGTTCAAAGGCAGTTCATTCAATTTACTGCAAAAAATCCTTCTTTTGAAAAAGAGGGGACAAAGGTGATTTTCATCTGGCATTTCAAAAAAATGCTTCTATAAAGATGACACTTCAATGACGCGGGGTGGAGCAGCCCGGTAGCTCGTCAGGCTCATAACCTGAAGGTCGCAGGTTCGAATCCTGCCCCCGCAACCAAATTCAAGATAGCTGTCTTGACGCGCTTCTGTTAGGGAGCATATTGGTTCCATTGAATGTTTGGCGCGATACGCGCATGGTGACGCGGGGTGGAGCAGCCCGGTAGCTCGTCAGGCTCATAACCTGAAGGTCGCAGGTTCGAATCCTGCCCCCGCAACCAATCTTTTCCCTATACATGATATAAAGATAGCCAACACACTTTGTTGTTTGTTGGAACTGTAGCGAGATTTTTGATCTATTGAGGATGATGTCTGTTGATGCGTGCAATATTAGCGTTTTCCTGATCGTTTCGCTTGAACCAACAGAATAAAGTCCGAGCGTAGGAAAAAAGGCCAGGATAATTTGATATCCTGGCTTTGACTTTTAAAGGATCTTGCCGCGTAGCTTTGAGGAGACAAATTCCCCAAAGATGACCAATGCCAAAATGGTGAGCAGAACCATGGAGGTTTCGGGCCAATTAAAGGTATCAATTGATCCCTGCAGGATCACGCCGATCCCACCTGCGCCAACCAATCCCAAAACGGTCGATTCACGCAGATTGATGTCCCATCGCAAGATCGCAACAGCGAAGAAGGCGGGGGCGACTTGCGGGACAATACCATAGAGTATCACCTTCAGTCTTGAGGCGCCGCAGGCGGTGAGGGCTTCAATCGGTTTTGGATCGATCTCCTCGATCGCTTCCCCCAATAGTTTGCCCAAGAATCCGATTGAGCGGAACATGATGGCGACGATACCTGCAATGATCCCGGGTCCGAAGATTGCAACAAAGAGTAGTGCCCAGATCAGTGTATTGACCGAGCGGGATGAAACCAGAATGAAACGCCCCAGCCAGAGTGTTGCCCTATTTGGTGTCGTGTTCTGAGCTGCAATCAGCGCCACAGGAAGCGAAATGATGATCGCGAAGGCTGTCGCAATTGTCGCGATATTGATGGTTTGCCAGATCGCTTCAAGAATGGAGGGCAGGTTGGTCGGATCTGGTGGAATCATGCGGTCTAGCAGATCCCAAACCTGTTCGGGAGCATCCCAAACCCAGGCCCAGACGATATCCAGACTTGAAAGCGCCCATGAAACGATCAGGGCGGTTGCCGCATAGGCTGCGAAGCGTTGAAAGCGTTGTACAGGTGTGTAACGTGCCCAGCTATCCTGAAGTATGTGCTCGCTCATGATATCCGCTTTCTGATTACGCCACTGAAGGCTTCGGAGATCAGGATCACGCCGACAATGACCATGGTGATTGCCAGAGCAAAGTCATAGTCGTAGCGACCAAAGGCATTTGCAAGGGTTGCGCCGATACCACCCGCGCCGACAATTCCGACAACGGCAGATGCGCGTAAGTTGCTATCCAGCTGATAGATGCCAAGTCCAACCAGACGGGGCATGATCTGGGGCAGGATTGCGTAGGCAACCGTTGCAATGAATGACGCGCCAGCTGATTTGAGCGCCTCTACCTGACCAAAGTCGATTTCCTCGATGCGTTCGGCCAAAAGCTTGGCAACGAATCCGATTGAATAGACGACGAGCGTGAGAACGCCAGCCAGAGGGCCGAAACCAACTGCTTTTACAAAAAGAATGGCAACGATGACCGGATGGAAGCTGCGGGCTACGATGATGATGCCACGCCCCAACAGATAAATGCTTTTGGGGGCAATGTTTTTTGCGGCCATGAAGGCAAGGGGGACGGAAAGTAAGACACCGCCTACACTTGCCAAAATCGCAATCTTGAAGCTTTCCAGAAATCCTTTGATCAGCAGGCCTGAACGCTCGAAACTTGGTGGGAATGCCCCTCCGAAAATTCTAGAGGCTCGCTCAAGGCCTTCTGCTGCTCTTTGCCAATCAATTGGCAGAGTGAGCAAAGTGATGGAAAGATAGGCAAAGACAGCCAGCATCACTCCATATCGAATGATCGGGTTCTCAATGAAGGGAGGCTTTTTCCAGTGATCTGTTACGACCGGAGTGCTGTCCCCTGACTTGGACATTGCACTCATGCTGCTGCTCCCATCGTCTGACGATCTTCTGCTGGAGTTCCGGAATAGATTTCGTCCATCTGTTCCTTGTCGAGGGCATCGGGTAAATCGTCAAAGATAATCTTGCCGTAACGCATGCCTACTATGCGATCGCTGTATTCCTTGGCTTCGGTCACGTTGTGAATATTGATGATGACGGGAAGATCCAATTCTTCAGCAAGGCTTCGCAGCAGTGCCATGATCTGTTCGGAGGTTTTAGGATCGAGGGATGCTGTCGGCTCATCGGCAAGCAAAATTTCCGGGCGTTGCATCAGAGCACGGACGACACCGACACGTTGACGTTCACCTCCAGATAATTCGTCCGCACGCTTGTTTGCATAGTGAGCGATGCCCACTCGTTCCATCAATTGATAAGCCTTACGAATATCTTCCTTGGGATATCTGCGTGTAAGTGCGGCCCAGGTGGAAATATATCCCAATCGGCCGGACTGGATATTTTCCATCACTGTCAGGCGGTCGACCAGATTGAAGCTTTGAAAGATCATGCCGATCCGGCGGCGTTCCACTCTGAGTTCCTTCTTGGTCAGGGTGGTGAAGTCGGTCCCATTCAGGGTGATGGTGCCTGATGTCGGTTCAACGAGCCGATTGATGCAGCGAAGAAGTGTGCTTTTACCTGCGCCAGAAGATCCGATAACAGAAAGGACCTGTTCTCCCCTGACAGTCAGGTTCAGATCTTTGAGGACAGGCGCACCTTTCCCGTAGCTTTTTTGTAAGTTTTTGATTTCCAGCATTTTTTCGCCATCAATTAAAAGCCGCCTCGTGGGGAAACGGGGCGGCGAGGGAGATTGAAGTGTTACTTTCCTGCGAGGCCTTTAGGCGTGTATTTCACACCGTTGGACGCTTGGATCTGGCGAATAACTGCCCACTGGTCCTTGTAGGTGATCGGGATGAACTTGCTTACCCCATCGAACTCCTTGCCAAGGCTGGTGCCTTTGAAGTCATAAGAGAAGAAGGCTTCCTTGATCTTGTCTGCAAGCTTTGGATCAAGGTCATGGGCAAGGGTGTAGGATGTGGTCGGAAATGGATCGCTCTCCCATACGAGGCGAACATCTTTTGGATCATACAGACCACGAGCTGCCATGCGCTCTACTACCTCGGATGCCACGGGTGCTGCATCATAATCACCAGCTACAACGCCCAGCAGTGATTGATCATGAGAGCCTGAATAGACCACCTCATAGTCTTTTTCCGGGGTTACGCCTTGTGCCGGGAACAATGCACGAGGGGCCTGGTTGCCTGAGTTTGAGGTCGGGGAGGTATGAGCGATGCGCTTTCCAGCCATGTCAGCGACTTTTTTGATATCGCTGTTGGCTTGGGTGTAAACCTGAAGTTTATAGCCAAATTGTCCGTCATCAGCACCCATGATGGCGAATGGGACAGCGCCTGCCAGATTAACAGCGAATGGAGTTGGTCCGGTTGAGAAACCTGCAATATGCAGGCGACCGGAACGCATGGCTTCCACTTCAGCGGAGTTGGACTGCACAGCAAAGAACTGAACATTCTTGCCGGTTACCTTTTCCAGATGCTGGATGAATGGATCCCAGATGTCTTCGTAAACGGCAGGATCTTCTACCGGAGTGTAGGCAAAGACCAGGGTGTCAGGATCATTCAGTTTGGATGGATCGGTCGGGGTGTCCGCAACCATATCACCGTTCATATCGCAATAGAGCGTGTCCAGAGCACCCTGATTGGTGCATTTGTCAGCAGCATTTGCTCCGGTGACGGTCATTGTCAGAGCAACAGCAGCGGCCCATGGCAGTAAAGAATGCATATTTTCCTCCCAATGCATTGTAATGACACCAAAACCCAAATACTCGGGTCGGGTGCCGTCAGTTCTTGCCTTTGAGCGTATTGCCTTGTTTGCCATCAGGGACAGCGATGCGTCGTTAACAGGATTAACCGATCTGGCTGTTTATGTTAACAATATTACAGTTGAGCCGGGGCTGGGAAATATTTGCAATCAAGCAATGGTTTGGCATTCTGTAGTATGTGCTACCCTGAAAAGAAAAAAAGCCATTGGGAGTGAGTATGAGCAGTATGCAGGACGTGCCAGTGATCGCTATCGTGGATGATGACCACGAAATGAGTGAGACGCTGTCTGTATTGCTTGGAGAAGCTGGTTATTCCACTGTTGTCTGTGCAGGCAGTGCAGATTTTGTGGCTCTTGGTGATCCACCTCCAATCAATCTTGCTCTTATTGATCTGCGCTTGAAAGGTGAATCGGGTCTGGATCTGGCGATCCATATTCGTGAACGATCGCAGCTGCCAATTGTCATGCTGACCGGGGTGGGGGATGAAATTGACAAAATCATTGGCCTGGAAACCGGTGCTGATGATTATGTGACCAAGCCCTTCAATCCTCGTGAACTTATTGCGCGCATTCGTGCTGTCTTGCGACGCTTTGGCAATGGGCAAACACGTTTGGTTTCTTCTGGTTTGTCCATCAACTTTGGTGACAAGTGCCTTGATTTGAAACAGCGTCAGTTGCTCGATAATCAGGGAGATGAAATCCCTCTTACCAATGGCGAATATCGCCTTCTGGAATATTTTGCCCGCAATCCGGAACGCATCATCACACGCCCGGAATTATTGGAAGAACTAGGCACCAATATGGAGCGCTATGTCGATCGAACGATTGATGTGCTGATTTTGCGTTTGCGTCGCAAGATTGAGGAAGTCCCGTCAAAGCCGATTCACCTGTTGACCAGACGATCTCAGGGATATGTTTTTCAATTGTGAATGAGTTGGCGCGTTGATGTCTAAAATTCCTAGTCCTGCAAAATCCTCGATAGACCCCACTCATAGTGTCCGCTTTCGGCTCTCCAGCGCTCTTGCAGTTCTTTTCGCGGTGGTTCTATTGGTCTCAGGCATTGGGCTTGGAATGCTGCGCAATGCCGAAGGTTGGCTTGAAACCGTCCATCGCGAAACACTGACGGAAGTCTCAAACGCGCTTGGTCTTTCCAGAGATGTTGCGGACCTGGCGACATCTGCGCCCTTTCTGATTACCGTTCAGATACCAGCTTTGTTGGCGGCAGATGTTCAGTCCACGCTAAAGACGATTGCTCGAATTGAAAAGACAGCCGGTGCGGAATCGGAGCTATCCTTACCACTGGCAAGAATGCGATCGGCAATTCTGGATATTGAGCGAGCATCTGTGCCCAAAAGTGCGCTCGAAGCCGAGTTGAAGCGAATGGATCGTGATTTGATACGGCTGCAGAACCGTTTCAATCGTCGTGCCGATATCATTACCGCCAGTTTGAATGAACGCCTCTATTGGGCAAGACTTCAGCAGTTAACAGCTGAGGCATTAGGTGCTGCTCGTGCGCAAGAACTTATTGCAGTCGGTGAGTTCAATCGCCGTTATCTCTCTTTTCTCAAACGCTTGCCTGAACCAGAGACGATTTCCAATGAAAAGAGTTTGAATGAGCTTGTCTCAGTGATCGGTGGTAAGCGGATCAATCTGTTTGAGCTGAGGCATCAAATTCTGACGGCGCAATTGGATTCGGAAAATGCGCTTTTCCGTATTCGCCGAGCTTCAGACCAGCTGGCTACTCATGCAGCAACAATGATTTCCGATGCCGAGCAACGACTGACCCTGGCGCGGGCAGAGACTTCCAGAAACCTGACAATCGCTCAGCGCTCGGTTTTTGCTCTTGCCCTGATCAGTCTGGTCATTGCAATTGGATCGGGGATGTATGTGTGGCGATATGTTGCTGCAAATCTGCGTCACGTTGCTGATGCCATGCGTCGACTTGCTGCTGGGGATTTGCGCACGGACTTGCCATATAAACTTGGTCACAAGGATGAAATCGGGCAGCTGTTTGATGCTTTTAGCGTTTTTCGTGCCAACGCCAGAAAGCTTGAGCGCCATGCCAATTTGATCAATAAGCAGAATGCGCTGTTTGCTCGGGTCTTCCAGAACATCAATGATGGTGTCGCCATCATCTCCGCAGATGGGCAGATAGAGGCGGAAAATGCTCAGGTTCGAGAATTGCTCAGGCTTCCAAAAACCACGGATCTGAAAAAAGAGACGCCGCATGCATTGATCGAACGATCAGCATTTTCTCATAAAGCATCTGAAGTCAGCCTTGCCGGCGTTGAGGAATATGCCGACCAATCGGGGCATGTTTTGGAGATACGCCAGTCTCAGCTGCCCGATGGTGGTTCGGTTTGGCTGTTCTCTGAGACGACCGAGCGAAGACGCATCGATGAAAGATTGGAGGAGATTCGTCGGGTTGAATCCCTGGGCAAGTTGACGGGTGAGGTCGCGCATGATTTTGGCAATATTCTTTCGACGGTTTCTGGCAATCTTCATCTGATTGAGACAACTGACAAGAAGAGAATTCCTGAACATCTTTCCCGTATCACAGCAGCGGTTGATTTGGGTGTTACACTGACTGAACGCCTTCTGGCCTTTGCGCGAAAGCAGCAATTGGAACCGGAGGTAACAGATATTGGAGAATTACTGGAAGGGATGCAGGATTTGCTGTCCATTGCTCTGCCTTCAGATGTGGTCATCAACATGTCCTGCGATGAGGAAGGACTTTGTGCTCTGATTGATCCCGGTCAGATGGAAAGCACCATCTTGAATTTGTGCATCAATGCCGGGCAAGCGATTAATGGGGAAGGGACTGTGAGCGTCACCGTAGGGCGTGAGGACACTCACACGATCTGTCTCTCCATAAGTGATGATGGCTGTGGCATGTCACCGGAAATCTTGCGTCGTGCGTCTGAGCCGTTTTTTACCAATCGTAGCGACGGCACTGGCACAGGGCTCGGTCTGTCGATGGTTCATGGTTTCATCCATCAATCGGGTGGTTCCATGCAGATCGAAAGCGAGCCTGACATGGGCACGAAGGTTGTTTTGACACTCCCAGCTTACAGCGGTGAAGATGACAAGACGAGAATAGACAGGATGTCTGGATCTGTCCTTGTTGTTGACGACAATGAAGTTGCCGCGCACTATGTGGCCAAGATTTTGCGAGCTGTTGGTATGGAACCACAGGTCGCAACCAATATGGCGGATGGTCAGACCATCCTTGCAGAAGAACCGGAAATCGATCTGCTGATCACAGATCTTTATCTCGATCAGGATAATTTAGGTTGGGATCTGATCCGATCATACTTGGAAGAAAAATCTGACAGACATGCCATTTTGATGTCCTCTCAATTGCCGGATCATAAAGATCTGAATGTGGACATGTCAGCGCGTTGTGAGATGATCTCAAAACCGATGAAGGAATATGATCTTCTTGCGATCATAAAACGCCAGACATAAGCTCCAATATCCAACACCACTCGTATCTTATTTATGTGTATTCGTGCGCAGCATTGATTTCCTTGCGAAAGGCACTGGGAGCAATTTGCTCGGCTTGTTTGAAAATGCGAGCGAAATGCGAGGCATCGCAGAAACCGGTCATGGTTGCAATCTTGGCCAGGGAGTTCGATTTTTCTTTCATCAGATATTTGGCATAATCCAGACGGATGCGAACATTTGTCTGGCTTGGTGACATCGCCAATGCTTTTTGAAAATGTTGCTCCAGATTCCGGCGACTGACTTTCAGGCGCTTGGCAATTGAGGCCACAGACAATGGTGTTTCCATATTTTCCTGCATGATCAGGAGGGCATGTTTGACCAGTTCGTCGTTGGTTTTCAGGTTGGTCGGGATGCCTGGTTGCGCTTTGCTGCTATGCTGGAACTCGTCAATGATCATGATGTTCAAGCTCTTTTGAGCCTGACTGGCACCGACATGTTTGCTGACCAGGTGAGCCGCCAAATGAGCAGAACTCACTCCACCAGAGCAAGTCAATCTGTCTCCATCAATGACAAAGATCTGATTGGAAACCGGGTTCAAGTCGTTGAACTGCTCAAGGAAATCCTCCCTATGAAACCAGCTGACACAGCATTCTCGACCTTCCATGAGGCCCAGACGGTGCAAACTGAAGGCCCCGGTGCAAAGACCAATGAGCGGAATCTTGCTATTCGCCGCGCGGATCAGAAAAGCATCCACCTCAGGTGGGAGTGTTTCCACCTCATTCATCAGCCCGCCGACTACTGCGATATAGTCAAATCGATTTGGATCGCCCAAGCGTTCGGTCGGTTGAACCTGAATGCCGCAACTGGATGTGACCGGATGCATGTTGGGGGAAAGGACGGTCCAGTCACACAGGATCTTGCGGCTGCTATCTCCTTCGTCAGCCGATAGACGCAGAACGTCGATGAAGCTTGCAAACGCGCTAAGAGTGAAATGCCGAGCCAAGATGAAGGCAACTGATAGGCGTGGTTTTGCTGTCACAGCCTTGCGAGGAGCTTGCATGTTCCGAAATCCAAATATAGCGCAAATAAACCATTTGTTTTGCGCATATATACCATACAGAACTGGTATTTCATAGAAGAGTGACCCTCTGATTTGAAGAGGAACCTGCTGTGACCCATTTTTCCGCCTTTTCCTTGCTTCGCAATTCTCTGAGTGGCCATAAAAAATGGCCGAAGCAATGGCCAGATGCTGCCCCTAAGTCTGAATATGATGTCATTATTGTCGGTGCCGGTGGCCATGGGCTCGGTGCAGCCTATTATCTGGCCAAGGAGCACGGCATTACCAATGTTGCCGTGATCGAAAAAGGTTGGTTGGGCGGTGGCAACACCGGACGCAACACCACCATCATTCGGTCCAATTATCTCTATGATGAAAGTGCGGGTCTGTATGATCATGCCGTGGATCTATGGGATGGGCTGAGCCAGGAGCTGAACTACAACGTCATGTTTTCTCAACGCGGCGTCATGATGCTGGCTCATAACGTTCATGATGTTCAGAGCTTCAAGCGTCATATCCATGCGAACCGTCTCAACGGCGTTGACAACAAATGGATCAGCCCGGAAGAAGCCAAGGCCATCTGCCCTCCGCTGGATATCTCACCAACAGCTCGTTATCCCGTGATGGGAGCTGCGTTTCAGCAGCGTGCGGGGACAGCCCGCCATGATGCTGTAGCTTGGGGATATGCCCGTGCAGCGGCAGCACGCGGTGTCGATATCATTCAGAATTGCCCTGTTCTTTCGATTAGACGAGGAGCTGACGGAGCTGTTGAAGGTGTCGAGACGGGCAAGGGCTTTATCAAGGCCAAAAAAGTTGCTGTTTCTGCTGCGGGTAACACTTCCGTTGTCATGCAGACCGCAGATGTTCAGCTGCCTTTGGAAAGTTTCCCACTGCAAGCTCTGGTCTCCGAGCCGGTCAAACCGATCATGCCGTGCGTTGTGATGTCGAACAGCGTGCATGCCTATATCAGCCAGTCGGACAAAGGAGAGCTGGTGATTGGCTCGGGTACTGATCAATATATCTCCTACTCGCAACGCGGTGGATTGCCTCTGATTGAGCATACGGTTGCTGCCATCTGTGAGATTTTCCCGATTTTCCGTCGCATGCGGATGCTTCGCAAATGGGGCGGGATCGTGGACGTAACCCCGGACCGCTCGGCCATTTTGGGCAAGACACCGGTAAAGGGTCTTTATGTCAATTGTGGTTGGGGGACTGGCGGCTTCAAGGCAACGCCCGGTGCAGCCCATGTCCTGGCCCACACAGTTGCCAAGGACGAACCGCACCCCATCAATGCCCCATTCACTCTTGAGCGCTTCCAGACCGGCCGGCTGATTGATGAAGCTGCCGCCGCCGCTGTTGCCCATTGATCTGGCGATAAGGAGATCCCGACATGTTGATGATCCGTTGCCCTCATTGTGAGGAAACCCTGCCGGAGCTGGAATTTGCCTATGCAGGAGAAGCCCATATTGATCGACCGGTAAGGCCGGAAGAGTTGAGTGACGAGGAATGGCGCAATTTTCTGTTCATTCGCACCAATGAGCGAGGCCTGCATTTCGAACGTTGGCGCCATATCCATGGCTGTGCCCGTTTCTTCAATGCCGTTCGCGACACGGTCAGCGATCAGTTCCTGACCACCTACAAAAGCGGCACGCCTCGCCCGACGGAAGATGAGTTGAAAGAGTTGGCAAAATGAGCAGCTATCGTATTTCCGGCAAAGGCCGTGTGAATCAATCCAAACCGGTGACTTTCACCTTTGATGGCAAATCCTATCGAGGATTTGAAGGTGACACCGTTGCGTCTGCTTTGCTTGCCAATGGTGTCCACCTGATGGGGCGGTCCTTCAAATATCACCGACCTCGTGGAGTGCTGACCGCTGGCTCTGAAGAACCCAATGCGCTGATAGGTACACAGCGCCCAGGGGCAGATAACAGCCGTTTCGAACCCAACACTCGCGCCACTACGCAAGAAATTTATGACGGACTGATCACAACCAGTCAGAACAAGTGGCCATCGCTCAGCTTTGATATGGGAGCGATCAATGATCGTCTCTATATGCTCTTCTCGGCTGGCTTTTACTACAAAACTTTCATGTGGCCGAAGAGCTTCTGGGACAAACTCTATGAGCCTGTCATTCGGGCCTCTGCTGGACTTGGCGTCTCTCCCACGAAGGTCGATCCGGATATCTATGCATCTCGTTATTTGCATTGTGACGTATTGATCGTTGGAGCGGGTGCAGCTGGTATCGCTGCTGCGCTGCAGGTTGCCAAATCTGGGGCGGAAGTTGTTCTGGTCGATGAACAAGCCGAACTCGGTGGCTCACTTCTAAGCGAAGAGAGCATTGAGATTGATGGTGTCAGCTCATCAGCGTGGCTCAAAACCAGCCTCGATCAACTTCGCGCCATGGACAATGTTCGCCTGATGAGCCGAACCACAGCCATTGGCTATTATCATCAGAATATGGTCGCTCTCGCACAAAAGCTTACAGATCATCTGGCGGACGTTCCTGAAAATAGTCCGCGTGAGAGAATGTGGCGCGTTCGCGCAAAGCAGGTCATTCTGGCACAAGGTGCAATCGAGCGGCCATTGGTCTTTGATGGGAATGATCGCCCCGGTGTCATGCTGGCCGGTGCAGGACAGAACTATCTGAACCGTTTTGGGGTAATGGTTGGCAAGACACCGGTCTTTTTAACGTCGCATGACAGTGCCTGGTATGCTGCATTTGATTACCAAGATGCTGGTGCCAATGTGGTTGCCATTGTTGATACTCGGGTGGATATGGATGATGCGCTGCTGGATCAGGCGCGACAACGCGGCATTGAAGTGTTTCTTGGCCATACGGCGACCACTACATCAGGGCGTCTTCGGATCAAGTCTGTCTCTGTCAATCCGGTCGCCCACGGAGTTGTGGGAGCTGCTCTTGAACTTTCCTGCGATGTGCTTTTGATGTGTGGTGGTTGGACACCATCCCTGCATTTGTTCTCGCACACGAAGGGCAGCCTGAAGTGGGATGAAGAGGCGCGTGTCTTTCTTCCGGACCAAAGCAACGAAGAATGCCAGATTGCTGGTGCCTGCCGTGGGCTATGGGGTATTTCTTCCGCTCTGGAAGATGGTGCCAAAGCAGGACTGGAAGCAATCACGGCTTTGGACTTGTCCGGCGAGGACGTTACTTATTCTGTTGGCAATGATCGCGCTGGAACTGGTGAGACACATCGGGAATTGCCTACAAACGGCAATCCTGGCAAAGCCAAGGCTTTCATCGATTTCCAGAATGATGTGACGGCCAAGGACATTCGTCTGGCTGTACGTGAAGGCATGCATTCGATTGAACATGTCAAACGGTACACCACAAACGGCATGGCGACCGATCAGGGCAAAATGTCCAATATGAATGGATTGGAAATTGCGGCCGACGCTGTGGGCAAGGAAGTGCCGAAAGTGGGACTGACCACATTCCGGCCTCCCTATACCCCAACGACATTTGGTGTATTTGCCGGTTATCACAAAGATGGTCAATTCGAGCTGACACGTAAAACACCAATCGATAGTTGGGCCGAGAAAAACGGCGCGGCTTTCGAGCCTGTCTCGCAATGGCGCAGGGCTTGGTATTTCCCAAAATCTGGTGAAGACATGCGCAAGGCTGTGGCGCGTGAGTGTGCTGCAACACGCAAGTCAGTTGGCATGTTTGATGCGTCTACCCTTGGCAAAATTGAAGTGGTTGGGCCTGATGCGGTTGAGTTCATGAACCGCATGTATACCAACCCATGGACCAAACTTGCTCCTGGGCGTTGCCGTTATGGTGTTCTGTTAGGGGAAGATGGGTTCATTCTGGATGATGGTGTCATTGGCCGCCTGAGCGAGGACAAGTTCCATATCACCACGACAACGGGCGGTGCTGCCCGTGTCCTGAATATGATGGAAGACTATCTGCAAACCGAGTGGCCAGACTTGCAGGTTTGGTTGACCTCTACCACGGAACAATGGGCAACCATCGCCTTGAATGGTCCAAATGCTCGCAAGCTATTGGAACCGTTTGTGGAGGGGCAGGATATGAGCGATGAAGCTTTGCCTCATATGTCGGTGGCTGAATGCAAAGTTGCTGGCTTTCCTGCGCGCTTGTTCCGTCTGTCCTTTACCGGTGAGCTTGGTTTTGAAATCAATGTACCGGCTCGTCATGGATTGGAGCTTTGGTCTAAACTCTATGAAGCCGGAAAGGCCTACGATATCTGTCCTTATGGTACCGAGACCATGCATGTGTTGCGAGCCGAGAAGGGCTATATCATTGTTGGTCAGGATACGGACGGTACAGTTACGCCTTATGATGCAGGGCTTGGATGGGCAGTTGCCAAGAAGAAACCGGATTTCGTGGGCATGCGCTCTCTGAAACGCCCTGATCTCGTTGCCGAAGGGCGAAAGCAATTGGTTGGCCTGAAAACCAAAGATCCCAAGATTGTGCTCGAAGAGGGTGCGCAAATTGTCAATGATCCGCACCAGTCATTGCCGATGAAAATGGTGGGGCATGTGACGTCTTCCTATTGGAGTGAAGTGCTTGGGCAATCTATTGCCATGGCCCTCATTGAGGGGGGGCAATCTAGAATGGGTGAGACAATCTATATCCCGATGGCTGAGTGTGTATTGGAAGCAGAGATTTGCTCCAGTGTATTTTATGATCCAGCAGGCGACCGGTTGAAGGTTTGAAGGTGAAGTGATGACTAGTTCAATGGAAATGACGCTGAATTTGCCCCAAGCGATTGGCTCTCAAGTAATTAGTGATATGAGTGGTCCGGTTTCCATCAAATTGCAGGAACCGAAGGCGCGTTTAAATCTGCGTATTGCTCAACAAAAACTGTCTGAAGCCTCCAAAGCGTTCGGGTTGGAAATTCCTTCCAAAATCCATGGATATGCTGAAGAGGGAAATCGCTCCGCCTTATGTCTTGGACCAGACGAGTGGATTTTATCCGCCTCAGAGGATGCCAAGGATGACATTGTTGCGGCATTTGCAGATCTATATTCAAGCTGCCCACACAGTTTGACCGATATATCAGATCGTCAGATGAGTATTTCGCTGAGTGGAGAGCAGGCGGCTGAATTGCTGAGCGTTGGATGTCCTCGTGATCTGGGTTTGCTCGCAGTTGGGTCTGGTACCCGTACGATCTTTGACGGTGTTGAGATTACTTTGCTGCGTCTTGAGCAAGATCGATTTGAAATGGAGGTCTGGCGTTCGTTTCTTCCTCACATGTGGGCGTTGCTGCATATCGGCAATCAAGAGCTTGCCAGCGATCAAAAACGTGCCTTGCTTGAAAAACAACAATAACCAGCTTGCTTCGTATGAGAGAAATGATGACGCATATCCTGAGAATGAAATGTGAGGACCAGGCCGGGATTGTTTCCGGTCTTGGACAGGTTCTGGATCGATTTGGATGTAATATTGGCCAGAGTTTTCAGTTTTTGCAGCCCGCTTCCATCAGGGAAGATGATGTGGCTGAAATCTTTTTCCTGCGTCTTGAATTTACCTGCACTGAGCAGACCGATTGGTCCGAACTCGAACAAGAGCTTGAAGCTCTTCGATCTTGCTTTGATGCAGACTTATCAGTTCGCGAAAGTGGCAGGGCGGTGCCCACCATCTTGATGGTTTCGAAGTTCGACCACTGTCTGATTGATATTCTATATCGTGTTCAAACCGGTAAACTGCCGCTTGATATTGTTGCCGTTGTCTCAAACCATGCTCATAGCCGGGCGGATGTAGAACGTCTTGGTATTCCCTATTATCTGTGGCCTGTAACCAAAGAGAACAAACAGGAGCAGGAGCAAAAGCTTGAGGAATTGATCGAGCGTTCAGGTGCGGAACTGGTTGTCTTGGCTCGCTACATGCAAATCTTGTCTGACGAATTCAGTTCACGTCATTTTGGTAAGATCATCAATATTCATCATTCTTTCCTGCCAGCTTTCAAAGGCGCCATGCCTTATAAGCGCGCGTGGGAGAGGGGGGTGAAACATATTGGAGCGACAGCCCATTATGTGACCCCAAATCTTGATGAAGGCCCCATCATTGAACAGGACACTGAGCGTGTGAGCCATTCAGATAGTGCTTCTGATCTGGTTCGTCTGGGTGGTGATGTGGAAGCCCGTGTGCTTTCAAAAGCATTGCGTCTTCATATTGAAGGACGTGTCTTTATCAATGGAAATAGAACCATTGTATTCAAGGGCTAGCGGATTTGCATAGGGGTGATCAGAGACAATAGCTGTCTTGCTTCATAGTGAGGATTCGGGTGTCGGTAACGATATGTGATTGCTAGCGGCGTTTTTTGATGTGAACTGATGTCTCAATATTAGTCGATGTTTGAATTTATTCTCTACAAGATACCGCAGGTATGTTTCTGACGATGATTCAGGTAAGCTTTGAAATAATGAGAAAATCACGGCCTGATCATGGACCGGTTTCTGCCATTCTTGAGACCCAAGTCTCATATGAGACGTGAGACACCTTTATTTGGTGTCTTACAATGTCTCATGAAAAGCCTAGGGAATTTCTGGCAATTCACACGTTATTTGGAAAACCCCTGATATCGCCTTGACATAGCGGCCCTACGAAATTATCAACTCACCTCAACGCCGGTATAGCTCAGTTGGTAGAGCACCTGATTTGTAATCAGGGGGTCGGGAGTTCAAGTCTCTCTGCCGGCACCACTTTTCTTTGCGCTTTGCCGCCCACCAACCCAAAGCGCTGGGTTTGGTTCGAGATTCCTTCTCTTACCTGTACCACTTGTTTTTCCTTAAAATCGGATTTGTTGAGTTTTTGTCAGGCTTTTCTATCGGGCTTATTGTGTGAGCTACGGCTGGCTTTTTTCAATATGTAATTTCTCAAGTTGCATATCTATGCCTTGAGTGATAATTCTTCAGATCGAAAAAAGGCCCTCCCAGGGGCCTTTCTTGCTTGGAATGTTTTATCTTTGTCTGCATCAGGAAATGATGCTTTGTCGTCTTAGATGGCACCCATAAAGTGTCATGGCAACGGCATTGGAGACATTGAGGCTCTTGA
This sequence comes from Cohaesibacter gelatinilyticus, assembly GCF_900215605.1. Lineage (NCBI taxonomy): Bacteria > Pseudomonadati > Pseudomonadota > Alphaproteobacteria > Hyphomicrobiales > Cohaesibacteraceae > Cohaesibacter > Cohaesibacter gelatinilyticus. The sequence goes on along the minus strand of NZ_OBEL01000001.1, from coordinate 1,802,872 downwards.
TCGGGCCTGGCATATCCAGCCGTGCCAGCTCAGCGCATTTCTCACGGGTCAGGCGGCGCAATCCCTTGCCTTCAGAGCCGAATATCAATGCCAGTTTCTGATCTGGTACTGTTTTCTGCATGATTTCTTCAAATGGTGCACTTTCCTCAGAATCAAATCCAATGGTGTGGAAGCCGATATCTGCAATTTCGTCCAAAGCACGGGCTAGATTTGGAACTGTCACCATAGTGATCATGTCCAGGCCACCGGAAGCGGTTTTTGCCATGATCCCGGATTCTTCCGGGCTGTGGCGACCGGTCATGATGAGTGCATCTGCACCCAGTGCCACACTGGAGCGAATGATGGCGCCCACATTGTGGGGGTCGGTGATCTGGTCGAGGATAACAACCAACTTGGCATCTTCCAGATCGGAGATGGCAGCTGATTCCAGCTGACCTGCAGTCAGATAAAGTCCCTGATGAACCGCGCCCTTGGCATGTTGATCGATATCTTTGGGATTCGCTGTTTCAATAATTCCATCAAGACGTGCGGGATTGCCGCCTAGAGATTGGATTTCCTGTCGCAGTTTGGCTTCCGCGTTTGTGGTTGCCAGAAGTTTGTGCAATGGGCGCTGGGGGTTGGAAGCTGCGGCAGCGACGGCGTGAATGCCGAATAGATGCACAAAGTCATCATTGGCTCGCCGGGAGTTACGGCGCTTGTTGGCAGAGTTGGCCTCCATCTGACGGTTGCGTTTGGCTTTTTGTGAGCGGTTCTTTGTCATTGTGGAGCCTTCTATATGCGTGGCCTGATTTGGCGTGCTCGCGTGTTTCGATGAGTTTGCGCCGGGTTATATCCGATTGCAAGCACATGGCAAGCTATTGCTGACCGGTATCAATCTGATGGGATGTTTTTCGAAGCCGGTGAGGTGAGATAATGACTTTTTTGCTCCCTGATCCTGGGTCGGTTTATGGTGTGATATGATGCATTTATGTGAGGTGTGAATTTTTCCCCATTTTTTGCGAAGCCCCTGAAAGCGGCGGAAATTTGCGCCTTTGAAGTCTGTGGGAGAGGGGTGTTGGAGGCTCCGGGCTGTTGATATTGAAGATTACGCACAGAAACTGAGATTGGGTAGTTGACTTCGTGGGCCGGGTTTTGCATAAACCGCCTCACGAACTGACCGCGACTTGGCGGGCTTTTCGAGACCAACCTGTTCGCAGGGACAGGATGGCGAAGAATTTGGAGGAGTGTCCGAGTGGTTAAAGGAGACGGACTGTAAATCCGTTCGCTTAGCGTACGCTGGTTCGAATCCAGCCTCCTCCACCATTTCTTCGCTGTACGTCTCGCGCGGGTGTAGCTCAATGGTAGAGCAACAGCCTTCCAAGCTGATGACGAGGGTTCGATTCCCTTCACCCGCTCCACCTCTTAAGTTTACACTCTCCCTTACAGTTTGGTCCCGAGCCTCCAGCTCAGGTCTTTTTGTGTTAACCGGGTTTGTATCTCGTTTTGAGTAGCAGACCTTTTGGCGCCTAAAGCGAGCTGAGACCTTGTAGATATCAAAGTGTTTTCAGCCCCTGATGATGAGAGCTATTTCCTATGGCTAAGGAAAAGTTTGAACGTAATAAGCCGCATGTAAACATCGGCACGATTGGTCACGTTGACCATGGTAAAACCACCCTGACCGCAGCTATCACCATGACCCTTGCTGAAAAGGGCGGTGCTGAGGCTAAGGCTTATGATGAGATTGACGGTGCGCCAGAAGAGAAAGCTCGCGGCATCACGATCTCTACTGCTCACGTTGAGTATGAGACAGAGAACCGTCACTATGCTCACGTTGACTGCCCAGGTCACGCTGACTATGTGAAGAACATGATCACCGGTGCTGCTCAGATGGACGGTGCTATCCTGGTTTGTTCTGCAGCTGACGGCCCAATGCCACAGACGCGTGAGCACATCCTGCTTGCCCGTCAGGTTGGTGTTCCTGCTCTGGTAGTGTTCCTGAACAAAGTTGATCAGGTTGATGACGAAGAGCTGCTTGAGCTTGTTGAAATGGAAGTTCGCGAACTGCTGGATTCTTACGAGTTCCCAGGCGACGATATTCCTATCGTAAAAGGTTCTGCTCTTGCTGCTGTTGAGAACCGTGACGCTGCAATCGGCCGTGAAGCAATCATGGAACTGATGGCTGCTGTTGACGATTATATCCCAACTCCAGAGCGTCCAAAGGATCTGCCATTCCTGCTGCCTATCGAAGATGTATTCTCCATCTCTGGTCGTGGTACTGTGGTAACCGGTCGTGTTGAGCGTGGCGTGATCAATGTTGGTGACGAGATTGAGATCGTCGGTATCAAAGACACCCAGAAAACCACCTGTACCGGTGTTGAAATGTTCCGCAAGCTGCTTGATAGCGGTGAAGCTGGTGACAATGTTGGTGTTCTCCTGCGTGGTACCAAGCGTGAAGATGTCGAGCGTGGCCAGGTTCTGTGTGCACCAGCTTCCGTTACTCCACACACCAAGTTCAAAGCAGAAGCTTACATCCTGACGAAAGAAGAAGGCGGTCGTCATACTCCGTTCTTCACCAACTATCGTCCACAATTCTATTTCCGTACCACTGACGTGACGGGTGTTGTTACCCTGAACGAAGGTACCGAGATGGTTATGCCTGGCGATAACGTCGAGATGAATGTTGAGCTGATCGTGCCAATCGCTATGGAAGAAAAGCTGCGCTTCGCTATCCGCGAAGGTGGCCGTACCGTAGGTGCCGGCATCGTCGGTTCTATCGTCGAGTAAGAGATTTCATCTTTACTTGAGATATGTCTTTAAGAAGCCCCTGCAAGCTATTGCTTTCAGGGGTTTTTTGATTCTCATAATTTTGATGAAATAAGGTGATACGGATGGATATCGAAGGTTGGTTTTGTGGATGGAGTCACAATTCATGAAGTTTTGATGATCCCTTGTTGATTTTTTTGTATTTCGTCATCTTTTCGCTTGCAGTTGTCTGTGAACTCCAATAGTTAGTCTCCAACTTGGTTTTCACTAAGTTTTGCGAAGTAGGGGTGTAGCTCAGCTGGTAGAGCATCGGTCTCCAAAACCGAGGGTCGGGGGTTCGAGTCCCTCCGCCCCTGCCATTTCGCACTTGATCTTGCATGGCAAGATATTATATGTAGTGAGAATCTTATGAACGCGCGAAATTCTGTTTCGCGCGTTATTATATGTGAGCGGTTCCATGGCAAAGACCAACCCATTTGATTTTCTGCAGCAGGTTAAATCTGAAGCATCGAAGGTAACCTGGCCTTCCCAGAAGGAGACTGGCATTACTACTGTGATGGTTTTTGTCATGGTTTTCCTGGCTTCAATCTTTTTCTTGCTGGCTGACCAGATCATGTCATTTGGCGTCAGCTTCGTGCTTGGCCTGGGAGGTTAATAGACATGGCGATTGCAAAGCGGTGGTATATCGTTCATGCCTACTCGAACTTCGAGAAGAAAGTAGCGGAGGCTATTCGTGAAAAGGCTGATCAGACCGGTCTTGGTGATCTGTTTGATGAAGTTCTTGTTCCGACCGAGAAGTTTGTAGAAGTGCGTCGTGGACGCAAGGTCGAATCTGAGCGCAAGTTTTTCCCCGGTTATGTGCTGGTGAAGATGGCAATGACAGATGACGCCTATCATTTGATCAAGAATACCCCGAAAGTCACTGGCTTTCTGGGGAATGACAACAAGCCGATGCCAATTTCCAATGCGGAAGCGGATCGCTTGTTGAATCAGGTTCAGGAAGGTGTCGAGAAACCGATGCCGACCGTCAGTTTCGAAGTTGGCGAGCAGGTTCGGGTTTCCGATGGGCCGTTTGCTTCGTTCAATGGGCTTGTCGAGGAAGTGGACGAAGAGCGTGCGCGCCTCAAGGTTACCGTATCGATCTTTGGTCGTGCGACACCAGTCGAGCTTGAATATAATCAGGTTGAAAAACTCTGATCATAACAGGTGCGGGAGATTTGGTTCGTTTGCCGAACGAGCCGTCCGACCGCGCCCTTTCTCATGTCTATCTGAAGGTGCTTTGCGCCGAGGGAAAGAAAAATGGCAAAAAAGATTCAAGGTTACCTGAAACTTCAGGTTCCTGCAGGGGCTGCTAATCCATCCCCTCCAATTGGTCCTGCTCTTGGTCAGCGCGGCCTGAATATCATGGAATTCTGTAAGGCGTTTAACGCCAAGACGCAGGAAATGGAAAAAAATGCGCCGGTTCCGGTGATTATTACCATTTACCAGGACAAGTCTTTCACTTTTGAAATGAAGACACCTCCGGCGTCTTTCTTTCTGAAAAAAGCTGCCAAGCTGCCTAAGGGCTCTGGTGCGCCTGGTCGTGATGTGGCGGGTTCCGTGACCAAGGATCAGGTTCGTGAAATTGCTGAGCAGAAGATGAAAGATCTCAATGCCAACGACATCGAAGCCGCGATGTTGATGATTGAGGGTTCTGCCCGTTCCATGGGCCTCGAGGTGGTAGGATAATCCAATGGCTAATGTAGGAAAACGTATCCGCGCTGCTCGTGAAAAAGTTGATGCAAACAAGGTTTATTCCGTTGAAGAAGCTGTGAAGCTGGTCAAGGGTGCTGCATCTGCCAAATTCGATGAGACCGTAGAAATCTCCCTGAACCTCGGTGTTGACCCGCGTCATGCGGACCAGATGGTTCGTGGTGTATGTCAGCTGCCTGCGGGCTCTGGTAAAAATGTTCGTGTTGCTGTTTTTGCACGTGGCGATAAGGCTGAAGAAGCTAAAGCTGCAGGTGCAGAGATTGTTGGTGCAGAAGATCTGTTGGCAGTTGTTCAGGGCGGTACCATCGATTTTGATCGTTGTATTGCATCTCCTGACATGATGCCTCTGGTTGGTCGTCTGGGTAAAGTTCTTGGCCCACGTGGCATGATGCCAAATCCAAAGGTTGGTACCGTTACTCCTGATGTTGCTGGTGCTGTCAAGGCGGCTAAAGGTGGCTCCGTTGAGTTTCGTGTCGAGAAGGCCGGTATCATCCATGGTGGCGTTGGTAAAGTGAGCTTTGAAGAAGCTGCGTTGGTTGACAACGTCAAGGCATTTATTGCTGCTGTTACCAAGGCCAAGCCATCAGGTGCCAAAGGCACTTACATGGAGCGTATGAGCCTGTCCTCCACAATGGGGCCAGGTGTGCGCGTAGATCTTGCTTCTATCGACTAAGTCGATTAGAAGTCTAACGTGATTCCTCCCGATTCTTGTCGGGAGGATTTCTGGCGTTTGCCAGAAACCTGTCCAAGACTGCGGGAGTCGCAAGACTTAATCGCCCGCACAGATGGGGGTGAATCAGATGAACAAGGTTACTTGTTGTTTGGTTCGAGCCTACAGCTTGCTTGCCCTTGAGGCGGCAAGGAGGACAGGTCCCTTCGTGCCAGATCTTCTTGCTGTTTCAGTGTGAAGGGCTGGTAAGTGTAACTCTATCCCGCGAGGTTCGCCTCAAAGGGTAGTAACTGGAGAGAAGGCATGGATAGAGCGGAAAAGCAAGCGCTTGTCGCTACCCTTCATGAGGAGCTGAAAGGCTCTGAGGTTGTGGTTGTTGCTCATTATGCTGGCCTCACTGTTGCTGATATGACAGCATTTCGCGGTTCTGCCCGCGAAGCTGGCGTAAACGTACAGGTTGCCAAGAACCGTCTTGTCAAGCTCGCTCTTCAAGGCACGGATGCTGAACCAATTGCTGATCTGTTTAAAGGTCAGACTGTTATCGTCACTTCTGACGATCCGGTTTCAGCCCCGAAGGTGGCCTCTGAGTTCGCAAAGAAAAACGAAAAACTCGTTATTCTGGGCGGTGCAATGGGTTCCACCGTACTCGATACAAATGGCGTGAAAGCACTTGCTACCATGCCATCGCTTGACGAACTGCGCGGCAAAATCATTGGTGTTCTTCAGGCACCAGCGACCAAGGTTGCTCAGGTACTTCAAGCACCAGGCGGTCAGCTTGCGCGTGTATTCGGTGCATATGCCAAGAAGGACGAAGCGGCATAAGGCCGTTCTCAAACATTTACAGAATTTAGGTTCGAACTAACAGGAATTATTACGATGGCTGATCTTGAAAAGCTCGTAGAAGAACTCTCTGCACTGACCGTTATGGAAGCTGCTGAACTGTCCACCATGCTTGAAGACAAGTGGGGCGTTTCCGCTGCTGCTCCTGTAGCTGTTGCTGCTGTTGCCGGTGGCGCTGCTGAAGCTGCTGAAGAGAAAACTGAATTTGACGTTGTTCTGGCTTCTGCTGGTGACAAGAAAATCAACGTCATTAAAGAAGTTCGCGGCATTACCGGTCTTGGCCTGAAAGAAGCTAAAGAGCTCGTAGAAGGTGCTCCTAAAGCTGTTAAAGAAGGCGTAGACAAAGCTGAAGCAGAAGAACTGAAAGCCAAGCTGGAAGCAGCTGGTGCTTCTGTTGAACTGAAATAAGGTTTAGGCCTTAATATGGACTCCGGGGAGTGATTCTCCGGAGTCTGTTTAATTTGTTGGTAGTCCGTAACTTAACGGGCGTTTATCTCAAGAGCCTGCACAATCCTGTCGCGGGCTTTTTGGCCAACCGCCCACTGAGCGAGACGAGGAGCGACGATGGCGCAGACGTTTTCCGGTCGCAAAAAACTCCGTAAATATTTTGGTCACATTCAGGAAGTGGCAGAAATGCCAAACCTCATTGAGGTTCAAAAAGCTTCTTATGACCAGTTTCTTCAAGTATATGAACCTGCCGGTGGTCGTCCTGATGACGGTCTGCAGGCGGTTTTTTCTTCTGTGTTTCCGATCACGGACTTTTCCAATACAGCACAGTTGGAGTTTGTTCGCTATGAGTTCGAAGCACCGAAATATGACACCGAGGAGTGCCGTCTCCGCGGAATGACATATTCGGCTCCGCTCAAGCTGACGCTTCGACTGATTGTGTTTGAAGTTGATGAAGACACAGGTGCCAAGTCTGTCAAGGACATCAAAGAGCAAGACGTCTATATGGGCGACATGCCGCTGATGACAGACAAGGGCACTTTCATTGTGAATGGTACCGAGCGCGTCATCGTGTCTCAGATGCATCGTTCACCAGGTGTGTTCTTCGATCATGACAAAGGCAAAAGCCATTCTTCCGGCAAATTGCTGTTTGCGGCACGTATCATTCCTTATCGCGGCTCCTGGCTGGATATTGAATTTGATGCCAAAGACATTGTTTATGCTCGTATTGATCGTCGTCGTAAGATCCCGGTATCCAGCTTGCTTTATGCACTTGGTCTGGATTCAGAAGAAATTCTCGATACTTACTATGATGCTGTCAAATTCGAGCGTACTGATGATAGTTGGCGCGTTCCGTTCGATGGCAATACGCTGAAAGGTACCAAGCCTGAGCAGGATCTGGTCGATGCCGATACCGGTGAAGTTGTCTTTGAAGCTGGTAAGAAGCTGACTGTTCGTCAGATCAAGAAGCTGGTTGAGGCCGGGCTTAAATATCTGAAGGTGGAAGACGCTGATATCTATGGCAGATATTTGTCTGAGGATGCCGTCAGCTTGGTCACGGGTGAGATTTTTGCCGAAGCCGGTGATGAGATTGACGAGAAAATTCTCGAAAATCTCAAATCCGAAGGCTTCGAGGATGTCTCTGTTCTGAATATCGACCATGTGTCTGTTGGTGCTTACATCCGCAATACGTTGTCAATTGACAAGAATTCCAGCCGTGAGACTGCATTGTTCGATATTTATCGTGTGATGCGTCCAGGTGAACCGCCTACCATCGAGACTGCAGAGGCAATGTTCCAGTCTCTGTTCTTTGATTCCGAGCGTTATGATCTGTCTGCTGTTGGTCGCGTGAAGATGAACATGCGTATGGATCTGGAATGTGAAGACACTGTTCGGGTTCTGCGTAAGGAAGATATCGTTGAAGTGATCCGTACCTTGCTTGATCTGCGCGATGGCAAAGGCGAGATTGACGATATCGATAACCTTGGTAACCGACGTGTTCGTTCCGTTGGCGAATTGATGGAGAACCAGTACCGCATTGGTCTGCTGCGCATGGAGCGTGCGATCAAGGAGCGTATGTCTTCCATTGAGATCGATACTGTGATGCCGCAGGATCTGATCAATGCCAAGCCAGCGGCAGCTGCCGTACGTGAATTCTTCGGTTCTTCCCAGCTGTCTCAGTTCATGGACCAAACCAACCCGCTGTCCGAGATCACGCATAAGCGTCGTCTGTCTGCATTGGGCCCAGGTGGTTTGACCCGTGAGCGTGCTGGCTTTGAAGTGCGCGACGTTCATCCAACTCACTATGGTCGTATCTGTCCGATTGAGACGCCTGAAGGTCCAAACATTGGTCTGATCAACTCTCTGGCGACCTTTGCTCGCGTCAACAAATATGGCTTCATCGAGTCACCTTATCGCAAGGTGAAAGATGGTCGTGTGACTGGTGATGTGGTTTATCTGTCCGCTATGGAAGAAGCCAAGCACTATGTTGCACAGGCAAACATCGAGCTGACCCCTCAGGGTGGTTTCGTTGATGAGCTGATCATTTGTCGTCACGCTGGCGATGTCATGATGGTTCCAGCCGAGCGTGTGGACTTCATGGACGTGTCTCCAAAGCAGTTGGTGTCCGTTGCTGCAGCTCTTATTCCATTCTTGGAAAACGATGACGCCAACCGCGCATTGATGGGATCGAACATGCAGCGTCAGGCCGTGCCTCTGGTGCGGGCGGAAGCTCCGTTCGTTGGTACTGGTATGGAGCCTGTCGTGGCTCGCGATTCCGGTGCGGCGATTGGTGCGATCCGTGGTGGTGTTGTTGATCAGGTTGACGCGACCCGTATCGTTGTTCGTGCGACCGAAGATCTGGATCCATCCAAGTCCGGTGTTGATATCTATCGTCTGGCGAAGTTCCAGCGCTCCAACCAGTCCACCTGCATCAACCAGCGTCCGCTGGTCTCTGTTGGTGACCGGGTGAAGAAGGGCGAGATCCTTGCTGATGGTCCATCTACCGATCTCGGTGACTTGGCGCTTGGTCGTAACGTTCTCGTGGCTTTCATGCCATGGAACGGTTACAACTTCGAGGATTCCATCCTTCTGTCCGAGCGTATCGTGAAAGAAGACGTCTTCACTTCGATCCATATCGAAGAGTTCGAGGTCATGGCGCGCGATACCAAGTTGGGCCCTGAAGAGATCACTCGCGATATTCCAAACGTATCCGAAGAATCTCTGAAGAATCTCGACGAGGCAGGCATCACCTATATTGGTGCTGAAGTTAAGCCCGGTGATATTCTGGTTGGTAAAATCACGCCAAAGGGTGAAAGCCCAATGACACCGGAAGAAAAACTTCTGCGTGCCATTTTTGGCGAGAAAGCATCCGATGTTCGTGATACATCCTTGCGTATGCCTCCTGGAACCTTTGGTACTGTCGTTGAGGTTCGTGTCTTTAACCGTCATGGTATCGATAAAGACGAGCGCGCGATGTCCATCGAGCGTGAAGAGATCGAGCGTCTTGCAAAAGATCGTGATGACGAGCAGGCCATTCTGGACCGCAACGTCTATGGTCGTCTTGCTGACATGCTGGAGGGCAAAGTTGGTACTGCTGGTCCTAAAGGGTTCCGCAAGGGCTCTGAGATCACACGTGCCGAGTTGTCCGAGTTCCCACGATCTCAGTGGTGGTTGCTGGCTGTTGACGATGAAAAACTGATGGGTGAGGTGGAAGCCCTGCGCAATCAGTATGACGATAGCCGCAAGCGTCTTGAGCAGCGTTTCATCGACAAGGTCGAGAAACTGCAGCGTGGTGACGAATTGCCACCAGGGGTCATGAAAATGGCCAAGGTCTTCATCGCTATCAAGCGTAAGATCCAGCCTGGCGACAAGATGGCTGGCCGTCATGGTAACAAAGGCGTGGTCTCTCGTATTGTTCCGATCGAAGATATGCCATATCTTGAAGACGGTACCCATGTGGATATCGTACTGAACCCATTGGGCGTGCCATCACGCATGAATGTGGGGCAGATTTTGGAAACCCATCTGGGTTGGGCCTGTGCTGGCATGGGTCGCAAGATCGGCAAGATGTATGATGACTACAGAAAGTCCGGCAATCTCGAACCTCTGCGTGTTGAACTGAATGAGATCTACCATGACAATGGCAAGAATCTGGAAGTTCTGGAGCATGATGACGATTCCGTTATCAATATGGCTGAGCAGCTGAAAAAGGGCGTGTCCATCGCGACACCAGTCTTTGATGGTGCACATGAGCCAGATGTCGTCGAAATGCTGGAACGTGCCGGCCTTGATGGTTCCGGTCAGTCAACTCTGTTTGATGGACGGACCGGTGATCAGTTCGACCGTCCGGTGACAGTGGGCTATATTTACATGCTCAAGCTGCACCACTTGGTTGATGACAAGATCCACGGTCGTTCCATTGGCCCATACAGCCTGGTTACTCAGCAGCCGCTGGGTGGTAAAGCCCAGTTTGGTGGTCAGCGCTTCGGTGAGATGGAAGTTTGGGCACTGGAGGCGTATGGCGCAGCCTACACCTTGCAGGAAATGCTCACCGTCAAGTCGGATGACGTTGCTGGTCGTACCAAAGTGTATGAAGCCATTGTTCGGGGTGATGACACCTTTGAAGCTGGTATCCCGGAAAGCTTCAACGTGCTTGTCAAAGAAATCCGGTCACTGGGTTTGAACATGGAGCTGGAAGATAGTCAGCGCGTGATCGATCTGGACGATAGTGATGAGAAGCCTGCGGACGCTGCTGAATAGCAGCGTCGGCGGTTGCGTGAACCCGAGATTATATTCGGAACGGACCGAGGGGGAGGGAACCCCGCGGTCCGTCAACCCGTAGGAGAGAAGCCATGAACCAAGAGGTCATGAATCTTTTCAGCCCGCAGGCTCAGGCCCAAACCTTTGATCAGATCCGTGTCTCCATCGCGAGTCCGGAAAAGATCCTGTCCTGGTCATTTGGTGAAATCAAGAAGCCTGAAACCATCAATTATCGTACGTTCAAGCCTGAGCGTGATGGTTTGTTCTGTGCGCGTATTTTTGGCCCGATCAAGGACTATGAGTGCTTGTGCGGCAAATATAAGCGCATGAAATATAAAGGCATCATTTGTGAAAAATGTGGTGTTGAAGTCACTCTGTCCCGTGTTCGCCGTGAACGCATGGGGCATATCGAGCTGGCTGCTCCTGTTGCTCACATCTGGTTCCTGAAGTCTTTGCCAAGCCGTATCGGTCAGCTGCTGGACATGACGCTCAAGGATCTTGAGCGCGTTCTCTATTTTGAGAATTATATCGTGGTCGAGCCTGGCCTGACGCCTCTGAAAGAGTATCAGCTTCTTACTGAAGAAGAATATGTGATTGCTCAGGATGAGTATGGTGAAGACAGCTTCACAGCCATGATTGGCGCCGAAGCTATTCGTGAAATTCTGGCATCGTTGGATCTGGAACAGATCTCCGAGAAACTTCGTCAGGAAATCGCCGAAAGCACCTCGACCCTGAAGCCAATCAAGCTGGCCAAGCGTCTGAAGATCGTTGAAGCATTCATCGAATCTGGCAACCGCCCAGAATGGATGATCATGACCGTTGTGCCTGTGATACCACCCGATCTGCGCCCATTGGTGCCACTGGATGGTGGTCGTTTCGCCACATCTGATCTGAACGATCTGTATCGCCGTGTAATCAACCGTAACAACCGTCTGAAGCGTCTGATGGAACTGCGTGCCCCGGATATCATCATCCGGAACGAAAAGCGCATGTTGCAGGAATCTGTAGACGCTCTGTTTGATAACGGTCGTCGTGGTCGTGTGATCACGGGTGCCAACAAACGTCCGTTGAAGTCTCTGTCCGACATGCTCAAAGGTAAGCATGGTCGTTTCCGTCAGAACCTTCTTGGTAAGCGTGTTGACTATTCCGGTCGTTCTGTGATCGTGGTGGGTCCAGAGCTGAAACTGCATCAGTGTGGTCTTCCTAAGAAGATGGCTCTGGAACTGTTCAAGCCGTTCATTTATTCACGTCTGGATGCCAAAGGCTATTCCACGACCGTGAAACAGGCCAAGAAACTGGTTGAAAAGGGCAAACCGGAAGTCTGGGATATCCTCGATGAGGTTATTCGCGAGCATCCGGTCATGTTGAACCGCGCGCCGACCCTTCACCGTCTGGGCATTCAGGCTTTTGAACCCACCCTGATTGAAGGCAAGGCAATCCAGTTGCACCCGCTCGTCTGTTCTGCGTTTAACGCTGACTTTGATGGTGACCAGATGGCTGTTCACGTGCCTCTGTCTTTGGAAGCACAGCTTGAAGCGCGCGTTCTGATGATGTCCACCAACAATATTCTGCATCCGGCAAACGGTGAGCCAATCATCGTACCGTCTCAGGATATTGTTCTGGGTCTGTATTATCTGTCGATTATGAATGACAATGAGCCAGGTGAGGGAATGCTGTTCTCTGACTTTGGTGAGTTGCATCATGCGCTGGAAACCAAGGCAGTTACTCTGCATGCCAAAGTCAAAGGTCGCTTCAAGACCGTTGATGAAAATGGCAATCCGGTTTCAAAGATTTACGAGACCACTCCTGGTCGCATGTTGATTGGTGAGTTGCTGCCGCGTAATGTCGAAGTGCCTTACGACGTCTGCAACAAGTTGATGACCAAGAAAGAAATCTCCAAGATGATCTATACAGTGTATCGTCACTGTGGTCAGAAGGAGACGGTTATCTTCTGTGACCAGATCATGGGTCTTGGCTTCAACCGCGCGTTCCGTGCTGGTATTTCCTTTGGTAAGGATGACATGGTTATTCCGGATACCAAGCATGGTCTGGTGTCTGAAACCAACTCTCTGGCCAAGGAATTCGAACAGCAATATAACGATGGTCTGATTACGCAAGGCGAGAAATACAACAAGGTTGTTGACGCGTGGGCGAAATGTACCGATCGCGTTGCTGACGAGATGATGAAGCGCATTCAGGCTGTTGAGTTTGATGAAGAGACCAAGCGTCAGAAACAGATGAATTCTGTTTACATGATGGCTCACTCCGGTGCTCGTGGTTCACCTGCTCAGATGAAACAGCTTGCAGGTATGCGTGGCCTGATGGCCAAGCCTTCTGGCGAGATTATTGAAACACCAATTATCTCGAACTTTAAAGAAGGATTGTCAGTTCTCGAGTACTTCAACTCCACTCACGGTGCTCGTAAAGGTCTGGCGGATACGGCTTTGAAGACCGCTAACTCCGGTTATCTGACCCGTCGTCTGGTGGATGTTGCTCAGGACAGCATCATCACCGAGGTTGATTGTGGTTCAGAGGACGGTCTTGACGTTCAAGCGATCGTTGACGCCGGTCAGGTGGTTGCATCTCTGAGCCTGCGTGTGCGTGGTCGTACAGCTGCGGCGGATGTTGTCAATCCGAAGACATCCAATGTGATTGTGCCAGCTGGTGAAATCATTTCCGAAGAGCATTTGGAAGAGATCGAAGAGTGTGGTCTACAGTCCATCAAGGTTCGCTCTGTACTGACCTGTAACACTCGTCATGGTGTTTGTGCCGCTTGTTATGGTCGCGACCTTGCACGTGGTACTGAGGTGAATATTGGTGAGGCTGTTGGTGTTATTGCGGCTCAGTCCATTGGTGAGCCTGGTACTCAGCTGACCATGCGTACCTTCCATATCGGTGGTACTGCGCAGGTTGTTGACTCCTCCTTCATCGAATCCAATTTCGAAGGCACCATTCGCATCCGCAATCGCAATATTGCACGCGACTCCGAGGGCAAGCTTGTTGCTCTGGGACGCAACGTGACCATCGTGATTGAAGACAGCGAAGGTAATGAGCGCTCTGTCAACAAACTGACATATGGTTCTCATCTGCATGTCGACGAAGGCGACAAGGTGGAACCAGGCCAGCGACTGGCAGAATGGGATCCATATACCCGCCCGGTTCTGTCCGAAGCCAGTGGTGTGGTTGACTTTGAAGATGTTGCTGAAGGCCTGTCCGTCAGTGAGACAACTGATGAATCAACCGGTATCACCAAGCGTGTCGTTATCGACTGGCGTTCAAATCCAAGATCTGCGGATCTGAAGCCCGCCATCACCATTAAGGATGATAGTGGTGCGATCAAGCCTCTGGATCGTGGTGGCGATGCTCGCTATCTTCTTTCTGTCGATGCTATTCTGTCTGTACAGCCAGGAACCAAGGTCGGAGCAGGTGACGTTTTGGCTCGTGTTCCTATGGAAAGTGCGAAAACCAAGGATATTACCGGTGGTCTGCCACGGGTTGCTGAATTGTTCGAAGCACGTCGTCCGAAGGATCATGCAGTTATTGCCGATATGGACGGCATCATCAAGTTTGGTCGTGACTACAAGAACAAGCGTCGCATCGTTCTGGAATCTCAGGAAGATGGTGTGGAGCCAATCGAATATCTGATCCCGAAAGGTCGTCCTTTCCACTTGCAGGAAGGTGATGCGATCGAGAAGGGCGATTATATTCTCGACGGTAATCCGGCACCGCATGATATTCTGGCTGTTAAGGGCGTTGCTGCTCTGGCTGAATATCTGGTCAATGAGATCCAGGACGTTTATCGTCTGCAGGGTGTGGGTATCAACGATAAGCATATCGAAGTTATCGTTCGCCAGATGCTGCAGAAGGTAGAGATCGAAGAGCGTGGTGATAGTGATTTCCTTGCTAGCGAGCAAATTGATCGCCTTGAGTTTGATGAAGAAAATGAGCGTTTGATAGCTGAAGGCAAACATCCGGCCAAAGGCAAGCCGGTTCTGCTTGGTATCACCAAGGCAAGCTTGCAGACACGCTCCTTTATTTCTGCTGCATCCTTCCAAGAAACCACTCGCGTTCTTACCGAAGCTTCGGTTCAGGGCAAGATCGATACTTTGGAAGGTCTGAAGGAAAACGTGATTGTGGGTCGCTTGATCCCAGCAGGTACGGGTCGTGTGATGTCCGGTCTGCGCCGCGTTGCTTCACATCGCGATGATCTGATTTTGGAAGAGAAGCAGAAAGCACAGTCTCTGTCCACGACTCCTCAGATCACCGATTTGTCTGGTACCCCGGGCGAGTGATCGGATTGCATAAATTTATGAAAAAGGCCGCTCATTTGGGCGGCCTTTTTTGTTGTTTGAATTCTGGACGATGATCTGCCTTCCGGGTGAGAATCGAGTTGGATTCCAATGATCAGCAGGAGAGGGATTCGCATCTTCGAATCTGTGGTCATATTTCTGTTAAGCCCTCTTTGATCTTGTATTTTTGTTAGGGATTTAGCCGATTCTAACCGTTGGAAATTTTCCAATTCATTTATTGTTTAATCGTGCTTTTTTTTGAAATAATATTACCCTCTCGCATAGCAAGCTCGTAGCTCCCCTGAATCTTTGCATAGGGGGTTGACGAGGCGAGTTCTTCGGCATATGTTCGCGCCACTTCTCGGACAGGCGGTAAACCGATCCAATCAGAGACGACACGTCTTTGAACCAAATCGATTTAAACGCTGTCCATTAAAATGAAGCTGAGATTGACTGGCTCATGATCGCGGGTTTCCGTGATCCTCTGGTTTTCACAGTGCTGTTCGCGGCAGAAGTCGTGCGATGGTGCGCTTTTGTGCGTGCGGACGGTGCATTTTTGGTAATTCGTTCAGAGAGATCTGAAAGGCACGCTATATGCCAACCATTAACCAGCTTATTCGCAAGCCGCGCAAGGCGCCGGTAAAGCGAAATAAAGTACCGGCCATGGAGGCCTGCCCACAGAAGCGGGGCGTTTGTACGCGCGTTTATACCACTACGCCTAAAAAGCCTAACTCGGCTTTGCGTAAGGTTGCCAAGGTTCGCTTGACCAACGGTTTTGAAGTTATCGGCTATATCCCTGGTGAGGGCCATAACCTTCAAGAACACTCCGTTGTGATGATCCGCGGCGGACGTGTAAAAGATTTGCCTGGTGTTCGTTACCACATTCTGCGTGGTGTTCTCGATACCCAGGGTGTTAAAGACCGTAAGCAGCGTCGTTCCAAATATGGCGCGAAGCGGCCTAAATAAGCCGTTCTTTGGAGTACAGGTCACATGTCACGTCGCCATAGTGCAGAAAAACGTACTATCAACCCGGACCCGAAGTTCGGTGATATCGTTATTTCCAAATTCATGAACAGCATCATGCTGGATGGTAAAAAGTCCGTTTCTGAACGGATTGTTTACGGTGCTCTTGATTCTGTCGAAGGTAAACTCAAGCAGGATCCAGTAGAGGTGTTTCACACTGCTCTGGAAAATGTAATGCCTTCTGTTGAGGTTCGTTCCCGCCGTGTTGGTGGTGCAACCTATCAGGTTCCTGTTGATGTTCGTACTGAACGCAAGCAGGCCCTGGCTATCCGCTGGATCATTTCCGCCGCTCGCGGCCGGAATGAGCGCACCATGATTGATCGTCTTTCTGGCGAGCTTCTTGATGCGTTTAACAATCGCGGTTCCGCAGTTAAAAAACGCGAAGATACGCACCGTATGGCCGAAGCCAACCGTGCCTTCTCGCATTATCGCTGGTAAACCTTTAGGGGCGAAGTCATGGCACGCAGCCACAAGATTGAGGACTATCGTAACTTCGGCATCATGGCTCACATCGATGCTGGTAAGACGACCACTACGGAACGTATCCTCTACTATACCGGTAAAAGCCACAAAATTGGCGAAGTTCATGATGGCGCAGCTACCATGGACTGGATGGAGCAGGAGCAAGAGCGTGGTATTACCATTACCTCTGCTGCTACCACCTGTTTCTGGCGCGAAAAGCGTCTGAACATCATCGATACTCCAGGTCACGTTGATTTCACTATTGAAGTTGAGCGTTCCTTGCGTGTTCTCGATGGTGCGGTTTGTGCACTTGACGCCAATGCTGGTGTTGAGCCGCAGACCGAGACCGTTTGGCGTCAGGCTGATAAGTACAACGTTCCTCGGATGATCTTTGTCAACAAGATGGACAAGCTTGGTGCTGATTTCTTCCGCTGCGTTGACATGGTCAAGGAGCGCCTCGGTGCGACTGCTCTTTGCCTTCAGTTGCCGATTGGCGCTGAGAGCGAATTCTCAGGTGTTATCGATCTGGTTCAGATGAAGTCAATCATCTGGCTGGAAGAGTCTCTGGGCGCTAAATTCGAGATTGGCGATATTCCTGCCGAGCTCGTAGATCAGGCTGCTGAATATCGCGAAACTCTTATTGAGAGTGTTGTTGAATGCGACGAAGAAGCGATGGAAGCCTATTTGGAGGGTGATGAGCCATCCAATGAAAAGATCATGGAACTGATCCGCAAGGGCACCATTGCCAACGAGTTTGTTCCTATCCTCTGTGGTACCGCGTTCAAGAACAAAGGTGTTCAGCCTTTGCTTGACGCAGTGGTAGACTATCTGCCTAGCCCGGTCGAAATTGAAGCCATCAAGGGCGTTGATGTTAAGACCGAAGAGGAAACCACTCGCGAAGCGTCTGACGAAGAGCCGTTCTCCATGCTGGCGTTCAAGATCATGAACGACCCGTTTGTAGGTTCCTTGACTTTCTGCCGCATCTATTCCGGTACTCTTGAGACTGGTACGTCCGTTCTCAATACCGTGAAGGAAAAGCGCGAGCGCGTTGGTCGTATGCTTCAGATGCACTCCAACTCTCGTGAGGACATCAAGCAGGCACATGCTGGTGACATCGTTGCGATCGCTGGTTTGAAAGACACTACAACTGGTGATACTCTGTGTGATCCACTGCGCCCGGTTATTCTGGAACGTATGGAATTCCCGGATCCAGTTATCGAAATTGCTGTTGAGCCTAAAACCAAGGCCGACCAGGAGAAGATGGGTCTTGCCCTGAATCGTCTGGCTGCCGAGGATCCATCCTTCCGCGTGAAGACTGACGAAGAATCCGGTCAGACCATTATCGCTGGTATGGGTGAGCTGCATCTTGATATTCTTGTTGATCGTATGAAACGTGAATTCAAGGTGGAAGCGCAAATTGGTGCTCCGCAGGTTGCTTACCGCGAAACCATTTCTCGCTCTGAGAACATTGACTACACCCACAAGAAACAATCTGGTGGTTCTGGTCAGTTCGCTCGCGTGAAATTGACAATTGAGCCAAACGAGCCAGGCGCTGGTTTCGAATTCAAGAGCTCTATTGTCGGTGGTAACGTTCCAAAAGAATACATCCCTGGTGTTGAGAAGGGCGTCCAGTCCGTTATGACCTCTGGTCCTATCGCTGGCTTCCCAATGGTAGACGTGAAAGTTGAGCTGACTGATGGTGCATACCATGACGTTGACTCCAGCGTTCTTGCCTTTGAGATCGCTTCTCGCGCGGGCTTCCGCGAAGGTTGTCGTGCCGCTGGTCCAAAGCTGCTTGAGCCAATGATGAAAGTCGAAGTTGTTACCCCTGAAGAATATATGGGTGACATCATCGGTGACATCAACTCTCGCCGCGGTCAGATTTCCGGCACTGAAGCTCGTGGTGTTGTAACCGTCATCACTGCCATGGTTCCACTGGCGAACATGTTTGGGTATGTGAACAATCTTCGTTCCATGTCCCAGGGTCGTGCTCAGTATTCCATGGTGTTTGATCACTATTCACAAGTGCCGCAGGCCGTTGCAGACGAGGTTCAGGCAAAATATGCCTAAACCTCACGCTTCACGCACTTAATGAAATTCTAAACTGGAGCTATTTCCTATGGCTAAGGAAAAGTTTGAACGTAATAAGCCGCATGTAAACATCGGCACGATTGGTCACGTTGACCATGGTAAAACCACCCTGACCGCAGCTATCACCATGACCCTTGCTGAAAAGGGCGGTGCTGAGGCTAAGGCTTATGATGAGATTGACGGTGCGCCAGAAGAGAAAGCTCGCGGCATCACGATCTCTACTGCTCACGTTGAGTATGAGACAGAGAACCGTCACTATGCTCACGTTGACTGTCCAGGTCACGCTGACTATGTGAAGAACATGATCACCGGTGCTGCTCAGATGGACGGTGCTATCCTGGTTTGTTCTGCAGCTGACGGCCCAATGCCACAGACGCGTGAGCACATCCTGCTTGCCCGTCAGGTTGGTGTTCCTGCTCTGGTAGTGTTCCTGAACAAAGTTGATCAGGTTGATGACGAAGAGCTGCTTGAGCTTGTTGAAATGGAAGTTCGCGAACTGCTGGATTCTTACGAGTTCCCAGGCGACGATATTCCTATCGTAAAAGGTTCTGCTCTTGCTGCTGTTGAGAACCGTGACGCTGCAATCGGCCGTGAAGCAATCATGGAACTGATGGCTGCTGTTGACGATTATATCCCAACTCCAGAGCGTCCAAAGGATCTGCCATTCCTGCTGCCTATCGAAGATGTATTCTCCATCTCTGGTCGTGGTACTGTGGTAACCGGTCGTGTTGAGCGTGGCGTGATCAATGTTGGTGACGAGATTGAGATCGTCGGTATCAAAGACACCCAGAAAACCACCTGTACCGGTGTTGAAATGTTCCGCAAGCTGCTTGATAGCGGTGAAGCTGGTGACAATGTTGGTGTTCTCCTGCGTGGTACCAAGCGTGAAGATGTCGAGCGTGGCCAGGTTCTGTGTGCACCAGCTTCCGTTACTCCACACACCAAGTTCAAAGCAGAAGCTTACATCCTGACGAAAGAAGAAGGCGGTCGTCATACTCCGTTCTTCACCAACTATCGTCCACAATTCTATTTCCGTACCACTGACGTGACGGGTGTTGTTACCCTGAACGAAGGTACCGAGATGGTTATGCCTGGCGATAACGTCGAGATGAATGTTGAGCTGATCGTGCCAATCGCTATGGAAGAAAAGCTGCGCTTCGCTATCCGCGAAGGTGGCCGTACCGTAGGTGCCGGCATCGTCGGTTCTATCGTCGAGTAATCATTAGGGCAGGGGTGCATAAGGATGCATCCAGATGCACCCCGGTCTTTTGAGGATTAAATTATGAACGGTCAGAATATTCGAATCCGCCTCAAGGCATTCGACCACCGCATTCTTGATACTTCGGCTAAGGAAATTGTTTCCACTGCGAAACGTACCGGCGCCAATGTTCGCGGCCCGGTTCCGCTGCCAACACGGATCGAGAAGTTCACTGTCAACCGTTCGCCGCACGTAAATAAGAAAAGCCGTGAGCAGTTCGAGATCCGCACGCATAAGCGTCTTCTCGATATTATCGACCCGACCCCGCAGACGGTTGATGCCCTCATGAAGCTTGATCTTGCGGCCGGTGTGGACGTTGAAATTAAGCTCTAACTTGAGCGAAAGGCGAGAGTAGCCATGCGTTCTGGTGTGATCGCACAGAAGTTGGGAATGACCCGCATTTATACCGAAACTGGTGAACATGTACCAGTGACGGTTCTCAAAGTTGAGAATTGCCAGGTTGTTGCTCAGCGAACTGTAGAAAAAAATGGTTATACTGCACTTCAGTTGGGTGTAGGTAAAGCCAAAGTTAAAAACGTTTCGAAGCAGATGCGCGGCCACTTTGCAGTGGCTAAAGTTGAGCCGAAACGTAAAGTGGCTGAGTTCCGTGTAAGCGAAGACAACCTCATTGAGGTTGGTTCCGAGCTGACTGCGGATCATTATGTAGCTGGTCAGCATGTGGATGTTGTTGGTACTTCTATCGGTAAAGGTTTTGCCGGTTCCATGAAGCGTCACAACTTTGGTGGTGGTCGTGCAACGCACGGTAACTCCATCTCCCACCGTGCTCACGGTTCTACCGGTCAGTGTCAGGATCCTGGTAAGGTCTTCAAAGGTAAGAAGATGGCCGGTCACATGGGTGCTACCCGTGTCACCACCCAGAACCTGAAGGTCGTCAAGACCGACGCTGAGCGTGGTCTGGTTTTGGTTCAGGGCGCTGTTCCTGGTTCCAAAGGCGGCTGGATCCTGATCAAGGATGCGGTAAAACGTGCGCGTCCTGCCGAGGCACCTGTTCCTGGCGCTGTCCGTGCAGCTGAAGCTGCTGCTAAGGAGGGCGAAGAATAATGGAACTGCAAGTTAAAACCCTCGATGGTAAGGATGCGGGTTCTGTATCCGTTTCTGATGAAGTCTTTGGTCTTGAGCCACGTGCCGATATTCTGGCCCGTATGGTTCGTTATCAACAGATGAAACGGATGTCCGGCACCCATAAGACCAAGACACGTGCTGAAATCACTGGCACCACCAAGAAGTACCTTCGCCAGAAGGGCTCCGGTGGCGCTCGTCACGGCAACAAGAAAGTGCCTCAGTTCCGTGGTGGTGGTCGTGCCTTTGGTCCAGTTGTTCGCGATCATGCGATTGCGCTGCCAAAGAAAGTTCGTGCGCTGGCGCTGAAACATGCTCTGTCTTCCAAGTTGAAGAATGAATCTCTGATCATTCTTGATGATGTGAAGGCTGATGCACCTAAGACTGCTGCAGTTTCTGCACAGGTTAAAGGTCTTGGCATCGAGAACGCATTGTTCATTGCTGGTCAGGAAGTCGATAGCAACTTTGCTAAAGCTGCTCGCAATATCGTCGGTATCGATGTGTTGCCAGTTCAGGGCATCAATGTTCTTGATGTTCTGCGTCGCGACACTCTGGTTCTGACCAAGGCCGCAGTCGATGCTCTGGAGGAACGGTTCAAATGACCAACCTTCGTCATTACGATATCATCCGCAGCCCAGTGATTACTGAGAAGGCAACCATTCAGTCCGAACAGGACAAGGTTGTTTTCAATGTATCCCAGGATGCGACTAAACCAGAAATCAAGGCCGCTGTTGAAGCGCTGTTTTCTGTCAAAGTCAAAAGCGTTAACACTTTGGTCCGTAAGGGTAAAGTGAAGCGTTTCAAAGGCATTGTCGGCAAGCAGGTAGACGTGAAAAAAGCGATTGTGACCCTCGAAGATGGTCAGTCAATCGACGTCACGACTGGTCTTTAAGGAATTTTGGGATAGGCTGAAGTCATGGCACTCAAGACCTTTAAACCCACTAGCCCTGGACAGCGCCAATTGGTGATTGTTGATCGTTCTGGCCTTTGGAAGGGCAAGCCGGTCAAGAAACTCACTGAAGGTTTGACCAAGTCTGGTGGCCGCAACAACACAGGTCGTATTACGTCCCGCCGCCGCGGCGGTGGTCATAAACGTACCTACCGCATGATCGACTTCAAGCGTCGCAAGTTTGACGTAGAAGGCACGATTGAGCGTCTGGAATATGATCCTAACCGTTCTGCATTCATCGCACTGGTGAATTATGCAGATGGTGAGCAGGCATACATTCTGGCTCCACAGCGTATTGCTGCAGGGGACAAGGTGATTGCCAGCGAATCTGCTGACATCAAGCCGGGCAACGCAATGCCTTTGGCGAACATGCCAGTTGGCACGATCATCCACAATGTCGAGCTGAAGCCTGGTAAAGGTGGTCAGATCGCCCGTTCTGCCGGGGCTTATGCACAGTTGGTGGGTCGTGATCAGGGTTATGCGATCATTCGTTTGAACTCCGGGGAGACAAGATTGGTACTTGGCACTTGCATGGCAAGCGTCGGTGCTGTATCCAACCCCGAGCATTCGAACATTAATCACGGTAAAGCTGGTCGTTCCCGCTGGTTGGGTAAACGTCCAGAGGTGCGTGGTGTTGCTATGAACCCAGTAGATCACCCACATGGTGGTGGTGAAGGCCGTACTTCTGGTGGCCGTCATCCTGTTTCTCCATGGGGTAAGCCTACCAAGGGTAAGCGTACTCGCAGCAACAAGACGACCGACAAGTTTATTGTTCGTAGTCGTCATCAGCGCAAGAAATAAGGGTTAACCGATGGCACGTTCTGTTTGGAAAGGTCCGTTTGTAGACGGATACCTTCTGAAGAAGGCAGACAAGGTTCGCGCTTCCGGCCGCAACGAAGTGATCAAAACGTGGAGCCGTCGCTCTACCATTTTGCCTCACTTCGTTGGACTCACCTTTGGTGTGTATAACGGCCAGAAACATGTACCTGTCCTCATCTCTGAAGAGATGGTGGGACACAAGTTCGGTGAATTTTCTCCATCCCGCACCTACTACGGTCATGGTGCTGATAAAAAGGCTCGGAGGAAATAATGGGTAAGGCAAAACGCGCACGCGTATTGAAAGACAATGAAGCAAAGGCAGTAAGCCGTATGCTTCGTGTTTCTCCCCAGAAACTGAACCTTGTCGCTGCAATGATTCGCGGTAAGAAAGTCGATACAGCTCTGGCTGATTTGACTTTCTCATCCAAGCGCATTGCTCGTGATGTTAAGAAATGTTTGGAATCTGCGATTGCTAATGCTGAAAACAACCACGAGTTGGATGTTGATGCATTGGTTGTTGCAGAAGCCTATGTTGGTAAGGCTTTGGTCATGAAACGCTGGCAGCCACGTGCTCGTGGTCGTGTTGGCAAGATCCTCAAGCCTTTCTCCAACCTGACGATCGTTGTTCGTGAAGTCGAGGAGACAGCCTGATGGGTCATAAGGTAAATCCGATTGGTCTTCGTCTGGGCATCAACCGGACTTGGGATTCTCGCTGGTATGCTGGTAAAACCGAATATGGTGCTCTTCTTCATGAAGATTACGCTATTCGGAACATGCTGTCCGAGCTTCTCAAGCAGGCTGCTGTTTCCAAGATCGTGATCGAACGCCCACATAAGAAGTGCCGTGTGACCATTCACTCTGCACGTCCGGGCATCGTTATCGGCCGTAAAGGCGCTGATATTGAGAAACTTCGTCGCAAGGTTGGCAAACTGACGGACTCTGATGTGCATATCAACATTGTTGAAGTGCGCAAGCCAGAGACCGATGCAAACCTGGTTGCTCAGTCTATTGCTCAGCAGCTGGAGCGTCGTGTCGCATTCCGTCGTGCTATGAAGCGTGCCGTTCAGTCTGCAATGCGTATGGGTGCCGAAGGCATTCGTATCAATTGCGCTGGCCGTTTGGGTGGAGCAGAAATCGCTCGTACCGAATGGTATCGTGAAGGCCGCGTACCGCTTCATACTCTGCGTGCCGATATCGATTACGGTACTGCAGAAGCTCTGACGGCTTACGGCATTTCCGGCATTAAAGTGTGGATCTACAAAGGCGAAATCATGGAACACGATCCCATGGCGTCTGAGAAGCGTGCACTTGCGGGCCAGGAAGGTGGCAACAACAACCAGCGTCGGCGTAATAAGCCCGCTGCTTGATTTGTACCAGCTGAGGTAAGAGAGAAAATCAATGCTGCAACCAAAGCGCACAAAATATCGCAAGCAGCACAAGGGCCGCATTCATGGCGTTGCAAAAGGGGGCTTCGAGCTCAATTTTGGCGCCTACGGCCTGAAGGCTCAAGAGCCTGCGCGTATCACCGCTCGTCAGATCGAGGCTGCGCGTCGTGCTATGACCCGTCACATGAAACGTGCCGGTCGCGTGTGGATCCGCATCTTCCCTGATGTGCCTGTATCCAAGAAACCTACCGAAGTCCGCATGGGTAAAGGTAAAGGTTCTCCTGAATATTGGGCAGCTCGTGTGAAGCCGGGCCGCATTATGTTTGAAATTGATGGCGTACCGAACGATGTTGCTCGGGAAGCCATGCGGCTTGCTGCTGCGAAGTTGCCTATCAAGACACGCTTCGTACAGCGCATCGCCGACTAAGGTGTGAAGGGATAAACCCATGAAAGCATCAGATGTCCGCGCGATGACGTCGGACCAGATCGCTGATGAGTTGGTAAAGCTGAAGAAAGAGCAGTTCAATCTGCGCTTTCAGGCTGCAACCGGTCAGTTGGAAAACACCGTGCGTGTACGACAGGTTCGTCGTGACATTGCACGCCTGATGACCATTGCACGTGAGAAGCGTGCAGCGGCAGCAGAATAAGGAGGACGAGATGCCTAAACGAGTATTGCAAGGTCTCGTCGTCAGCGACAAGCAGGATAAGACCGTTGTTGTGAAGGTAGAGCGCCGTTTTACGCACCCGCTTCTGAAGAAGACTGTGCGTCGCTCCAAGCGCTACCAGGCTCATGACGAAGGTAATTCCTTCAAAGTAGGTGACCAGATTTTCATTCAGGAAACTGCACCTATTTCTAAGTCGAAACGCTGGATTGTAGTTGGCAAGGACGCTCCTGCCTCTTAATCCCTCTTGAATTTGGACGTAAGCCCGTCGCAGTGATGCGGTCGGGAAAATAAAAAAGGCGGCCAGTCATGATTCAGATGCAAACAAACCTTGACGTCGCGGATAACTCCGGCGCACGTCGTGTCATGTGCATCAAAGTGCTCGGCGGCTCCAAGCGGAAATATGCTGGCGTAGGCGACATCATTGTCGTTTCCGTCAAGGAAGCTATTCCTCGTGGACGCGTGAAAAAGGGCGATGTGATGAAAGCTGTTGTGGTTCGTACCGCAAAAGCAATCCGTCGTCCGGATGGCTCTGTCATCCGTTTTGATCGTAATGCTGCTGTTCTGGTGAACAACAATAAGGAACCCGTAGGTACTCGTATCTTCGGCCCGGTTCCTCGTGAGCTGCGTGCTCACAACCATATGAAAATCATTTCCCTTGCTCCGGAGGTGCTGTAATGGCTGCGAAACTCAAGAAGGGTGATCGCGTCATTGTTCTTGCCGGTAAAGACAAGGGCAAGAGCGGTGAGATCGTTCAGGTCTTGCCTGCTGAAGAGCGGGCAATCGTTCGAGGCGTTAATTTGGTCAAGCGTCATCAGCGTCAGACCCAGGGACAAGAGGGTGGCATCATTACCAAGGAAGCCGCTATTCATCTGTCCAATCTGGCTCTGGCCGATCCAAAGGATAACAAGCCAACTCGCGTTGGTTTCAAAATCCAGGAAGACGGTGCCAAAGTACGCGTGGCAAAACGTTCAGGAGATGTGATTGATGGCTGAGGCTGCTTACACTCCGCGTCTGAAGACGCAGTACGAAGACGTTATCCGCGCCAAGATGCAGGAAAAATTCCAGTACAGCAATCCTATGCGGATGCCTAAACTGGAAAAGATCGTTCTTAACATGGGCGTTGGCGAAGCCGTCGGCGATTCCAAGAAGATCAAATCTGCACTGGGTGATTTGGAACAGATCGCTGGTCAGAAACCAGTAATCACCAAAGCTCGTAAGTCTATTGCGACTTTCAAGCTGCGTGAAGGCATGCCAATCGGTGTGAAGGTTACCCTTCGTGGCGAGCGCATGTATGAATTTCTTGATCGTCTGATCACGATTGCACTGCCTCGTGTACGTGACTTCCGTGGTTTGAATGGGAAAAGCTTCGACGGCAATGGCAACTTCGCCATGGGCCTGAAAGAGCATATCGTTTTCCCTGAAATCGATTATGATAAAGTTGATCAGATCTGGGGCATGGATATCATCGTTTGCACCTCTGCAAACAATGATGATGAAGCACGCGCCCTGCTGACCGAATTCAACTTCCCGTTCAGCCGTTAAGGCCCTGCGGAAAGTACGAGGAAAGAACAATGGCTAAAAAGAGCGCTGTTGAGAAGAACAAAGCTCGTGACCGCCTGGTTTCAAAGTACGCTGCAAAGCGTGCAACATTGAAAGCAATGGCGAAAGATGAGTCTCTGTCGCTTGAAGAGCGGTTTAAGGCTCGCTTGAAGCTTGCCGAGCTTCCGCGCAACTCCGCATCGATCCGCGTCCGCAACCGCTGTGAAGTAACTGGCCGTCCACGCGGTTACTATCGCAAGTTGAAGATGTCACGTATTTCTCTTCGTGAACTGGGTAATCAGGGCAAGATCCCTGGCCTGGTAAAATCGAGCTGGTAAGGAGCGCGGTATCATGGTAATGACTGATCCTCTTGGGGATATGCTCACCCGTATCCGCAATGCGCAGATGCGTAGCAAAGTAAAAGTTTCCACTCCTGCTTCCAAATTGCGTCAACGTGTACTTGACGTTTTGGCTTCAGAAGGGTACATCCGCGGCTACACCACCGTCGAATTCGAAGGCGGCAAGTCCGAGCTCGAGATCGAGCTGAAATACTTCGATGGAGAGCCGGTGATCCGTGAAATCCAGCGTGTATCCAAGCCTGGTCGTCGTGTGTATGCGTCTGTGAAGAATATTCCACGCGTCAACAATGGTCTTGGTATTTCGATCGTCTCCACACCAAAAGGTGTGATGGCCGATCATGATGCACGTGAGAACAACGTGGGTGGTGAGGTTCTGTGCCGCGTCTTCTGACGCGGCCTCCTTGTTGCTCTAGATCCGGACAGGTTAGTCTTATGTCAAGAATTGGCAAAAAGCCTGTTGCAGTGCCTGCGGGCGTTACTGCGACAATCGATGGCAAGACCGTCAAAGTAAAAGGCCCAAAGGGTGAACTCTCTTTCGTGCTTTCTGACGATGTCGATGCTAAAATGACGGATGATGGTATTCTGGTAGAGCCACGCGGTAAATCCAAGACCGCTCGCTCATTGTGGGGTATGTCTCGCACCCAGATTCTCAACATCCTTACCGGTGTTTCTGCCGGATTTGAGAAGAAGCTGGCTATCAACGGTGTTGGTTACCGCGCGCAAATGAAGGGCACAGACCTTCAACTTGCACTTGGTTTCTCGCACGATGTTGTTTATGAAGTGCCTGCAGGTGTTACTGTTGCTTGTCCAAAGCCAACAGAGATCACTGTAAGCGGCATTGATAAGCAAGCTGTTGGCCAGGTTGCTGCTGAAATCCGCAAGTACCGCCCACCCGAGCCTTACAAAGGCAAAGGTGTTAAATATGTTGACGAATATATCTTCCGCAAGGAAGGTAAGAAGAAGTAACGGAAAAAAACTATGGCGAAGGCATTATCTCAGTTTGAGCGTCGTCGTGCTCGTGTACGGCGCGCGCTGAAAAAGACTGCCAACGGCCGTCCGCGTTTGAGTATAAACCGGTCTTCCAAGCATATTTACGCACAGATCATCGATGACGTGCAGGGTGTGACCCTGGCTTCTGCGTCTTCTATCGAGAAATCTCTGCGTGATACGCTGAAAACCGGCGCGGATGTAGCCGCCGCTTCTGAAGTTGGCAAGCTCATTGCTGAACGAGCTGTTGCTGCTGGCGTGAAGGACGTGGTCTTTGATCGTGGTGGATATATCTACCATGGACGCATCAAATCACTCGCAGATGCTGCGCGTGAAGGCGGATTGAATTTCTAATGCGTCGGGCAACCGATTGCTCAGACGAGAGAAAAATATATCATGACCAAGAAAAATGATCGTGAAGAGCGCGAAAGCGAATTCGTCGACCGACTAGTCCATATTAACCGCGTCGCTAAAGTGGTTAAGGGTGGTCGTCGCTTCGGTTTTGCAGCGCTTGTAGTAATTGGTGACCAAAAGGGCCGTGTAGGCTTTGGTCACGGTAAAGCTCGTGAGGTTCCAGAAGCCATTCGCAAGGCTTCTGAAGCTGCCAAACGCAACATGATCCGTGTTCCTCTGCGTGAGGGTCGCACTTTGCATCATGACGTTGCTGGTCGTCACGGCGCTGGTAAAGTTGTATTGCGTGCGGCGCCTCCAGGTACTGGTATCATTGCCGGTGGTCCAATGCGTGCAGTATTTGAGACCCTTGGTGTGCAGGACGTTGTTGCCAAGTCCATCGGGACTTCCAACCCTTACAACATGATCCGTGCAACTTTTGATGCTCTGAAAGCAGAAGACAGCCCACGTGGTGTTGCTGCTCGTCGTGGCCTCAAGGTTTCCACGCTTCAGGCTCGTCGTCGCGTATCTGACGGAGGCCGCGCTGAAGCTTAAGGCTTGAAGCGCAGTCTTGTCATACCTAGATAAGAGGAGCCCGACATGGCTAATAAGGAACAGGGCACTGTTACTGTAGAACAGATCGGCAGCCCACTTCGTCGGCCGAAAGATCAGCGTGCTACGCTGGTTGGTCTTGGCCTCAACAAGTTGCATCGTCGTCGTACGCTGAAGGATACTCCTGAAGTTCGCGGCATGATCCGTAAAGTCTCTCATCTCGTTCGCGTAGTGGACGAAGCTTAAGGGGCGAGGAAGAGTATTATGAAGCTCAACGAAATTCGCGATAACGACGGCGCTACGCATTCTCGCAAGCGCGTTGGTCGCGGCATCGGTTCGGGCATCGGTAAAACCGGTGGCCGTGGTGTCAAAGGTCAGAAATCCCGCTCTGGTGTTGCTATCAAAGGCTTTGAAGGCGGTCAGATGCCCTTGCATCGTCGTCTTCCAAAGCGTGGCTTTAACAACATCTTTGCGAAGAATTTCAACGCAGTATCTGTTGGTCGCATTCAGCAGGCCATCGATGCCGGTAAACTGGATGCTTCCGCGACAGTTACTGTAGCTTCCCTGAAAGAGGCTGGCGTGGTTCGTCGCATTCTGGATGGTGTTCGTCTGCTGAGCGATGGTGAAATTTCTGCCAAGGTTTCCTTCGAGATTGAAGGTGCTTCCAAAGCAGCAATTGAAGCCGTTGAAAAAGCCGGTGGTACCGTCAAGATTGTTGGTGAAGAGTAAGCCAAAAAGATTATAAGAGTGAGGGCTCCCGAGCCCTCCTTTTTTGATTCCAGTAGATGGGGTAGAAGATGGCATCGGCAGCTGAACAACTCGCGGCCAATATTAATTTTGGTGCTTTTGCCAAGGCAGAAGAGCTTAAGAAACGCATCTGGTTCACGCTGGGTGCTTTGTTGGTTTATCGCCTAGGTACTTACATTCCATTGCCTGGAATCAATCCAGAAGCTCTGGCACAGGCCTTCAACCAGGCGCAGACCGGTATCATCGGTCTGTTCAATATGTTCTCCGGTGGTGCGGTAGGACGTATGGCCATCTTCGCTCTGGGCATCATGCCCTATATTTCCGCCTCCATTATCATTCAGCTTATGACTACAGTGTCTCCAACACTGGAACAGCTGAAGAAGGATGGTGAGCGTGGCCGTAAGGTTATCAACCAATATACTCGCTATGGTACGGTTTTCCTCGCTACCTTGCAGGCATATGGTATTTCGGTCGGGCTGGAAGGCTCTACCGATATTGTGACCGATCCGGGCCTGTTTTTCCGTTTCTCCGCCGTTCTGACCTTGGTTGGTGGCACCATGTTCCTGATGTGGCTTGGCGAGCAGATCACTGCGCGTGGCATCGGTAACGGTATTTCCCTGATCATCTTCGCAGGCATCGTTGCAGAGTTGCCGACAGCTATCGCGGGTACCCTTGAACTTGGTCGTCAGGGCGCTTTGTCCACACCTCTGATTCTCGGTGTGATCATTCTTGCCATCGTTGTGATTGCGTTCATTGTCTTCATGGAGCGTGCTCAACGTCGTCTGATCATTCAATATCCGAAGCGTCAGGTAGGGAACAAAATGTTCCAGGGTGATTCGTCCCATCTGCCGTTGAAGCTGAATACCGCCGGTGTTATTCCGCCGATCTTTGCCTCATCGCTTCTTCTCCTCCCGGTAACTGTGGCTAACTTTGCCTCAGGGCAGGGGCCTGAATGGCTGACCACTGTGACTGCGCTGCTTGGTCACGGGCAACCTCTGTATATGATTCTTTATGCTGCCTTGATTGTCTTCTTTGTTTTCTTCTACACAGCTATTGTGTTCAATCCGCAAGAGACTGCGGATAACCTGAAGAAGCATGGTGGTTTCATTCCCGGTATCAGACCTGGGCAGCGGACTGCAGAATATATTGATCGTATCCTGACCCGAATTTCTGTTCTTGGTGCGATTTATCTTGTTCTTGTTTGCCTTTTGCCTGAGTTTCTTATTTCTGCAACCGGTGTACCATTCTATTTTGGGGGCACATCCTTGCTGATCGTTGTATCAGTAACCATGGATACTGTGTCTCAAATTCAGGGACATCTGCTTGCCCATCAGTATGAAGGGCTGGTCAAGAAATCGAAACTGAGGGGGAAACGTCGGTGAGATTGATTCTGTTAGGGCCTCCGGGTGCAGGGAAGGGTACCCAGGCTGAACGCTTGGTCAATGACTTCAAGATTACTCAGCTTTCCACTGGTGATATGTTACGTGCGGCTGTTGCTGCCAAGACACCGGTTGGGTTGAAAGCGAAAGAGATCATGGAACGAGGTGAACTCGTTTCTGATGAGATTGTTTGTGCGATTATTTCTGATCGCATTGACGAGCCAGATTGTGCGAATGGTTTTATCCTTGATGGTTTTCCGCGTACAATCGCACAGGCCGAAGCTCTGACTGAGTTGCTGGCTGTTAAAAATCTGGAACTGGATGGCGTTGTCGAGATTCGTGTCGATGAAGGCATTCTGCTCTCCAGAATCGAAAAACGTGCTTTGGAAACTGTTGGAGGCCCCAGAGCCGACGACAACGCGGATGCCCTTAAAAAGCGTCTTGAAGTTTACAATGCACAGACCGCTCCATTGATCGATTTTTATGGCAAATCCGGCCAACTGAAGACAGTTGACGGCATGCAGGATATCGAAGCTGTGGCTGCGTCAATCAAAGAGGTCTTGTCCAAGTAATCTCGTTCCGTCGATTTTGGCTTGACTTTCCTTTGAAGAATCCGGTACTAACCGGCGCTAATTGCGGTTTTCCGTGATCGGTGTTCGGAGGCTTTGCCCTCGGACATCGTTTTTTGCGTTCTTTTGAAGAACAAAACATCTCTTTCCCTGTGTAATTCGTTACCGTGGAGGGGAGGGAGATTAAACGAGACAGGCAGAGGGCAGGATTGTCCATCTGTAAAAGGAGACACGAGCGTGGCACGTATTGCTGGCGTCAATATTCCGACGAATAAGCGCGTAGTTATTGCGCTTCAATATATCCATGGCATTGGTGCAAAATTTGCCCAGGATATTATTGAACAAGTCAATATCGCTCCAGAGCGTCGTGTGAATGAGCTGTCTGATGCCGAAGTCCTGAAAATCCGCGAAGTCATCGATGCTGGCTTTACGGTTGAAGGTGACCTTCGTCGTCAAACCGCAATGAACATCAAGCGTCTGATGGACCTTGGCTGCTACCGCGGCCTGCGTCATCGTCGTGGCTTGCCTGTTCGCGGTCAGCGCACTCATACGAATGCCCGCACCCGCAAGGGTCCGGCTAAAGCGATTGCTGGTAAGAAGAAATAATCCACGGTTTATCCGGTGGAGCCGCTGGTACTACGGCGGTGTAGAGATCGAGGTTATAAAATGGCAAAAGATGCCTCACGCGTTAAACGTCGCGAACGTAAGAATATTACGTCTGGCGTAGCGCATGTGAATTCGACCTTCAACAATACCATGATCACCATCTCTGACGCGCAGGGGAACACCATCTCCTGGTCTTCAGCAGGTGCTATGGGTTTCAAGGGCTCTCGTAAGTCCACCCCATTCGCTGCACAGATGGCTGGTGAAGATGCAGGTAAAAAAGCTGCAGAACATGGTATGAAGACTTTGGAAGTTGAAGTTCGCGGTCCTGGTTCAGGTCGTGAATCTGCCCTGCGTGCTTTGCAGGCAATCGGCTTCACCATCACTTCTATCCGTGATGTATCCCCAATTCCACATAATGGCTGTCGTCCGCGCAAGCGCCGTCGCGTCTAATTGGAAAATTGTCACCTGCTAGATCGTTCACTGCGATCTTTCTGGGTAATCATCCCGATAAAACGAAAGGGTTGAGACGTGATTCAAAAAAACTGGCAGGAACTTATCAAGCCAACCAAGCTCGAAATCACTCCGGGCGACGACGAGTTGCGTCTCGCTACAGTGGTTGCCGAGCCGCTTGAACGTGGTTTTGGTATGACACTGGGCAACGCCCTGCGTCGCGTTCTGCTGTCGTCTCTGCAGGGTGCTGCAGTGACTGCAATTCAGATTGAAGGCGTTCTGCACGAATTCTCTTCTATTTCCGGTGTTCGCGAAGATGTGACGGACTTGATCCTGAACGTCAAGGAAATCGCGTTGCGTATGGAAGGTGAAGGTCCAAAACGCATGGTTCTTCGTAAAGAAGGTCCAGGTGTCGTGCGTGCCGGCGACATTCAGGCTGTTGGCGATGTTGAAATTCTGAACCCGGAATTGCCTTTGTGCACTTTGGATGTTGGTGCAGAGTTGCGCATGGAATTTACCGTTGATAGCGGTAAGGGCTATGTGACTGCTACGCAAAATCGTCCTGAAGATGCTCCAATCGGCCTTATTCCGGTTGATAGCCTTTACTCTCCGGTCAAGCGTGTTGCTTACAAGGTTGAGAACACCCGTGAGGGTCAGGTTCTCGACTATGACAAGCTTATCATGAACATTGAGACTGATGGTTCCATCAAGCCTGATGATGCGGTGGCTTTTGCTGCTCGTATTTTGCAGGATCAGTTGTCCATCTTTGTCAATTTCGAAGAGCCAGAGAAAGAGGTTGTTCAGGAGCAGACACAGGAATTGGCATTCAACCCGGCACTGCTGAAGAAAGTAGACGAGCTGGAATTGTCTGTCCGTTCTGCGAACTGTTTGAAGAACGACAATATTGTTTACATCGGTGATCTTATTCAGAAGACGGAAGCGGAAATGCTTCGCACTCCGAACTTCGGTCGCAAGTCGCTCAACGAGATCAAAGAAGTCCTTGCTCAGATGGGTTTGCATCTAGGCATGGAAGTTCAGGCATGGCCGCCTGAGAACATTGATGATCTCGCCAAGCGCTACGAAGATCAGTATTAAGAAATTCACGCCAGCGGTGGGACGCCGCCGGATAGAATAAAGGAGAGGGCAATGCGTCACGGTAAGTCAGGTCGCAAGCTCAATCGTACAGCATCTCATCGCAAAGCAATGTTTGCCAACATGGCTGCTGCTTTGATCAAGCATGAGCAGATTGTTACCACTCTGCCTAAGGCGAAGGAACTTCGCCCGATTGCAGACAAACTCATCACTCTGGCCAAAAAAGGCGACCTTCACGCTCGCCGTCAGGCAATTTCCAAGATCCGTGACAAAGACATGGTGAAGAAGTTGTTTGAAGTTCTTGGTTCACGCTACGCAGAACGTAATGGTGGTTATACCCGTGTTCTGAAAGCTGGCTTCCGCTATGGCGATAATGCGCCAATGGCTGTGATCGAATTGGTTGACCGCGATGTTGAAGCTCGCGGTAAAGATTCTGGTCCTACCCAGGAAGTAGAGAGCGAAGAAGAAGCAGCATAAGCGCTTCTTGTCGCACGAAATCAAAAGGGGTGGCCTTCATTGGCTGCCCCTTTTTTCATTGGTAGATATGTTTTTGAGTTTGGGATGTTGTTGTGTGCAGATCACAGCTTGTCGGTTTATGTCTTCGCATTGCAGGGTTTTATCTCATCTTGTCTGTTTGGACGACTATTGGCCTTGATGAATATCAGCGTCATTGATGTAAGTATGTTGGACGCTGCCACATTTGTTGAAGTTATTGTTGGTGGCTCCAAACTTGGTCTGGGACTGTATCTCGTGCTATTGCCGATGCATGCAGTCAAGGTGCTTACCTCTGGGGCTCTTTGGGAGAAAGATCTGGAGGTGGGATTGGCTTATAATGATCTGCAGGCTTTGGCATTTGTCTGTCTTGGGTTATTCTTTTTGGTGCCGTCGGCGCTATCACTCACAAGTTCGCTTTACACATTCACTGCTCAGGGTTTGGAACTGAGTGGCTTCAGTGATTTGCAGAATTTGTTCTATCTGCTTTTGCATCCGCTCATCATGACGCTAATTGGAATCTGGTTGATTTTCGGCGGCAAGGGCCTGATGAATCCTGTGAGAAGATTGCGCACCATCGCTCAAAGTTCCTAATTTTGCCCCGACTTGGTTTATGATGCTCAAAGAAAGATTGTTTTGAAAGGTTCGTCATGCGCGTTCGAGAGCTAATGTTCGCTGCCATTCTGGTACTTTGTGCGATGTCAAATGGGCAGGCACAAGACAGAGTTCCAACCAGTAAGACAGAGATGCAACTGAGCTTTGCCCCCTTGGTGGAGGCGACAGCTCCGTCTGTAGTGAATGTTTACGCTACAAAGACGGTTCAAAGCCGATCACGCTCACCTTTCTTTGATGATCCTTTTTTTCAACGTTTCTTTGGTGGCAATGGATTTGGTGCGCCTAGCAAGCGCATTGAGCGCTCTCTTGGTTCTGGCGTGATTGTTGCTGAAAGTGGTGTCGTGGTGACCAATCATCATGTGATTGCTGGTGCAACGGAAGTCCGGGTAGCGCTTGCCAATAGGCAGGAGTTTGACGCCAAAGTCATTCTGACTGATGAAAAGACGGATCTGGCCATCCTAAAGATCAATGAAAAACGAAAGTTTCCCGCGCTTACTTTTGCCAATAGCGATGACTTGAAAGTTGGTGATCTGGTTCTGGCGATCGGAAATCCGTTTGGTGTCGGTCAGACAGTGACCAGTGGTATTGTTTCTGCGCTTGCCCGCACACAAGTTGGTATTTCAGACTATCAGTTCTTCATTCAAACTGATGCAGCGATTAATCCGGGCAATTCCGGTGGTGCTTTGGTGAATATGCGTGGTGAACTGGTTGGTGTGAATACAGCCATATTTTCGCGTTCAGGCGGTTCCAATGGTATTGGCTTTGCTATTCCAGCCAATATGGTTCGTCTGGTAGCGGAAGGTGCGATCTCGGGAAAAGGGGTACAGCGGGCTTGGTTGGGGGCTCAGCTGCAAGCCGTTACTTCCGATATAGCAGAGGGACTGGGATTGGAGCGACCGCAAGGTGTTCTGGTGACCGATGTGGTAGAAAAGGGACCGGCTGCCGCAGCCGGTCTGAAGGTTGGTGATTTGATTTTGAATGTTGGGCGGCATCCAGTGGATAGCCCTGACGGCTTTGGCTATCGTCTGGCGACCATTGGCCTTGGTAAGAGCGTGGATCTGACCTTGATACGGCGTGGCAAGCAGATCAGGTTGACCTTGCAAGCTACCGTTGCACCGGAAACGGTTCCTCGTGACCAGCGGAGAATTGAAGGCTATTCGCCATTCTCAGGGACAAATGTTCTCAACCTTTCTCCTGCTGTTGCACAAGAACTTGGTTTGCCAACGGATCTGACCGGTGTTGTAATTTTTAAGGTGGTGCCAGGAAGCCGGGCAGCGCGCTTTGGTGTTCGTCGTGGTGATATCGTACGTGAGATCAATGGCGAGGCTATTACTTCGACCAAGGTGCTGGAAATTCTGTCCAAACAGGATTTCCGTATATGGCGCCTGAAAATTGAACGTGATGGTCAGTTAATTCGAACGGCGATAAGCGGCTGAAGCGGATGATTGGGGCGCAATGACAAGTTTGTTTGAAAGTGCTGGTCTCGAAGAACCAGAAGGAGAGGGTGGTATCGGTCGTCCTCTCGCAGATCAATTGAGGCCTGCACATTTGAATGAGGTGGTAGGGCAGGATCATCTGGTTGGAGCAGATGGCACATTGACCCGCATGTTGAATTCCGGCTCGCTCGGTTGCCTTATTCTTTGGGGGCCGCCAGGAACAGGTAAAACCACCATAGCAAGATTGCTTGCGGATGGAACTGATCTGCATTTCGAACAGATATCGGCGATTTTTTCCGGTGTTGCCGATCTGAAGAAGGTTTTTGAAGCTGCCCGTACCCGTCGTCGCACCGGCAAGACGACTTTGTTGTTTGTCGATGAGATCCATCGCTTCAATCGTGCTCAACAGGATAGCTTTCTTCCTGTCATGGAAGATGGTACCGTCGTGCTTGTTGGGGCGACAACCGAGAATCCATCCTTTGAGCTCAATGCCGCTTTGTTATCACGCTCTCAGGTTCTGACTTTGAAGAGCCTTGATGAAGAGGCGATCAAGGAGCTGTTGCAGCGTGCCGAGATTGCTCTGGGTCGAAATTTGCCTTTGGACGAGGAAGCAAGACAAGCTCTTATTCGCATGGCGGATGGGGATGGTCGGTCATCGCTCACTTTGGCTCAAGAAGTCTGGCGAGCGGCCCATGAAGGCGAAATTTTCACGGCCGAGCAGTTGGGTGATATTCTCCAGCGTCGTGCTCCAATTTATGATAAATCCAAGGACGGTCACTACAATCTGATCTCAGCCTTGCATAAATCTATTCGCGGTTCGGATCCGGATGCGGCGCTTTATTATTTGTGCCGAATGCTGGATGCAGGTGAAGATCCAATGTTCTTGCTGCGTCGGATGACGGTTATCGCATCTGAGGATATTGGACTGGCTGATCCCAATGCACTGGTTCAAGCAAATGCTGCAAGACAAGCCTATGAGCTGATTGGCATGCCCGAAGCGATGTTTGCCTTATCACAATGCACGATCTATTTGGCGACAGCCCCCAAGTCCAATTCTGCGAAGATGGCATATATGGCAGCCATGAGATCTGCGAAAAAGGGCGGATCCCTCTCTCCACCAAAACATATCCTGAATGCGCCAACCAAGTTGATGGCCAATGAAGGCTATGGGGATGGCTATCTCTATGATCATGATCAGCCAGATGCTTTTTCCGGGCAGGACTATTTTCCGACGGATCTTGGTCGGCAGACCTATTATGAGCCGGTTGAACGCGGATTTGAACGTGACTTGCGCAAGAGATTGGATTATTGGTCGCGACTAAGGATGGAACGGAACAAATGAACCATTTTCTCTTGGTAGCGATTGGTGGTGCAGCTGGGGCCAGCTTACGCCATCTGGTTGGGCTTATGGCCTTGCGCGCGTTTGGCAGCGGATTTCCCTATGGAACGCTGATTTGCAATATTGGCGGCTCTTTTTTGATGGGATTGCTGATCGAATTGATGGCTTTGCGCTTTAATATGGGCACGGAGTTGCGCTTGCTCTTGACAACAGGCCTGCTTGGGGGCTTTACCACCTTTTCCACATTTTCGCTGGATGTGGTGTCGTTGACGGAGCGCGGGCAAAGCGGCCTTGCTCTGTTCTATATTGCGGTCTCACTGGCTGGCGCCATCGTTGCGCTCTTTGCCGGGCTGGCTGCTGCACGGGCGCTGGCATAGGGCACACTAGACATGGCTACAATTCAATTTCGCGAAGTAACCGGTGAAGAAGACGGCATGCGTCTGGATCGCTGGTTCAAGGAACATTATCCGGGCCTGTCTTTTGGTCAATTGCAAAAGCTTATGCGCACCGGACAGGTGCGTGTCGATGGCAAACGTGCGAAGACCAATAGCCGCGTGATCAAGGGCCAACAGGTTCGTATTCCACCATTGGCGACGGATGAGAAAAGCCAGAGTGCAGCGCCAAAGCGTGCCATGCCGCGCGTGGATGAGAATGACGCTGATTTCCTGCGCTCCATCCTGTTATATGAAGACAAGGATATCTATGTCTTCAACAAGCCTGCCGGTTTGGCTGTGCAGGCTGGTTCCGGACTGACACGTCACATGGATGGCATGCTGGAAGCACTGACAGACAAACACGGACAGAAACCGCGTTTGGTGCATCGTCTGGACCGCGATACGTCTGGCGTGCTTGTCGTGGCTCGTAAACGCTCTATAGCGACTGCGCTGACCAAGGCTTTCCGTGAACGCTCGACGCAGAAGACATATTGGGCACTGGTGCGTGGGGTTCCAAAACCAAAGCAGGCGCGTGTCTCGACTTATCTGGCCAAATATCAGGCGGAAGATGGGGATCGCATGCGCATTGCCCGTCACGGTGATAATGGTGCGCAGCATGCTGTAACCCATTATAGCGTGGTTGATCAGGTGGGGCAGAAACTCTCCTGGCTGACACTGAAGCCAGTGACAGGGCGAACCCATCAGTTACGCGTTCATACCGCTTATATGGAATGCCCGATCCTGGGCGATCCGAAATATTTCAATGTCGAGAATTGGGAGTTCCCAGGCGGCATTCAAAAGAAGTTGCATCTGCATGCGCGCCGAATTCGCATTCCCCATCCAAAGGGTGGCATTCTGGATGTTACAGCGCCGCTGCCACAACATATGCAACAGAGCTGGAACCTGCTTGGCTTTGATGTCAGCAATTATGATCCGGACATCGAAGAGGAATTGGGGGAGGAGTAATCCTCCTTCTTTATTTCATGGATCAATTGCTTGATTGGTCTTTTCTCATTTCATATGAAAGAAATCTTCATGACACCAAAGTTGTTCATCTTTGACTGTGATGGCACCATTGTTGATAGTCAGCATACCATTGTTGAATCCATGGATCATGCCTTTCGGGTGAATGATTTGACACCTCCCGGTAATGAAGCAACGCGCTCTATTATAGGATTGTCTCTTGCGCCGGCAGTCGCGAAATTGGATAAAACCCTTTCCAATGAAATGATTGATAAGGTTGTCGAGGACTACAAATCCTTCTGCATCGCAAAGCGCGAAAATGGTGAGGATGATGAGGCGCTCTATGATGGTGCCAAGCATGTGATTGAGAGTCTTGCCAAGGAAGATGATATCCTGCTGGGTATTGCAACAGGCAAGGCCTATCGCGGTGTTGTTCATCTTTTCAATTGTCATGATTGGCATGACCATTTCGTTACCGTGCAAACGGCTGATCGTGCACCCTCCAAGCCGCACCCGGGAATGATCTTGCAGGCCATGGGGGAGACTGGTGCGGAGCGCGAGGCAACCGTCATGATTGGCGATACCACTTATGACATGGACATGGCAGTGAATGCTGGGGTGATGGCCATTGGCGTGAGCTGGGGCTATCACAGCAAAGACATGCTTCACGCATCTGGTGCCCACCATATCGTTGATGATTATACCGCGCTGCATCAGCTGCTGAAAGAATTGTAAGGGAAGGGCCTGACCAATGGCAGATAACGACAAGAAAAACGGTATCGAGACTGAGGCTCTGTTTGGTGATTTTGTTCCTGGTAAACAAGACAGCACCGAGACGCCCATGATGCGTGCCAAGGAAATGATGAAGAATGATCTTCCCAAACGCTTCTATAAGGAAGTGAGCATTGGCGAAGAGGGCGGCTCTTTTCAGGTGTTGCTTGATGGTCGTTCTATCAAAAGTCCGGCCAAGAAGGTTGTTTCGGTGCCAAAGCGTGCCATTGCTGAAGTCTTGGTGGCGGAATGGGCGGCGCAGATTGACAAGATCGATCCGGCTACCATGCCGCTGACCCGTCTAGTCAATTCCATCATTGATGGCGTGGAAGATGCGCGTGAAGCAATGCTTGATGAAATTGTCTCTTATATGGGGAACGATTTTATCTGCTATCCGGCAAGTCACCCTGAGCGTCTGCTGGACCGTCAGAAAGAACATTGGCAACCTGTGCTGGATTGGGCGGGGGAGCTTTTGGGTGGCAAGTTCGTGCAAGCCAGTGGCATTTTGGCTGTCGAGCAAAGCCCGGTATTGGGTGAGAATTTGCGAAAAATTTGGTCTGATCTTGATATCTTCCAGCTTGGTGCAGTTCATTCTCTGATGACGCTGACGGGATCTGCTCTATTGCCGCTTGCTTATTGGAAGGGCTATCTGTCCCGAGATGCCATGTGGGCGGCTGCCATGGTGGATGAAGACTGGAATGTGGAGATGTGGGGCGAGGATGAAGAGGCGACCAAGCGCCGTGTCTATCGCCGAGCAGATTGTGATGCTGCTGGCTCAATCATTGATGCATTCTCTGCCAAATAAGAGTTTTGAGTGGACTTAACGCTCTTTTGAGATCGAAAAATTCAAAAAGTCGGGATATTTATCCCCGACTTAGCCTTTTCTCCCATAGGGTCCGTCCATCGACCAACTTTGTCGCCAGCCCGATCCGTGCTAACCAGCGTATCAACGATAAATCTATGAAGAAGGCTCTACCATGTCCAAAATCCTAGATGAGCTTGAAGAACGCCGGGCTCAAGCCCGTATCGGCGGTGGTCAGAAGCGTATTGATGCTCAGCACGCCAAAGGCAAATTGACGGCTCGTGAACGTATTGAAGCATTTCTCGACGAAGATTCTTTTGAAGAATTCGATATGTTCGTGCAGCATGGCTGTACTGATTTTGGTATGGAAAAGGTCAAGATGCCGGGTGATGGTGTTGTCACCGGTTGGGGTACCGTCAATGGCCGTACCGTCTATATCTTTGCCAAGGACTTCACGGTACTTGGTGGTTCCCTTTCCTGGACACACGCTCAGAAGATCATCAAAATCCAGGATATGGCGCTGAAAAATCGTGCGCCGATCATCGGTCTCTTTGATGCTGGTGGTGCTCGTATTCAGGAAGGTGTTGCAGCGCTTGGCGGTTATGGTGAAGTGTTCCAGCGCAATGTGTTGGCATCCGGTGTAATACCGCAGATCTCGGTGATCATGGGCCCATGTGCTGGTGGTGATGTTTATTCTCCTGCGATGACTGACTTCATCTTCATGGTTCGTGATCGTTCCTACATGTTCGTGACCGGTCCTGACGTTGTGAAAACCGTGACCAATGAAGAAGTGACTGCGGAAGAATTGGGTGGTGCTTCCATTCATACCACTAAATCTTCCATTGCTGATGGTGCTTATGACGATGATGTCGAAGCTCTGCTTCAGATGCGTCGTCTGATTGACTTCCTACCATCTTCCAATGT
This sequence comes from Cohaesibacter gelatinilyticus, assembly GCF_900215605.1. NCBI lineage: Bacteria > Pseudomonadati > Pseudomonadota > Alphaproteobacteria > Hyphomicrobiales > Cohaesibacteraceae > Cohaesibacter > Cohaesibacter gelatinilyticus. The sequence continues at coordinate 1,761,694 of NZ_OBEL01000001.1, read as the reverse complement.
TGGCGAAGTGCCGGAAATCGAGACCTATGATCCGTGGGATCGTATTGAAGATTCTCTCGATACCTTGGTGCCGGAAAATCCGAACAAGCCATATGATATGAAAGAGTTGATCCTGAAGACTGTCGATGAAGGTGACTTCTTCGAAATTCAGGAATCCTTTGCTCAGAACATCATTACCGGTTTTGGTCGCATTGAAGGTCGTACAGTTGGTTTTGTCGCCAACCAGCCGATGGTTCTGGCGGGGGTGCTGGACTCTGATGCGTCCCGCAAAGCTGCTCGTTTTGTTCGTTTCTGCGATGCCTTTGATATTCCGGTTGTCACTTATGTTGATGTTCCTGGCTTTCTGCCTGGAACTGATCAGGAATATGGCGGCTTGATCAAGCATGGCGCGAAGCTTTTGTTTGCTTATGCTGAAGCGACTGTTCCAAAGGTGACCGTGATTACCCGTAAAGCCTATGGTGGTGCATATGATGTGATGGCGTCCAAGCATCTGCGTGGTGACGTAAACTATGCATGGCCTTCTGCGCAAATTGCGGTGATGGGTGCCAAGGGTGCTGTTGAGATTATCTTCCGTAAAGATATGGATGATCCAGAGAAGATTGCACAGCACACCGCTGATTATGAAGATCGCTTCCTGTCGCCTTTCGTGGCAGCAGAGCGTGGCTTTATTGATGAAGTGATCATGCCAAAATCCACACGTCGCCGTTTGGCACGCGCTCTTCGCATGCTGCGCAACAAACAGCTGGAGAATCCTTGGAAGAAGCACGACAATATTCCGCTCTAAGAAGAATAGTTTTGATCTTTTGAGATTTTGTCAGATTTTAAGAAAATCGCGCTTTGTTAACTGAAGCGCGATTTTTTTTGTCTAGGCTCATCTATGTAGGTGGTGAGTGAGGATATCGCGCCAGACAGATAGGGTGCTGATGGCTTTGGAAGATGGACGTATGTTATGTTATTGAGCTTGATCGTTGGCAGCTGTGTGATCGCCGTCTGCGTCTTCATACAGATTTTTGGTGTGATTGAGCTGAGTGTGCGGGTCAAAGCATTGGCACGCTTTGGTGCAAATATCACCATTCATTACAAGAAAATCTGGCTGATGGTAGCAACGGTTCTGGGTATTTTCGGGATCCATGCGTTTCAGATCTGGGTTTGGGCTTTTACCTATTGGTTGATCGGGGCACTGCCGGATTTTCAGATGTCGCTCTATTTCTCAACCGTCACTTTTTCCACGCTCGGCTATGGTGATGTCATTCTCGAGGAGAAATGGCGTATTCTGGGAGCGTTGGAAGGGATTGCGGGCTTCATTCATATCGGTTGGTCAACGGCCTATCTGATTACCGCCAGCACTCGTTATGGTCCCTTTACCGAAGGGGATCATTTCTGATCCCCTCTCATTTTGATTTCAAAGGCGCTTGATATCGCTGATATCGAGATGTGTCAGAGCCTGATCAATGCTCTGTCCCTTCATTGTGAATTCTGGAGCGATGTCCTTTAGTGGCACCAGTACGAAAGCGCGTTCCATCATGTAGGGGTGAGGAACAGAGAGGTTATCTTGCTGAATTCTTTCATCCCCATAGGTCAGGATATCGATGTCGATGATCCGAGGTCCCCAATGTTCAATTCGTTCTCGACCCATGTCATGCTCTGTTTGCAAACATTGAACCAAAAGCTCTTCCGCAGGCAGGGATGTTTCCACTTCTGCGCAAGCATTGACGAAAGGGGCCTGATTTTCATTTCCCCAGGGCGGAGTTTTATAGAAACCTGATAGAGCGGTCAGCTTGATATTCGGGTGCTCGTCCAATCGATCGACGGCATTGCGGATATTCTGGGCTGCGTCACCGATATTGCCGCCAAGGCTCAGAAAGGCGCGGATCATAGATTGTAATCCTTGCGTGCGCGGGTGATCTCCACCGCAATATCTTTGACAATTGCCGGGATTGGTGCTTCGGGCTTTCTTACCTTCAAGCGCAAGCTTTGCAGCTTGTCCATATTGCTCAGCAAATCCCTGGCCACCGCTTCTGCCAGAGCTTCGATCAGGTTGAACCGCTGCTTGGTGACGATTGTTTCCACGCGTTTGGCGATATGGTCATAGCGTACGGTCTGATGCTCATCGTCTGTCTCACCTGCCGGGCGTAGATCCAGATAGCAGTCGAGATCGAAGTAAAAGCGCTGGCCGAGATTGGCCTCTTCCTGATAAACGCCGTGATAGGCGAAGAAAGCCAGATCGCGCAGAATGATTCTATCCATTATGAGTCCTTTATTCGGCTTCTTGTTGCAGCTTCATTTGGCTTGTTGAATGGCTCGGGTGATTTTCAAGGCGTCCAGATGTGCTTCAACGTCATGCACACGGAAGATATGCGCGCCTTTCATCTGGGCAATCACGTTGGATGCTATGGTGCCGAAGAGGCGATCCTGAGGCTCTTTGTCCAACAGCTTGCCAATGAAACTCTTGCGAGAGGTGCCCATCAGCAACGGGTATCCCCAAGCGGCGATCTCTTCCAGACGATTGAGGATGACCAGATTATCCTCAAAGCTTTTGCCAAAGCCGATGCCGGGATCAAGGATGATATGACTATCATTCAAACCTGCCTTTAGGGCGATCTCGATTGAGCGATCGAAAAAACGTTTCATGGCCTCCAGCAGATCGACGTCGGCGGGAATGCTCTTTTCCCAATGATTGACGATGACCGGCGCCTGATGATCAGCCGCTGCTTTTGCAATATCCGGTTCACGCTGTAAACCCCAAACATCATTGACGATATGGGCACCAGATTTGAGGGCTGCATCCGCGACCTTGGCTTTGTAAGTGTCGATTGAGACGGCCGTACCAAGCTTTGCAGTTGCAATGGCTTCAATTGCGGGTTTGATACGGCTCAGTTCTTCGTCCAGTCCGACGACCTGTGCGCCCGGGCGAGTTGATTCGCCGCCAATATCGAGAATATGCGCACCTTCCCGGGCTAGTTGTCTGGCGTGGGAAAGAGCTTTGTCTTCTTCGTCAAACAAACCACCGTCGGAGAAAGAATCGGGTGTGACATTGATGATGCCCATGATCAAAGGCATGCTATCCGGTTGCCACTCAATTGGTCCCAATGGTCGGGGGGCAAGAGATTTGCTCACGATCACAACTCCTGTCGGTTTTGTTCAGATTGGACAGCGCTCCGGCTGTGTGTTTATCGCTTCTTTTTTGGGCTACCTATCGCCCTAAGATCAAGTGAAAGGCATCAAAAGCGACATCTGGGCTTAGTTATCCTCAAGCTGGGGCGGTCAAATGGTCCATTTTGACCCATAAAGGCTTAAACCAAAGGCGAATTTTTGCCCTTCCGTGCACAGATTTGCCTGTTTTTTGGCTACGTCCGCCGTTCGTCCGAGTTGTTTATCTGTTTGGCTCGTCCTACAACATGGGACCAGAAGAAAAACCAAACGCATGTGCAGGATTGTCATGTTCAAAAAGATTTTGATTGCTAACCGCGGGGAAATCGCCTGCCGCGTGATTAAGTCAGCTCAGCGGATGGGTATTAAAACCGTCGCTGTCTATTCCGACGCGGACCAGGACGCTCTGCATGTGAAAATGGCCGATGAAGCTGTTCATCTCGGCCCACCAGCAGCGGCAGAATCCTACCTGCTGGGTGACAAGATCATTCAGGCTTGTAAAGATACCGGTGCAGAAGCTGTTCACCCGGGTTATGGGTTCCTCTCCGAGAATGCTGATTTCTGTAAGGCGCTGGCAGAAGCCGGCATTGAATTCATTGGTCCACCTACTGGCGCGATCAAGGCCATGGGCGACAAGATTGAATCGAAGAAGTTCGCCAATGAAGCCGAAGTTTCCACCGTTCCCGGCCATATGGACGTGATCGAAGATGCCGAGCACGCGGTGCGCATCGCCAGGGATGTCGGTTTTCCTGTCATGATCAAGGCATCTGCTGGCGGCGGCGGTAAAGGCATGCGTATTGCCTGGGATGAAGATGAAGCCCGTGAAGGTTTCCAGCTGGCCAAGTCCGAGGCCAAATCATCCTTTGGTGATGATCGCTGCTTTATCGAAAAATTCGTTGTTGGCCCGCGCCATATCGAAATTCAGGTTCTGGCTGACAAGCATGGCAATGCTGTCTATCTGGGTGAGCGCGAGTGCTCCATTCAGCGCCGTAACCAGAAGGTGATTGAGGAAGCTCCATCGCCCTTTTTGGATGAGAAAACCCGCAAAGCCATGGGTGAACAGGCTGTGGCTCTGGCCAAAGCGGTGGATTATTGCTCTGCAGGCACCGTGGAATTCATTGTCGACAAGGACAAGAACTTTTATTTCCTGGAAATGAACACGCGTTTGCAGGTGGAGCATCCAGTTACCGAGCTGATCACCGGCGTTGATCTGGTCGAACAGATGATTCGCGTTGCCTATGGTGAGAAGCTGGAAATTGCGCAGGACGATGTGAAACTCAATGGTTGGGCTATTGAGAGCCGCATTTATGCTGAAGATCCGTTCCGCAACTTCCTGCCGTCCATCGGTCGTCTGGTGAATTACATGCCGCCACAAGAGGGTACTGTTGATGGCCTGACCATCCGCAATGATACCGGTGTGGTTTCGGGTTCTGAAATTTCCATGTTCTATGACCCGATGATCGCAAAACTTTGTACGCATGCAAATAGTCGCGAAGCTGCCATTGCTCATATGTCTACCGCTCTGGATGCATTCGTTGTGGATGGGATTGAACATAACGTGCCGTTCCTTGCCGCTCTGATGGATCATCCACGTTGGAAAGCTGGTAATTTGACCACTGCCTTCATTGATGAGGAATATCCTGACGGCTTTGAGGGCGTGTCGTTGAATGAAGAGAGCGAGAAAGCCTTGGCTGCTGTGGCTCTTTCCATGGAACTGGTTCGCAAGAATCGTCTGGACGACTTCATTGATCGCATGGCACCTCACTCTGGTGAGACCAGGCAGGAATGGGTTGTTGCGCTTTCCAAGGAAAATCGCGTTGCAGTGAATTTTGTCGCTGGTATGCCGTCGACGCCTATCGAGATGGATATGCGCTATGAAGATGGTTCGAAGGTTGCTGTGGTGTCTGACTGGGTGCCTGGAGCCAATCTCTGGACTGGTACTGTTGGCGGCAAGAAACTGACTGTGCAGGTTCGTGCTGGTCTTAATTCTTATCAACTGACCCATTCCGGTGTACAGGTTGATGCCAAGGTTATGCGCCCGAATGTTGCGGCCATGGAGGCCCTGATGCCGGTTCGCATTCCGCCAGATACATCCAATCTTCTGCTTTGCCCGATGCCCGGTTTGGTGGTGTCCATCGCCGTTCAGGAAGGTCAGCAGGTGCAGGCTGGTGAAGCTTTGGCGACCGTAGAAGCCATGAAAATGGAAAATATTTTGCGTGCTGAGCGTGATCTGGTTGTTTCAAAGATCAATGCTGTTCCTGGTGATAGCTTGGCCGTTGATGCCGTGATCATGGAGTTTGCATCTGGTGATGACGCGTAAAACTCAGATCAATTAAAAGTTCAAAAAACCCGGCCAGTTTGGCCGGGTTTTTTTATGCCTGCCAGCCCTTCGCTAGTGATGGCAGTAATACGCGCCTTGGGGGCAGAATAATTTCAGATAAATTGGAAGCGAGATTGAGATGAGCTTGAAAATCCAACCCTTTGAAAATGAAATGAAACTGTTATTGGGTTTGCGCTGGGTAAGTGAAATTGAAGCCATCTAAAATGCGTGATTGTATTTTTGTCGTCCAAATGAACGTCATGATGAGATTTTTTTAAAACTCTAATTGTTTGTTTTTGTTGATTATTATCTCGTGGCAATAGGAGTGAAATCTTGTTGACCATTTTATAGCCTTGCTTATGCTCAAAATTAGTATAAGTAAGTTAGGGAAGCAAAGGCGAAGCCCCCAAGCATTGTGACAAGGTTTGTTTGGAGGGAGGGCCGGGTGCTGCTCGAAGGACCCATACAGCATATAGCTGAGAAAAAGAGGAGGCATAGACCCCATGTTGTTGCCTGCACAAACTGTGACCGATTTTGCCACCCGCGATCTGTCAAAGGCGGCCTTGAATCGAGGTATCCTGCCAGCGCCGTCACTCGAATTTACGGACGAAATCGCCTCGGAGACCGCTCATGTCTATGAGAAGGTCAAGGATGTGATTCCACCGATAGAGTGGCCATTTCACGCGCCCTATATTTCCGCGATCAACCGGATCAAGAAAGAGCGCGGCGCCGTGATTCTCGCTCATAATTACCAAACACCGGAAATTTTTCATGGTGTTTCGGATTTCAAGGGTGACAGCCTGCAGCTGGCAATTGAGGCGGCGCGGTCAGACGCTGATCTGATTGTTCAGTGTGGCGTACACTTCATGGCGGAAACCTCAAAAATTCTATGTCCGGAAAAAACGGTACTCATCCCTGATGCGACAGCTGGCTGTTCGTTGGCCAGTTCCATCACTGCTGCCGATGTGAGGGCTCTGAGGGAACAATATCCCGGTGTTCCAATCATCACCTATGTGAACACGTCAGCGGATGTGAAAGCGGAATGTGATATTTGTTGTACATCTTCCAATGCGGTTCAAATCGTTGAAAGCATGGGAACGGATCGGGTGCTTCTGATTCCGGATCAATATCTGGCGCGCAATGTGGCCGCACAAACTGATGTGGAAGTTCTAACTTATGCTGGGTCCTGTGAAGTGCATGAACGGTTCACAGCTGAGGAATTGCAGAATTATCGCAAATCCATGCCTGATGTGCAGATTATTGCCCATCCCGAATGTCCGCCCGAAGTGGTGGCGGAAGCAGACTATTGTGGGTCTACAAAAGGCATGATCGATTGGGTCAAGAACAATCGTCCTGAAAAGGTGATGATGATCACCGAATGTTCCATGGCAGACAATGTGGCCAGTGAAACGCCGGATGTGAACTTTGTTCGGCCCTGTAATTTTTGTCCGCATATGAAAAAGATCACGCTGCCCAAAATTCTCGACAGTCTGCTCTATATGCAAGAAGAGGTGACGGTTGATCCGTTCGTGGCCGACAAAGCTCGCCGGGCGGTGGAACGTATGATCAATCTCAAGTCCTGAGACTGGTTGGCGGATAAGTTCCATGATTGCTTCCATTCCAAATACGACTCGACCAGCCAGATGGCCCCACAATGATGATGTCATCATTGTGGGTGGGGGACTTGCAGGCTTGTTCTGTGCTCTCAAGCTTGCTCCTATACCAGTGACGGTCCTGAGTGCAGCGCCAATAGGTGAGGGATCATCTTCTGTTTGGGCACAGGGTGGAATAGCTGCAGCTGTATCTGAAGGTGACAGTGTCGAAGCACATGTTGCCGATACGCTTAAGGCCGGGGCAGGCATCGTCGATGAGGAAATTGCCACTCTCATGAGCTCTCATGCTGCAGATCGCATCCTTGATCTGCTCGAAGTTGGTGTTCCGTTTGACAAGGATCTGGAAGGTAAGCTGTTATTGTCCCGCGAGGCGGCCCATTCGACACACAGGATCGTCCGGGTTTCTGGTGATCGTGCCGGTGCGGCTATCATGGAGGCCCTGAAACGACGTGTGCTGGGTACAAGATCCATCCGGCTGGTTTCAGGGTATCAGGCCGAAAGCCTGCATATGGGCGAGGGGCATGTGGTGGGTGTGATTGCCCGCAGACGAAGCGATGAAAACCGTTTAAGTGAAGCAGTGTTGTTTCCTGCACGCACAGTTGTTCTGGCTTCTGGCGGTGTCGGACATCTTTACAAGGTGACAACCAATCCGTCCGAGGCGAATGGTGATGGTATGGCAATGGCTGCCCGGGCAGGGGCCATGATTGCCGATCCGGAATTTGTACAATTTCACCCGACTGCACTTGATGTTGATAAGGATCCGGCTCCTTTGGCGACGGAAGCCTTGCGGGGGCATGGTGCGTATCTGATTGACAGGGATGGAAAGCGTTTCATGCTTGAAGAGCATGAGGATGCAGAACTTGCTCCACGTGATATTGTGGCTCGGGCTATCCATCGACAGGTCATATCTGGCAATGGTGCGTTTCTGGATTGTCGAGAAGCCGTCGGAAAGCATTTTGCAAGGGATTTTCCGACAGTCCATGGATATGCAGTTGATGCCGATCTGGACCCGATGACTGATCCGCTACCCGTTGTACCGGCAGCCCATTATCATATGGGTGGTGTGTTGACTGACGCCAGAGGGCGGACCAGTTTAGATGGTCTATGGGCTGCAGGTGAGGTGACTTCCACCGGAGCCCATGGAGCCAACAGGTTGGCATCCAATTCTCTTCTGGAAGCGGTGGTGTTTGCTTCCTGTGTGGCGGAGGACATAAATGGACAACTCCATGCATCGAACATAGTGAAATGGCCGGAATATGACGGGGAAGATCTGCTTCCTGATCAGGTCCAACCTTCAGAAGACGTGGATCTTCTGCGTAAAACAATGAGCCTCTATGTCGGTGTCGAGCGTAATGCCGAAGGGCTGAAAGAAGCATTGCAGGTCTTTGTTGATCTTGAAAAGAAGGCCGTCAGTCAGAGTTTTGTGAACCAGTTGACTGTCGCAAAAATGATCGCCGTTGCTGCCTGGTTGCGCCAGGAAAGCAGAGGGGGACATTATCGGATGGATTTCCCAAACTCTGAAGCGAATTGGCAACATCGGACATTCATCAATCTCCGGCAGGTTGATGAGGCCATCGCTGACATTCTGGCACCGTCTTCTCTTTCCACGCCGGCCCAAAAATCCAAGAAAAGAGTGTGATATGACCATCCAATCCGGCACTTTTGCTGCGGATAATCTCTATCTGCCACGCCCGCTTGTTGATGCGGCGGTTCAGGCTGCCCTTGTTGAGGATCTTGGTCGGGCTGGAGACATTACCACGCTGGCGACGATTCCGGATGCTGCCAATGCACAAGCAGTTATTGCCGCACGCCACAAGGGGATCATATCCGGCCTGCCCGTTGCTGAAAGAGCATTCAAGCTGATTGGAGATCGACGGGGCGAGGAACTACATTTTGAACCGGTTGTTGAGGATGGGGTAAGCGTTCAGCAAGGTGATGTGATTGCCAGGATTGCGGGCCCGGCTCGCTTGCTTCTCTCGGCTGAAAGGGTCGCGCTGAACTATATGGGGCGTATGTCAGGAGTTGCGACAGCGACCCGAACATTTGTCGATCTGATTGAGGGTACCGGTGCCAAAGTTACCTGCACACGCAAAACAACTCCTGGCTTGCGAGCATTTGAAAAATATGCGGTGCGATGTGGAGGCGGCTCCAATCATCGCTTTGGCCTAGATGACGCCGTTCTTATCAAGGATAACCATATTGCCGTAACAGGATCTGTTGCAGGCGCAATAAGACAAGCGCGGGATTTTGTCGGGCATCTGGTCAAGATCGAAGTGGAAGTCGATACGCTGGAACAATTGGCTGAGGCTCTCACTGCGAGTCCTGACGTTGTTCTGCTTGATAATATGGAGCCAGACAAGCTGCGTGAGGCGGTTACGATGTTGGAGGGAAGTGGTGTTATTGCAGAAGCATCTGGTGGTATCACTCCGGATTCAGTGCGTTCTATCGCTGAAACAGGAATTGACTATATTTCTACCGGCTTCGTCACGCATTCATCTCCTGTTTTTGATCTCGGGCTGGATATCAACGTTTCCTGAGCGGGTTTTCATGTCAGTTTTCAGAAGATGCCGGGGATCTCATCGCTTGCTATCTGGCAACACCATCAAGAGCATCGCTGATTCTTTCGAAGAAATTGATCACGATGTCTTTGGTTTCGGTGGCGACTGGATAGGCGATGCCAACACCCAGTGACATCATGAGTGCATATTCCAGAGCTGTGCTGGCGTCTTCGTCTGCCAGAAATTCTTTGCTTTTTGACAAGAAAGAACAAGAAGGGGGATCGAATTGTATCAACATGGATTTACTCATCAAGGATTGCATGAGGCGACTTTGCGCGTCACTTATGCTTAATGTCCAGTTAATAGATTTGTTTATTCGCAGATAGGTTCTGTTAAGCTTAAGCCTTAAGCATGATCTTCGCTCAAGCTTATGTATTGATACATATGTCCCAATTGTTGCTCGGCAAAAAAACAGATCGCATTCGTATTTTGTTCTGAGCGAATACAAAAGCTGGGGTAATTGTGATGGGAATGCGAGCAGATTTTTTGAAGCACTTGGGACAGGTTGGAATTATGGCCGCAGGAGTGCTCCTTGGTCTCTCCTTATCTGCCAACGTGAAGGCTGGTCGGTAGGGCAGGGAAAACTGAAGGGTATCGGAGCTGATTATGCCAGCGGAACTGTTCAGCACGGAAATACAATCTTCTCTCTCAGCTGTAGATCCGATTTTCAGGATATCACCGCCAATTTCATGGATCTTCCCATGCCAAAAGCAACTTTGATGGATGGAGCGGGCCATCCGTAAACATTGCTTCCCAAATGTTTGCTAGTTCAGGCCAGGCGTTTTTTGTTTGGCCTTACCCTTGCTGTGTCGGGCCAAACAGCTTTTCGAACTCTTCACGCAAGGTCATATCCACCTCAGGCATGGTGATGGGATAGCCCAGGTCCACAAAAGAAGTAACGCCGTGTTTTTCGATTCCACAGGGCACGATACCGCTATAGTGAGATAGGTCAGGTTCTACATTCAGGCTGATGCCGTGGAACGTAACCCATTTGCGCAAGCGAATCCCGATTGCGGCGATCTTGTCTTCTATGCCTTGGCCCTTTTCCGGGCGTTCTACCCATACTCCAACGCGATCTTCTCGGCGCTCACCTTTGATATTATGAGCTTCCAGTGTGTTGATGATCCACTCTTCCAATGTGGCGACGAAAAGACGCACATCTTGAGAGCGGCGTTTTAAGTCTAGCATGACATAGGCAATACGCTGTCCTGGGCCGTGATAGGTATATTCTCCACCGCGGCCGGTCTCGAAGACATCGAATCTGTCAGGAGCGATCAGATCGGCAGGATTGGCGCTGGTGCCTGCTGTGTATAAGGGCGGATGTTCCAGCAGCCAGACGCATTCTGGAGCGGTTCCGTTCGCGATTTGCTTGATCCGTTCCTCCATGAAGCTCTGAGCCTCTGGATAGGGGACAAGAGAATCGGTTATGCGCCACTCCACAGGCTCGTTGTGGTTTGACAGCATGGAGTGGCCTGCAATTGTGGAACGGTCGGTGGTCATGGTCGATTGGAGCTCTTTTGTTAAGACTTCATTTACCAGATGGGGTAACACTCTATTAACAACTGACATAAGCGATCCGTGAGGTTCACGGAAGGGATAATCGTGACAAATCTCGACAATATTGCAATCAACATTTCCGTGCAGCTGGGAGAAACCATGATTCCCATCCATCAATTGCTGCGTATGGGCCGTGGGGCGGTGATCGAGCTCGATGCCTTTGAAGAAGATGATTGTCTGATTTTGGCCAATGATGTGCCGGTTGCTCATGGGCAGGTCATATTGCGTGGTGAGAAAGTTGGTGTTTCCATTACCAGAGTCCTGACACGCAGCCCGTCCTGGCGTCCTTTACGGGGTATCAACAGAGTAGAAGCGGGATAGTCATTTCTTTTTCACAAAGCTGTTGATCTGATACTTAAATACTTGTGCGATCTCAAACAGTTTGCTAGTTACACGCCACCAACAAGACGACATGTCTTGACGCATTGCGGATTAGCGGCCGTGGCGGAATTGGTAGACGCGCAGCGTTGAGGTCGCTGTGGGGTAACTCCCGTGGAAGTTCGAGTCTTCTCGGCCGCACCATATCAAAAAGCTCTCAAGGCACAGCCTTGAGAGCTTTTTTGTTATTATAATAGCTCTTTTGAAAATGACGATTTGGCTCTGGACAGGCCGGAAGGATGTTTCTTGTGACTGGATTTGCTGAACTGGGATTGGACACGGCTTTGCTCAAGGGAGTGGAAGCTGCGGGTTACAGTGCTCCAAGCCCCATTCAGGAGCAAGCTATTCCCGTTGTTCTGAAGGGTGGGGATGTACTTGGCTTGGCACAAACGGGCACCGGTAAGACGGCTGCTTTTGGCCTTCCTCTTATTCAGAAACTGACCGCGTTAGACACAGATCTAAGTGAGCGACAGGTTCGCTCTCTTATCTTGGCACCTACACGTGAATTGGTCCTTCAGATAGCAGAAGCGCTGAAAAGCTATGCCCAGGGCTCAGATTTGCGCATTCTGAGTGTGGTCGGTGGCGCGTCCATCAATGTGCAGATTAAGTTTCTGCTCAAAGGGACTGACATACTGGTAGCGACTCCGGGTCGGTTGATGGATCTGTATGAGCGTGAAGCTCTTTTCCTGGATGGTGTGGATACCCTGATTTTGGATGAAGCGGACCAGATGTTGGATCTTGGTTTCATTCATGTGTTGCGACATTTGACAAAGATATTGACTGCTCCTCGTCAGACGCTGTTATTTTCTGCGACCATGCCAGCACCAATTGCCAGGCTATCACGAGATTTTCAAAACGATCCCGTACGGATCGAGGTGGCTCCTGCGGGTCGAACGGCCGATAAAATTACTCAATGGGTGCATTATATTGGCACACAAAATCGGGTGGACTTCCTCAAAAATTGTCTTGCTGAGCATATGGATGGTGTCAGTGTTGTGTTTGCACGTACCAAGCGTGGTACGGAAAAGCTGAAGAATGTGCTGGTTGATGAGGGTTTTGCCGCCGAATCTGTACATGGCAATAAAAGTCAGGCGCAACGAGACAAGGCCATTCGAGATTTTAAATCGGGTAAGGCCAATATTTTGGTGGCGACAGATGTTGCTGCACGCGGAATTGATATCTCCGGTGTCAGCCATGTCTACAATTATGATCTCCCAGACGTTCCTGAAATTTATGTGCACCGTATTGGTCGCACTGCACGCGCTGGTGCTGAAGGGGAAGCGATAAGTTTTTGCCGTCCGGTCGATCTGCATTTGTTGGCCGAGATTGAAAAGCTTTTGGGCAAGCGGCTTCCTGTTGCCTCTGGTGAGCGTCCAACAGCTGAGGAAATCAGAAAATATGGTGCCAAACCTGTAAAAAAGACGTCTGGGAAGAGCGGACGCGGCACATCTAACGCAAAGGTACAGGCTGTCAATGACGGATCTTCTTCTCGTTCTGGTCCCTTATCCGCGAAAACCAAGACGGCAACCTTACAGGTTGAAAACTGGAACCCGTTGGAAAGTGAAAAGCCAACCAAAAAACGACGCCCCAAAAAAAGTGCTAATGAAGTAGAGCAAGGGACAGCGTTTGTAGAGCGCTCGGCTCCAGCCAAGAAGGGGAAGCAAGCAAAAAAAGCTTCTGCCAAGCGCTCTGCCTCTCGACGCAAAGCTGCGGCCAAGAGAGCGTTGCGACGCACCTGACTGTTTTCAACTCGTACAGATAATTGAACCAGGCCCTGTGAATTCATGAATCACTGTGTCACGGATTGTATGCGTAATGAGATACCTATCCCATCAATCTGATCATGTGAGGTTCGGTATCGCTTTTTTCATCTCATCTTCTTTGAAATTTTCCCGTCTTGATTGTGAAATTGGGTTGGCAGAAAACTGCCGTTTTCTCTCAATAATGCGGTTATATTTTACAGTGTTTTTCTCTGCTTGACGATCATCAAGGGGACTTTGGGCAACATGAACAATATTTAATCTGCCTGGTCCGTTTGTCGGGGAGAACGACATGAACCCTAAGTCATTTATGAGAAAAACAGCTCTGCTTTCTGCTGTTGCTCTTCCATTCGCTGCTTCTTTTGCGCTTCCTGGCGCTGCTCTGGCTGAAGAGCCAAAGCTTTCCAAAGAAGCATATGAAAGCTCCAAAACTCTTTACTTCCAGCGCTGCGCGGGTTGTCATGGTGTTCTGCGTAAAGGTGCTACCGGTAAAAACCTTGAGCCAGAAGCTACCCGCAAGCTGGGTCAAGAGCGTCTTGAGAAAATCATCACCCTCGGTACCGAAGGTGGCATGAACAACTTTGACGATATCATGACCGAGCAGCAGATCAAGGATATGGCTACCTATATCCAGCTCGAAGCTCCGAAACCACCAGAGATGGATATCACTCTGATGAAGGACCGCATGAAAGTTTATGTGGATCCTAAAGATTATCCAACAAAGCCTCTGCATGGCCGCAACTGGGAAAACTTCTTCGTTGTGATCGAGCGTGACGCTGGTAAAGTTGCTATCGTTGACGGTGACAAGCACGAAATCGTTGCTCATTTGGATACCGGTTATGCTGTGCACGTGATCAAAGGCACCGAAAAATCCACTATGGAAGGTGCAGCTAAAGATCCGGGCCGCTTCTGGTACACCATGGGTCGTGATGGCAAGTTGACCAAAATCGATCTGTGGCAGACACCTGATAAAATGCGCGTAGCTGAAGTTCAGGTTGCTTACGATGCTCGTGACGTTGCTGTTTCTGGCGATGGCAAATACATCGTTGGCGGTGGTTATTGGCCTCCACACTTCGTTATCGTTGACGCAGAAACCATGGAGCCGAAGAAAGTTGTTTCTTCCCGCGGTGTGAACGTTGACGGCGACTATGTTGAAGAGTCCCGTGTCGCTGCTATCTATGCTGTGCCTAACACCAATGACGTTCTGGTTTCCATGAAGGAGCTGGGTCAGATGTGGCAGGTCAATCTGGATGATGTTGCAAACCTTGCAATCACCCAGATGGATACTTCCAAGTTCCTGCATGACGGTTTCTTCGACCCAACTTCCCAGTACTTCCAGATTGCTGCAAACGCTTCCAACCAGATGGTTGTGGTTGATGCGAAAACAGCTAAGCATGAAGCGACCATTGATGTTGGCAAGCTGCCTCATCCGGGTCCTGGTGCTAACTGGAATGATAAAGAATGTGGCCCAGTTGGTGGCACCACTCACCTTGGTGAAGGTACTGTCACTGTATGGGGTAACGACCCTAAAGGTCATCCAGATCAAGCTTGGAAAGTCTGCTACACTGTAGAAACCGACGGTCCTGGCCTGTTCATTCGTACCCATCCGAAGAGCAAGTATGTATGGGCTGATCAGACCAAGCATCCGGATCCAGAAGTACAACAGTCCATCCAGGTTATCTCTAAAGATACCCGTGAAATCGTGAAAACAATGCAGCTGACCGACAAGCCTGGTTATGCTGTGGTTCACTCCGAGTTCAACGCTGATGGCTCTGAAGTATGGGTATCCATCTGGAACCGTTCTACCAGCCTTGAGCCAAATGGTGAGATCGTTGTTTTTGATGCGGAAACTCTTGAAGAGAAAACCCGCATTAAAGGCTTCTTCGCACCAACTGGTAAGTTCAACGTTTACAACCGTGCTCACCACGTAACGTAAGCTGAACATATCCCATTGAGAAGGCGGGGATTTCCCCGCCTTCTTTATCTCAGCTCATTTCCATTGAAATGAGAAAAGGGCCGTCGGCTCTTTCAGGATCAGGAGACCTGTCCCCGCAAATTTCGGATCAAAGGTTGAACCTGAAGGACCGCTAAAGGACGCGGAGGACGTGATGTCTGACAATTCCGAAAACACCACACAAGATGCTAAAGGCAAAGGCATGAGTGCCTGGCTGAAGCGCACCCTGATTTTCGGCGTTCCGCTGACCGGGGCCGCTATTTTCTTTGTTTTCGGTATTATTTTCTGGGGTGGCTTCAACACTGCGATGGAAGCGACCAATACGATGACTTTCTGCATCTCATGTCATGAGATGGAGAATAACGTATACGAAGAATATAAGCCAACAATTCACCATCAGAACCGTACCGGTGTGCGTGCGACCTGTTCTGACTGTCACGTGCCTGATCCCTGGATCCATAAAATGGTTCGTAAGGTAGAAGCCTCCAAGGAAGTTTGGGGCAAGATCACTGGCACGATCAATACTAAAGAGAAGTTTGAAGCCAAACGTCTCTATCTCGCCAAGCGTGTCTGGAACACCATGAAGAACACTGACAGTCGCGAATGCCGCAACTGTCATAACTTCGAAAGCATGGCTCCTGAATTCCAGAAACCACGTGCGCGTAAACAGCATTTGAATGCCTTCAAGACTGGCCAGACTTGTATCGATTGTCACAAAGGGATCGCGCATAAGAATATTCGTGATCTGTTGACCGATGAAGAACTGGAAGCTCTGGAAGCTCCAAATCCTGATTTCATTCGTGAAGTGCCAGAAACCTATCTCGCTAGTCTGAAGAAAATTGAAGAGATCGAGGCCGCGCAGACCAAAGCAGAAGAAGAAGCCAAGAAAGCTGCTGCTGACGCAATGAAAGCCAAGATTGCCAAGGCTGTTGAAGCTGCTGTTGCCAAGGAACAGGCAAAAGCTGCTGCCGCTGCTTCTGGTGGATCCAGCGATAGCGCTGCCGCTCCATCATCAG
This sequence comes from Cohaesibacter gelatinilyticus, assembly GCF_900215605.1. NCBI lineage: Bacteria > Pseudomonadati > Pseudomonadota > Alphaproteobacteria > Hyphomicrobiales > Cohaesibacteraceae > Cohaesibacter > Cohaesibacter gelatinilyticus. The sequence continues at coordinate 1,745,388 of NZ_OBEL01000001.1, read as the reverse complement.
GTGATAGCATTGCCGGCAACGTTGACTGGAATGCCGTTGATGAGAAGAGCATGACACTCTTCTACCCTGGTCAGGCTTCTTTCGAGTGGGTCCAGTATGGTAAAAACCATGGTGGTGCTCGTCCTGTGACCAAAGCAGGTGATCGCTGCACGACCTGTCATGCCAAAGAGCTGAAGGATATGGGTGCCAAGATCGTCTCTGGCGAGAAGGCGGAAGAAACTCCAATCCCAGGCAAACGTGGTCATATCGACATGACTTTGCAGGCAACCCACGATAAGGAAAATCTCTATATCCGCATGCAGTGGGAAAATGGCCCTCATAATCCGGTACCATTTGTCGACGGTGGCAAAATGGATCCTGAGAATGAAGTCAAGGTCGCCATGATGATTGCTGGTAACGACATCAAGCTTGTAGAGCAAGCTGGTTGCTGGGCTACCTGTCACCATGACAGCCGCTATATGCCACACGCTCCTGCCGGTGAAGACATTGCCAAGTTCCCAGAAGTGGGTGAGCGGATCGATGTCAAAGATGGTGTGACCAAATATCTGGCCGAATCCCGGACCAAGGTTGAAGTCAAAGGTCGTCGCGGCAAAAAACGCGGTGGTTGGGAAAAGCTGAAAGACCAGGGCGATCTGGATGGACAGCTGGCCAACGGTGCCTTCATGGATCTGATGCGTTATATTCCGAAAGTTGGTGGTGTTAACAGCTCCATTCTTACGGAACGCAAGATGGATGAAGCCAAGAGCGTCATGGCTGAAGGCAAGCTGGAAGGGGACACCTGGACAGTGGTTCTGAAGCGTCCTTTGAAAGCTTCCGGTCCTGGCGATATCGCATTGGAGCCCGGCAAGACCTATACTGTTGGTTTTGCGATCCATGATGATTACACCAATGCTCGCTTCCATCATGTCTCTCTGGAATACAAGCTGGCGCTTGATAATCCGGAAGCTGAGATCAATGTGGTTGGCAAGTAAGCTCAATGATAATCAAGAAAATGGCCGGGGATTTCTCCGGCCATTTTGCGTTCTGGGCATGTAGGTTTTGACAGAATTTTGGCACACTATGGAATTAGGGTTCTGACACAATCCGAATATTCCTTATATAGCGGGAGTTGATCATGACGTTTGAAATGATTTCGAAATGGATGGTTGCGTCATTGGCTGGAATGGTTGTTTTGATTGGCAATTCCATCAGTGGTAATGCCAGTGATATGCGCCTTGAATCCAAGCGTGATCCGGCCAAGATCGCCAAGATTTGCGGTAAGGCAGAAGCGCGCTATGAGAAGCTCTATGGCAAGAAGCCGTCAGACGAAGATGTGCATGTTGTCATGATGTACAAATACACTTTCTGTCCCGAAGTGATTGACGTGAAGCTGGGTGACACCGTTCGCTGGGTAAATGTCGATAAACGCACCAGCCATTCCACCTGGTTCAAGGACGCAGGCAAAGAGGAAGATGCTCGTCTATTCCCGGAAGAGAAGCTTGAGATGACCTTTGACTTTGCGACCGGTGAGTTTCCCTATCTATGTGGTCCGCATTGGGAAAGCGATGATATGATCGGCCGGGTGATTGTTTCCAAATGATGCTTCTCTCCAAAGTCTTGAAATTGAGTGCGTGTATGCTTGTTTTTCTGGCAGGGCTTGGTGTCCTGCCATACGCGGCATTGGCGTCTGATAATTATTCTGTTGGCTCGTTGGCAAAGGGAGATGATCTCTTTGCCTGTCGAACTGAAAAGCTGGCTCTGAAAATTCAGAAATCAGGATTGGCGCCTGAGAATTTGGGGGCAGCGATTGAGAATAATGATTGCTTCTTTCTGGATCGTTTTGATCATATTCCTCAGCGCTTGATTCTGAGGGCCAATGAACTATCAGTTTATGAGACGCTGGCATTAGGTAAGAATGAGAAACTTGGTTCTCTTTATATCGTTGTTCCCTGATCTTGTTATACTCCGTAACAACTTGTTCTGATACTCACCAGTCAAATCGATTGTTGACGAGGTCATCTGGTCGCATGGTTGTCATAAGGGCTCCATAAACAGTGCTGATGAGTGGAGCGCCTTGCTTTCCTTCATGAATATGGGCTTGAATGGAAATCGGGCTTGCAGTTGGCCCTTGCTTTCAGGCACAACAAGGAAGCAATCGATTCACCATTGAGATCAATAGGAGGGCAGGATGAGAAGTGACAATCCAGCAGAGATTGCCCTGTCCAATGATCTTGAAGTGCGTGATGAGCGTGGCCTGATTGCTCAAGATTACTTTGATCAGGTTGAAGCTGCGATTGAGCAACGTGATCGCGAGCTTCTTCTTGAACTGACCCAGGATCTGCATGAAGCGGACATGGGGGATTTGATTGAGGCCTTTGGCCCGCGTGATCGTCAGGATTTTCTCGACCTTCTTGCTGAAGATTTTGATTTCTCTGCTCTGACCGAGCTGGATGATTCTCTGCGTTTGAAGATCGTGGATGCCCTGCCCAATGAGGTAGTGGCCGAAGGGGTTAAAGAGCTCGATTCAGATGATGCGGTTATCATTCTGGAAGACATGGAAGAGGAGGATCGCGAAGAGATTCTCGCCCAACTTCCGGTTATGGATCGCATTCAGCTGAAACGTTCCTTGGATTTCCCGGAAGACTCTGCTGGTCGGCGTATGCAGACCGAGTTCATTGCAGTCGCTCCGTTCTGGACCGTCGGTCAGACCATTGATTATATGCGTGAGACCATCGATCTGCCGGATGAGTTCAACCAGATTTTCGTGATTGATCCTGCCCATAGGCTGTTGGGGTCGGTCTCTCTGGATACATTGCTGCGTTCTCGCCGACCGACCAAGATTACCGAGATCATGGATGAGACGCGTCACTATGTGACCGCGGAAGAGGATCAGGAAGAAGTTTCTCGCCTGTTTGAACGCTATGATTTGCTGTCTGCTGCTGTGGTGGATGAGAGTGAGCGTTTGGTCGGTGTTCTGACCATTGATGACATCGTTGATGTGATTCACGAAGAGGCTGAAGAAGACATCAAACGCCTTGGTGGTGTGGGTGATGAAGAAATTACCGATACGGTGATCGAGACAGTTCGATCTCGTTTTACATGGCTTGCAGTCAATTTGCTGACAGCCATTCTGGCATCCTGGGTGATTGCTCTGTTCGATTCCACGATTGAGCAAATGGTCGCTCTAGCGGTTTTGATGCCGATTGTTGCCTCTATGGGCGGCAATGCTGCGACTCAAACCATGACTGTGGCTGTTCGAGCCTTGGCAACCCAGGAGATTGACAGCTTCAACATGATGCGCGTTGTCTCGCGTGAGGTATTGGTGGCGTTGCTAAATGGTGCGGCTTTCGCAGTGCTTGTCGGAGCGATAGCCGGGTTCTGGTTTGAGAATTTCGATCTTGGCCTGGTAATTGGAGCAGCTTTGGTCATCAATCTGTTTTTTGCAGGTTTATCCGGTATTCTGATTCCTTTGGGGCTTGAGAAACTCGGTGCAGATCCAGCCGTGGCCTCCAGTGTTTTTATTACCACTGTTACCGATGTGGTTGGCTTCTTTGCTTTTCTTGGCCTTGCTGCGTGGTGGTTCGGTCTAGTCTGATCCTTTCCTATTATTTTGTCAGAGTATTTAGGCAGTCTTGCTCATCGTGAGTAAGATAGATCTTCCCTTTACGTTGCTGTCTTTTGATTTTGTGTTTACTATCAAAGGTTAGTGCTACTCCCATTGGCTAATGGCTCTGTATGAAAAGTCAGAGTTATAGATAGGAGGGGCATCCGTGCAACGAGGTGAGATGAGAATGCCTGAGATCATTGGAGTGTTGGAAACACCAGTCTATGTGGATGACATGGCTGTGGCTAAAGACTTTTATGCTGGCATTCTTGGGCTTCCTGTGATGGTAGAAAGCAGTCGCATTTGTGCGTTTGATGTTGCACCCTCCCAGGTTCTCATCACCTTTCTTCGTGGTGTCTGTGATCAGGATGCGCTTGTGAATGATGATGTTGTTCCGGGTCATAGAATGGACGGAGCTGGGCATTTCGCATTTCGTATCAAGACTGATGAACTGGATGTGTGGAGTGCATATCTGAATGAACATGAGATCGTAATCGATAGTCATGTTCAATGGCCCGGAGGAGGGGAGAGCCTCTATTTCCGGGACCCGTTTGATAATGTTGTTGAACTGGCAACGCCAGGGATCTGGGCGAATGATCGTTTCTGATTCTAATATGTAAGTCATTTTTGATATAATTTATTGATTTTTATTGATAAATTTATCTTTATTGACTTTTACGTAAAACGTATATTTAATCAAGGTCGGAGGTTGAATGGCTGACTATCTTACAATCACGGAATTGACCAACGAGTTTGGACTGACCACGCGAACCTTACGGTTTTATGAAGATGAAGGGCTGATAAAGCCCGTGCGCAGAGGGCGCCAGCGTCTTTATCGACCAAGTGATCGCACGCGATTGAAACTGATTTTACGTGGCAAGCGATTGGGTTTGTCGCTTGGTGAAATTAGCGAAGTGATTGATATGTATCGCCAGCCTCCTGGCGAAGCAGGACAGCTTGCCATGTTGATGGAAAAGATTGACGCGAGGCGAAAGGATTTGCGCCAGAAGCTGGTCGATATTGAAGAGACAATTGCTGAATTGGATGCGGTGGAAGAATCCTGCCGGGTGCGTTTGACGGAATTGGGCGATTTAAAAGGCTGATGGGGCAAGTTCTTGGGAGGGGACTTGGTACAATTTGAAACAAGGGCGGAGAATTACCAGGAACGGGTTTTGTCCAGTTTTGGCAAACAGAGCTTCTTGGAAACCCTCGGCGGAACCATTACCCATCTTGCGCCAGGAGAGGTGGATATCACCTTGGAGGCGAAAAAGGGGCTGCAGCAACAGCACGGATTTTTCCATGCCGGTGTGACCACGTCGATTATGGATTCGGCGGCCGGTTATGCAGCTTTCTCGCTCTTTGGCGCCGGAGATGGCGTTCTTACCAGTGAATTCAAAGCGAATTTGTTGAACCCTGCGCGTGGTGAAAAGCTGATTGCGAAGGGAAGGGTCATCAAACCCGGCAGGACGCTGACCGTTTGCCAGGGTGATGTGTATAGCTATCTGGATGGCAATGAGATCCATGTGGCGACAGGACTTTTTACCATGGTGCGAGCAGAAGGTCTGGAGCCATGAGGGCATATGTCCTGGCGATCTGTATCCATGTGAAGGATGATTTGATGGCGCACCTTCGGGCAGGGCGTCTTTAAGACTTACGGAGAATAAGATGAGTGGTCTGATGTTCAATTTCAATCTGGGTGAAACAGCTGACATGCTGCGCGATGCGGTGGCTGCTTTTGCTGCGGATGAGCTGGCGCCAATTGCTGCTGATATCGATAAGAACGACGCCTTTCCACGGGAATTGTGGAATAAAATGGGCGATATGGGCTTGTTGGGAATAACCGTACCAGAAGAGTTTGGTGGCGCAGGCATGGGGTATCTTGAGCATGTGATCGCTGTGGAGGAAATTTCCCGCGCGTCTGCTTCCGTTGGCCTGTCTTATGGCGCACATTCCAATTTGTGCGTGAACCAGCTGAACCGCAATGGTACCAAAGAGCAGAAAGAGAAATATCTGCCAAAGCTGATTTCCGGTGAGCATGTTGGGTCGTTGGCAATGTCTGAGCCTGGTGCCGGGTCTGATGTTGTGTCCATGAAGTTGCGGGCCGAGAAAAAGGACGATCACTATGTTCTGAACGGTTCCAAGATGTGGATCACCAATGCGCCTGATGCGGACATCCTGCTGGTCTATGCCAAGACTGATCCGGCAGCTGGTCCAAAAGGTATCACGACCTTTCTGATTGAGAAGGATATGCCGGGTTTCAAGGTGGCGCAGAAGCTGGACAAGCTTGGTATGCGCGGCTCCTCTACCGGTGAACTGGTTTTTGAGAACTGCGAAGTGCCGGTTGAAAATGTTGTTGGCGAGGTCAATAAAGGCGTTCGTGTGTTGATGTCCGGTCTTGATTATGAGCGTACGGTTCTTTCAGGTGGCCCGCTTGGTATCATGCAGGCTTGTATGGATATTGCCATGCCATATGTGCATGAACGTGAACAGTTCGGAAAACCAATCGGCACCTTCCAGCTGATGCAGGGCAAGATTGCGGACATGTATGTGAATATGAATGCGTGCCGTGCTTATGTTTATCAGGTGGCACAAGCTTGTGATCGCCGCGAAACGACCCGCCAGGATGCAGCTGGCGCAATCCTGATTTCCGCAGAAAAGGCAACACAAATGGCTTTGGAGGCGATTCAGATTCTGGGTGGCAATGGGTATATCAATGAATATGCCACAGGCCGACTGCTTCGTGATGCCAAGCTTTATGAGATTGGTGCGGGCACGTCCGAGATTCGCCGTATGTTGATTGGTCGTGAACTCTTCAATGCGACTGCATAAGAATATGAGAAAGGCCTGTGTTTTGTGCGGGCTTTTTCAAACAACCATTCAAAGAAATATGTCCCCCAATAAGGATATATGTTCCTCCTCCCTTAAAGGCCGGCTTGTCCGGCCTTTCTTTCTTGGGTAGCCTTGCCTTTCGTCGGGATACGAGAGACGAACAGGCCGGTCACAATCAAGGCCAGAGCGCCCCAAACCTCCAATGGTACTGTTTCGGATAGAACGATGGCACCCAGTATGATTCCGAAGACAGGAATTAGGTTCAATCCCAGCGAGAAGAAGCTTGCGCCAATGGTATTGATGAGGCGATAGCGCAATATCGTTGCGACGCCAGTTGGCAGAAGGCCGAGGAAAATAAGGCTGAACCAACCTTTGTCGTCAATTCGGGTAAAGTCGGGCAGTCCTTCATGGAATGCCAGAGCGAGTAGCTGAATACTGCAAAGACCCAAGACCAACGTCGCCAGACGTGTTGGTGGAATATCAGTGATCTTGCGTACCAGTGCGCCGGATAGAGCATAGCAGAATGAGGCTGCCAGCACGGCAAGCAGAGAGAGAAGGGCGGTGTCGCCTACGTCATCAAGGGCTTGGCCTCCAACTACCAGCGCTACCCCTGTAAAGCCGAAAGCTATGCCGAGAAGTTTTGGCCAACTGATCTTGTCATCCTGAGTGGTGAAGTGCGCAAGAACCAATGCAAGCAATGGGCCGCTTCCAAGCAACAGAGAGGTGATGCCTGCGCTGATGGTCAGTTCCGCCCAGGAGATGAGCAGGAATGGCAGGGTGACATTGATCAGGGAGAAAAAGATCAAAAGACTCCAGTTCCGCATGCCTATGGGTAAGATAATACCTCGATAGAGCATCCATGGAAGCAGGACAACAAAACCGATGAGAACGCGGATCGTGGCCAGCCAGATCGGACCTGTTTGTGGAACTGCCACTTTGATCGCCAGAAAGGCGGAAGACCAGATGAACGTCAGGAAAAGCAGACTGGCTAGATCCAGAGCTGTTGGCTTGCGGATGGCGTGAGACATATGGGTATGGGACTATTGGTTGGGTCGTGAAAAAGGGCCGGTGGGCAACCGGATGGGGAAGGAATTGTCGCAAAGGTTATTCTTCTACCAGTCTGGAAGCAAGTTTGCTGGAACGGGAGAGGAATTGGCGTCTGGTGAGTACCAGCGCAATATAGGTTGTTGTTCCGATGAATAACAAGGGATGTATAAACCAGGCAAAAAGACCAAGTGAGAAGAAGAAGGCACGAAGACCCCGGTTGAAATGACGTCCGGCAAGAGAGTTGGCTTCCGAAGCCTGATGAATCGCTTCACTCATCTCGATTGACTCTATTTTGTCGGGTGGAGGAAATGCACCAATCAAGATGGACGTATAATTGAATAATCGGTAGGCCCAACCGAATTTGAAAAAGGCATAAATGTAGAGCGTGATGAGGGCGAGAACCTTAACTTCCCAGAGGCCACGACTGACTTCTACTGGCAGGTTGAGGTCGTAGGAGATCTGAAGGGCGAGATCCGTAGAGTTCAGTAGGGCAAAGCCCGCACCTATGGCCAGGAGTGATGTCGAAGCAAAAAAAGCGGTGCCATTTTGCAGCCCTGTAATAATGGCTGTATCCACCATTCGCATTTCCCGCTCGGCCAATGCTTGCATCCAGCGCAGTCTGTGCTGGTTCATATGATATGAGAGGGATTTCTTGCGCAAGGGACTTGTATCAACAATCAACGAAAAGCCGCCCCACATTAAAATGAACCAGCTCAGGGCAGCCAGATCCAGTGTTGAGAGCTGATTCATTTTGGCACTCCATTGAATATTGTTTGGAAGTGCCCAAAGGGAATGTGGCAGCTTCATCCAATTGTGTTCAACTTAACCCACAGAATTATTCGTTGGTAGGATATTGATAAACAATCATACTCGCCCTGTGCATGGCTGCATTGCAAACTTTGCATGCCTTAATTGTTGCCTAAATCTTTACGAGCCGTTAACAAGGGGTTTCTAGCGCCGACAGCGTGTTTTTGATTTCTCGGCTAACAATCGTCCTGGACGAACGAGGTTACATGGACAACGAATTGGAAGTTTCTTGTTGGGGGGTAACAATGAAAGCCGTGCTGGCACTGGGTGCTATTCTGGCAATTGTTTACCTGTTTGGGGCATTCGAGACTGCAGCGATTGCTGCCTCTTAAAGTTTCTGCCCCATTGGGGTGTGACAACGACAAGATCAAGCGTGGGTTTGACCCGCGCTTTTTTTTGCCTTGGATTCTGGATTTGTGTTCATGAGATCTGAATGATCAACTCGTTTAGTTATTCTACTATAACTTTTTGAAAATCTCATGATATCGATTTGATTGGTAAAAGGCTTGATTTTAGCGCCTTGGCCGGACCATTCTCATCTATATCCGTAACCCGGAGATGGAGGATGACAGGGTGAGCCAGACGATCAAATTAGGATATAAGCAATTGCTTGTTGAGGCAGAGCGGGAGATCGAGACACTCACCGCAGCCGAGGCCATGCCCTTGTTGGGAGATGATCTGCATATCTTTATTGATATCCGTGATATTCGTGAGCTGGATCAGGTTGGGCGGATACCGGGTGCCATTCATGCACCACGCGGTATGTTGGAATTTTGGGTTGATCCTGAAAGTCCTTATCATCGTGAAATTTTCAGTGAGACCAAGAAGTTCATTTTCTTTTGCGCTGGAGGATGGCGCAGTGCATTGGCTGCCCAACAACTTCAACGCATGGGGCTGACACCTGTTGCTCACATCGAGGGAGGATATGGCGCCTGGCTGGAAGCAGGAGGCCCGACAGAGATCACTGATGTGGGTATGGTGAAGGGTGGCTCAGAATAGGGCCAACGGCCCGGGCAATATCACATATCTCAAAATCGGAGCAAATGATGTATTCAAGCAAGTAAGCTTGGGGATAAATCGCCTCATTCAACTAAAGCAGTTAACGTAAGATGCGTTAAAATTCTTTATTCTTTTCCGTAAGTTGTGTATAGTCGCTTTAAGAAATGATAAGAGAGTGGTCGCATTTTTCCTATTGTGACCGGTTAAGTGATTGAAAGAGGGGGCGTTATGGCTGTTCTCAAGTCTGAAATCAGATCTGATTCTGCTGACTTCGCTAAAAACGAAAAAGAAATGCAGGAACTGATGGATGATCTCAATGCCAAGCGGTCTGAAGCTGCGCTTGGTGGCAACGAGAGAGCGCGCCAGCGTCATTTGTCACGCGGGAAGTTGTTGCCCCGTGATCGGGTGATGAAACTGATTGACCCTGGTGCTCCTTTTCTCGAATTATCTCCCCTCGCTGCCAACCAAATGTATGATGCCGCCATTCATGGGGCTGGTTTGATAACTGGTATCGGCCGGGTGGAGGGTCGTGAATGCATGATCGTTTGCAATGATGCTACCATCAAGGGTGGCACTTATTATCCAATGACGGTCAAGAAACATCTGCGGGCTCAGGAAGTGGCCAAAGAGAACAATCTGCCGTGTATCTATCTGGTGGATTCCGGTGGGGCTAATCTTCCTCAGCAAACGGAAGTTTTTCCAGATAAAGAGCATTTTGGCCGAATTTTCTTCAATCAGGCTACCATGTCTTCCATGGGTATTCCTCAAATTGCCGTTGTAATGGGTTCTTGCACCGCAGGTGGTGCTTATGTACCTGCCATGTCGGATGAGACCATCATCGTCAAGCAGCAGGGCACCATCTTTCTGGCGGGACCTCCGCTCGTGAAAGCAGCGACTGGTGAAGTTGTATCTGCGGAGGATTTGGGTGGTGCAGACGTTCACACCAAGACATCAGGTGTTGCTGACCACTATGCATTGAATGATAGCCACGCGCTTGAGATTGCGCGCTCCGTTGTGAGCAATTTGAATCGTCGCAAAGATGTTGACATTGAGTTGCGTGAGCCCAAGGAGCCGCTTTATGCACCTGAGAGCCTGTCTGGTGTCGTACCTGCGGATCTCAAGAAACAATATGACATTCGCGAAGTGATTGCCCGCCTGGTCGATGGTTCTGAATTTGATGAGTTCAAAGCCCGTTATGGCACCACGTTGGTGACCGGATTTGCTCATATTTTTGGTATTCCGGTGGGGATCATTGCCAATAATGGCATTCTGTTTTCCGAAAGTGCGCAGAAAGGTGCGCATTTTGTTGAACTTTGCTGTCAGCGTCGTATCCCATTGTTATTCTTGCAGAATATTACCGGGTTCATGGTTGGTCGGGATTACGAGGCTGGCGGCATCGCCAAAGATGGTGCCAAGTTGGTCACAGCGGTTGCTTGTGCCAATGTTCCAAAAATCACAGTTTTGGTTGGTGGCTCATATGGGGCAGGAAACTATGGTATGTGCGGTCGTGCTTATAGCCCTCGTTTCCTTTTTTCCTGGCCAAATAGTCGTATTTCCGTGATGGGGGGTGAGCAGGCAGCCAACGTTCTGGCTACTGTTCGACGTGATAATATTGAGTCGGATGGTGGCGAATGGTCCGCTGCTGATGAGGCAGACTTCAAAGCACCTATTCAGGCAAAGTATGAAGAAGAAGGCCATCCTTATTATGCAACGGCGCGTTTGTGGGATGATGGCATCATTACACCAAATGAGACACGTCGCGTTTTGGGACTTGCATTCTCGGCTGCTATCAATGCTCCGGTGCCGGAAACCAAGTTCGGTGTCTTCCGCATGTAGAGGCATGACAAAAAGAAGAGATTCACGAGGGAGGCATTTTGTCTCCCTTTTTTGTTGTGTGTCTCTTCTTTCGTTGGCTCAGCTTGGCAGCATTGACAGGGGAATTTCGAAATGGCTTAGTGTCGGCTCGTCTTTTTTGAGGAGCGGATATGATTGATCCTATCATTTTGCTGAACTATTCACTGATCGTGCTTGGCTTTGTGTTCATTCCCGGACCTGCGACTTTGTTTACTGTTGCGCGGGCGACCAGCTCCGGTGCGAAAGTGGGGATCGCGACCGGGGTGGGGATTGCTCTTGGCGATATCATCCACACGCTCATGGCAGTGATTGGGATTTCGGCGATCATTGCCACCTCAGCTCTCTTATTCAGCATCATCAAATATGCCGGCGCGGCCTATCTGATCTATCTGGGGATTCGAGCAATTTTGCAAAAGGCACCGATTGATCTTTCCAATGGGGCATTGCCTGTTTCTGCTGGGGAAGCTTTTCGACAGGGAATTTTATCTGAAGTTCTAAATCCGAAGACTGCCTTGTTCTTTCTGGCTTTTTTGCCGCAATTTGTTCAGCCAGAAAATGGAATGGTTGCGCTTCAGTTGATCATTCTGGGAACTGTGTTCGTAGCATTGGGACTGTTTAGCAATATCGTGTTTGCGCTCGGCTCGGGTGGGCTTGGCAAATTCTTGCGCCGTAACCCTGCTGTTTTAAAATGGCAGGGGAAAGTGGTCGGTTCCATCTATTGCGCCCTTGGTGCGCGCCTTACCTTTCTCGATCGCTGACTTGCCACGGTTTAGACCAACAGGGAGGCAAATGCCTCCATTTTTGAATGCCTTGAGCTTCAAAGGCCGGGCAGATTGCCCGTTGCCCAGCCAACGAGCAAAAGCAGGCCTGCGCCAATTCCGAAAATTTTGAACATGCCGCTGCCCTCTGTCTTCACTCCCATGCGGGAAAGGGCGTGAACACCTCCCACCAGCATATAGGCATCGCAATCAACACATTGTGCGAGTTGCATGGCGTAAGAGTTGGTTCGAGCACCGGAGGCGCAGAAGAAAATAGCAGCGTTGGCGCCTTTGGTGTCAATTGGGCCTTTGATCCCGGACAGAGGATGGTGAAGTGCACTTGGTACTTTCTTTGCCATCAACTCCATGTCTTCGCGCACATCAACCAAAATAGCGCCATTCTCTATCAATTGCCTGGCTTCATCATAATTGACCTGACGGACAATCTGTTTCTTTCTCATTGTGTATTTCCTTTGTTCCATCTGCGCCTTTATTGCAGAGGAATAGCCCGTGAAAAGGGGACGTACTTGTATGCTTGGCGTCAGTGTGATCCGGGGTCTGCTGGCTCTGTGTTGCTCGGCGTGCAATAGATGTCTTTCAGCACAGCCATTACTTTTTCCGCATTGGTATTGGAAAGTGAATAATAGATGGTTTGTGCGTCTCGTCGTCCTGCTACCAGACCATCTTCGCGCATTTTTGCGAGATGTTGGGACAAGGCGCTTTGACTCAGTTTCAATATCTCCGCCAGATGATTGACGGGTTTTTCCCGCCCGTCGGCTAATTGGCAAAGAATACGCAGCCGATTGCCATTGCCGAGCAATTTGAGCAATCGGGCTACTTCGTCGGCCTTATCGGCAAGTGCTTCAATAGAAGGGTCCAAAACTCACTACCCGTTTATATTGTGAGGCCTTTGATCAGCTTTCGTGGGTTTGGCTGGTCGATGAATGATCCGAATTAGAAATATCTAATTTAATACATTCGAATATTTACCTCAAGATGCATAAAGGATAAGCAAATGTTGTTGTGGATCGGTAGTGCGAGAGGCAGGAACGATAAAGGGAAGGATGGGAGCGTTGAAATTGGGACCCTTGGCAATTGATGCATTGGCTGTATGGGTATTTGATTTTTGATCGCTTCGTGATGATTGGGTGGATGGTGTTTGTAAAATCTACCTTAAATGTTGCTCAAGACCAATTGATGATTGACTTTTACGTAAAAGGTCTTCAAATTCTAGCGGAAATTTAGTATCTTAGACATGATTGAGGGTCTTCTTTATTACTTGCATTTAAATATGTTGACCAAGTCATGGCAAGAGAATGAAACTGACACTCGATAGGAATTAGCTGGAAACGGCCAAACAGATTGTAAGCAGGGGAGTGAGCTTTCATGATCGACAGTGTTTTGATAGCCAACCGCGGAGAGATTGCCTGTCGGGTGATTGCTACAGCAAAGGCTGAAGGCCTGCGTACGATAGCTGTATATTCTGATGCTGATGCAAATGCCCGCCATGTGAGATTGGCGGATGAAGCGCATCGTTTGGGACCAGCGCCCGCCGCAGAGAGTTATCTCAAGGCTGATCTGATTTTGGAGATTGCCAAGAAAACCGGTGCACAGTCCATTCACCCAGGTTACGGTTTCCTATCCGAGAATGCCGATTTCTCCCAAGCTTGCGAAGATGCGGGAATCGTCTTTGTTGGACCGGGTGCCAATGCCATTCGCGCCATGGGTTTGAAAGACAAGGCCAAAGCACTGATGGATGATGCCGGTGTGCCTGTTGTTCCTGGTTATCACGGTGATAATCAGGATGCGACTTTCTTGAATGAAGAGGCGCGTCGGATTGGTTATCCGGTCTTGATCAAGGCTGTTTCTGGTGGTGGCGGTAAAGGCATGCGTTTGGTCGAACGTGATGAAGATTTCCTCGCTTCACTGGAATCTGCTCAGCGCGAAGGTCAAAACGCTTTCGGTGATCCAAATGTGCTGATTGAACGTTTCGTTCAGAACCCGCGTCATGTCGAAATTCAGGTCTTCGCCGATAGTCACGGCAATGCTGTGCATTTGCACGAGCGCGATTGTTCGTTGCAACGTCGCCATCAGAAGGTGATCGAGGAAGCGCCTGCTCCTGGCATGGCACCCGCTGTGCGTGCTGCCATGGGCAATGCTGCGGTTAAGGCTGCCTTGGCTGTGGGTTATCGTGGTGCCGGTACCGTGGAGTTCATTGTCGATGGTTCCGATGGTCTCAAGGAAGATGGCTTCTTCTTCATGGAGATGAATACCCGCCTCCAGGTGGAGCATCCTGTGACTGAAGCGATTACGGGGCAAGATCTTGTCTCCTGGCAGCTTGCGATTGCGAATGGCAAGACACTGCCAATGGCACAAGCAGAGATTCCGCTTTCCGGTCACGCTGTTGAAGCGCGTCTCTATGCCGAAGATCCTGAGAATGAGTTCCTGCCATCAACCGGTAAACTCTGGGGGCTTGAACTGGCGGTCGAAGAGGGGGTGCGCATTGATACCGGTGTGGAAGAGGGAGATGAAGTCTCTCCATTCTATGATCCAATGATTGCCAAGGTGATTGTGCATGAAGCGACACGCGAGGAAGCGATGGCCAAATTGGCCCGTGTTCTCAAAAAGGCTGTGGTTGCGGGACCGAAGACCAACGCTGCCTTCCTTGCAGCTCTGGCAAGCCATGAGGATTTTCTGTCAGAAGATTTCGATACCAGCTTTATTGACCAGCGCCTCGTTGCTTTGACTGCACGACCTGAGGGGCAACAGGAAAAAGCCATGGTGGCTGGATTAGTGCATCTCATCAATGATCAGCAGATGGCAGTCACGGACAAGAAATCAGAGCGATCCAACGAATATTGGTCAGCTTGGGATTATATGGACGGTTTCCAGCTTGGTGGGGAGCGTGTTCTTGATCAGCAGGTTGTCGTTGATGGCGAGACCATGGATGTTCAGGTTGCCTTTGATGAGGATGGTGTGCATGTGAATGGTCTGCGCCCAGATCTGGATGCTGTCAGTATCGTTCGTGCGCCAAATGGTGTTTATGCCGTCAGTGGTGGACGCCAGACTTTGGTCGCTATGCCAGAATATGCTCATGATGATGAAGGTGGAGCTGGCCATATCGGTGCGCCGATGCATGGCAAAGTGATTGCTGTCTTTGTAGAGCAAGGCCAGCAGGTTGCCAAGGGCGAGCGTCTCTTTATCGTCGAAGCGATGAAAATGGAGCATAGCGTTGTTGCTCCAATTGATGGCACTGTCAGCGTGGTCAATGCCAACGTTGGTGATCAGGTTGAGGAAGGCTTTGCTGTGGTCGACCTGGAGGCCGAAGAGGTTGAGTAATTGCTCTTAGAAGAAGTTCATGGGGCGAAATGCAGATTTGCCTCCTAAAAGGAAAGACCGGGCTTCGGCCCGGTCTTTCTGATTCTTGAATGTGAAGGCGCAGCTCCGTCCTATAGGCAGTCAGCCACCATCTTCTCGACGCTGTCAAAAGCAGGTTCCCAATTCAGGGTATCCTTTGCACGATCAGCTTCCATGCGTTGGGAGCGGCCAAGACCTGCTGCCCAATCACCATATTGTTCAATTGCATTTTCAAGCGGCTGAACCGCGACCTTATAGGCCAGCCCGGTCTGTTCTGCTACAGTTTTGGCAATCTCTTCCAATGATGCGCTTTTGAAACCGGAGGCATTGAGCAGCAATCCCGACTGCCCTGCCTGAATAGCCCGACGATAGAGATCGCCCAAATCATCGGCATGGACCAGTGGGTAATGGGTGTCCAGGCTGCCGACAATGGTCATTTGACCGGATTGGCGAATCTGCTCGACCAGACCACAGATCAGGCCGCGATCTTTTGCGACAACGATTCCAGGATGAATGACCGTCAGATTGAAGTTGGAGCAAGCATGAAGGTGCTCAATGCTATCTAGCATCCATTCAAAGGCGGGTAGCGGATCCAGAACATGGCGCTCAGTGATCGGAATGACCGGGGCTTCTGGATAGAGCCAGCAACCACCAGTGTAAATCAGATTGATCTTGGTATCAGCAGGTAGGTTTGAGGCGTGTTCGACAAGGTTATTGACCATTGCGATATCGGTATCGCCCATATTGGATTCGAAGGTGGCAGCGGCGTGAATGATGCCTTCATGCTCCAGAGCAGCAGGTATCCATTTAGTTGGATCCGTAAGATCACCCCGCATTGGAGTGGCGCCCATTTGACTGAGTTGTTCGGCTTTTTCCTCTGAACGGGCGAGTGCGGTTACATCATGTCCATGATCGAGCAATGCTTTGAGTGCTGCGGATCCGACCAGACCAGTACCACCTGTGATGAAAATGCGCATTCCAATATTCCTGTCTATCGAGGCCACAACGCCTCTGATTGCAGATAGATTAAATCAAAATGTGAATAAATCTATGGCGATGCCAATGAGAATTTTGCCATGCTTTATTGTCGATTAACAGCGTGTTATGGACGGCCATGGTCGTACATATGATTAAATTGAGTGTCGGAACTGAATCTGTTGACAGTTTGCAGGCATGGGTTGAGGAGCAGCAGGTCATTCGGGCACGCCAAGGTCTGCCTGCTGAACGAGTGCACACGACCCGTATGACCCCCAAGCGTCAGAAAGAGATTCTGGAAGGTGGGTCCATGTATTGGGTGATCAAGGGCGTGGTGCAGGCTCGCCAGAAGATACTTGATCTTCGGGAAGTGACCGGGAGCGATGGAATTAAACGCTGTGAAATTGTGATGTCACCGCAATTGATACGCACAGAGAATCAGCCCAAACGCGCGTTTCAAGGGTGGCGTTATCTGAAACTGGAAGACGCCCCAAGAGATCTGGGCTCCTACTCAGAAGATGACGATTTGCCGCCTGCCTTTCGTCGCGAGCTGGCGGACTTGGGGCTTTTATAGAACCCGGATAATCCGGATTTTCTTTGGATTGTCAGGGTTGTGTGGAAATTGTCTGGTTTTCTATTCAGGTTTCGACAAGTGGTGCCGTCGGGGCACTTACATCAATCATCACTCCGTCAGGGTCCTGCAAGAGCATGCGACGCTGTCCGTATGGCATGTCTGTTGGTTCGCTGACAATAAGGGCACCAAGCTCTTTTGCCTTTGTATAAATGCGATCACAATCCTCAACCACAAAAGTGACGATCATGCCTCCTGCATCTGATCGAGAGGCGACTGGAACGATGGCATGGTCTTTTTGCAAGATGCCATATTCCAGATCATTGATGTTGGGATGCGTCAGAATGATGAACCAATCCGAATTGAAATGGCGCGTCATACCGAGTAAATTTTCATAGAACTCGGCTGTTTTGGCGACATTGTCGCTCAAGATGTTTACGAATGCTCGTTGCATTGCCGTCGCCTCACCAGATTGGATCAAATTACCATAAGTATTGCTACTTAATATCGAGCGGTAAGACAATGATATTGTTTGATCTGCTATTGGTGCATTGCAATTTCAGTATAGCCTTTTATCAGACTTCAATATTGTCGATCAGTCTTGTTTTGCCAAGGCATGCTGCAGCGAGAAGGCGGTAATCCCCGAGCTGCTCCTGTGTTAGGTTTGATCCTGTAAATGGTTTCAGATCCTGACTTTCGTGCAAGGCCAGATAGTCCGGCTTGAATCCGGCAGCCTTCAATGCATCAAGTCCATCTTGCAGAACTGCTTTACAAAGCTCGCCATGCTGAAGACGTTGGGCAGTTTGGCGCATGATGGTGATGAGTTGAACGGATTTGGTTCGCTCTTCATTGCTTAGATATGCATTGCGGGAAGACATGGCCAATCCATCTGATTCACGCATGGTGGGGCCGCCCTGAATTTCGGTCGGCAGATTCAGATCCTTGGCAAAGCGCTGAATGACGCGCAATTGCTGGAAATCCTTTTCGCCAAAGATGGCTATGTCTGGTTGTGCTGCGAGCAACAGCTTGGTTACCACTGTTGCAACGCCCTGAAAGAAATGGGGCCGGAAATCGCTTTCCAAGCCTTGTGCCGGACCGCTCAAACCAACATGAGTACAGAATCCTTCCGGATACATCTCTTTGGCATTTGGGCAGAAAACTGCTCCGATACGGTAACCTGAGAGTTTGATGCAATCATCATTCTCAGTGCGGGGATAGGAGCTGAAATCCTCATGAGGGGCAAATTGGGTTGGATTGACAAAAATCGAAACGAGAACATGATCAGCTTGATCTTGCGCCAGCTCAACGAGACTGAGATGACCTGCATGCAGGGCCCCCATGGTTGGAACCATGGCATAGGTTTGTCCATTCCGGCGCCATGCATTCGTGATGGAGCGCAAGTCTTCGATTGTGCGGACGATGGTCAGGTTATGAGTGCTGGTCATTTTCTGTCTCACGTTTGCAAGGCCGTTGATCCCAAGAAGCAAGTGGCTTTGATGGCTGCTATAGCGCATATTGCGCTGCAATAAAACTCCCCATGTGTCGCAGATGCAGGGCTGATGTTCGGGTGGTTGTTTGCGGGGCAAAAAGCCATACATAATAGAAGAAAGATTTATTTGCTCTGCCAAATCGGGAAATTGGCAAACAAGGGAGGATCGGGTGAAAAAGAAGAAGTCCAAACAAGGTGATCTGTCTCCTATTGAGACTGGAGAGGTCAACAAACCGGCCGTGCGCTCTGACAAATCGGAAGTAGCTTCTTTTTTATCCAAAACAAGAATGGTGCGGCAGGCCCGTGACCAAAAGGGACTTGGTCATCCTACCGGGAGACTGATCTTTGCGTTGGATGCGACGATGAGCCGTCAGCCGAGCTGGGATCTTGCCTGTTCCTTGCAAAGTGACATGTTTGTGGAATCTCAACGTCATGGGCGGTTAGCGACGCAGCTTGTCTATTTTCGTGGCACCAATGAATGCAAAGCCAGTCGTTGGACCTTGCTTGCCGATGACATGATTGGGTGGATGGAACGTTTTCAGTGCCGTGCCGGACGTACTCAATTGGGTCGGATTCTTCAGCATATTCAAGATGAAGCGGTAACCCAGCCTGTGCAGGCTGTGGTTTATGTGGGAGATTGTCTGGAAGAAGATGCGGATCATATAGCGGGCCTTGCAGGTGAGGTTGCGTTGCGTTCGGTTCCCGTTTTTTTGTTTCAAGAAGGGGACGATGCTTATGCAAAAACCATGTTTCGCGAAATTGCCCGGATTACTGGAGGGGCCTATGCGCATTTTGATGGATCTGCCCGATCGAAACTGGCAGCCTACTTGCGTTCCATTGCTGCTTATGCGGCGGCTGGCAGGAACAGAGATTTATTGCCAAGCGAATTGAGGCAACAATTGCCTCGGTTGACATCACGTTGATATAGAGAGACCAAATCTTATCAAACGCTGATGTTTTTATAAGGTTTAGGGACCCTTCTTAGAAGGTTGAGGAATTTATGATTTATTTGTTGGCTGGTGGCTTTTTTGTTGCGGGCGTCTGGCTTGTCCTGAAATGGATTGCCCATGCCAATCCTGTCGATATTGTACAATTTGTATATCGAGTGATGGGGGTTCTGCTGGGACTATTCAGTGCGTTTTTGATGCTTCGTGGTAATTGGGTTTTGGCTCTACCCGTTGGAGTCATGGCTGCAAGCATGTTGATACGCAAGCCATCCAGAGCCGGAGCTGACCGTGAGAGTGGACGGGGATCGACTGTCAGAACAGCTGCACTGGAAATGACGCTGGACCATGATACCGGGATCATTATTGGTCAGGTTCTGGTCGGAAATTTTGAAGGGCGACAGTTGGAGGGCCTGACAGAGACCGAGTTGTTCAGTCTCTATCAGGAAATTGCTACGGATCAGGAGAGCACAGCCCTACTTGAAGCCTATCTTGATGGTCGCGTGCCCGATTGGCGGAACGAGTTCGAGCCGCACATGGCAGCGGGGGAGGGCAGCGCGTCTGACACGGGCCCCATGACCGAGGAGGAAGCCTATGAGGTGCTTGGGCTTACGACGCAAGCTTCCCAGGACGAAATTGTTGCTGCGCATCGGCGTCTGATGAAGCGGGTCCACCCCGACCACGGCGGGTCGACGTTTCTTGCCGCTAAGATCAATGCTGCCAAGGCTATTTTGCTTCGGAAACATGGCTGATTTCCCAATACTCACTACAATTTACGGGTTCAGCGCCAGACAGGCGAATTTTTGTTTCTTCAGGATCTTGCAGGCTCTGCGGGCAGATTTCTTGGAAGAGAAACCAGCAAAGCGAGCGCGATACAGGACTTCATCATTCTTGGCAACGGTCTCGGTATGATTGAGAACTGCAGCCAAGAGGCGTTTGTTTTTCTTACGAGCCTGGACCAGCAATTTGTTGGCACCGGACAGGGTTGGCGTAGCACCCAACTGGATTTGCCAGCCAGCTGGTGCGGGTTTGGCTTCAAATGAAGCAATACCAGGATTTTGGGGTGATTTTGTGGCAGCAGCAGGCGCATAAGCAGATGCATGTGTCGACAGATCACCAATAGGGTCGTTTGCAGGGCGTGGCATTGGCGGAATGGCCAGAGATGCTACGGTCAGCTGTTTGGATCGTGTTGGTTGCTGCCGGATTGATGCTGTAGCCCGATTGTCCTGCAGACGCGCCTTTGGAAGTGCTGCCAATTGAATCGGAGCGTTCGCAATTGGTTGTTCTGCAACAAGTGCGACTGGTGCAGTCTGTGGAGCAGCTGCCGGAACTGGTGTCAGATCAACCTTGGCAAGCGCAACAGGAGCACCTGGTGCTACTTTTGCTTTAGGCAGGCGAATTTTGGAAGCCAATTGTATGTAATTGCGTTTTGTGGTTCCCGCGCGAGGGACAACAAGAGCAGTCAGACGTCGGCCAGTTTTTGCTTTTGGCAAGTATTTGGCAATCAATGACTTCATGTGTGCATCGCGAGATCGTCCAGTCTTACCCCCCATGACGACGGCCACGATATGCCGGTCACGACTTTTCACATTGGTGACAAGGTTGAAGCCGGATGCACGAGTGTAGCCAGTCTTGATGCCATCCACACCTCTGACCCTACCAAGGAGCTTGTTATGGTTGCCGTAGCGGCGCTTTCCATAACGAAAGCTCTTCGTGTTGAAGAATTTGTAGTAACGGGGAAAACGATCTTGCAGCGCACGACCAAGCAGAGCCATGTCGGCGGCTGTGGTTTTTTGTTTTGAATTTGGAAGACCGGATGCATTGCGAAAGGTGGTTCGACTCATTCCCATGGAGCGGGCTTTGCGGGTCATCAGGGTGCCGAAATTGCTCTCGGTTCCACCAATATGTTCAGCAATAACCGTGGCAACATCATTGGCAGACTTGGTGACCAATGCATAGATTGCATCGCGCACCTTAATTGAACTGCCTGCACGTAAGCCAAGTTTTGATGGTGGGCGTTTGGAAGCGTATCTCGACACCTTCATGCGACTGTCGAGTTTCAATTTGCCAGAATTGAGCTGCTCAAAGACCATATAAAGGGTCATCATCTTGGTTAGCGAAGCGGGATAGCGCAAGGATTTTCCATTGCGCGAAAATAGCACTTTGCCACTTTTAACGTCGATGACATAGGCTGCATATTTGTTGTTCGTGCTGCTTTTTTTTCGCTTTGCAGCGTCAGCCGAACTGATAGGGGCCACTGCCAAAAGCACTGCTACGCCTGCACAGACTGCACGGCGCAGAAGGGATGAGCCATTGAGGGCTTGGAACGCTACTCTAAACACGCGACGTCCTTCGACTGTTTACTCTATTGCAGTCCCACGGTGCACAACAAATGCCAGTGATTTGGGTGCATGACTGCCTTTACTTTGAATATCAAGGTTAATCAGTCACAGTTACGAAACGGTAAAAATTGCCTAGTTTGACGCAATTTGAGAGAAATTTGATGGATATGGTTAACCTAAGTCGCTGCGATGCCTGGCTAAATTAACCTGTGTAAGAATTTTGTATCTGCCGCTGACAAATTCTTGAACGCCGTGCTCTTAAAATTGGCTGTATGCTGACCTAAATGAAGAAATTGAAGGGCGTTTGGGAAGTTCTCCATTTTACCCGCTTGCGTCTATTTGGATATTCACTGCTTCTTTCTCTTGCCCTGATTGTTTTGTTGCAAAGGGAGAGGGCACAGCCGTTCTTTCTTGATCATAGTGTTATGTGCTAGGAAAGAAGCTACAATTTTGATTCCGGAGAATGGCTAGACAATGAGTAAATCTGTTCGTCGCCTGGATGAAGATACCGGGGTAGCG
The DNA here is from genome assembly GCF_900215605.1 of Cohaesibacter gelatinilyticus. Taxonomy (NCBI): domain Bacteria; kingdom Pseudomonadati; phylum Pseudomonadota; class Alphaproteobacteria; order Hyphomicrobiales; family Cohaesibacteraceae; genus Cohaesibacter; species Cohaesibacter gelatinilyticus. The sequence goes on along the minus strand of NZ_OBEL01000001.1, from coordinate 1,723,314 downwards.
ACTAAAACGCGCTCCAAAACCAAGCGACCGAATATGTATCGTGTCCTGTTGTTGAATGATGACTTCACGCCCATGGAATTTGTGGTTCATGTGCTGGAAGCTTTTTTCAACAAGGGACGGGAAGACGCAACGCGCATCATGCTGCATGTCCATCATCATGGTGTGGGTGAATGTGGCGTCTTTACCTATGAAGTAGCGGAAACCAAGGTGTCACAGGTGATGAATTTTGCCCATCAACATCAACATCCGTTGCAATGTGTCATGGAAAAAAAGTGAGGAGCGCTCGTGCCATCATTTTCCAACTCTCTTGAAATGGCCCTGCATAAGGCTTTGATGTCCGCGAATGAGCGACACCAGGAATATGCGACGCTGGAACATTTGCTGCTGGCGCTGATTGAAGACAGCGATGCGGCTGCGGTTATGCGTGCCTGTGGCGTAGATCTCAAAGTGTTGGAGTCCAATCTGGTCGATTATATCGACAATGAATTGTCTAATCTGGTACAGCAGAGCGATGATGATGCCAAGCCGACCGCTGGTTTCCAACGGGTGATTCAGCGTGCCGTCATTCATGTTCAATCCTCCGGTCGGGAAGAGGTAACGGGTGCGAATGTGCTGGTTGCGATCTTTGCCGAGCGCGAAAGCCATGCCGCCTTCTTCCTGCATGATCAGGATATGACACGCTATGACGCGGTCAATTATATCTCGCATGGTATTGCCAAGACCCCGGGCATGGAATCTGGTGCTATGCCGACTGGTGTAGATGACGATGAAGAAGAGTTTTCGTTTGAAAGTGATGACGAAGAGGATGAAAGCCAAGGATCTGCCGAAGCTTTGAAGGCTTATGCGGTCAATCTGAATGAGAAAGCCCGCAACGGCAAGATTGACGTGTTGATTGGGCGCGATATTGAAATTCACCGGACTATTCAAGTTCTTTGCCGCCGTGCCAAGAATAACCCACTGTTTGTGGGGGATCCTGGCGTCGGTAAAACCGCCATTGCGGAAGGTCTGGCAAAACGCATCATTGAGGATAAGGTACCTGATGTCTTGAAAGGTGCGACGATCTTCTCCCTTGATATGGGTACTCTTTTGGCAGGAACGCGCTATCGGGGTGATTTTGAAGAACGCCTGAAACGAGTCATCAAGGAAATTGAAGACTATGATGGGGCTATCCTTTTCATCGATGAAATCCATACGGTGATCGGAGCAGGTGCAACGTCTGGCGGTGCGATGGATGCGTCCAATCTATTGAAGCCGGCTTTGGCCTCTGGGTCTTTGCGCTGTATGGGATCAACGACATACAAGGAATATCGTCAATTCTTCGAGAAGGATCGGGCGCTTGTGCGTCGATTCCAGAAAATCGACATCAATGAACCGAGCGTTCCTGATGCCATCGATATCCTCAAGGGCTTGAAGCCTTATTTTGAGGACTATCACAGTGTCAAATATTCAAATGACGCCATTCAGTCGGCAGTGGAGCTTTCTGCGCGCTATATTCATGATCGCAAGTTGCCAGACAAGGCGATTGATGTGATTGATGAAACGGGTGCTGCACAGCAATTGTTAGCCGAGAATAAACGCCGTAAGACCATTTCTGCCAAAGAAGTTGAAGAAACCATTGCAACCATGGCACGGATCCCGCCGAAGACCGTTTCCAAGGATGACAAGGAGGTGCTTCAGCATCTCGAAGTCAACTTGAAGCGTGTGGTCTATGGTCAGGATCAGGCAATTCAAGCGCTTACATCGCAAATCAAGCTGGCCAGGGCTGGTTTGCGTGAACCCGAAAAGCCTATCGGCAATTATCTGTTCTCTGGTCCGACTGGTGTTGGCAAAACCGAGGTTGCTCGTCAGCTTGCTGAGCTGATGGGTGTGGAATTGTTGCGCTTTGATATGTCGGAATATATGGAGCGTCATACCATTTCTCGTTTGATTGGTGCTCCTCCAGGTTATGTCGGTTTTGATCAGGGCGGTCTGCTGACCGATGGCGTGGATCAACATCCGCATTGTGTGTTGCTACTCGACGAAGTGGAAAAAGCGCATCCGGATCTGTTCAATATTCTGTTGCAGGTGATGGATCACGGTAAGCTGACGGATCATAACGGCAAGAAAGTTGATTTCCGCAATGTCATTCTGATCATGACGACCAATGCCGGTGCTGCGGAAATGGACAAACAGGTTATGGGCTTTACTGCGACTTACCGGTCCGGCGAGGATGAAGAGGCCATCAACAAGCTGTTCACGCCTGAATTCCGTAACCGTCTGGATGCCATCATACCGTTTGGCCATCTGCCAACGGAGATTGTTCATCAGGTGGTGCGCAAGTTCGTTGTGCAGTTGGAAGCACAATTGGCTGATCGTGGGGTGACCTTCGAGTTGACCGATGCGGCGACACGTTGGCTCGCGGACAAGGGATATGATCCGAAAATGGGTGCTCGTCCTCTGGGACGCGTCATTCAGGAACATATCAAACGTCCGCTGGCAGAAGAGATCCTGTTTGGCAAGCTTGTTAAAGGTGGTACTGTTCAGGTGGATGTTATCAAGGCTGAGGAGGGTGGTGAAAAACTTATCCTTACTATGGTTGAGGACGAACCAAAGCTGAAGCGCAAACCTCGGCGAACCAGCAAATCCAAGACAGCCTCTGGTGCTGCAAGCAAGAGCAAAGCTGTTGCCAAGCGCAAATCAAGCGTTCCAACCGTTTCTGGTTCGGGTAAAAAATAGACCAAATGCCAATTCAATCAGACGGATTTGATCTGTCTGGTTGAAGTATTTGTCAGGATGGGCATAACAAGGCGGCTAGATGCCTTAATAAGTGAGAACACCATGTTTTCTGATATCCCCCCCTGGCTCCGAACAATCTTTCTTTATACTGCTTTTGCAATTGTTTCCCTGATGGGGGCGAGCGCTACAATGCGGGCGGCTTTTCCCAACGGGATATTTGGAAGTCTGGTCGATCCTGCGACCGGACGAGCAGACGGTTTGGAACTTCTGAAGAATATTATGACAGTAGCTGCCGGTTATATGCTTGTGATTACCTTGATCTATCAGCAATATTTTGACGGTGAATGATGCTATAGTTAGCGCTTGCTTTCCAGAAATGAGAGAGGCTGTATGTTGACATGCCTCTTTCCTGATTGGAGAAGGACAGAGCAAATGATTTCCATTCTCGGGTGCTTGATAGCTGTTTTGGGCAGCTTGATGTTTCTACCCGCAGCCATTGATCTGGCTTTTGTGAATGAAGATTGGCATGCATTTGTTGCGGCAGGTTGCATGTCTGTCAGTGTTGGTGTGGCTTTGTTTCTGGTTGGACGTCACCAGAATACCGGATGGACAACCAAAAATTCCATCATTTTTGTCAATGCCTTATGGATTTTTGTCTGTTTCTTTGCAGCATTGCCACTTTATTTGTCATCGCTTGAGCTTTCGTTCACGGATGCTTTTTTTGAGACAGCGTCTGGTCTGACCACGACAGGATCAACCGTATTGAACGGATTGGATAATATGGCACCGGGTATCTTGTTCTGGCGTTCCATGTTGCAATGGATTGGCGGACTTGGAATTGTTGCTATTGGCGTTAGCATCCTGCCATCACTTGGTACTGGAGGGCAGCGACTGTTCTACATGGAATCCTCCGACCAAAGCGATAAACCCTTTCCTCGAGTTAGAGAATTTGCCGGTCGTATCATCCTGATCTATTTGTTGCTGACAACTCTTTGCGCATTTGCATATTTCGAGTTGGGAATGAGCGTATTTGAAGCGATCAATCATTCCATGACGACTGTGTCGACAGGCGGGTTTTCGACATCGGATGATTCTATCTGGCATTTCCATAGCTTGGGGATCTTGGTGGTGGCGTCATTCTTCATGTTCCTTGGTGGATTGCCGTTTCTTTATCTAATCAAATTGTTTTCTCCCAATCCTGTTCATGATCCCCAGGTTCGCCTGTATTTCTTTGGAGTCATTGCGGCCAGCCTTCTGATCTTTACCTGCAAAGAGGTTCTGTACCCGGAAGGTGCATGGCATGATCTGGTATTTGCCTTGTTCAATGTCATTTCGATTGTCACCACAACGGGCTTTGCCGCAGGGGATTACCAACTTTGGGGAGCTCTATTTGGTGCTGTTTTTCTGGTGCTTACTTTCTTTGGTGCTTGTTCCGGCTCAACATCCGGTGGATTGAAACAGTTTCGTTTTGTCGTGATCTGGCAAATGATTCGTCAAAGCATCATGACATTGGGGCGACCGCATCAGATTGTGCCTATGCGCTATGCCAATCGGTCTATCAGTGATGACATTGTCTCCTCCACACTTGGTCTGGTTTTTATCTTCTTTGCCACTTTTATGATTTTTGGTTTGATGTTGGAAATCGGTGGTTTGGATTTTATCACCGCCATGAGCGCATCGGCGACGGCTCTTGCCAATGTTGGTCCTGGTTTAGGTGAAGTTATTGGTCCTGCTGGTAATTTTTCCTCTCTTCCCGACTTTGACAAGTGGCTTCTGTCGGTTGAAATGATTCTTGGTCGACTGGAGATTCTCTCCGGATATGCTCTTTTGTTGCCAAGTTTTTGGAAGTGGTAACTGTAAGGGGATCAAAGAAAAGAGCGAGTATATTTGCGTCCTTTTACGCTAGCGGGGCCATCATTGATGTGGTTTGATAAGCACTCATTCTGTCCAATCAAACCGCCCATGTGATCTGATTTCATGACTATCTCTCAAAGTGAGGTGGCCGATGAGCGGCTTTCTGCCTTCATCTGGTATCGCCGTGGTATGCGCCATTTGCTCACAACTCCTGCCATTGTGCTTTATCTATCTTTTATCGGCTTCGGCGGTTTTGCCCGCGAAAGTGGCGTTGAAATCGGCCATGCATTGGCCATGACAGGATTGATCTGGGCCTTGCCTTCTCAAGTGGTTTTGATTGGTGGTGTCGTATCAGGCGCCGGTTTGGCAGCTATTGCTCTTGCTGTGACATTGGCTTCCATCCGTTTGATGCCAATGGTTGTGGCGTTGGTCCCGGAATTGCGCGATAAAGACACGCCTAATTGGCAGCTATATGTGCTTTCTCATGTCACGGCCATTACTGGTTGGGTTTTTGCCATGCAAAACGTGCCAAAGCTGCCACGTTATGCTCGGGTGCCATTTTTTGCAGGTTTTGGTCTGACGCTTTGCTTCATCAATATCGGGGTGACAGCAATTGGTTACTCCATTGCCGGGATTGTACCGCCGCTTGCTGCTGCTGCGTTGTTTTTCATGACGCCGCTTTATTTTTTGCTGACGCTACCGAGTGCCGCGAGACTGCTTTCTGATCGTTTGGCACTGGTTTTTGGTATTATTCTTGGGCCGATCTTTGCGATCTATGTGCCGGGTTCTGATCTGGTTTGGACGGGTCTGGTGGGCGGTTTGAGTGCCTATGCTATTGGTCGGTATAAGAGGCGGGTGACATGACTTTTGATGCCATTGATAGCTTCTGGTGGCCTTATCTTTTCATTTTTCTGGCGGGGATGCTGCCAACAGAAGTCTGGCGCTGGCTGGGTGTTGCCTTTGCGGGGCGTTTGCGTGACGACAGTGAGTGGATCCTGCTTGCTCGTGCTGTTGCCAATGCGTTGGTGGCGGGTGTGATTGCACGACTTATTCTCTTCCCGTCTGGCGCCTTGATGGAAGTTCCGGTCTGGATCCGTTTGGCATCAGTCGGAATTGCATTGGTGATCTATTTCGGATTTGGTCGAAATTTGTTCCTCGGTGTGTTTTCCGGTGCAGGAAGCTTGATGTTGCTGGTTTGGACCATCATCGGGCTTTGATCACGACATCCTTTTCATGCTGTTCAAATATTGTGTCTGGAGCAGGGATTTCTCTTTTGATTTCCTGTGATAAGGCAGAGGAAAAATGGATGATGGCTTGTGGATTGAGCGGTGGATATCATATGGAGTTCTGAAGCATTACTTGTGTGTTGAGGGTGAGAACATTGTGCATGGATAATGAAAAGCCCTTGGAAGAGATATAAACTCCACAAGGACTTTTGAGATGTTTCTCTTTGAAAAATAATGGCTTATCTAGATCTTACCCATTCTTTTCCAAAGCATTGATCAGCGCCTGTGCATGAGTGGCAAGAATATCGTTTTCAGCCATGTTTCCGGTATGCGGACGCATGGTGATGCCGTCTTTGCGGGGGATGACATGCATGTGCAGGTGGAAAACCACTTGACCACCGGCGGGTTCATTGAACTGCTGAATGGTGATGCCATCGGCTTCAAATGCAGTCATCTGAGCCTTTGCAATTTTCTGAACTGTTGCCATGACAGCATTGACGTCATCTTGCCCCGCATCCAGCATATTACGGGATGGGTTTTTGGGGATCACCAATGTATGGCCGTCCGCACGAGGCATGATGTCCATGAAGGCCAGGGTTGCGTCATCTTCATAGACCTTGTGGCATGGCAACTCTTCACGCAGGATTTTGGCGAAGATATTATCGTTGTCGTATTCAGTGGCGGTCATGAATGTCTCTCGCTTGTCTTTTTGAGAAAGTGATTGGAACTGAGATTAGCAGGCTGGTGAACGCTTCACCATTACCCCTTTTTGAATGGGGCGAGATCTGTGAGGAAATCCTGTTCCGCAGCGGCTTCATGCCGTTCTGCTTGCAAATAGTCTTCAATGGCTTGTCGAAAGGAAGGATTATCGATCCAGTGACAAGACCAGGTAGCTTGTGGAATATAGCCACGCGCCAATTTATGCTCGCCCTGAGCTCCTGCCTCGACACGCGAAAACTCATGTTCGATGGCCCATTCAATAGCTTGATGGTAGCAGAGTTCGAAATGCAGGCTCGGATATTCACCGGTAGTTCCCCAATAGCGGCCATAGAGCGCATCCTTGCCGATGAAATTGAGGGCACCTGCAACAGGGGTGCCTCCATCCAAAGCCAAGAACAACAGCAGATCATCGTTCATTCGCTCGGAAAGCATGGCAAAGAAAGGGCGCGTGAGATAGGGGCGCCCCCATTTGCGCGCGCCTGTATCCATATAGAAGGAGAAGAAACTGTCCCAGTCGTCTGAGCTAATTTCGTCCCCTCGTTTCTGAAGCAGGGTTAGCCCATGACTCTGTGCTTGCCGTCGCTCTTTCCTGATCGCTTTTCTTTTGCGAGAAGAGAGTGCTGACAGAAAATCATCAAAGCTTTCATAGTTCTGATTGATCCAATGAAATTGTCGGTCTCTTCGTGGCAGCAATCCTTGCTCTGTCCAGTTTTCCTTTTCGCCATCCGGCAGGAATGTGAGATGGACCGAGGAAATATGGTAGCGGTCGCATAGCTGTTTCAGACCAGAGGCAAAGGCGGCTGTTGCCACATCTGAGTTCAGGCCTTCTCTTGTCAGCAATTTGGGGCTGGTGACCGGTGTGAAGGGAATGGAAGATTGCAGCTTGGGATAATAGCGTCCGCCTGCGCGCTCGAAGGCATCTGCCCAACCATGATCAAAGACATATTCACCCTGGCTATGGGCTTTCAGATAGAGAGGGAGGCAGGCAAGGGCCCCATCCGTTTCGTCTTTCAGTGCCAGATGATGAGGCAGCCAGCCGCTTTGTTCGCTGACGCAGCCCGAATCTTCCAGAGCGGAGAGAAATGGATAGGAAAGAAAGGGATTTCCCGCTGCAGATGGAGTGGCTTGTCGGCAGGACTCCCAACTCTCTTCTCCGATCTGAGCAATCGAATGACAGACTTCCAGATGAAGAGTTTGTTCGCTCATTCAGTCTGCCTCATCCAATCCGTTCAAGCTGTCGGGATCGTAACCTTCAAAGGTCACTTGATCGCAGTGATGCAGTGCCTTGGCATGCAAGGCTTCATCCGTTGTGGTCCAACAGATGGTGGGGATTGCGTAGAGGGATTTCAAAAGATCGACTGAGGGAGCAGGGAAATCCTTCACACCATAGGAGATGAAGTCAGGTTTTGATGTCGGGAAATGCAGCAAATGGGTGAGGGCATAGCACTCTTCATTGCTCAGATGTTCACCATCTTCATCGTTAAAATAGTCGCAAGAGACGATACCGCGTGGGCGATCCGTCAACTTGGTCAGATTGGTTACGATATCAGGGGAGAAGGACATGACTGCAGCCTCCCTAGAATAGTCTTGCAGGCAAGTGGCGACCACTTCTTCCAGTTTGGTGGTCTGGATTTGGGGGGCTTTCAGCTCAATCACCACGGGTACCTTGCCATCAATCAGTGCAAGAATTTCGGGCAGATTCTGAATTGGGTCTGCACTATGCTTCAGCTGAAGGCATCGCATCTGATCCATGGTTTTTTCAACGGTTTTACCAGATGAGGTAGTGAGACGATCCAGATCATGATCGTGGAAAACCACTGCGTGACCATCTTTTGTCAGCTGTACGTCCAGCTCGATTGAATAGTTTTTATCGATTGCCGCTTGAAAAGCAGTCGCGGTGTTTTCCTCGACATTTCGTGATATGTCATGCAGACCGCGATGGGCAATTGGTCGTTCTGTAAGCCAGGGAAAGGATTTTACAGACATAGGTAAATCTCCTGGCTCTTCATTCTCAGACTTGTCCTTTTTACAATTGCGTCAGTTGACAAAAGATACTGAAAACCGTCTCCATATATCTGCTGATGTTGGGAGACGGCAACTTCAATTTATGCTTAGTCCGCCAATTCTACGATGGCGTCGATTTCTACGGCTACACCGAATGGAAGTGCTGCAGCAGAGACAGCAGAGCGGGCGTGGCGGCCTTTTTCGCCAAAAACATCTACCATCAGATTGGAAGCCCCATTGATGACTGCTGGTTGATCACCAAAATCTGCGGTAGAATTGACAAAGCCACCCAGCTTTACAATTCGTGCAATTTTTTCCAAATCACCGGTCGCTGCCTTCATTTGGGCAATCAGATTGATTGCACACAGGCGTGCTGCTTCAGAGCCTTCATCGGCTGTGAAATCTTCACCCAATTTACCTTTGAACTGGATACCCTCGGCAGTCATTGGCAACTGGCCTGAAATATACAGCTGATTCCCGGTCTTTAGAAAAGGAACATAGTTGGCCGCAGGGGCCGCTGCTTCTGGCAGGGTGATACCAAGCTCGGCAAGCTTTGCTTCGATCTGTGCAGTCATGGATATTTCCTGTAAACTCGGTCCAGTTCGGTATTTTGGACAGATTGAGAATTAGACTTTCTTTTTACGGTAAGCATCTAGCCTTTGCTAGATGAAAAAGTATCTTGGAAGCGCACGTCTTACACAGAAATTTACTGTTTGCTCTCGTGCATCTCGGGACGTTGCATCCTTGTTCGGTTTTCAGATTTATTTTGCTATCTGATTATGCCACAACAGGAGCCTGTTGAGGAGGAATGGATATCGAAATGCCGTTTGCCAGGATATTGCACTCAGTCATGGTGTTGGTTGCCGCGCTTGGCGTGAATGTGGCCGATGTTGGTTTATTGTCGGCACAGGATAAACCGACCGAAACCACCCGATTTTCCTCCGAGATGGTGCAAATCAAAGATGACAGGCCTCGTAAGCCCTTGGCATCATTTCGTGCGGTTTATGACATCAATCTGGCTCCTGGCGCAAACAAGGCTGGCCTTTCTGCTCTGGATGGGCGGATGGTATATGAACTGAATGGCTCAGTTTGTGATGGATTTGCACTTACCCATCGTTTTGTGACACGCGTTGATCTGAGTGAAGGGCAGACGAGCCTTACGGATTTGCGCTCTGCCAGTTTTGAAAATCCTGTTGATCGCTCCTTCCAGTTCATTACGCGCACACTTATTGATCAGGAGTTGAGCCAGACCTCACGGGGCCTGGCGGTGCATGACAAGGAATTTACCTATGTAGCCCTGAGTGAACCGGAAGAAGATACGCTGGAGCTTCCAAAAGATGTTCTGTATCCGGTTGAGTTTACCGATGCTTTGCTGAAAGCTGCTGTTGCCGGAAATCGTTTTTTCGAGGCAACCATATATGACGGTACCGATACCGGAGATCTGGTGTTTGAAATAACGGCGGTGATTGGAGTTGCCAAGAGTAGTGGTGAATTGTCCAATATTTATAAGGAACTGGATGGCTTACGTCATTGGCCTGTTACCATCGCTTATTTTGAAACTGGCAAGGACGAGGATGATATGGCTCCGATTTATGAAATTTCCATGGAACTCTATGAGAATGGTGTGAGTGGCGAAGTCAAAATTGACTATCCGGATTTTTCATTGGTCGGGACATTGTCCGAGCTGAAAATTCTTTCAACTTCATCTTGCGATCCCAATGATGTGAAACGCACTCCTAACTCAAATGGCAACGGTTAGTTGCCAATGAGTCAGCCAATTCCGCTGTCTTCATCCGGTTTTTGAGCTGAATGAATTTCATCATTTCTTGTTCCAGATTTTTCCGTTGGATCCAACTTTCCTTTCAATGTCAGCCCCAGTTCCACGGTTCTTGCTCCGAATTTCTCACTGAGTTTGTCCATGGCCAGCTCGGCCTGCGCACGCTTGGTTGCTCCCTGATCTACCAAATCGGGTGGATCTGATAAATCTGAATCACATAATTCAGCAATTCCAATACCAATCAGGCGGTATTTCGTTTGGCCGCTCAGTTCCTTGAGCAGCATGTCTTTTCCGACAGAGTAGATTTTGTCAGCAAGTTTCGTTGGATCCATCAAGGAACGGCTGCGGGTGACGCTTTTGAAATTTGAAGATTTCAGTTTCAATGTGATGGTGCGACCTGCCAGGCCCGCCTTTTTGGCGCGGTAAGCGGTGGTCTCCGCCAGACGCCTTAGAATTGGGAGCAGATCGTCGGCAGAACATAAATCGCGATTGAAGGTGGTTTCGGAACTGATGCTTTTGGCACCTTGCGAAGGGGTGACGGAGCGAGAATCATTTCCTTTTGCCAATTTGGCCAACCTCAGTCCAAAGGTGCCATACCGTTTGGCAAGATTGGTTTCATCTGCAGTTTGTAGCTGACCGATGGTGTGATAGCCGTCTTGTGCAAGCTTCTTTTGAGAGACAGCACCAACGCCCCAGATTAGCGAGATCGGTTTGTCTTGTAAAAAGGAGTGTGTCTCTTCCTTGCCAATGATTGAATAGCCTCTAGGTTTTTCCAGATCTGAAGCGATTTTTGCTAAAAATTTGTTATGGCTCAGCCCTACGGAGACCGTGATGCCGATCTCATCTTCAATGCGTTTGGCGAACTGGGCGAGGGTCAGGGCGGGGTAGGCGTGATGCAGAAGATTGGTTCCTGTTAAATCCAGAAAGGCTTCATCAATGGAGAGCGGTTCGACCAGTGGAGTGAGTTCCTGCATCATGTTTCGGATTTGCTTGCCGACACTGCTATATTTTTTCATGTTTGGTCGTACGATCACGGCGTCCGGGCATAGTTTTTTTGCTTGGAACATGGGCATAGCCGAACGAACGCCGTTGATGCGGGCAATATAGCAACATGTAGCCACGACACCTCGTTGTGCGCCGCCAATAATGACGGCTTTGTCCTGTAGTTCAGGGTTGTCACGTTTTTCAATGGTTGCGTAGAAAGAGTCGCAATCGATATGAGCGATAGAAAGCTGTCTCAATTCTGTATGGGAAAGGCAACGAGGAGAGCCGCAATTGGGGCAACGCTGCACAGAGCCGGTGCCGTCATTCAGGCAGTCTCTACAAAGATAGAAACGCTTCGGTTGCTTGTCCATGCGTGCTTGTTCCATCGTTCGGATAAAGGGAGCGCTAGCTGATATAGCCTTCAATATAGTGCTGAACAAGCAACCAGTCACGACATAGTAGCGCTGTGCCGGTGACCGGACTTCGAGATGCAATACTGGCGAAGCGGGCATCTGCGATGAAATGGAGGCAGATTGGAGCGAGGGAAAGATCAAGCGCACTGCTGATATGGCTCGCGCTATCGTCCAGAAAGAATGCGGGTGCCTTCTGATGTTCCATCAGTTGAGCAATTTTCGGACCCTTTGAACCTTGATTGGTCAATAATGGTGCCACAAGTCCTAGTTGGGCCAGACGTTCTCGACGTTGATCTGCGAGATGTTCGGGAAAATTCGTAAGGAGGAGCAGGTTGCACTTTTTTTGCAGAGAAGAGAGTATTGATATGGAGTTTTCAACGGCTTCCTGATAATGAGATAATTCAATAAAAAGATTGTTTATCATATTCTTGATGGAGTTATTTGATAAATTACTTCCAGTTTTTCTATGATAGATATTGCCGTTTAGACTGTATGAGCTGGCTTTGAGTGCATAGTCATGACGTGCAAGGAATACTTCAAAATGCCGAATGAAATGCAGGATCACTTCGTCCACGTCACAGATGATCAGCGGGCGCTCGGGATCAATTTGTTCCTGCAACTCCGATGGTGTCATCATGATAATAGATTCCTTGAGCAGATAACTCGGGGTCTCAAAGCGCGCCGGTACTGGCACCCCCCATTGGATCCAAGGCGATCTTGGCTTTCAGAACGTCTTCTGGTGTCAGGCTGTGATTCGTAGAAAAGGCAAGCAAGGTGTCGTCATTGCTCATTAGAAAATCGAGCATGGCAGCCTGAAAGGATGGCTCGTTGATTACGGCTCTCAAACTGGCCGGATCCATACCTGACAAAGCCAGGAATTGTCCCAATAATTCAGGATCTTGGGATAGATAGGTCAGGGCTTTTACCGCGATTTCCTCAGCGAATGGTCTGGAGAGCCCTGAATGTTGGCCTTGCATGATATCTGTTTGCCCTTTTGAAAGATTTGCCTGCTATGACTTGTGATGAGCTGTCTTGTCCGGCATCTGTCATTGGGACAATGCTGATTTTGCAAGGCATCAGTATCACGAGTCAGAAGCATAAAGGCTAGGGCAGGAACTGTCGAATAGAGCCTTTTAGACTTCGCAGATTTCCGTTGAAATCTGAACGACCAATGAGATCTGCAGGCGGTATCATGGCCAAAAAAGTGCTGATAGTTGAAGACAATGAACTGAACATGAAGCTGTTTCATGATTTGTTGGAAGCCTATGGCTATGAGACAGTGGGTACACGCAATGGATTGGAAGCTCTGGATCTTGCGCGTACACATAGTCCGGATCTTATTCTGATGGACATTCAACTACCGGAAGTATCTGGCCTGGAAGTCACCAAATGGCTCAAGGAAGACGATGATTTACGATCTATTCCTGTTGTTGCCGTTACGGCATTCGCCATGAAAGGTGATGAAGAGCGTATTCGGCAAGGGGGATGTGAGGCCTATTTGTCGAAGCCTATTTCTGTGGCGAAATTTATTGAAACTGTGAAAACCTATATTGGTGATGCCTAGGGGTTGTACCCTGATATCTGTGGGGAGATGATATGACGGCACGCGTACTGATCGTCGATGACATACCTGCCAATCTCAAGCTGCTGGAAGCACGGTTGTTGGCTGATTATTTTGATGTGCTTTGTGCGCATTCGGGGCTAGAAGCCCTTGATATTCTGGACAAGCATTCTGTCGATATTGTTTTGCTGGATGTCATGATGCCCGGAATGGATGGATTTGAAGTTTGCCGCCGGATCAAACAGAATCCTCGGACCATGCATATTCCTGTTGTGATGGTAACAGCGCTCGATCAAGTCTCTGATCGTGTGGCCGGTCTGAAGGCTGGTGCTGACGATTTTCTTACCAAACCACTTAATGACATGGCGTTGATCTCTCGTGTCAAAAGCCTTGTCCGTATTAAAATGCTGACTGATGAATTGCGCACGCGTGCCAATACCTCCGAGGAAATGGGATTGGATGATGGTGCTCTGTTTGCAGATCTGAATAATATCGAAGGTGGGCGGATTCTGCTGGTTGACGATCAGCGATCCAACGCGGAGCGTATTCGAAAGCAGGTTCGTGGTGTCTTTGATCTTATCTGCGAGAATGATCCGCAGGCGGTCATAAAGCTTTGTGCTGATGAAGCTTTTGATTGTGTGTTGATTAATCTGAACATGCGTACGCATGATAGCTTGCGTCTTTGTTCCCAAATGCGCAGTCTTGAAAAGACCCGGATGTTGCCAATCCTCGTTCTGGCTGATGAGAGCGATGAACCGCGGATCATGCGTGCTCTGGATTTGGGCGTGAATGACTATATTCGTAAGCCGATTGATCGCAATGAACTGATGGCGCGCATGCATACGCAGGTGTTGCGAAAGCGCTATACAGATGCGTTGCGGAACTCCATTCAGCACACCATGGAACTGGCGATTGTCGATGGACTTACCAAGCTTTACAATCGCCGATATATGAGCACTCATTTGGATTCTTTGCTTGCTGCTGCTCAGCAAAAAGAAAAGCCGGTTTCGGTTCTATTGATGGATATCGACTTTTTCAAATCCGTGAATGATACTCATGGTCATGATGCAGGTGATGAAGTACTGCAAGAGTTTGCCAATCGCATGCGTAAAAATTGTCGTGGTATCGACCTGGTCTGCCGTTACGGTGGAGAGGAATTCGTGGTCGTGATGCCTGATACCGATATGGCCTTGGCCATGGTGGTGGCTGAACGTATTCGAAAGAAGGTAGCGGAGAAACCCTTTATCATTCACAAGGGACGTCAGATGATTGATGTGACCATTTCCATTGGGCTTGCATCGGTTGATAACGGAGCCAAGACACAGGATGAATTGTTGAAGCTTGCGGATAACGCACTTTATACGGCCAAACGAGATGGGCGTAACCGTGTTGTCTCCAATGCAGCCTGAGCACTCACATATATGACTTTGAAAAAACCTCGGTCAATTCGTTTGACCGGGGTTTTTATTGTTCAACTCTTCCTCTAGGCCTTGGCTGTTGCTTGCTCACGGAATCAGATCCGGGAAGGGGAGGTTTTCATTTATAATTTTGAGCATCTCTGTCTACATCATACGTATTTTTGCGCATTAAAATATTGTGGGAGTTACTAAAATTTGTATTTAACTCTCATTTGTGTGATGTTTGTGGTATTATTAACCTTAAAACTTCACTTAAATTGCGTAAACTTAATAAAGCTTTAAACTATTCGTTGAAAATCTCTTGCTTTTTGTTAGGCTGATGCAGTGCAACAGGTAGCGTGCGTAGCTGTGTGGTCACATTTGCGACACATGTTTGCCTTCAAGTTGTTTGAAAAAGTTCCCCCTACGGTATGCCAGGTCCGCCGCATCTCCTGGGGCCGTGGGGTTTGGTCGGTTCGGGCGCAGCAGAGTGGCCTCCTCAAGTGGTCTGCTTTCGAACCGGCCATCCTTTCTCTCATTCCTCCCTTACACATGTTTATTTATTGCCGAGTGTAGCCGTGTGCTGCGATTGAGGAACAAGAAACTCAGTTGCTAAAATGATTTTGCATGAAGGGAAGAGTGGGGTTGATACAAACAAAAACGCCGCCTGATGACCCATCAGGCGGCGTTTTTGTTTTGTGAAAATTCCAGAAACCTTATTTGATTTTGGCTTCTTTGAATTCTACATGTTTCTTGACAACCGGATCATACTTCCGCTTGACCATTTTTTCCGTCATGGTACGGGAATTCTTCTTGGTAACATAGAAGTAACCCGTGTCAGCGGTGCTGACGAGACGGATTTTGATTGTTGTAGCTTTTGCCATTTTAGACTTTTCCGTCTTTCTAGGCTGAGCGGAAAAGTCCGTCCCAGCTATAAAAATCTGTTTCGAGGCGACAAACTAAGCAATGTTGGCCTATTGTCAAGAGTTTGATGGTGATTATCGACGTCAAACTGCCTATCTTGATCAATTTGCGTGGCTTTTTACCCTAATATGCCATCTAGAGGCAGGCCCTAGATCATATCCTGTACCATTTTGCGGCCGACCATGTAGTAAAAAGGCGTTTTGACATTGGGTGAAAAGTCAGGATCTTGCTGCAAACGAACTTCCAGTTGGTCGAGAATCTCTAGTGTGATCCGCGGCAGTTCCAGGTTTTTGGCCTCGGGAATCGTTAACCAGTGCAAATCTTCCAATTCTTCAGTTGGTCCGCGGCCTTCAGGGAGGCGTTCGATGATATGGGTCGCATCGACTGCAAAGAAACGGGTATCGAATCGGCGAGTGCGGCCTGGAGGAGTAATTGCACGCGCGATGAAGCGAAACGGATCCAAGTCAGGGACAATACCCTTCTCGGTAAATGCTTCCCAACCTTCTATACCGATCTTCGGATCATCATCTTTGACACCTAAAAACAGGCCTGCTTCTTCGTAAGTCTCGCGAATTGCGCACATCAGGAGGCCACGCATGCGCGCATCACTGCTGCCGTTCTTGGCACGATGCTGAAGCTTCTTCATGACTTTGGGATTGATGTCGCGGGAATAGGGAACACTACTGTCGCTTGCATCCAGGCGGCCTCCTGGAAAGACGAACATGCCAGGCATGAAACGATGGCGCATGTGTCGGCGCCCCATCAAGACCTTCGGCTCTCCGTGTTCTCGGTCAAGAATGATCAGAGTTGCCGCATCTTTGGGCTTGATTCCGGTCAGGCTCTTGTCCCAATGGCTCAGGGCATTCTCGGTAAGAGCTGGATGAAATTGAGGGTTGCTTGTCATGATAATTTTCCGCTTTGTTCCAGACCGGGTCGCCACTGAAAAGAAAGGCGCAACTCCCGAGACATCATCAGGATGCTCGGGAGCTGGAATATGAGCGGATCATAGGCAGTTACACTATTGATGACAATCGCTTTGCCTGTTGAGTCATGCTGGGCTTTGGTAGTATTAAACAAAAGTTCGTTAGCTTTTGAGGTCAAACGGGTTTTTCGGCTGGTCTTTGTTCCAGTACATGATGACCTTTCGGGTCTTGAAGGAGAGTTCAGGCCTTCTCGGGGAAATCCGATTCTGAATTTGGATCAAAACCATGCATATAGTTAGCCCATTGCAAGGCAACGATTACGCCCTTGATGGGGCGCAAAAAAGCCAATGACATGGCAATGGTGATGGGAATCCAGATCAGCATATGAATGGTCAAACTCGGTCTGAATGTAATTTCTGCCCAGATGAGAAGCGGAATTACGATATGCCCGACAATGAAAATGGTGAAATAGGGTGGTGCATCATCTGCGCGCTGATGGGAATAGTCCTCACCACAATTGGTACAAGTATCAGCGACTTTCAAAAATCCATCAAATAACTTGCCTTGCTCGCAATTGGGGCAACGGCATTTGGCACCATTCACCAAAGCAGGCCATAATGGCCGTGCAGGTGTGGAGGTGATTGTGATCTGGCTATTCAAAGGTATCTCCTCACAGGTTCCAGTCCTGACAGAAGGGAATTGCGTTCACATAGTCCTTGTTATTTTATGGTTGTGACACTTTCGAGCCAACTGTCCGCGGCAAGATAAACATAGATCAACTGATTTGTCTGCAAAAATGCGTATAAAGACGTATATTTTCTATTGGCGACCGGATTTGCGGCGTGGACGTGTGGTCCCTGGCTTTTTTCGACCTGAATATCTGCCGTTTCGGCCTTTGCGAAAGGGGCCTTTGCTCACCCGGCCTTTTATGCTCGACTTCGTGCCAGGCGTTAACATCTCGAACCGCAATGCACCGGCCATAGGTGCTGCTTCCACAAGCCTCACTTCTACCTGATCACCCAAGCGGTAGGTCTCACCTGTGGCTTCTCCCACCATGGCATGATTGGCTTCGTCAAAATGATAATAATCGTGACCTAGTGTTTTTGCCGGAATAAAACCATCCGCACCAGTATCATGCAGTTGCACGAACAGGCCAACCTTGGTGACACCTGCGATTTTGCCATGGAATTTTGCGCCAACCTTGTCAGCCAGGAAGCTCGCTATCAGGCGATCCTTGGTTTCGCGTTCCGCTGCCATGGCACGTCGCTCGGTGCTTGAAATGGCGGCAGCAATGGCTTCCAGCTTGGGCTCAAAACCACCAGGAAGGCCATCGTCTCCCAAATTCAAGGCTGATATGAGGGCACGATGAACAATCAAATCTGCATAGCGGCGGATTGGTGATGTGAAATGTGCATATCTTTGCAGGTTTAGACCGAAATGGCCGATATTTGCCGGATGATATTCGGCTTGCGATTGCGTGCGCAAAATGACCGTGGAGACCAATGGACCATGTTCCGTGTTGCCCATCTTGCCAAGAATGCGATTGAACATTTCCGGGCGCAGATTTCCGCCTTTTGGCAGGTTCACGTCCAAGGATGCAAGAAATTCGCGAAGGCCTTCCAGCTTTGGCAAGGAAGGGACATCATGGATGCGGTAGATCAGAGCTTGCTTATGTTTTTCCAGACTTTCCGCAGCTGCCACATTGGCCTGGATCATGAATTCTTCGACGAGCTTATGCGCGTCCAGACGATCTGGCACAAAGACCCTGTCCAGCATGCCGTCAGGCTTCAGGATCAGCTTTCGTTCAGGGATATCCAACTCCAAGGGGGAGCGATCATCTCGCCCTTTTTTCAGAACTGCGTATCCATCCCAAAGAGGTTTCAGGATCGGGTCCAGCAATGGTCCGGTTTTGTCATCCGGTTCACCATCAATTGCGGCTTGCGCCTGATTGTAGGAAATGCCCGCGGCGACCTTGATCATGACACGATGGAAGCTATGGCGGATTTTTCTGCCATCCGCGTTATAGATCATGCGAACAGCAAGCGATGGACGATCTTCTTTTTCTCGCAAGGAACACAGATTGTTTGAGATCCGCTCTGGTAGCATTGGAACAACCCGGTCAGGGAAATAGACCGAATTGCCGCGCTTCAACGCTTCCTTGTCCAGATTGGAGCCAAATGGAATGTGATGAGCAACATCTGCAATTGCGACATAGGCAATGATGCCGTCGGGATTGTTTGGATCTTCGTCGGGCTCGGCAAAGATGGCATCATCGTGATCCTTGGCGTCCGCCGGATCAATGGTGACAAACGGAATAGCACGCCAGTCTTCTCGTCCCATCAGTCCGGGATGCGTGGCATTCTCGGCTTCTTCCAGTACCGCTGGCGGGAAGATGTAAGGAATGTCCAGAGCATGGATGGAGATCATGCTGACAGCCTGCTCTGATGCCATCGGGCCGATGACTTCCTGCACGCGAGCGCGAGGTGTTTTGCCACGACCAGTGCGGGTCAGAGTGACGGAAACCAGATCGCCTTCTTCCGCATCGCCTCGTCCGGAATCATCGATCGGCATTTCCTGGGTTTTCTTGTCGATCGGGACCAGACGACCGCCGCCATGGACGGTGTCGCGTCGATAGATTCCCAAAATCAGGTCTTGGCGTACAGGTAGGATCTTGATGACCCGAGCCGTGAATTTGGCTGTGTCATGTTCGATATCCTTATCGAGCTGCTTTGCAAGCACTCGGTCGCCAATTCCGGGAACAGCCTTGGATTTCTTGTCTGGTTGAATCAGAACCTTGGGGGCGGGGCCGTGCTCTTCCTCATCCCATTTCATGGGGAGGGCAAGCAAGTCGCCAAAAGAATCGCGCTCCGTGATGCGATAGACTCCGACGAAGGGTAGCTCTCCGGATTTGACCAGCCGCTTGCGGTTTTTCTCCAGATGCCCGTCTTCTGTCAGCTCTTTCAGGAGCTTCTTGAGTCCGATACGGGCTGCTCCTTTGATGCCAAAAGCGCGTGCAATTTCGCGTTTGCCTGCTTGACCCGGATTTTCTGCGATGAAAGCTAAAATATCCGCTTTGGTAGGCAGGCTGTCATCGATCCTGCTTCTGCGCTTTTGTTTCACTTAAGCTCAATCCTCGCCCGTTTCTCAGGCGTCGTCGGCAGCGTCGGCTTTTTTGGTCGCTGCCTTTTTTGTGGTTGTTTTCTTGGCTGTGGTCTTTTTCGCTGTCGTTTTCTTGGCGGCGGTTTTCTTTGCTGGCGCCTTTTTCTTGGTACCAGTTTTGCCCGCCTTGGCTGCGATCAACTCCAATGCCTGTTCCATCGTGACCGATTGTGGATCGGTGTCCTTCGGCAGTGTCGCGTTGATCTTGCCATGATTGACATAAGGACCATAGCGGCCGTCCTTGACCGAGATCGCTCCGCCATCAGGATGATCGCCCAGTTCTTTCAGGACCTGAGCGGTTCGGCGACCACCACCTTTGGCGCGTTTTTCAGCCAAAAGGGTCACTGCGTGGTTGAGGCCGACAGTAAAGATGTCATCGACACTTGGCAGATTTGCATAGGTACCGTCATGCAGAACAAACGGACCATAGCGACCAAGGCCTGCCTTGATCTCCTTGCCGTCTTCCGGATGCATGCCGACTGGGCGCGGCAATGACAGCAGTTGCAGGGCCTTCTCCAGATCAATGCTTTGTGGATCCCAGCCCTTTGGAATGGAGGAGCGAGGAGGCTTTTTCTCTTCGCCCAACTGGACATAAGGTCCGAAGCGACCAGTGCGCAGCGATACGTCAAGGCCGGTTTCCGGATCGACGCCCAGCATTTTGGGGCCATCGCCCATATTTTCCTGCTGTTCGCCATTTCCGTTGTCCAGCTGGCGGGTATAACCGCATTCTGGATAGTTGGAGCAACCGACAAAGGCACCATAGCGGCTGGTTTTCAGGCTAAGTTGACCATTGTCGCAGGATGGACATACACGCGGGTCCTTGCCTTCTTCCTTCTGCGGGAAGGCATAGGCGGCGAGTACTTCATTGAGGGTGTCCAGTACCTGAGAAACACGCAGCTCCTTGGTGCCATCGACATGTTGGGAGAAGTCTTCCCAGAATTCCTTCAGCACATCTTTCCATTGCAGCTCGCCTGCGGAGATCTTGTCGAGTTTTTCTTCCAGGCTGGCTGTGAAGTCGTATTGTACATAACGCTCAAAGAAATTGGACAGGAAGCCCGTGACCAGACGGCCTTTGCCCGATGGGATCAGACGTTTTTTGTCCAACTCTACGTAGTCGCGATCACGCAACACGGAAAGGGTGGCTGTGTAGGTGGAAGGACGGCCAATACCCAATTCTTCCATTTTCTTGATGAGGGTAGCCTCAGTATAGCGTGGTGGAGGCTCGGTATGATGCTGAGTAGCCGTCACACCTTTGCGGGCCAAAGCTTCACCTTCGCTCATTGGTGGCAAGCGTTTGCTTTCCTCGTCGTCCGAGTCATCCTTGGTCTCGGTATAGAGCGTCAGGAAACCATCAAAGCGCACAACAGAGCCGGTTGCACGCAGACCGGCAGAACGAGAACCATGTTGAGCTACGATCTCAACAGTGGTGCGTTCAATCTGGGCAGAGGCCATTTGGGATGCCATGGTTCGGCGCCAGATGAGAGTATAGAGTTTGAGTTGTTCTTCATCCAGATATCTGGCCATCTGTTTTGGATGGCGGAAAATATCGGTCGGGCGGATTGCCTCGTGAGCTTCCTGGGCGTTTTTGGCTTTTGAGGAATAGTAGCGCGGTTTTTCCGGTACATAATCCTTGCCAAATTCGTTTTCAATGGCACCCCGGATGGGGCCAATTGCTTCCGGTGCAATCTGCACACCGTCGGTACGCATATAAGTGATCAGACCTGTAGTCTCACCACCCAGAGAGATGCCTTCATACAACTTCTGGGCAATTTGCATGGTGCGGGCTGCGGCAAAACCAAGCTTGCGGGAGGCTTCCATCTGCAGGGTAGAGGTGGTGAAAGGTGCGAACGGATTGCGTTTGACCGGTTTCGCTTCAACAGACTGGATCGTTATGTTGGCTTGTTCGATCAGCTGTTTGATATCAGCTGCTTCGGTTTCACTACCAATGTCGTGCCGGTTTTTCTTGATGCCATCGACGGATACGACACGTGCCTGGACATCATCACTGCCAGCGGTCGACAGATCGGCAAAGATAGACCAGTATTCCTGCGGGAGGAATGCTTCGATCTCGGTTTCTCGCTGGCAAACAAGGCGTAGTGCAACTGATTGCACACGCCCTGCAGAACGTGCCCCGGGCAATTTACGCCATAGAACTGGTGACAGGGTAAATCCGACCAGATAATCCAGCGCGCGGCGGGCAAGATATGCTTCTACCAATGGCGCGTCGATGTCGCGTGGATTTTCCATGGCATCCAGAATGGACTTCTTGGTAATGGCATTGAACACCACACGTTGAATGGGCTTGTCTTTCAAAACCCGTTTATTCTTTAGAACCTGCAACACATGCCACGAAATGGCTTCCCCTTCGCGGTCGGGGTCAGTCGCGAGAATGACGCGGTCGGATTCTTTGACGGCACTGGCAATTTCCGTAAGGCGTTTCTTGGATTTTGCATCCGCCTCCCAGGTCATCTTGAAGTCATCATCTGGCAGAACGGAGCCGTCTTTGGACGGAAGATCGCGTACATGGCCATATGAAGCCAGAACTTTATAGTCCTTGCCGAGATATTTATTGATCGTCTTGGCTTTAGCCGGTGACTCTACAATGACAACGTCCATGTGAAATCCGTCTCTTCAAAATCTGATGCCATATCATTACGCCGAACCAAGGCATAAAGCATGGGCCTACCGCGCAATCTGGCAGATGATTCTTATCGTCCTAGTCCTGTCAAATGACCCTTCCTGATGCCAAGGTCAAGGCTTGTCGAGATGTTCCTAGACGATTGTGTTGCTTTCGCACAACAAGAAATTGGGAGGAGGAGAAACGGAATGTCACTCAAAAGATGTATTTTTACTACTACAACCTAAATTTCATTTGGGTGTTCCTTATATCGAAAAAATTATTAGAATGTTGAAAATATTGATAAATTAATATGAATTGATTTTTTTAAGTGCAGGAATGGCAATGAATTCAGAATTAGCCAACCGTATAGAGAAATCTACGGAATATTTGGGCCAATTTTTGAAGGATGCTAGTAAATTGGATGCGAAGTGGTTGGCGGGTGATGTTTCTATCTTCCGGATGGTATCTATGTGCTTATAGTATATACGCTCTATTGCGGACGAAGAGAGACGGTTTGATTTCCGTGACGTTCCAAGCGTCCTGCCAGATCCAATTCTAACAATATCATCTGTATCTGGTTGAGAGGCATCGAAGTGAGGCGTGCCAACTCATCAATGGCAATTGGTGTCAGATTGAGGCTACAGACCAACTTGTCACGCTCTATTTCCACGATTTGCAAGTCTGGTTCCAGATGGTCAGGTTCGATGGCTGAATATTCTTCCAATAGTGCTTTTGAGGAATTGGGTTTCGGTATGTAATGCGCAAGTGCCTCAAGTATGTCATCGACTTGGGTAACCAGACATGCACCTTGTTTGATAAGGTGGTTTGTTCCGGCTGATCGAGGATCCAGGGGCGAGCCGGGAATGGCGAAGACTTCGCGCCCTTGCTCCAGGGCATAGCGAGCGGTGATGAGCGAACCTGACCGTTTGGCTGCCTCGATCACCAATGTTCCTGCTGAAATGCCCGATATGATCCGGTTGCGGCGAGGAAAATCCTGTGCGCGGGCCTGCCATGAGAATGGTGCCTCGGATATGATCATGCCGTTATGGGATATTTGATGGGCAAGCGGGATATTCTCTTTGGGGTAGAGCTTGCCCAAGCCACCTGCAACCACTGCTATCGTTCCCGTCTCAAGGCTTGCAGTGTGGGCGGCGGTGTCAATGCCTCGTGCGAGGCCACTGGCAACGACAATATCATTTTGACCAAGCTGACTGGCTAATGTCTGAGTGAGTTTCAATCCGCTTGCAGAACAATTGCGGGAACCAACGATTGCTACAATTGTCTTTTGTGCCCAATGCTCCTGACCGGCAATGGTCAGAATTGGTGGTGGGGCATGGGTATGGGTAAGATCTCGTGGGTAATCTGGCTCACCAAGTGCGACCAGTCGGGCTCCGGTTTTGTAGACTGCTTCCCATTCCCGTTCCGTATCTTCCTTGGATGCAATCTGGATTTTTCGTTTGGCTCCACCTCGCTCGGAGAGCGTGGGAACTGCTTCAAGAGCTTTTTCTGCCGATCCGAAATGATTGAGCAGATCACGAAAGGTTGCGGGCCCAATATTCTCGCTGCGGATCAGGCGTAACCAATTGAAGCGTTGCTGATCGCTAAGTCGGTGAGCCATTGATTGTACTAGGTTGGCAGCGAGTTCTTGTGTGAAAGGTTGGTGATTTGTCTTTGTAGAGGAAATGTTTTTTCGGCTCATGAAATTGCCTTTCGGACTGGGTTATTCAGCCCTGCCGGGCGGAAAAATGCCCTGCAAATGATCTCGGTCGAGAGTCAAAAAGGAAATGGATTTGAGTGAAACCCTATAGGCTGTCTCCATCCTGTTTGCTGGTATCGCTTGCAAGATTTTCAGCCTGGTCAGTGGCGTCATCATCGTCCGCTGGCTGGTCATTCTGACCTATTTTGCTTTCTGTGCCGTCCAACAGGCGCATGATATTGGCCTTGTGTTTGATCCATAGCAGAGCGGTGAGAACTGCTACCAATTCGGCCAGTTGCCATTCTCCAAAGCCGAGCAATGCAAAAGGCGTTAGCGCACTGGCAATGAGAGCGGATAATGAGGAATATCGGGTTAAATAAGCACATGCCAGCCAAACCAATGCAAAGAGCAGAAAGGCAGGCCAATAAAGACCCAGAACGACACCGATATAGGTGGCAACACCTTTGCCACCTTTGAATTTCAGCCAGAACGGAAAGAGATGGCCAAGAAAAGCGCCCATGCCAGCCAATAAGGCGGTATCGGGACCCCATTCTTTCGCTATCAAAACAGCCAAGGTACCTTTCAGCATATCGCCTAGCAATGTGAGGGCGGCCAGTTTCTTGCTTCCGGTTCGCAAGACGTTCGTTGCGCCTATATTGCCTGATCCGATTTTTCTGACATCACCCATGCCCCCAAATTTGGTCAATACAAGACCGAATGGTGTGGAACCAAGGAGATAGCCAAAGGCCAACGCCATGAAGAGATAGGGCAGGGCTACGCCCCAATGTATCGGATCGGGCATTGCTGTTTCCTCCTGGACCCAATAGCTGTTGTTTTTGGATCACCTGGCGCGATGGGCTTTTCAGCATCGCAATTTTCACCGATATCACCAACAAGATGGTTTCGGATATCTTGCTGGTGATCGATTCGGATCATGCACATTCTACTGAGAGTAATGATGCACTTGCTGTCCTGCAACATAGGTTTGCAGAACCTTGCCTGAGAAACGGGCTTGATGGAATGCAGTATTCTTCGAGCGAGAGCTTAGATCTTCGCGATCAACCAGCCATGGATAGTCAGCGTCAAACAGGATGATATCTGCTGCCGATCCGATTTTCAAACTACCTGCATCGAGTCCCAACAAGCTGGCTGGCGTACTGGACATTGCGTTGATGAGCTGACTGATGGTCAGCTGCTCGGAATGAACCATGCGAAGACCTGCAGCGAGGAATGTTTCCAATCCAACCGCACCGTCCGCACATTCTGCAAAGGGGTGACGCTTGGTGTCCACATCCTGCGGGTCATGAGCAGACACAATGACATCGATTGTGCCATCTGCCACGCCTTCAATCATGGCAAGACGCTCATCTTCGCTACGGAGGGGCGGTGACATCTTGTAGAAGGTTCGGTAGAGGCCAATGTCGTTTTCATTCAAAGTCAGATGATTGATGGAAACACCACAAGTGACATCAAAGCCTTTTTCCTTTGCACGACGAATGATGTCGAGACTTTCGGCACAGGAAATCTGGCTTGCGTGATAGCGACAACCGGTGAGTTGCGCAAGGCGGATGTCACGTGCAACCATGATTGTCTCGGCTTCTGCCGGAATGCCGGGTAGTCCAAGTCGAGTGGATGTTTCGCCCAAATTCATTACGCCATTTCCGACCAAATCCGGATCTTCCGGATGATGGACAACCAGTGCGTCAAAATCGCGGGCATACATCATGACACGGCGCATGATCTGAGCATTGGTGATTGCTTTGCGGCCATTGGTCAGGGCAACTGCACCTGCTTCAAGCATCAAGCCGATTTCAGTCATTTCCTTTCCGGATAATCCGCGCGTCATGGCTGCGTAAGGATGCACATGAACCTTGGCTGTATCGCGTGCTCGGCGTTTGATGAAGTCTACAAGCGCAATATCATCAATAACCGGGTCGGTGTCCGGCATGGTGGCAATCGAAGTGACACCTCCCGCAGCGGCGGCACGGGAGACACTTTTCAGAGTTTCGCGATGTTCTGCACCAGGTTCGCCTGTCGTGACATGCATATCGACCAAACCAGGAGCGGCTATTTTACCGCCTCCATCAATGCGCAGGATATCGGATGGCAAATTTGCTGCGACTTCCCTGCCAACGGCTTTGATCTTGCCATCTTCAATCAGAATAGCCCCCATCTCGTCCAGATTGGTGGTTGGATCAATCAGGTGACAATTGGTTAGAGCGAACGGAGTTTGCTGTTTCTCTGGCATCGGACCCTTACTCGCCTTTATCATTGAATTTGCAGGCATTCTCAGCCAAAGTTTCGATCACTGCCATGCGTACGGCAACTCCCATCTCTACCTGCTCGCGAATAACCGATCGACCAGAGTCGGCAACGGAAGAATCAATTTCTACGCCCCGGTTCATTGGGCCGGGATGCATGACAATGGCGTCCTCACTGGCATTTTGAAGTTTATCTTCATCCAGACCATAAAAATGGAAATATTCACGCACACTTGGCACAAAGGCACCGCTCATACGTTCGAGCTGCAGGCGGAGCATCATCACGACATCTGTACCGTCCAAACCTTTGCGCATATCCCGGAAAACCTTGACGCCCAGCGCTTCAACATCCGCGGGTAGCAATGTTGATGGGGCGATCAGGCGAACTTCAGCACCCATTGCATTCAGCAGAATGATATTGGAGCGGGCAACCCGTGAATGCAGGATATCGCCGCATATAGCGACAACCAGATTTTGAATGCTTCCCTTATGGCGGCGAATGGTGAGGGCATCCAGAAGTGCCTGCGTGGGATGTTCGTGCGCGCCATCACCTGCATTGATTACCGCGCACCCAACCTTGCGGGCAAGCAATTGCGGTGCACCGGCAGCTGCATGACGAACCACTAGAATGTCAGGATGCATGGCGTTCAGGGTGAGGGCGGTATCCAGCAGGGTTTCGCCTTTGGAAACAGCGGAATTCTTTACCGCCATATTCATCACATCAGCACCAAGGCGCTTTCCGGCCAACTCAAAGGAACTTTGGGTGCGAGTGGACGCCTCGAAAAAAAGGTTGATTTGAGTGCGGCCCTTCAGGACTGCCTTTTTTTTCTCGGTTTGTTGAGAAACTTTCACCGCTTCTTCTGCTTTATCAAGCAGGGCGGTGATTTCCAAATGGTTGAGCCCGGCGATGCCGAGCAAATGGCGATGGGGAAAATCCACGTCAAAAATCCTAGCGTTTGGTGTCATTCGCTAGACATATAGCTATAGGCGGAATTTTTCCCCTTCGCAAGCATGCTCACGCAGTTATGAGCGCTAATATCATTTCTGTTATCCATTCCTTTGATCAATGGATGCAATCATTTGACAAAGGCCAGAAGTAACGGAATGGTTGCGGCTGACAGGAAGGTCTGCATGGTGACAATTGCTGCTAACAGCGGCGCATTGCCTCCCATTTTCTTGGCCAACACATAGCCGCTCATTGCCGTTGGTACTGCGGTGCAGATCACTGCGACTTCCAATACTTCTCCTGACAGGCCAAAGAAAAGCCCAAAGCCGATGGCGATCATCGGCATGCCGAGCAAACGCAACGACGTCCCGATCCAGATATCCTTGTTTGGCGGGAATGTATCACGCAGGCGCAGGCCAGCTCCGACAATCAGTAGGCCGGTTGCAAGACCAGCGCGCGCGGTTACTTCAATTGTCGTTTTGAGTGGATCCCAAAGAGAGATTTCTGCCATATTGACCAAAAGCCCCAGAATGGATGCCCAAATTAGTGGATTCTTGAAGATATTGATCAAGACGCTTCCAAGACTTGGCTTGGAGCTGGAGGCGAAGATTGCAAGAATTCCAACCACTATGACATTGATAAGCGGGATCATTGCGGCCATTGCAATGGCAACCAGTGCCATGGCATCTGCACCATATAGCTTTTGAACGACGGAAAGAGCAATAAAGCCATTCCAGCGCAAAACACCCTGATAGATGGAGGTATAAGAAGAACCATCTATCCTCAATGTATTTTTGAAGACTGGAGCAAGTGCTAGCAGCAGCACTGCTGCTGCAATAACCGTCAGTGCAAGTGTGGCTGTCATACCGCCCAATGGTACATTCTTTAGATTGGCGTTGATCAGTACGTTGAAGATCAGAGCCGGGAAAAAGAGCCAATATGAAAGTGATTCCAGACCTTCCCACTGGTCTTGTGGTACGAATCCCGAACGGCGAATATAGAGGCCCAGGCCGACGAGGAAAAAGGTAGGGATAAGGGCTTCGACAACCAGATACATGTGGTTTTCTCAAAATTGTAATGTCGATGCCCGCATGGAGATGGGGTCGGCATGGTAGGGCTGGAGGAAGAGGTGTGAAGATATGTCCTCTTCATTCAAAGAGGATGAGAGGTTAGACGATAGCGCATCCAGGTATCCGTTACTATCCCGGAAATGCATGGAGGTTTGAGGACAAACTATGTTGCTGTTGATTCCAATCCTGCTGCTTATCGTTCTCTGGCTGATTTTGTAAGGCTATCCCAGCCTAACTTTCACCATCATTGCTCTCTTGCTCGAAGAAATCGGGTGAACTCTCGTCTTCAAAACCTTGTTTGATGCGGTCCAATGCCCCTTGAAGGATGTAGGAAGCTGCCATTTTATCAACCACTTCGTCACGACGGGCACGAGAGGTGTCCGCATCCAGCAATGTGCGGGTGACCGCTACTGTTGATAGGCGTTCATCCCAGAAAGTCACCGGCAAAGGGCATTTTTCGCGAAAAGTGAGTGCAAAGTCTCGTGTGGCCTGAGAGCGTGGACCTTCGCTGCCATCCATATTGTAGGGCATGCCAAGTACGATGCCTGTGACACTGTTCTTTTCGATGATATCCAGCAAGGCTTCTGCATCTTGCGTGAATTTCTTGCGCCGAATGGTTTCCATCGGGCTTGCAATCATCAGTCCACCATCGCTCAAGGCCACGCCAATGGTTTTGGTGCCCAAATCCAACCCGATCAGGCGTTGGCCATATTTCATGCCTTCCGACAGGACCTGAAGGGAGACATCCATTGGTGGCTTTTTCTTCTTTTTGCGGGCCATGATGGCTCCTTTGAGCTGTGCGACGGGAAAATGCTGCTTTCCTCTATCATGTGAGGAAGAAATGGCAAGGAAAGTTTTCTGGCCTGGTTGGGGATTGGATGATTGTGCTTGATGATGGTCTTTTCATGAGCAAATGGGGAAAATACAGGCATTGGCGGCAATAGAGCTTGCAGGGAGTTGCGCTTGAATCTTATCAAGTGCTATAGGCTTTGAGATATCCCCGTGAGGGAATAAAAGGCGATATAGATCGACTATATCCTGTCCGATTTTCTGGAAGGTTTGATCATTCATGTCCATTGACAAGGATACGGTTAAACGTGTGGCCCGTCTGGCGCGCGTTGCTGTAACAGATGACGAGGCGGAAAGCCTGAAAGGCGAGCTGAACTCCATTCTCGATTGGGTCGAGCTGCTCAATGAAGTGGATGTAGAGGGAGTGACCCCGATGACCGCTGTTGTGTCACAGGAAATGCGCAAGCGCAGTGATGTGATCTCTGATGGTGGCTATGCTGATATTGTGACCAGTAATGCGCCGGCATCTGAAGACAATTATTTCATGGTTCCAAAGGTGATCGAGTAGATCACTCCTTTATTGCCCTGTCCCCGACTGAATCTGGGTTGATAGGGCTGGAACTGAATTGGTTTTGTAGATGGGCTTTGGAATTGGCTACGTTCGGTGGCTCACAAGGATTGCAAGCTCCATAATTTCAGAAGAGGATAGCCGCGTGACAGATCTCACGGCTTTGACCATTGCGGAGGCCCGGGAGGGCTTGAGCAAAAAAGAATTTACCGCAACCGAGCTGACCGAGGCTTATATCAGCGCTGTCGATGCAGCTGGTGACTTGAATGCTTATATCACCAAGACCCCGGAAAAAGCGCTTGAGATGGCCAAAGCCTCCGATGAGCGCCTTGCTAAGGGTGGGGCCGGTAATCTGGAAGGTATTCCGCTTGGTGTGAAGGATCTTTACTGCACCAAGGGTATTGGTTCCCATGCATGTTCTCATATTCTTGATGGCTTTGCGCCGGAATATGAATCCACCGTGACCCAAAACCTATGGGATGATGGTGCTGTGATGTTGGGCAAACTCAATATGGATGAGTTCGCCATGGGCTCTGCCAATGAGACCAGCTATTATGGCGCAGTGAAAAACCCTTGGCGTGCGAATGGTGAAGAGATTGACCGGGTGCCTGGAGGATCTTCCGGTGGTTCGGCTGCTGCTGTTGCCGCTCGTATCTGTGCTGGTGCGACTGCCTCTGATACTGGTGGTTCCATTCGTCAGCCAGCTGCCTTTACCGGTACGGTTGGTATCAAGCCAACCTATGGGCGTTGTTCTCGCTGGGGCATGATTGCCTTTGCGTCTTCTCTTGATCAGGCTGGCCCGATCACACGTACTGTTCGTGATGCGGCGATCATGCTGAAGAGCATGGCTAGCGTAGATAAGAAGGATACGACGTCCGTTGATCTGCCTGTACCGGATTATGAAGCGGCTCTGACCGGTGACATCAAAGGTATGCGCGTTGGTATTCCAAAGGAATATCGCGTTGACAATATGCCAGAAGAAATCGAGAAGCTTTGGCAGCAGGGCATCGACTGGCTGAAAGCTGCAGGTGCTGAGATTGTCGAGATCTCTCTGCCGATGACCAAATATGCTTTGCCTGCTTACTATATCGTGGCACCGGCGGAAGCGTCTTCCAACCTGGCGCGTTATGATGGCGTGAAATATGGCCTGCGTGTTCCCGGCGAAGATATCGTCGACATGTATGAGAAGACCCGTGCGGAAGGCTTTGGTGACGAAGTCAAACGCCGTATTTTGATCGGCACCTATGTGCTGTCTGCTGGCTATTATGACGCCTACTATCTGCGTGCTCAGAAAATCCGCACCCTGATCAAGCAGGACTTTGAGAAAGCCTTTGAAGGGGTGGACACCATACTGACTCCGGCAACTCCATCAGCTGCTTTTGAGCTGAACAGAAAAGTCACTGATCCGGTTGAGAACTATCTCAATGATATCTTCACCGTGACCGTGAACATGGCGGGTCTTCCTGGTATTTCTGTTCCGGCTGGCCAGTCTTCCAACGGTTTGCCACTTGGCTTGCAGTTGATTGGTAAGGCCTTTGACGAAGAGACCTTGTTCCGCACGGCTGGTGTGCTGGAAGACGCGGCTGGCATCATGGATGCGCCGACCAAATGGTGGTGAAGGTAACAGGGGCTGATCACAATGCGTGAGCCAAAAGATTGTACAGAAAAAGCCCATATTCGTGAGGCGATTGACGAACTGGATGCCCAGCTGGTCGATCTGTTCGCCAAACGCGATTCCTATGTGCGGCGGATGGCAGAAATCAAGACCCATCCGTCACAGGCACGTATCGAAGAGCGGGTGAAGGCTGTTTTGGACAAGGTTCTGGAGCGTTTGGAAGAGCGTGAACTGGCCCCTGATCTTTACATGCAATTTTGGGAAGATCTCATCGAGGTCAATATCGCTTGGGAAGAAGAGGCCATTGCGGCCCGTCTTGCGGGTGATAAGGAATAAGTGGCGCAGGCCACTCTATGTTTAAGAGCAGGGTTGGCTATCTGACCACCTTGCCAAGCTGAGGACGAAATTATGGCTGAAGCGTCTCGCAGCAAGCTGATTAAAGGGGCAACTGGCGATTGGGAAATCGTTGTGGGCATGGAAGTCCATGCACAGGTTGCTTCTGAAGCAAAGCTTTTCTCTGGTTCCTCCACCGAGTTCGGTGGCGAAGCCAATAACCACGTGTCTTTCGTTGATGCAGCGATGCCTGGCATGCTGCCTGTGATCAACGAAGAGTGCGTAAGACAGGCGATCCGTACGGGTTTGGGTTTGAGAGCCCAAATCAATAATCGCTCTGTATTTGATCGTAAAAACTATTTCTATCCCGATCTGCCGCAGGGCTATCAGATTTCCCAGTTCAAGGACCCGATTGTGGGCGAGGGCGTGGTTGTTCTGGATATGCTGGATGGTGAGCGGGTTGAGATTGGCGTAGAGCGGCTTCATCTGGAGCAGGATGCTGGTAAATCCATGCATGATCAGCATCCAACAATGTCTTTCGTGGATTTGAACCGCTCTGGTGTCGCTTTGATGGAGATTGTCTCCAAGCCCGACATCCGCACTTCAGAAGAAGCAAAAGCTTATATGACCAAGATGCGTACTATTTTGCGTTATCTCGGTACCTCTGATGGCAATATGGATCAAGGATCCATGCGCGCCGATGTGAATGTCTCTGTTCGCCGTCCCGGTGATGAGCTTGGTACACGTTGCGAGCTCAAAAACATGAACTCGATCCGCTTCATCGGTCAGGCGATCGAATTTGAAGCACGGCGTCAGATTGCCATTCTGGAAGATGGTGGTTCCATCGATCAGGAAACTCGCCTCTATGATCCAAAGAAAGGCGAAACCCGCTCGATGCGGTCCAAGGAAGAAGCACATGATTATCGCTATTTCCCCGATCCTGATTTGCTGCCCTTGGAATTCGACGATGCTTATGTCGATGCCTTGCGTGTTGATCTGCCTGAATTACCGGATGACAAGCGCGAGCGTTTCATCTCGGAGTTCGGCTTGAAGCCATATGATGCGTCGGTTCTGGTTGCTTCCCGTCGTTCTGCCGACTATTTCGAAGCCGTTGCCAAAGGTCGCGACCCGAAACTGGCTGCGAACTGGGTGATCAATGAATTGTTTGGTCGTCTGAACAAGGAAGGTCTGGATCTGGATGACAGCCCGATCTCTGCTGATCAACTTGGTTCCATCGTTGATCTGATCAAGGCTGGTGACATCTCCGGCAAGATCGCCAAGGATCTGTTCGAGATCGTTTGGACCGAGGGTGGTGACCCAGCCAAGATTGTCGAAGAAAAAGGCATGAAGCAGGTAACCGACACCGGTGCAATTGAAGCGATCATTGATGAGATCATCGCAAACAATCCGGATCAAGTCGAAAAGGTAAAAGACAAGCCGGGTCTGATTGGTTGGTTCGTCGGTCAGGTGATGAAAGCATCGCAAGGTAAGGCAAACCCGCAAGCGGTGAACCAGATCCTGAAAGAAAAGCTGGGCCTCTAATTCCAGCTTTCAAGAATTCACGGCGCGGTCTTAACCGCGCCGTTTTTGTTTGTAGTCTATGCATGTGTCTATTTTAACTCTGCAGATTTTATGAGAATTTTGAAGTTTTTTCTGGTGGCGATTGTTATTGCTCTCGTTGCCTTGATTGCATGCTTTCCATCACTTCGTTCCTACGCTGTATGGCTGGTTACTCAGCCCAATCAGGGACAAAGCCAGTGTTTTGGATCGGTGAAATCTGGCCGGTTGGCTTATGGGATTCATCTTCCGTTTAGCGGGGAAAACTTCCGCGCATACTCATTTCCTGGCTGGTTGATTGGACGAGCCAACGCTCATACCAAGGTGCGCGATATTGTTCTTGCGACTTATCAAGCCCTCTCTACCAGTCATCCAGATCTGAAATTTACTTTTGGTGAGATCAGCTGGCCCTGGGGAGGGAAGTTATGGCCGCATGTTACGCATCGCAATGGTGAAGCGGTTGATTTCTTTGTACCTGTCATCGATAAGCGATCAGGAAAATCTGACTTCTTTCCCAGTTCTCTCTTTAACAAGCTTGGCTATAATTTTGAGTTTGATGCGAAGGGTAGAAGCTCTGTCTATGACATAGATTTTGCCGGGCTCGCAGTGTTTCTGCACGAGCTGCGGAAGCAGGCAGCAATAGCGGGTGCCCCTGTGCAATTGGTTATTTTTGCTCCAGAGCTTCAACAATTTCTGTTCAGGACATCAGAAGGTGCAGACTTAAGCTCGATATTGCGGTTTTCCAGAAAACGCTCCTGGGTACGCCATGACGAGCATATTCATGTGGTGTTTGATTTGCCCTGCAAACGAGGCTAACGTGAGTTCTCCTTCTTTCTTTCTCGACTGACTTACATATCATATGGATTTGATCATGAGCGATCTCAGAATACGCTTGGCGCGTCGCGAAGACGTGCCTGCAATCGTTGCCTTGTTGGCTGACGATATGTTGGGAAAGGGGCGTGAGGATGCGTCTGATCTGGAGCGCTATTATGCTGCCTTTGATGCGATGGATGTTGAGGCGACCAACAATCTTTATGTTGTCGAGACGGATGCATTGCCTGTCGCTGGGACTTTTCAACTTATCTATATGCAAGGACTGTCTTTAGGAGCCTGCAAGCGAGCAGAGATTGAGGCTGTGCGTGTGCATGCCGATTTGCGTGGGCAGGGGATGGGCACCAGGATGTTTGACTGGGCAATTGAGAAAGCCCGCGCAGACGGCTGTCGTCTGTTTCAACTAACGACCAACAGGACGCGGGATGATGGTCAGCGCTTCTATGATCAGCTTGGCTTTGAAGCCAGTCATGTTGGCTACAAGATGAAGCTCTGATCCATATCCCAATGTTTGTGCCTTTCTTTTCAAGCGAGCGGCTGTATGCTTGTTTGGGGCGTGGGGTGGAGGTAAAACATGGCCGATCATAAATTCGGACTGCATAAGGCAAAAGAGGCAGATTTTGTCAAAGAAGGTTTACGGGCTTTCTTTTCCTATCGTGATCTTGGCATCAAAGAAGCAACAAATGGTGATTTTGCAGCGCATGTGATCCGTGCAGAAGAACTGATTGATAAGCCGGGTGGCAAACATACTCATCAACTGGAATTCCAGATGGTCTATATGCTCAAGGGCTGGGCGAAGTTCTGGTATGAAGATAAAGGGGAGTGTGTGCTGGAAGTTGGCGATTGCGTCTATCAGCGCCCCGGTATTGTCCATGAGTTGAGAGATTTCTCTGCTGATTGTGAAATGCTGGAGATTGTCTCGCCGGCAAAGTTCGGAACGCAAGCTGCAGATTAGGAATGATATTACCCCCTTTTCCCAAGGACTTTGATTGGGCCTTCACATGGAATTCTATATTCGCTAGTTTGCAATTAACAAAAATGCGTATGAGGGACTTTAAATTTGACCACATGGTCTTAAATAGTTCTTCGAGCATTGATTGCACATCTCTATTCAACCCCGAGGCACCTATGATTGAACAAACCAAACCTATTGAGCTTTTCTATTGGCCAACTCCAAACGGCTGGAAAATTTCCATCATGCTGGAAGAACTGGGCGTTCCCTACAATGTTCATTATATCAATATTGGTGCTGGTGATCAGTTCCAACCAGATTTCTTGAGTATTGCCCCAAATAACAGAATGCCAGCCATCATTGATCCGGAAGGACCTGATGGAAAGCCGATCTCCATTTTTGAGTCCGGTGCCATCATGCAATATCTGGCCCGCAAGTTTGACAAATTCCTGCCAGCTGACGAGCGCGGCCGGGTTGAGGTGGAGCAATGGCTGATGTGGCAGATGGGCGGCTTTGGCCCGATGCTTGGTCAGAACCATCATTTCGCCGTCTATGCTCCAGAGAAGATCGATTATGCGATCAAGCGCTATCGTGACGAAACCCATCGCCTTTATGGTGTGCTGAACAAAGCGCTCGAAGGTAAGGATTACGTGGCTGGTGATTATTCTATCGCTGACATGGCAATGATCGGTTGGGCGCGTCCGCATGAGCGCCAGGGTATCAATCTGGATGAGTTCCCTAACGTGAAGCGTTGGTTTGAAGCTCTGAATGCGCGTGAAGCCGTTCAAAAAGGCCTCGCGGTCGGTGCTGAAGAGCGAGAACGCCTGGATTTGGCGACGAATAAGGATGCGCAGGCCGTTCTGTTCAATCAGCGTGCCAGCTGATATCGATCACTTTGCTGAATTGAGATAAGGAAGACCCGTAAGGTGTATATCTTGCGGGTCTTCTTACGTTCTGAAGGCATCGTTACTGTATTGATGTGCATTTTTGATAAAATTGGAACTATTAAGCTTTCCGATCCTTTGAGGAAAATCTTTTGCATGGTTTACCAAATCTTACTTTGATCTTTAAAAATATGTCGGTTTTGGAAGAGGAATTAGCGGAAATCTGCCAAAGTCAAGGTTAGCGGAGTTTTAAATTTACGCTCGTGAAAGATTTTGTTGTCATTGTGCTAACCATTGTTTTTTACGAGCTTTTCAAAAAGTTGCACCATGATGACCTCATCAACCGGACGCTAGATCCGATCAAACAAGGCCCGTGAGTGGGCGACGAGTATAGATGAGGTAAGACAAATGGCACGTCTTGAGTTTCAGTCTTCTGACATGAATGGTGTAGGTGTTGACGCCAACGGGGAAATTTTCTTTCAGCTTGGTCTGTCCCATGCGATTGGCAATGATGGTGAGCCAGATCTGGTAGCTGCACATAAGTGGTTTAATCTGGCCGCCATGAAAGGCAATCGCGAAGCCATGATCCGCCGCAAGGAACTGACCAACGAAATGTCTCCATGCGAAGTATCCCGCGCGCAGCGCGAAGCCCGTGAATGGATCCGTATGCACTAAGCCTGTTTGTTCTGTTTCCTGTCTTTGGGTGCTTGAAAAAGACGGAAGAAGCAGACTTGATCATCATTTCAAGAAGAGCGACTGCTTCTTGGAAGATGAGGCAATCAGGCTTGATGCAAGTGGAGAGCTCCATGCATGTTTATGGCTAACGGGTACCAGATGATCTGGTGCCCGTTTTTTATTGTTTGGAATTCGCTTTTTAGACTGCCAGGGATTCGGCAACCTGCTTCATACCGGCCTGACCATGGACAAATCCATTGATGAAGTGATGACTTGGCATCTCTTTCTCCATGGCTTTGTGGGCTTCAATCGCCTCTACCTCTCCGGCCAATAGTGAGCGGAAGATTTTGGCAACTGCAATCATGTCTCCGGTATGAGGGGACAGGCGGAAGGCACCTATACCCATCTTTGCAAGGTCAGGTAACTCCTCAAGCAAGAGCTGACTGCCATAAGACATGGTTTGAATACCATTGACGGCGAGGAATGGCTGACCGGTGAGACTGTTGACATCACGTCCATCCAGATCCTGATCGCAAACGAAGCGGCAGCTATCCTTGGACAGCTTGTTTAGTCGGGCATGATAGCAGCGGGCAGATAGAGCCAGTGGCAAACGGCCAAAGACTTGCAGTTCGTAAACGGGATCTGGCGCAGCCTTGATCAGTTTGGATGCGGTTTCTGCAGAAAGCTCTGTCGGGAGAACAAAGCGAGTGGCACCCCGCTTGCTCAAGGCTTCGATGCTGTCTTCATTATAGAGATTGATATAGGGACCGATGACATGCTTGCGACCCTTTAGAAAGGCCAAGGCGGTCAGATCGTTGGCTTCGACCATCCATTCGTCCTGGTCGCATTGGCCAGACAACGTCTTGCGCTCCGGTTTTGTAGTGACCAGCGCAAGGGTCGAGAGAACGACCTTTTTACCAGCGGACTCCATGCGCTCCAGAATATCTGGTAGGACGGAATCGCGAAATGGCAGGCGTTTGGAACAGACCGGTTCGCCAATATAGATGAGATCAAAATCGCTCTCGTCGGCCATGCGGAAATAGAAATCGCGCCACATTGCTTCTGGCCAATTGAAAAGACAGGGACCGAGGGTCAATTCTGGTTTGTTGTTCATGAGTTTGGGCCCGCTTTTTGTTATCGCCATGTTTTCTGATAGGAGCCTTTGGTGCTCTTCTGTCCCTCAGTCAGAGGGGCGAGCAGATTTTCCAGTGGTACATTCTCACCGCTTGCAAGGGCATCGACTGCTTTGCGAAAGCTTGAAACCACTTGCGCCATATAGGCTTTGCCGCGCTGGCGGCCTTCAATCTTCAAGGCGGTGACGCCTGCCTTCTGCAAAGCTGGAAGCAGATGAGCGGCGTTGAGGCTAACCGGGTCTTCGAACACATATCCGGTGACACCGCCAGACTCGAAACGTCCCTTGCAAAGGGTTGGATAGGCAGCAGCTTCGCCTTTTGGATATTGATTGATGGTGATACCGGATAGCGAGCTTTCCAAATGGTCGGAATGCTCTTCATAGCTGACATCGCCAGGAGGAGAGCAAACCCCGTTCATATTCGGGCTTTTACCAGTACAGTAGGATGAAAGGGCACAACGTCCCTCGGCCATGACGCAAAGGCCACCAAATATGAAGACTTCTGTCTCGCAGCTAATCTCGGTATTTATGGTCGAGATTTCCTGGACTGTCAGTACGCGAGGCAGGACAACGCGTTTCACGCCAAACTCTCTTGCATAATAATTGACCATGTCCGCATTGGCTGCGGCTGCCTGAACCGAGAGATGCAAGCGTAGATCCGGATGGGTACGAGCTGCATAATCAAGCATGCCAAGATCGGCGAGGATGACGGCATGGGCACCCGATTGGGCAACATCATCAATAGACTTTTTCCATAGATCAGTCTTTCCCGCCTGCGCAAAAGTATTGATAGCCACCAGAACATTGGAAGCGTGATCGGAAGCGTATTGAATGCCGCGCTGGAGTTCCTTTAGTGAAAAGTTCAAGCCGGGGAAGTTTCTTGCATTGGTCTCATTGCGAAAGCCGCAATACACCGTGTCTGCTCCCGCATCAACTGCTGTGCGCAGGGCCGCTGGTGTGCCTGCTGGGCAAACCAATTCCATCGGTTTTACAATCTGGTCTGGCATTTCGGTCTCTTATCTGGCGGTCAGGAAGGATAGGGGCCGTGCATCTCACCCATGCTATCCATGGAATTGTCGGGGGATGCTTTTTTTCTTCGCAAATGGTTCATGAGGGTCTTCGCCCCATTTTCTACCGGGCGGCTGAATGGACCTGTCAGCTGGGCAATCTGATAGAGGAAGTCGATCTCGGCATCATCCAAAGCGTTGCGCAGTGCTAGGACTGCTTCGGTATCACCCTCAATGCTCAGATCACGGGAAAAGAACAGGGCATCGCCATCTTCTTCGCCATCCAACAAGTTGAGCAGCGAGAGAATAGGTGCCTTGACCAAGACATCTCGGTTTGGAAAGGCATTCAGAGAGCGGGATAGGCGCAATTGGACATGTTCATTTTGAAAGGACAAGCCTGCTATCCAATCCAGATCCGTCGGGACGATGACATAGGATTTGTCGGCATATTCGTCCAAACGATCAAAGAATTCCGGATGCTCCTTGGCAACCCGGTCTGCTGTCTTCGAAATCAGGCGCTCCAGTGGTGCAAGGGGCAGGAATTTTGTCATGTGAGCAACATAAGAGGGCAAGCGCCGGGCGGTCATGTTGGTCATGCTCTGTCTCCATCCTGTTCCGGTTCAGCTGCCGGTTCTGGGCCAGTTCTGACGAGCCAATGACTCGATTTTGATTCTCTTGATTTGAGACATCTGGCTTATCCAGCCTGTCATGCCAAATATGACAGAGGGATGGATTGATTAAGGTCATGCCCGGATGTGCTAAATTGGCGCAAGTATTAATGCTTATTTTTTAATATAATAAGTATTGAAGTAATAATTCCGAATTGGAATTTGTTAGTTATATATTTCTAACATAATATTCAATATATTCTTGTCTGTTATTTTTGTCGAAAGTCAATTTGGTTTTTAAAATATTTATTGTATCAGGGTGGCGGGCGTCTTTTTATTTTCTGGAGGAGAGTTTTGCCATTATGGGCGATGAAGTATTTTTTGATCCAGGTGAAGTCATCATATCTAAAACTGATTTGAAGGGGCGCATTACATACGCAAATCGATCTTTTTGCAATATTGCAGGCTACGAACTAAAAGAACTAATGGGTGAGCCACATAATCTAATACGCCATGAAGATATGCCGCGGGCAGTATTCAAGTTACTATGGGACACCTTGGATGCCGGTAATGAAGTCTTTGCGTATGTGAAAAATGCAACCAAATCTGGTGGTTTTTATTGGGTTTTTGCCCATGTGACCCCTACATTTGGGGCGGATGGAGGCGTGATTGGTTATCATTCCAGTCGTCGTTGTCCAAACCGTGACTTAATTACATCAACGATTGAACCGCTATACAGACAATTGGTTGCGATTGAACAAAAACCCGCCAATCGAAAGGAAGGGCTTGAAGCCTCTTCTGAGCATTTGAGCTCTGTTGTCAGCACTCATGCACGTACCTATGCAGAATTCATCTTCAAGTTGACGCATGCTGCCGCCTGATTGAGTTTGTCGCAGTGCAGATACAAAAAACCTTCCGAACGGATGGTTCGGAAGGTTTTTTGTTGTTTTGACAATGATATCAAAGCTCAAAGGCGCTATGGAAAGGATAGAAGTCCAGAAGAT
The DNA here is from genome assembly GCF_900215605.1 of Cohaesibacter gelatinilyticus. Taxonomy (NCBI): domain Bacteria; kingdom Pseudomonadati; phylum Pseudomonadota; class Alphaproteobacteria; order Hyphomicrobiales; family Cohaesibacteraceae; genus Cohaesibacter; species Cohaesibacter gelatinilyticus. The sequence continues at coordinate 1,683,109 of NZ_OBEL01000001.1, read as the reverse complement.
CAGCTTCTCTGACGCCTTCAGCAGAAATGGGAAGAGCAGCCAGTCCATCTGCATTGATCAGGGGACGTAGGCGGGCTGAGCCTCCTCGGCCGATTTTTTCAAGTTTTGGCAAGCCGTCCGGACTTTCACCGATGATCCTGACAGGAACGAATTCCAGTCGCTTGCCGCCTTTTGCGGTAGAAAAGGCGGCTTGGCCTTTGAGTGGTTGTGGGTGATTTGCCATTCCAGCGATATGGGAAAGTGCTGCCTGTGCGAAAAGCAAATATCCCACCAAGGCGGCATAAGGGTTGCCGGGCAGGCCAACGAAAATACAGTCCTTGATCCGGCCAAAACCAAGTGGTTTTCCTGGTTTCAGGCGGATTTTCTTGACTTCAAAATTGCCTGCTTCAGCGGCTACCGCACGGCGGATATAATCTTCATCACTGACGCTCATCCCGCCCGATGTCAGCAGCAGATCGTGATCTTCTGCCAGTGATGCAATTGAGCTTTGGATGGTTTCAAAGTCGTCTTTGACCGGACGATGCAAGGTCAAATCGATATGGGGTTGGCTAAGCAGTGCGACCAGCATTGGCGTGTTGGAATCGTAGATGCCGCCGGGAGGAAGCGGTGCACCCGGCTGATTGAGTTCAGAGCCGGTTGCAAGCAAGGCGACACGAATAGGGCGAGTAACGGTAAGTTCTGCCAATCCAGATGCAGCAGCGATGGCGATATGGCGCGTATCGATCTTTGCACCTTTCTCGATTATCACGGAGCCTTTGGGAACATCTTCGCCTGAGAAGCGGATATTGGCATTTTTCTCGGGAATGAACGGAAAGGATGCTTGGTTTTCATCTTCAGATAGAGTGGTGTCTTCCTGCATGATAACCGCATCAGCCCAATCGGGCAGACTTGCTCCGGTGAGGATACGGATGCAGACGCTATCAGGAGCAATCTTTTCTGGATTGTCTCCAGCAGCGACACGTCCGGTGATCGGCAGGGAATAGGGTGGTTCGCCCTGCATGGCATTCAGCCTTACTGCATATCCGTCAACGGCGGAATTGTTGCTGACAGGTAGAGGAATGGCGCTTTTGACGTCTTCTGCCAAAATACGTCCTAATGTTTTTCCCAGTTGCAACTTCTTGGCCTGGTTTAGAGGCTGGACCAGATTTGCCATGCGCTCCAGGGCTTCATTCAAGTCGGTCAGGGGCAATTTTTCGACATCTTCCCTGTCGCAGGCAGAGCAGCAAGAGTGGGGGGAATGGTTGCTCATGATTTCTCCGTCGGGTACAGCATCTTGCCATGCATCAATGCTGATCTGGTTTGGCATGACTTTTAGCACATCATGGGGGAGGGTGCCTATGCTACCAATCAGCCTAGAATTCTTGCAGGTATGAGCCTTGATCTTCATCAACGTGACATCAATGCCTATGAAGAATGAACCGATATTGTCTGGATGATGCTGAAACGGCAGCAAAAAAAGTGGTTATGAGGACAATAAAGGCTCTATGCAACGGCGGACAACCATGGTAGTCACCAGCGTCAACTTCTAATAAAAATACCCTGAATCGTCCCGGGCCTGTTTGTATTATCTGAAGCAGGGAACGGGTCGGTTTTTTGTATCCTTTTGGCACCGTGTTTGTTTCGGCTCTCCTTTTGAAGCCTCCAAACCAAACTCTTGAGGTAGTTGGCATGGCCACGATTCTTGAACCCTCCACCGGCCGCGAAGCTCTGACATTTGATGATGTTTTGTTGCAACCTGATCATTCGACTGTGATGCCAGGTGAGGTGAATATTTCCACCAATGTGACCAAGGAAATTGAGCTTAGTCTGCCAATTCTTTCTTCAGCCATGGACACAGTATCCGAGGCGCGCATGGCCATTGCCATGGCACAGGCAGGGGGCATGGGTGTGATCCATAAGAACCTGTCCGTTGCTGAGCAGGCCGAACAGGTTCGGCAGGTCAAGAAATTTGAAAGTGGCATGGTGGTCAATCCTCTGACCATTACACCTGATTTCACCGTTGCTGAAGCAAAAGCGCTGACCAAGGAACATGGTTTCTCCGGGGTGCCGGTTGTCGAGGGAACCAAGGATGGTGAAAAAGGTGGCCGTCTGGTTGGTATTCTGACTCATCGTGATTTGCGCTTCGCACAAGACCCGGATCAGCGTGTCTATGAATTGATGACCCGCGATAACCTGGTAACTGTTACAGAGCAGGTTTCTCAAGAAGAGGCCAAGCGCCTTTTGCACCAGCATCGCATCGAGAAGCTTCTTGTGGTGGATGACAAATATCGCTGTACTGGTCTGATCACTGTGAAGGATATCGAGAAATCCCGTCTCAACCCCAATGCGTGTAAAGATGCGCAAGGCCGTTTACGTGCAGCTGCTGCCTGTTCTGTGGGTGATGCTGGTTTTGAGCAAGCAATGGCTCTGATTGATGCCGAGGTTGACTTGCTGGTTGTTGATACTGCGCATGGTCATTCTCAGGCTGTTCTGGATGTCGTCTCTCGCATCAAAAAAGCAAATAGTGCAATTCAGCTTGTGGCTGGCAACGTTGCTACCCGTGACGCGACCAAGGCGTTGATCGATGCTGGTGTTGATGCGGTGAAGGTCGGGATTGGTCCAGGCTCCATCTGTACAACTCGTATCGTTGCTGGTGTTGGTGTTCCGCAGCTCACTGCAGTTATGGATTGCGCGGAAGAAGGCGAAAAGGCTGGGATTCCGGTGATTGCCGATGGTGGTATCAAATTCTCTGGTGATCTGGCGAAAGCTCTTGCTGGGGGTGCACGTGTTGCCATGGTTGGCTCGTTGCTGGCTGGGACCGATGAAAGTCCGGGCGAAGTTTATCTCTATCAGGGCCGTTCCTTCAAATCCTATCGTGGTATGGGTTCCGTTGGTGCCATGGCACGTGGGTCTGCCGATCGTTATTTTCAGGCTGAAGTGCGTGATAAACTGAAATTGGTGCCCGAAGGTGTCGAAGGCCAGGTGCCGTATAAAGGTCCTGTTTCTGCGGTTCTGCACCAGCTTGCAGGCGGGCTTCGTGCTGCCATGGGATATACCGGTTCTGCAACACTGGAAGATTTCCGCACTCGTGCCAAATTTGTGCGTATTTCCTCTGCCTCCTTGCGTGAAAGTCACGCCCATGACGTGACCATCACTCGTGAGAGCCCGAACTATGGCGGCGTCAGCTAGGCTGGCTGAAAATTGGTTTTGAATTGTCGATCCCGGTCAGTTTTGTAAATTGGCCGGGATTTTTTCTTCTCGATAACCCTGTAGGCAGGGATCTCTTGGACTATCCGGGGGATTCAGATCGGTGTCATAGATTGCGATCTGGCCCCAGTTATCATTACTAGCGGTATTCTGAAGATCAAAGATCATCGCTTGCACTCTGTTCATTAGGATTGAACTTCCAGGTTGTTGTGATTGATATGGCTGAAAACCTGATCGTTATGGCCATCAAATGGGTGTTTTCGGTGTTAAACCGTGCCTTTTTCAAAAGAAACGAAAAATCTGCTTGAGTCTCAGACGCTATTTCATGCTATCAGCCGTGCAACAAATGCGTTCGAGCGGACGTGTGATTGATGAATGGGATTGAAACATGAAACTTGGCGGGCGAATTCAGGCGGCAATTGAGGTTTTGACCGAGGTTGAGGAACGCAAGCGTCCTGTAGGGGAGGCTTTGAAGGATTGGGGGCGGTCTCATCGCTTCGCTGGATCCGGGGATCGTTCTGCTATTGGCAATATTGTTTATGATGCTCTGCGTCGCCGCTCTTCTCATGCATGGAAAATGGAGGCAGAAACGCCGCGTGCTTTGGTTTTGGGAACCATGGCTTTTGATTGGGGTGAGAATGCTGACAAACTGATGGCGACCTTTGCGGATGACAATCATTCTCCTGATGCCTTGAGTGAAGCGGAGATTGCCGCAATCAATGCTGCTTCCATGAAAGATGCCCCTTTCTGGGTGAAAGGGGATATCCCGGAGTGGGTGGCGCCCGCTTTCCTCGAAAGCTTTGAGGATGACGCTTTGCTGGAAGCCAAGGCTTTTGCACAACGTCCCCCGGTTGATATTCGTGTGAATAGTCTGAAGGGCTCGATTGAGAAGGTTGAGAAGGAACTAAGCCGTTTCAATCCGCAACGTGTCAAGTTGGCGCAGGATTGTTTGCGTTTTCCTGCAGGGCGGGGAGCGTCTCGTCAGCCTAACATCCAAGGTGATCCTGCTTTCCGTAAAGGTCTGTATGAAATTCAGGATCAGGGCAGTCAAGTGGTTTCCCGCTTGATCTTTCCGCAAAAGGGCGAGCAGATTCTCGACTTTTGTGCCGGTGGCGGTGGCAAGACACTCGCTATGGCGGCGCAAATGGAAAATAAAGGTCAGATCTATGCCTATGATGCAGATGCCTCCCGCCTTGCACCCATTGTTGATCGACTGACGCGGGCAGGGGTTCGCAATGCGCAAACCCGTACGCCGAATGATGGGGCATTGAATGATCTGATTGGACGTATGGATCGTGTGATTGTTGATGCGCCTTGTACTGGTACCGGTACTTGGCGTCGCCGTCCGGAAACCAAATGGAAGTTGACCGAGGATCAACTTGCCAAACGCGTGGAAGAGCAGCAGTTGGCATTGGCACAAGCGCGTGAATTTGTCCGTCCCGGTGGTTATCTGGTCTATATCACCTGCTCTGTTCTACCTGAAGAAAACGAAGAGCAAATATATCGTTTCATTGAAAACAATCCAGACTATGAATTGGTTTCTGCCGGTGAGGTTTGGCAGGATATGTATGGATTTGATTCACCCAAACCATGGTCATCAGATATGATGAGTGTTACGCTAACTCCGGGATCTACGGATACTGACGGCTTCTTTTTCTGTGTTTTAGAACGTAGACCCGAATAGAATAGTTCACATAAACAATGCTTTGTGAAAAACTCAATTCCAATGAATTGAGTTTTTTTCTTTTTGGATCTATGAAACTCATATGTAGAATTTATTCGGGTGGTCGCTGATTGTCAGCGATTGCAGAATCGGATTATCTTTCTTTCTGGAACATTACAAGGGAAATGAAGTGATGGCGAAGCTGGATGATGCCTTTCAGGTTTCCATGTTTGACAGCTTGCCTGATATGGCACCTCCTGAGACTGTTGAGCCAGAAGACAAAAAGCCAATCAAGGCTGCGAAGAAAAACAAGGCCTCACTGGCACCTTTGGCAGCTGAAGAGGCCTTTACACTTGAAAATTTCCTTCCCTATCGCATTCTTGCCGGAGCTCAGTCCATATCTCGTCGGATTTCCAAAGTGTTGCTTGATGAGTGGGATATGAGCCTTGCCGAATGGCAAGTTCTGGCTTCACTTTCTCGCGAGGGAGCAGTCTCTGTGCGTGAGGTTGAACCGAAGACCTTGCTTGATACCGTTGCGGTATCGCGTGCTGCCAAGCGTCTGACTGATCGTAAATTTCTCAAGCGCGATGTGAACAAGCAAGACAAGCGTCTGGTTGTCTTGAAGCCGACCAAAAAGGGACGTGACATCGCTGCTGCTATTGGTCTGAAGGTCATGGAACTGGAAGGCGAATTTCTTAAAGGTATGAATGTTCAGGATCGTATCCGTCTTTCTCAGTTGCTCAAGACCCTGTCTTAGAAGTTTGGGACGGGAACGGATTTTCAAAGCTATCCCCGAAGATCGACTGCCTTTGGGCCGAGATCATTCCATGCTGGTGGATCCCGGTTTTATTTCCCAGAGTAAAATCTTGTTGGTGACTGACGCTCGTCCACATCCATCTGATATATGCAGCTATCTGTCAGATGATGATGGAGGCAAATGCATGGAACGGTTTGTGTGATTTTGATGCCATTATGTGCCTTACTGTTGGAATTACGGAAATGCCGGGTTGGAAAACCCGGCATTTTTTCTTTGAGGGGCATGGAATCGGCTTTGGGGTGATTGCCTTCTGCAAGGCTTCGTCCTAAGACCTTATTTTAACGAGATCACCCTGCCGGACTTTCAATGGGGCTGGTCGGGGTGGTTCATACAGCAAGGGTAAAGGGACATATGGCAGATAAGATCCTTATTATTGATTTTGGTTCGCAGGTCACCCAGCTGATTGCGCGTCGTGTGCGCGAAGCTGGTGTTTATTCCGAGATTGTTCCTTTTCAGAGCGCTGAAAAAGCCTTCCATGAGATGAAGCCAAAGGGCGTCATTCTTTCTGGTGGTCCAGCATCAACCACCGAAATGGGTTCGCCACGGGCTCCTCAGGCGGTGTTTGAAGCTGGTATCCCTGTTCTTGGCATTTGCTATGGCGAGCAGACCATGTGTGCTCAGCTGGGCGGTGTGGTGGAAAGCTCCGATCATCGTGAGTTCGGCCGCGCTTATATCGACATCAAGGAGAAGAGCGAACTCTTTGCCGGTGTCTGGGACGTTGGAACCCGTCATCAGGTTTGGATGAGCCATGGTGATCGCGTTGCTTCCCTTCCAGACGGCTTCGATGTGATTGCTACCTCCGATGGTGCGCCATTTGCTGCCATTGCAGATGAGGACCGTCACTTCTATGCGGTTCAGTTCCATCCGGAAGTGGTGCATACACCAGATGGCTCCAAGCTTTTGTCCAACTTCGTGCATCACATTTGTGGTTGTGCAGGTGACTGGAGCATGGCGCAGTTCCGTCAGCAGGCAATTGACAAAATCCGCGCACAGGTTGGTGATCGCAAGGTGATTTGTGGCCTGTCTGGTGGTGTCGATTCGTCTGTTACCGCTGTTCTCATTCATGAAGCTATCGGTGATCAACTGACTTGCATCTATGTTGATTCAGGTCTTATGCGCCAAAATGAGAGCGAGCAGGTCGTTGGTCTGTTCCGCGAGCATTTCAACATCAAGCTGGTGCATGTGGACGCCAGCGAGATCTTTATTTCTGCTCTGGAAGGTCAGACCGACCCTGAACGTAAACGCAAGATCATTGGCGGTCTCTTCATCGATGTGTTTGAAGATGAAGCCAATCAGATTGGTGGCGCTGACTTCCTGGCACAAGGCACGCTTTACCCAGATGTGATCGAGTCTGTTTCCTTCACTGGTGGACCTTCGGTTACCATCAAATCTCACCACAATGTGGGTGGTTTGCCAGAGCGAATGAATATGGAACTGGTTGAGCCACTTCGCGAGCTGTTCAAGGATGAGGTTCGCGCACTTGGTCGCGAGCTTGGGTTGCCAGACAGCTTTGTCGGTCGTCATCCATTCCCTGGACCTGGTCTTGCCATTCGTTGTCCCGGCGGTATCTCTCGCGAGAAACTGGATATCCTGCGTCAAGCTGATGCGATCTATCTGGATGAGATCCGCAAAGCTGGTCTTTATGATGCCATCTGGCAGGCATTTGCAGTTCTGCTGCCGGTTCAGACCGTTGGTGTTATGGGGGATGGCCGGACCTACGAATTTGTCTGTGCTTTGCGTGCTGTGACGTCTGTCGATGGAATGACTGCCGATTTCTATCATTTTGATATGGACTTCCTGTCCAAGGCAGCAACCCGCATCATCAATGAGGTCAAAGGCATCAATCGCGTGGTCTATGATGTGACTTCCAAACCACCCGGAACCATTGAGTGGGAATAAGCTTTTAGCTACCTGATCAGAGATTTTTGAAAGGTGCGTTGTCTAGGCAATGCGCCTTTCTTTTTGTTAGGCTGCAAGTCGGAGGAATGCCATGGCATATGATGAAGAGGTTGCGGATCGATTTCGAAATGCCATGCTTGGGCTGCCCGACGTTTCCGAGAAAAGGATGATGGGCGCGCTTTGCTTTTTGCTCAATGGAAATATGATCGGCGGAGCCTTTCGAACGCGGGAAGGGGTGCCCAGTTTTCTGTTTCGTGTGGGCAAGGATAATGAAAGTGAAGCTTTGAGCCGCCCTCATGCTTCTGTCATGAATAATGGCGGACGTCGCATGGGTGGTTTCATCATTGTACCTGATGAGATGTGCGATGATGAGGCGCTGGCCGGCTGGGTAACGTTATGCTTGAGTTTTGTTGGCAATTTGCCGCCGAAATAATGAGGAGCGAGGGAAGACTATGATATCGGATCAATCCAGCTTTGCTTTTCCGGAAGATAGTGCGAGGTTTTTGGCAGACTTGAAGGCCAATAATGACAAAGTATGGTTCGCCGAGAACAAGAAGCGCTATCAGGATATCATTCAGGCACCCGCTAAGGAATTTGTCAGTCATGTCGAAGAGCTACTTCGGGAGCGAAGCGGTTTGGTGCATCAATCTCGCATTTTCCGTATCTATCGTGATCTTCGTTTCTCCAAGGACAAGACACCTTACAATACGCATTTGCATATCTCTTTTTCGCCACTGGAACGTTGCCAGGAAGGGCCCGTTTGGTTCTTTGGTCTTGAGGTGAACCATCTGGTTATGGGGTGTGGTCAGTTTGCTTTTGCCAAGGATGTGCTGACCGCTTATCGGAATGCGGTTTTGGACGGACGAGGAGAACAGTTGCAATCCATAATCGAAGAATTGAAAGCAGTCGGTGGTTGCATACATGAACCAGACTTGAAACGTATTCCTCGAGGTTTTGATGCTGAGCATCAACGGGCCTCTCTTTTGCTGCATAAAGGCCTGTCTGGTTGGATCGATATGGATGTGAATGATGCCAGTTTGCCCGGCCTGGTTTCCAGATTAGGAAAAAAAATGAATGATTTACAGCCACTTTATAATTGGCTTGGCAACTTGACGGATGATCAATTGGTTTAAGGCGTCGAGATGATTGATATTACAAAAAAAGCGCGCAGTGCCGGGGAGGAACGGCGATTGCGCGCTTGAAAAGAGCCTTGGAATGCCTTGGGAGGAAATCGGCAAAAGGCTCTATTTTGATTTGAAATCTATCTGGCTGTATCAGATTTTTGATGAACGAACTTTTTTCGCATCATCAAGCTTAAGCCATGTAAAAGCACAAGAAGAAAAGCAGCTTTCACGATAAAATCCAGCATGCCCTATTCTCCTTTTGCTTAAAACTTATTTCAAATTTTATCTAATTGTTTCTCATTGCTGTAAACAAAATATGAATACGCATAAATAAAGCGCCACTTTCATATGAAAGGGCGCTTCTTTATCTGGTATGGTTAAAAAACAATTAGCGAGGTTGGTTTTTTGCTTGTTAGCGTTGGATAGTAATTCGTGTATTACGCGGGCCGTTATTTCTTACGAGCTTAAAGAGTTTGCGTGCATTGTTCGGATGTAGGCGAATGCAGCCATGAGAGGCAGGACGTCCCAAGCGTTTGATCTGATTGGTTCCGTGAATTGCATATCCGCCATAGAAGAAGATTGAATGTGGCATGGGAGAGCCATTATATTTCTTTGAGAAATATCGGCGATGCATACGGGTGGGGCGATAATTGCCAACCGGTGTTCTATATCCCCGTCTTGCGGTCGAAACCGGCCAGCTATGACGGGTGCGGCCATTGATCAGCACTTTCATTTTTTGTTCGGAAAGGTCAATTTTCACGCGTACATTCCCCGCTGTAGCGTATGTGCTGCCGGCGGGAAGCAATGCACATGAAAGCAGGGTGGAAAGGGCGATAGGTGTAATGGTGTTTTTTGCTTTGCGGAGATGAAGTGCAAGAGAATTGATAAGGGTCCGCATAGATGTAAACCTCCCAACAATATGCAGTTTTGTAATATAAGATCAGTATAGCAGTTTTGGGTCAGTGGTTGCACAAAGTCACGAAAAAGTGTGTACTTGGGTTAATCTACAAATGTAAGGGGCTTTGCTCAATCTTCGTTTTGGGAGCCGTCACAGTTCGGGCAAAGGGATTTGGCAGGATCCTGCTCCAGTTGGGTCAGAGGGATTTTGGCATCACATTTGATGCAATAGCCGAAATTGCCGTTTTCCATGCGATCAAATGCTCTTTCAATCCTCAATAGGTCTTGTTCATTGAGAAATCTGATCGCTTTTGCCTTGGCACGTCCTTGCAAATTGTTCATGCGGACCAACCTTCTGGAATTGTCGGAATCAAGCCTTTTGACACTGCATGGCGACAAAGATGTCAGATGTGCATCCTTTTTTATCTCAATACGATGATCCGCGAGTAGATCCAGTGCAATCTTGAGTGGAACAGGCATGGTTGGCTCCCTTCGGACAGTGAGAGGTTGGGCGATCCTTTCGCAAAGTCTTGTGCGCGATTATTTGGTCATTTCATTCACGACATATGTTGTTGCCGTCTGGAGAAATGTAAGGTGGAAAATTAGGTTTCCCAAAGGTAAGCATCGCCTGTCTTGAAGGCGACGTCAATCTGTTTCAAAAAAGACAATCAGGAATAGAGGACCTACATAGTGGTAATTTGTAGATGCCGGGTCTGAGGGGGGAGGAAAGACTAAAAAAGATCAACCTTGTAGGGGCAATACAAGATTGATCTTCATCAGTTTTCAAGGTCTGGAACAATTCGCCAAGAGCGAATTATATGGTAGGTATAATACCGTATTATCCCGGATGTGACAAAACACGCTTTTGTGAGAAAGGGGATTCATGAGAATATTTCTCATAAAACAGGCTGATATTGACTTGGGACAAGTTCAAACGGCTCTGGATTGCTATAGCTAGGTCAGATAATCGTTGTGGGTCAATTATGACCGGGTCGAGCAGTCGTTGCCAACATATCTGGTCTTTACGGTTGAGGTAGGACTATGACCTTTCTAATTCTCGGTATCATTCTGTTTCTTGCCATTCATTTGGTGCCGCAGTTCCCTGATCTGAAAGATCGCTTTGTAGATAAAATCGGCATGACGGGATATCGCGCCTTGCACGGAGTGATCGCGCTTGGTTCTGTTGCCCTGATTGTCTATGGCTATTTCGAAAGCCGTAATGATCCGGTGATTATCTGGTACCCGCCCTTCTGGACCCGTCATCTGGCGGCAACCCTGATGATCATTGCATCCATTCTGGTGTTTGCGGCTCCTTTTGCTGGGAAGATCAAGGAAAAGCTTACCTCGCCGCTATCCGTTGGCCTGAAGCTTTGGGCTTTGGCACATTTGATCGGCAATGGCACCTTGGGTGATATTGTTGTCTTTGGATTTTTCCTCGCCTTTGCTGTTTCCTATCGTATCTCTCTGAAGAAACGTATCGCAGCCGGACTTGTGAGTGTACCGAAGGGACGCTGGATCAATGATGTCTATGCCATTGTGCTTGGTTTGGCGTTTTATGTTGTCATGGTGCTCTGGGCGCATGAATGGGCGTTTGATGTGAGCCCAATCATGTAAGGGAATGGCAGTCCGCAGTTTGCCTGTCTCACGAATATTGAAGAATTGCTTCGGATTTCAGCGCCTTTTGTTTGGGCTTTTTGTCTTAATTGTGCGCAATCGCGGTTCAAATCGTTGCTGAAATGTGCTTATAAGCCAAACCAACCCCGCTTGTGCTCAGTTTGAGCCTATCGACTAGGCGGGATGATCAGAAGAGGGGCGGATAGGCAGAGCGCTTAATCCGAAGCATCATATGTCAGCACAAAACCAGCAAAGACGTATTTCGACTACCGATATCCTGGCGCAGAAGGGCGGTGATCCGATTGTTGCCCTCACAGCTTATACTGCGCCGATGGCCCGTTTGCTGGATGCGCATGCGGATCTGTTATTGGTGGGTGACTCTGTTGGTATGGTGTTGCATGGCATGGAGACCACGCTTCCTGTGAGTGTCGATATGATGGTCATGCATGGGCAGGCGGTGATGCGCGGCTCTCAGAAGGCTTTGGTTGCTATTGATATGCCGTTTGGGTCCTATGAGGAATCACCACAACAAGCCTATCGCAATGCGGTTGATATCATGCAAAGGACGGGTTGTACGGCGATCAAGCTGGAAGGTGGTCGACATATGGCACCAACTATCGCCTTTCTTACATCGCGTGGTGTTCCTGTGATGGGGCATATCGGTCTGACACCGCAAGCCGTGCAAGTGGATGGTGGCTTCAAGGTGAAGGGGCGTGATGAAGAACGATGGACTGAGTTGGAAGCCGATGGTCTGGCTGTTCAGGATGCCGGTGCTTTCTGCGTGGTGCTGGAGGGGATTGTTGAACCGCTCGCTGCACGAGTGTCGAATGCTCTGACCATTCCAACGATTGGAATCGGTGCTTCTTCTGCTTGTGATGGACAGATTTTGGTCAGTGAAGATATGCTTGGTTTTGCGCAACGCGTGCCAAAATTTGTCAAACGTTATGCTGAGGTTGGCCAAATGATTGATGAGGCTGTTGGGCACTATGCAAGAGAAGTGCGAGATCGTTCATTTCCAGGCCCAAACCACGTCTATCAAAGCAAAAAATAGAGATTTTGTTATAGCCAGTTACAGGAGGTGGGAAATGCCACATCTTTGTCCCATTCTCGCCGCAATGGCTGTGCAGAGCTAGTGCGAACCTTCTCCAGCTTGTTAAAGTTGGTAACAAGGCAGTGCTGGCCGTGATAATCTATGCATTTGATCTGTGCTGACAATTGCCTCATGATCCACTTCGGGCTAATGTCCGGCCAATTGTGAATATTAAGTGCCGAATAGGCTGGCCGTCTGCTTTGGCCGATATGCAAGCGAGGAACGATGTCAGAATCTGATTTTATCCGCGAGGTTGATGAAGAACTCCGTGATGAACAGCTGAAAAAGGCTTGGGACAAATTTGGTCCGATTGTCATTGGTTTTGCGCTTTTGATTGTTTTGGCAACAGCTGCCAACAAAGGTTGGGACTATTGGAAATCCTCTCAGGCGGCGCAATCTGGTGATGCGTTCCTGTCTGCTCTGGTCTTGTCTGAAGAAGGTAAAAGCACTGAGGCCATGATGGCTTTGCAAGGCCTTGAAAAAGACGGCACCGGTGGTTATCCGGTCTTGGCAAAAATGCGTATCGCCGCCGAAATTGCCAAGGCAGGCCAGGTTGACGAAGCCATCGCGCAGTTTGTGGCGCTGGCAAGCGATAGTAGCCTCGATAAGAATGTGCAGGATCTGGCCCGTTTGCGTGCTGCCGGATTGCAACTTGATCAAGGCAAGGCCGATGAGGTTATTCTGCAATTGACATCCATGATGGACGGCAGTGCATTCCGCCATTCCGCGCGTGAACTTGTTTTGCTTGGGTATCTTGAAAAAGGTGAATTCGACAAAGCGATGCCGATTGCGGAGCGCGTTGTGCAAGATGCTGAAAGTCCGGCTCCTTTGCGTCAGCGTGCTGAAGTTTATGTCGCGTATATCCGCTCACAGATTGGTGGTACCAAGACAGAAGCCAAGGAGGCAAGCTAATGTCATTTGGTGACAATGAAGTGAAGGACAGAACAAAGGCAAATCGCTTGCGGTTTGCTTCTGCACTACTCTTGGTGAGCTTCGTGGCCGGTTGTTCGTCCGTCTCTGATCTTATGGATGGTGCCAACCCATTTGCCAAGGAAGACCCTCCGCTGCCAGGTCAGCGTACTGCTTTATTTTCCGCTAGTGCTGGCGCGGTGAAAGAGGATACCAGCCCTGTTTCCATTGCAGGACCTGTTTCCTATGCATCCTGGTCGCAGGCTGGTGGCAGTGTTGGTAATAATCCTCCTCACGCGGCTTTTTCCGGTCAGGGACAGAGTGTCTGGTCGGTGTCAGCTGCGATCAAGGGTGGTAAAACGGATGAGCGTAGCGGATCTCGCCCTGTTTCCTTTGGTGGTCGCGTCGGGGTTTATAGCCCTGATGGTCAGGTTTCAGTCTATTCCAGTGCAAATGGTGGACGCCTCTGGTCTACCAATGTGCGTCCGCAAGGCGAAGATGATATAGCTCTTGGCGGTGGCATTGCCATGAACGGCACCGGTGTATATGCAGCAACAGGTTTTGCAAAACTGATTGCATTGAGTGCATCCAATGGACGTCAGGCCTGGTCCTTCGATCTGGATTCGCCAGCACGTGGGGCACCGGCTGTTCGTGGTAATCTTGTTGTGACAGTGACTGCTACAAACTCTGTTTATGCCGTTGATGCGTCAAATGGAACCGAGGTTTGGGCCTTCAATGGTATTCCGGAAGGGGCAGGGCTTTTGGCTGCTGCGTCTCCGGCCATCGTTGGGGATCGGATTTATTTTGCAGGATCTTCTGGTGAGATTGTTGCACTAAGCGCGAAGACCGGCGAAATGCTCTGGTCGGATACCATTGTTCAGGGCAATCGTCGTTTTGCAATTTCTGGAATTTCAGATATTTCTGCCAGTCCTGTCGTGGCTGATGGTGTTGTCTATGTGGTCAGTGTTGCCGGTCATATGGTCGCGTTGCGGGCCAAGAGTGGCGAGCGTATCTGGGATCGTTCCATCGGTTCTGCCCACACGCCTGTTGTTTCGGGCAATACCGTCTTTGTGCTGGATCTGGATGATCGGGTCATTGCACTCAATCGCAAGACCGGGAAAATCCGCTGGTCAAATCAGCTTCCCTCAATTAGAAAGAAGAAAAAGCGTTCGGCTTGGGCTGGGCCTGTGCTGGCTGGTGGCTCCCTTTGGTTCTCCTCCAGCGAAGGACAATTGGCTGGTATGAGCCCATCCAATGGCCAGATGACTGTTACGCGGGATATCAAAGATCCAATCTTCATTGCCCCTATTGCGGTAGGTGGTAAATTGATCGGATTATCCGGCAGTGGTCGCCTGATCGCTTTCCGTTAGAATTGGTCGGTTCGCCGGATGTGATAATCTGGCAACCTTGACTTGAATTCGATTTGAAACAAGACCTGTGTAGGCCCCGAAAGTACCTTACGTGCTTTGCGGGGCTTGATGCATTGTTAGGTTCGACAGATATGAAACTGAATGTAGCCATTGTCGGGCGCCCAAATGTGGGTAAATCGACCTTGTTCAATCGCTTGGTGGGCAAGAAGCTGGCTTTGGTCGATGACCGACCGGGTGTTACGCGTGATCGCCGTGAGAATGAAGCCAAGCTTGGTGATCTGCTGATCAATATCATTGATACGGCTGGTCTGGAAGTGGCGGAAGAAGATGCTTTGGAAACGCGGATGCGTCTGCAGACTGAAGAAGCGATTTCGATGGCGGATGTCATCTTCTTCATGATCGATGCGCGCACGGGCCTGACGCCGATGGACGAATATTTCGCCAATATGGTGCGCAAATCAGGCAAAACCACAATTCTTCTGGCAAACAAAGCAGAGGGCAAGGCAGCAGATGGTGGTTTTTATGAGGCCTTTTCGCTTGGCCTTGGTGAACCTATTGCTGTCTCCGCCGAGCATGGCATTGGAATGGCTGATCTGTATGAAGTTCTGGTCAAGCATGAAGAAGAGCTGATTGCTGCCAATGGTGGTGTCGACCCCCATGAAGAAGCTCTTCTGAGTGCAGATGAAGGACCCGCTGTTGATGTCGCAATCGAGGGGGAGATTGAGGATGAGGCAGAAAATATTCTTCCTTATGATCCGTCCAAACCTCTTCGTGTTGCAATCGTCGGTCGTCCGAATGCTGGCAAGTCAACTTTGATCAACCAATTGATTGGTGAAGACCGTCTGCTGACTGGCCCTGAAGCTGGCATTACGCGCGATTCCATTTCAGTGAATTGGGAATTCAATGACCGCAAATTCAAGCTGTTTGATACTGCTGGAATGCGCAAGAAGGCTCGTGTTCAGGAAAAATTGGAAAAGCTCTCCGTCTCGGATGCTCTACGCTCCATTCAGTTTGCAGAAGTGGTTGTCGTGACGCTGGATGTGACCAAGCCGTTCGAGAAACAGGATCTGCAGATTGCTGATCTGGTTGCTCGTGAAGGGCGCGCCATTGTGATTGCGCTGAACAAGTGGGATCTGATTGAGAACCATCAGGAAAAGCTTGCAGAAATGCGGGAAAAAGCCAATCGATTGCTGCCGCAGATGCGCGGTGTGCCGCTTATTCCGATCTCTGGTCTGACGGGTAAGAATTTGCCACGATTGATGCAGAATATTCTGGATATTTATGATGTCTGGAATATTCGCATTTCTACGTCCCGTCTGAATCGTTGGCTGAATAATGTGGTTGGTCATCATCCACCTCCAGGTGCTGGTGGTCGTCGGATCAAGATCCGCTATGCGACCCAGATCAAGGCTCGTCCACCGACCGTTGCAGTTTTCTGTTCGCGACCGGATGCTTTGCCTGACAGCTATACGCGCTATTTGCTCAATGACTTTCGCGATCACTTCAAGGTGCCTGCAGTACCGGTTCGAATGCTGATGCGTAAAGGAGACAATCCTTATGCTGCCAAGGCAGCAAAGCGCAAAATCCACTAATTGACGGATGAAGCCGGACCTCTCCATGAAGGGGTCGGCTTTGTCAATTTGGGTCTGAGTTGGTTCCTGTGGATCAAATCTTCCATATCATGCGGTCAAACTCGTGTTTTGTGACCAAGTGATGACGCAATTTGTTATTTTTTTGCAGAAAGATCGGTAGAAACTGCTTGTGCCTATGTGTATAACAACATTCTTGATCATGCATGGCTTTGCGCGTTTTCGTCTTTTCGGCGGTTTGAATGCAAGAATTGTGCATGTTTGTTGATTTGTGCCAAATAAAATTTGGTAATTCAGTAAAGTAAGAAGAGGCTATTATGAGCAAGACTTGGAGCCCGGAGAGCTGGCGATCAAAACCGATTGTACAGGTGCCGGAATATCCCGACGCAGAGGCAGTAAAATCTGTTGAAGGTCGCCTTGCCACTTATCCGCCTTTGGTCTTTGCTGGCGAGGCCCGTAAATTGCGCAAGCAATTGGCGCGGGTTGCAGAAGGGGATGGTTTCCTGTTGCAAGGTGGCGATTGTGCTGAAGCCTTTGCGGAGCATCACCCGGACAATATTCGCGATTTCTTCCGAGTGTTCCTGCAAATGGCGGCGGTTTTGACTTATGCTGCCGCATCTCCTGTGGTCAAGGTTGGCCGCATTGCAGGGCAGTTTGCCAAGCCGCGTTCCTCGCCGACAGAGACTGTTGACGGTGTGGAATTGCCAAGCTATCGCGGCGACATCATCAATAATATGGGTTTCACGTCTGAAGATCGTATTCCTGA
Source organism: Cohaesibacter gelatinilyticus (assembly GCF_900215605.1). Classification (NCBI taxonomy): domain Bacteria; kingdom Pseudomonadati; phylum Pseudomonadota; class Alphaproteobacteria; order Hyphomicrobiales; family Cohaesibacteraceae; genus Cohaesibacter; species Cohaesibacter gelatinilyticus. The sequence continues at coordinate 1,666,185 of NZ_OBEL01000001.1, read as the reverse complement.
TCCACAGAAAATGGTTATGGCTTATCGCCAGTCAGCCGCAACACTGAACTTGCTGCGTGCCTTTGCACAAGGTGGTTTTGCCAATCTCGATCATGTTCATCGTTGGACTATGGATTTCCTGAAAGACAGCCCGCAAGGCAGCCGTTATCAGGAGCTGGCTGATCGTATTACAGAAGCACTGGATTTCATGCGTGCTTGTGGAGTGGACCCTTCTCAGACCGAAAGCCTGCGTTCGACAGATTTCTACACCAGCCATGAAGCATTGCTGCTTGGCTATGAAGAAGCCTTTACCCGCGTTGATTCCACGTCTGGCGATTTTTATGCGACCTCCGGCCATATGCTTTGGATCGGTGATCGTACCCGTCAGATCGATCATGCACATGTGGAGTTTTTCCGTGGGATTCAGAATCCTATCGGTCTGAAATGTGGTCCAAGTTTGCAACCCGACGATCTACTGAATCTGTTGGATGTCTTGGATCCAAACAATGAAGCCGGTCGTGTGACCCTGATCACTCGTTTTGGTGCGGACAAGGTGTTTGATCATCTGCCTGCTTTGGTCAAAGCGGTCAAACGGGAAGGGCGCAAGGTGATCTGGTCCTGTGATCCAATGCATGGCAATGTGATCAAGGCGGCCAATGGCTACAAGACCCGTCCTTTCGATCGCATCCTGAAGGAAGTTGAGAGCTTCTTTGCCGTCCATCGTTCCGAAGGCACCTATGCTGGTGGTATCCATGTGGAAATGACCGGCAAGAATGTTACCGAATGTACCGGTGGCGCGCGTGCGATTTCAGAGGATGAACTCTCTGCTCGCTACCACACACAGTGTGATCCACGCCTCAATGCTGACCAGGCACTTGAGTTGGCTTTCCTGATTGCAGAAAATATCAAGAAAGAGCGTGCTGATCGTCAGGCACAGGAGCGTCAGGCATCTTAATGCATGCTTGAAATGTTCTGAAGCGTTGAAGTCCGGTTCCATTGGGGCCGGGCTTTTCTTTTTTGGGGTTAGAAAAGTGCGAAGGTGTGCGCAACTGGCGGCTGGTTGTTCCATCTACACTTTGGGTTGGATTATCTTTGACTCAGCCATTATATCTTTGCAGTGCGAGAATGTGTTTGTCGCCAATAATGAAGGACCGGATAGCCGTGACAGATAAACTTGTTTTCAGTCTTGCCCAGCTCAATCCCATATTGGGGGATTTGAAAGGCAATTTGGAAAAAGCCAAAGCTGCCCATGTCAAAGCAGTGGAGCAAGGAGCTGACCTGCTTGTTTTGTCCGAATTGTTCATCTGTGGTTACCCGCCAGAGGATCTGGTACTGAAACCTGCCTTCCAGCGTGCTTGTCGTCGCGCTGTTGAGGAGTTGGCCAAGGCCACAGCAGGTGATGCACCTGCCATATTGATTGGTACGCCTTGGGAAGAAGCAGACAAGCTCTATAATGCTGTTTGTTTGCTCGATGATGGCGAGGTGAAAGCTGTTCGCTACAAGGTGGACCTGCCCAACTATGGCGTCTTTGATGAAAAGCGGGTTTTTGAGCCGGGACCATTTCCAGGCCCCATAGGTTTTCGTGGTGTTCGTCTGGGTGTACCGATCTGCGAGGATATATGGGATAGTGAGGTCTGCGAATGTCTGGAAGAGACGGGAGCAGAGATGCTTATCGTCCCTAATGGTTCGCCCTATATTCTTCAAAAAAGCGATATTCGCCAACAGGTTGCCATTCAACGGGTAGTGGAAACGGCTTTGCCACTTGTCTATCTCAATCAGGTTGGCGGGCAAGATGAGCTGGTCTTTGATGGTGCTTCCTTTGCGTTGAACGGGGATCGATCCCTTGCCATGCAAATGAAAGGCTTTGTGGAAGACCAAGTTATTCTTGTGGCAGAACGTGGCGATGAGGGATGGACACTTTCCGGGACTGTTGAGCCACAAGCAGATAAGGATTCCAATGTCTGGTCCGCCTGTATGCTGGGCTTGCGCGATTATGTGAACAAGAACCGATTCCCGGGTGTGGTTCTGGGCCTTTCCGGTGGTATCGATAGCGCCATTTGTGCTGCATTGGCGGTTGATGCGCTTGGTCCAGAGCGGGTGCATTGTGTGATGCTGCCTTATCGCTACACCTCCGAAGAGAGCTTCAAGGATGCGGAAGATTGCGCCAAGGCTCTTGGGGTGCGTTATGACACTGTGCCAATCAAGGAACCGGTAGAAGGCTTCATGTCGGTTCTCTCGGATATGTTTGAGGGTACTGATAGTGGTGTGACGGAAGAGAATTTGCAGTCCCGTTCTCGCGGTACCATCTTGATGGCCATTTCCAACAAGTTCGGTGACATGGTTGTTACCACTGGCAACAAGTCCGAGATGTCAGTGGGTTATGCGACACTTTATGGCGATATGAATGGTGGCTTCAACCCCATCAAGGATCTGTACAAAATGCAGGTCTATCACCTGTCTGCCTGGCGCAATGAAAACAAGCCTGCAGGTGCCATGGGGCCGGATGGAGAGGTGATCCCATCCAATATCATCTCCAAGGCGCCAACGGCGGAGCTTCGCGAAAACCAAACGGATCAGGACAGCTTGCCGGATTATCCGGTGCTGGACGACATTCTGGAATGTCTGGTGGAGAAGGAAATGGCGGTGCGTGAGATTGTCGGCCGTGGACATCCGGAAGAGCTGGTTCATCGCATTGAGCATCTGCTTTACATCGCAGAATATAAGCGTAGACAATCTGCGCCAGGTGTAAAGCTGACCGAAAAGAATTTTGGTCGGGATCGTCGTTATCCCATCACCAATGGCTTTAGAGATCGCGGATAAATCTACGTTTCAGGCCTTTAATGAACATATATAGACGATAGAGAAGAGCTGAAAATGGCTGAAATCGTACGGTTTGCACCGTCTCCGACTGGTAATATTCATATTGGCAATGCACGGACCGCCTTGATCAACTGGCTTGTTGCCGTGAAGAGCGGTGGTGAGTTCATTTTGCGCTATGATGATACCGATGCCGAACGTTCCCGTCAGGAATATGCCGACGGTATTGCAGTGGATCTTGATTGGTTGGGCATCAAGCCACATCGCGTCGAGAAACAATCTGCTCGCATGGCTTCTTATGATGAAGTGGCGCAGAAGCTAAAAGACATGGGCCGGCTTTACCCTTGCTATGAGACTGCCGATGAGCTGGATCGCAAGCGTAAACGTCAGCGTGCTCGTGGTTTGCCACCGGTCTATGATCGGGCTGCTTTGAACCTGACAGATGAGCAGAAAACTGCTTTCGAGGCAGAAGGTCGTAAACCCCACTGGCGCTTCCTGCTGGATCAGGAGACCGTGAGCTGGGTTGATGGTGTTCGCGGTGAACAAAGCATTGAATGTGATAGTGTTTCCGATCCGGTTCTGATCCGTGGCGATGGTACCTATCTCTATACACTGCCATCTGTCATTGATGATATTGATATGGGTGTGACCATGGTGATCCGTGGGGATGATCATGTGACCAACACCGCTGTACAGATCCAACTCTTCCAGTTGTTGGCTGGTAAAGTGCCAAATTTCGCACACCATAATTTGCTGACTTCTGCTACCGGTGAGGGGCTCTCCAAGCGTCTTGGTTCCTTGTCTTTGCAGTCCATGCGTCAGGATGGTTATGAGGCTCTGGCAGTTGCCATTTTTGCTGTGATTATCGGTACATCAGAGCCGGTTCAACCGCTTGCTGACATGCAGGCATTGGCTGATTTGTTCGCTTTGGACAAAGTTTCTCGTAATGCATCCAAGTTTGATATGGCCGATCTTGGTCCATTGAATGCACGTCTTCTGCATGAAAAGAGCTTTGATGAAGTGAGCACTCGTCTGGAAGCTGACCAGGTTGGCGGAGACGAAGCCTTCTGGCTGGCCATTCGCGGCAATATCGAAAAACTTGGGGATGCCAAAGAGTGGTGGAACATTGTTGAACAGGGTTTGCCTGCTGATGCTGTGTCCAAATCAGATGACGATGCTGATTTCTATGCCACCGCCAAATCACTTCTGCCAGCCGAGCCATGGGATAACACAACCTGGAAGGTTTGGACGACAGCGGTCAAGGGTGAGACGGGGCGTAAGGGCAAAGGCCTGTTCATGCCACTTCGTGTGGCTCTGACCGGGCGTGGTCATGGGCCGGAGCTTGCAGCATTCCTGCCTATTCTTGGCTACCAAAGAACTTTGGACCGACTATCCTGATAGAACGACCATCCGCAGCTTGGACAAGTTTCTTGTCCGAGCTGACCTCGGGTGGTTTGTAAGGATTGAACGGAATTCCCTGCAATTGAGCTTGTTGGGTATCCGGGTCTATTGAAAGGTCAGGCTTTGGCATCGGAATGGGTACCAACGGACCTGATCGGGCAGGTGTAAGTGGTTGGCTGGATTTCAAAGTCGGTAATCTTTGGCTTTGAGGCAAATCGCTTTTTGTGAGACTGGTCAACTCGCTTTGAGGGCGCTGGCAGCTGCATCCTTTAACAAACTCGGTGCGATATTTAAAAGCCGTATCCAAGCTCCGGTAGGGTTCGCCCTGTGGGGTGCGCATATCCTCTGGGCTTTCGCCAGGATTGCTGTAGACATAAAGACGGGAATTCGTGCCGGGACAATTGGCTTGGCATATATCAGCATCGCGAGCAAAATTGCCACGCGTTGTCGAGAAACTGACGGGGAAGAAATAGCCGTCGCATGTGCGCACACAGACTGTGCGGTACGTGCCGACTTGTGGCATATCAAAATTGCGGTTATCTGGTTCGCGTAGTGTAGGTTGACCGAAGAGTGCCCCAAACAGGCCGCGACGCTGGCGTGTCGGGCGGTGATCTTCGAAAGCGGCATATTGATCGCCGCAGCGTGCGTTGGCCAGTTTACGGGCAACAGCAGCTTTTTGGGCTCCGACATCCGTTGGAGCATTGAAGCGGCTTCGTTTTTTTTGCAATTTTGCCATGTTGCGCTTCATTTTGTCGATGCGCTTCATAAGTGATGGGCAGGTGGCTTTGGGTTGCCGGCGGAACAGAAAACCACCGCCCAGACAACCATCCCGCTTGGCGGTACGCATTGCAACATCAATCTGTGCTTGTTGCTTATGGACGGCCGCGTCATATTTGGCAAAGTTGCGTGCTCCACGGGAATTGCCTGAGCGCTGCAGTCGGGCCAACTGACCTTCCAATTGCGCGCAATACCGGGCTTTCTTCTGGGTTTTGCTTTGTGCATGGGCGGATATGGTACCCAGCACCGGGACTGCAAGCAGGCTACACAGTACAAGAACAAGGGCTGAATGTCTGTGTCGTCCCATGGTCAATCCAAATATGCTTTTCGGTTCTAATGTGGCAATTGATCAGCCAAATCCGTCGTGAACAGGCGTTTGGATGTTTGTTCAACTCTGTCTCAGAATCACACCCAATTGAGGCAAAATTATTGTTGCTTCCCAAGCATAGGTCAAATTTTCAATGGCTGCCCATGCTGTACTCCAACAAAAAAAGGGAATTTCGATCCTGGCTTCTGTACCTGTCAGTGAAAGCTGGTGTCGATCTCATCACAAGATTGTCGGAAAAGGTTCTGTCATCAGGCAGAAAAGTAGGATAAGAGAGGCCGCATCAGAACTTTCCAGGGATCTTTGAATGTGGAACGGGTCTTTGGGTGTACAAAGTGAAATTGAGGTTAGACGGTGCTAAAAATTGATGGAATGCGTCTTCGCAAAGCGATGGGTCAATATGGGACGGGAATCGCAGTTGCCACCACATTGGATGGCGACGGCGCACCTCATGGTTTGACCATCAATTCGTTCAACTCAGTGTCACTGGATCCACCGTTGGTTCTTTGGTCATTGTCTCACAAGTCGGGAAATCTGAATGCCTTTAGTCAGTCTGACCATTTTGCCATCAATGTATTGAGCCAACAGCAAAAAGAAATCTCCGTTCGCTTTGCGACGCCTGAAGCCGATCGATTTACCGATACTGATTGGCATCAGGGTGAGACTGGTTCTCCATTGTTGCGTGATGTGGTCGCCTGTTTGGAATGTAAGGTCGAGCAGATGGTAGAGGGCGGGGATCATGTGATTTTTATTGGTCGTGTTGTTGCTGCTACCCATTTGGAACTGCCGCCATTGCTCTATCATGGTGGGGCTTATCATTCTTTGGGACCTGCACTGGATTGAGCTTGCGACGTCCATCTGCTTGGTTCGTTAAACAATGCGCTTGCCCCTTTTTCTCGAGAGGTTGGGTTGGCGCATTTTTTATGACATTTTGACGCATAGGAAGCTCATTTGCGGGCCATTTTGCTTTGTTTGTTGACAATGGTTTCTTTTGAAACTAATTTATTTTCAGTCAAATCATTCTGGATGAGCAGCTACTGATGTCCGTTGTTCCGGCGGGTAATTATAAAAAGTTGCTGCGGATACTGATGGATTCATGTTGATCCATACATTGGTTTTCAGAATGCGATTTGGGTGGAAAAGCGAAAGAGGACGCAGATGAAACTCGCAACATTGCGCGATGGCACCAGAGATGGTCAGCTAGTCGTCGTTTCCAAAGATTTGAGCCGCTATACTCCGGCGACCAATGTCGGTAAAAGCATGCAGGCAGCTCTGGATGATTGGGCTTGTGCAAAGCCACAGCTGGAAGCATTGGCGCAAGGTCTGGAAGATGGCCGTATTGCGGGTGAGGCCTTTGATGAGGCAAATTGCCTGTCACCTCTGCCACGTGCCTATCAGTGGGCTGATGGATCTGCTTACGTCAATCATGTAGAATTGGTTCGTAAAGCACGTAACGCTGCCATGCCTGAGACCTTCTGGACTGATCCTCTGATGTATCAGGGCGGTTCTGACACTTTCCTTGCGCCGACTGATACCATCAAGATGGGTGATGAAGCCTGGGGTATCGACTTTGAAGGTGAAATTGCTGTTATCACTGGTGATGTAGCCATGGGCGCAGACGCTGATGCTGCGGGGCAGGAAATCCGTTTGCTGATGCTGGTCAATGATGTGTCTCTGCGTGGTTTGATCCCTGCCGAGTTGGCAAAAGGTTTTGGTTTCTTCCAGTCCAAGCCATCATCTGCCTTCTCTCCTGTCGCCATTACCCCTGATGAGCTGGGCGATGCCTGGAAAGATGGAAAGGTGAATCTGCCGCTTGACGTTACTTATAATGGCGAAGCATTCGGCAAGGCGGAAGCTGGCATTGATATGACCTTCAATTTTCCGACCCTTGTTGCACATGCTGCCAAAACCCGTCCATTGGGCGCTGGCGCTGTGATCGGCTCTGGTACTGTATCCAACAAATTGAATGATGGTCCGGGCAAACCAGTTTCTGAAGGTGGCGTAGGCTATAGCTGTATCGCTGAAATTCGTATGATTGAGACCATCAATAATGGCGAGCCAAAGACCCCATTCATGCGCTTTGGTGATACAATCAAGATTGAAATGAAAGACGCGTCTGGCAAGTCCATTTTCGGTGCCATTTCGCAAAAAGTGGAGAAATATGATGGCTAAGGCATTTGCGTCTTCCGCCGATCTTGGCGAAAAAAAGATCAGTTTCGATGAAATCGGTCCTGATCTGTATGCCTTCACTGCGGAAGGTGACCCGAATTCCGGCGTGATCGTTGGTGATGATTGCTGCATGGTGATTGATGCGCAGGCAACTCCTGTTGCTGCTCAGGAAGTCGTGCGCCGTGTTCGCGAGATCACTGACAAGCCGATCAAATATGTGGTTCTGACTCACTATCATGCGGTTCGTGTTCTTGGTGCATCTGGTTATGGTGCCGAGCACATGATCATGTCTGACAAGGCCCGCTCAATGGTTGTTGAGCGTGGCGTTGAGGATTGGGCTTCCGAGTTTGGCCGCATGCCACGCCTGTTCAAAGAACCAGATTCCATTCCGGGTCTGACTTGGCCGACGCTGACCTTCAAGGATCGCATGACTGTCTATCTTGGTAAGCGCCGGGTTGACCTGATGCATCTTGGCCGTGCGCATACTGCAGGTGATATTGTTGCCTGGGTTCCAGACAGCAAGGTGATGTTTGCCGGCGATATCGTGGAATATAAGTCCGCTTGCTATTGTGGTGATGCTCATTTTACTGATTGGCCAACCACTTTGGACAATATCGCTGCGATGAAGCCGGAAGCATTGGTACCAGGCCGTGGTGCGGCTTTGACAACTGCCGAGATGTGCAATGAAGGCATCATGCTAACCCGTGATTTCCTGGTGAACCATTATGAGCCGGTTGCTCGTGCTGCTGCTCGTCAGGCACCACTTAATGAAGCCTTTGATATGTGTCGGGAAGTGTGCGACTCGAAATTCTCTGATTTCGTGATCTATGAGCATTGCCTGCCGTTCAATGTGGCACGCGCCTATGACGAGGCATCCGGGATCGATACTCCACGGATCTGGACCGCTGAGCGTGATGTTCAGATGTGGGAAGATCTACAGTTGGGTTGATCGCAGTCCGCATTTGCGATTTACAAAAGCCGCCTTGATGCTTCAGGGCGGCTTTTCTTTTGAGTGGGTCTTGTTATCGTCCAAAGAGAAGCGAGAGAGATTCGGTGGAAAGAGCCAAGGAGCCAAAGGATGAGGAAACATGGAAGCCATGGCCGACAGGAGAGTGGTCCATCTCATGTATGGCGCATCCCACCGATGTGGCTTGTGATTCTTTGTTGGCTTGTGGCGCTTGGAAGTGGTGCTTTTCTGAGATTTGTTTTGCTGCCGTCATTGGAGTATATGGCTCAAGGCTTGTTGCTGGATCGACGCCCTTTTGGTTTTGATCTGGAAGAGGCCAGAGGCATACTTTATCACCTTGGTGAGACTGGACGAGCCTCCGTTCAATTTCCTTATTTGCTGATCGATGTTGTGTTTGCGATATCCCTGTCTGCGGCTCTTTGTTTGGGTGGTTTGCGACTTCTAGGCAGTAGCAATAGCTTTTCGGGGCGCTTTTCGAAGCTTGTTCCGGCTATTGCAGTGGTCATGCCCATCCTTGCCGGCCTGTTCGACCTTTGGGAGAATTGGCAGCTCTATCGTATCATGGATATTGGCTTGGATATCAGGGAAGCAGACATTGCGGCCCTCAAGCGTGCAACCAGCTTTAAGTTCGGTTTCTATCTATTTGGTATATTAGGATTTATTTCCATTATTGTTAGTATTCTATTGCAACGGAAGAAGTAGTTGATTTCTAGTATAAGTTTTACTTATGCAGAATATGCAATAAGTTGATCATAAAAAATCCCGGTAGATTCATCATCTACCAGGATTTCTTTTATTTAACTGCATTTCAGTTATTTTGCTTTGTTCTCGCCGAACATTTCCGAATAGTCGACAGCTACTTCATAATGAGGATCTTCGATCACGGAGACTTCGACAAAGCGACCGGCTTTTTTCAAGAGTAAGGCACAGTCTGGTGATAGATGGCGCAGATGCAGCTTTTTGCCCTGTTCTTCATATTTGGTAGCAAGAGCATCGATGGCCTGCAGACCAGAATGATCCCATACGCGGGCATCTTTAAACTCAATCACGACATCTTCAGGATCGGAGCGCGGGCTGAACAGCTCTGCAAAGCTGGCAACAGATCCGAAGAAGAGTGGGCCATGCAGCTCATAAACTTTCCAGCCATGTTCTTCTGTGCCAACACGTACATCAATGCGTTTTGCCGCTTCCCAAGCAAAGACGAGAGCCGAGACGATCACGCCGACAACCACAGCCACAGCAAGGTCAGAATAGACTGTCACTGCGGTTACCAGCACAATGACAAAGGCATCATGGCGTGGAATCTTGGTCATGATCTGAAGGCTCTTCCAGGCGAAAGTGCCGATGACAACCATGAACATCACACCAACCAGTGCTGCCAGCGGGATCTGTTCTATCAATTGTGAGCCAAACAGGATGAAGCCCAACAGGAAGAGGGCTGCGGAAATACCAGACCAGCGCGTGCGCCCACCGGATTTCACATTGATCATGGACTGGCCGATCATTGCGCAACCGCCCATGCCGCCAAAAAAGCCTGTGACGACATTGGATGCGCCTTGCGCAATACATTCCTTGGACGCACCGCCATGGGTATCGGTCATTTCGGAAACCAGGTTGAGGGTCAAAAGGCTTTCGATCAAACCAATTGCGGCCAGAATCGCAGCATATGGGAAGATGATTTTGATGGTTTCAAAGTCAATCGGCACCATTGGGATATGGAATTCTGGCAGACCACCCGCAATTGTTGCCAAGTCACCTACACGCGGGATATCCAGATCCAGTCCTATCACCAGCAAAGATACCGCGACGATGGCCAACAATGGAGCAGGGATAGCTTTGGTGATCTTTGGGGCGAGCCAGATCAGGCCCATGGTGGCGACGACAAGGCCTAACATGATAATGAGAGGTGCGCCACTCATCCAGACCAGCTCACCTGCTGCGTCCTTGACCTTGAACTGAGTAAGCTGAGCGAGACCAATCACAATCGCCAGACCATTCACAAAGCCGAGCATCACGGGATGAGGCACCATACGAATGAATTTGCCCCATTTGAGGACGCCGGCAAGGATCTGCAAAACACCCATCAACACAACGGTGGCGAACAAATATTCTACGCCGTGATTGACTACGAGGCTGACCATGACAACTGCCAGAGCGCCTGTTGCGCCGGAAATCATGCCTGGACGACCACCAAACACTGCCGTTATCAAACCAACAATGAAGGCGGCATAGAGGCCTACCAGTGGATGAACCTGAGCAACAAAGGCAAAGGCGACGGCTTCCGGCACCAATGCCAGCGCAACGGTCAAGCCGGACAGGGTGTCGGTTTTGAATTGTGCCGGGGTGATGGCGCCAAGAATGCGTGCCCCCAGCCCAGACTGATCGGTCTGTGCGTTCATGAAACTGTCCTAATGGATGTCAGGAAAAGTGAGCATTTAAGTGTTTGCTCGTAGCTGGGTCGGTTTCTAGAAGGTTTGCAGGGATTTGGCAAGCGGGTGCCCCTCTTATCGACGCGCTATTTGCAGATTTTGGCCATTTCTTGCAAAAAAATTCTGACAGTTCGACGACATTGGTCGTATTTTCGAACAAAGCACTTATATATCGAGGGGACTAGCGAGTTTGGGATTCGGTTTTGGGCTTTTGAAGTTTCAGGTTCGAGTTTGAATTCTTTTCTTCGCCTGATATGTGATAACAGGATGTGATGATGCTTCGTAAAATTTTGGCGGCTGCCTTTGCTTTGATGGTTTCAATCCCAATGGCTTTGGCAGCGGATAGCCCCGATTTGATTTTCAAGAAATCGACAGTTTGGAAATTTCTGACACCTGACCACAAGCTGGCGACCTACGCGATTGATGATCCGTTGATCGAAGGTGTTGCATGCCACTTTACCGTGCCGGAAAAAGGTGGTCTGTCTGGCATGTTCGGAGTAGCAGAAGAAGTATCGGATGTATCACTTGCCTGTCGTCAGGTCGGACCGATCACTTTCAAGGAAAAATTCGAGCAAGGGGACGAAATGTTCCGTACCCGTCGTTCGTTGATTTTCAAGAAAACCCGAATTGTTCGTGGTTGTGATACCAAGCGAAACACTCTGGTTTATGTGATCTATTCTGACAAATTGATTGAGGGTAGCCCGAAGAATTCTACGTCTACAGTGCCTGTGATGCCATGGGGCACACAAGAAGCACCAAAATGCGCTGATTGGCTGGATTAAAGCGTGATTGCGAATTGCTCTTGTAGGTGGGCACGCATGATTGCCTGACATTGAGCGACGACATCGTTCTTTGAAGTTTCAAAGACTTGGTTGTCCAGGCGGGTAACACGACGAATGATACGAAGGCTGTTGGTCAGGAAAAGACCATCAGCCTTTTTTAGTTGCTCTGCGGTCTGGCTTTTTTCTTCGATTTGAACACCATGAGTGGGCAGAAGATCGAGCAGTTTCTCACGCATGATGCCGCCAAGGACACCATCTTTAAGAGGAGGTGTGACAATGGTTTTATCAAAGACTGCAAAGAGGTTGGCGATGGTTGAACAGCAAGCATGACCTTGATTGTTGAAAATAAGGGCATCCTCCGCGCCTTTGTTGCTTGCTTCTTTGGTGGCGAGAATGTTGTCGAGATAGCCAAGGCTCTTGAGGCGGGAAAGAGGTGATCCCTCGTTGCGGCGAATTGTGCTCGTTGCGAGAGTGACATCAGCGAAGGCCATGGTCTGAGGGTAGGGCGATAGGCTGGCCAAAATGGTGGGAGAAGGTGTCACAGGTGGTAATAGACCTCGCCCACCTTCGCCACGAGTAATGGTCAATCGTACAATTGCATTGCCGCCATGCTCAATAGCGATTGGCTTGAGGGACTTAATCGTATTGCGGAGATTTGCTTTTGGCCCGTCCATACCAAGAAGAGATAGTCCTTGGCTCAGGCGATCCAGATGTTCGTTTATCCAGATGATTTGGCCATTCCAGATTGGAAGTGTTTCAAACAAACCATCGCCCAGCAAAGCGCCACGATCCGCTATGGCCAAGCCAGCTTGATTGATTTTTTCTCCGGTGAGGAGTTCGCCGTTAAGACTGATTGCCAGAGCGCCAGACATGGGCCTCCTCCAGGAAGTTTTTCAGCAAGTTGTGACCATGCTGGGTCAGGATCGATTCCGGGTGAAATTGTAGACCGAAGGTTGGGTGATCCTTGTGCCGCAAGACCATGATTTCTCCTTTGTTCGATTTGACCGTGACCTCCAGACAATCGGGCAGGGTTTCATTTTCCACGATCAAGGAGTGATAACGGGCAACCGCCAAAGGCGAGGGGATCTGATTGAAAAGGCCGGTGCTTCGGTGCTTCAGATGACTGGCACGACCATGCATAGGCTCGATGGCACGACTAACGACCCCACCAAAGGCCTCTCCAATTGCCTGATGGCCTAAGCAAATGCCGAGAATGGGCAATTTACCAGAAAAGTGACGAATGGCTTCCAGACAGATGCCAGCTTGCTGAGGAGCACAAGGACCAGGTGAGAGCACCAATGCAGTTGGATCAAGGCGTGCAATACCATCAAGGCTCAATGCATCATTGCGATAGACGGTAACTTGTTGATCCAGTTCTTCGAAATAGCGGGCCAGATTGAAGACGAAGCTGTCATAATTATCGAGGATCAGGATCATGATGATGTACCTTCCTCGCTGTGCTCAGCCATTTGGGTCTGAGTGTATTGTGGTCCGCGTTCCAGATTTGGGCGTTCTGTCTCAAGATTGGTTCCGCAAGCTTTGAAGATAGCATTGGCCTTGTGCAGGCATTCTTCATATTCGGCATCTGGATCTGAAAGAGCTGTAATACCTCCGCCGACATTGAAGACGATCTCATCGGGTCGAATAGTCAGAGTGCGGATTGCAATATTTGTGTCCATCGCACCGCCAAAGCTGATATAGCCCATTGATCCGCAATATATATTTCTTGGTAGATCTTCCAACTCGGTGATGATCTCCATGGCGCGGATTTTCGGGGCTCCGGTGATGGAGCCGCCGGGGAAGGTCGCGCCAAGAAGAGCCGTTGCGCCCAGACCATTTTTCATTTTTCCTGTGACAGTTGAGACCAGATGATGGACGCGTGCATAACTCTCCAGTTTGCAAAGATCCGGTACCTTGATTGAACCGGGCTGACAAATGCGGGAGAGGTCATTGCGCAGCAGGTCGGTGATCATCACATTCTCTGCGCGATCTTTTTCACTATTTTCCAGTGCCTTGGCGTTCAAGGTGTCCTGACGTCTGTCCTTCAAGTCTCTTGGAGCTGTTCCTTTGATTGGGCGGGCTTCCACCTTGCCATCTTCGTCCAGAACCAGAAAACGTTCCGGAGAACTGGATGCGATCACATGATCTCCGGCGTGGAAGTAACCTGCAAAAGGTGCTGCATTCATCTGGCGTAAATTGTTGTAAAGTGCCAGAGGAGTCTCATTCAGATCCATATTCCAGGCCCGTGAAAATTGCTGGGTGATATTGGCCTGAAAGATATCTCCATCAAGGATGTAATCCTTGGTGCGTAAGATTGAAGCTTCAAATGCCAAGCGGGATTTGCTGGCTTGCCATGTCGATAGAATTGGAGCATTTGGCAGATCTGGCTCTGGTTGTTCTAGCAGAGCTTTGAAATATTCAAGTCGCTCGCGAGCCACCCTTGGACAAAAATGGCCGGAGGCCAGAATGCCGGTGGAGATGAGCCAAGCCTGATCACGCTGGGGTTGTCCGGGACCATCTGCGAAATGATCAATTGCAATGACGCAGTCATAGAAAGGAAGCTGGATGTCTGGCAGACGATTGTCTTCCTGTCTGGTTTCCGGGAGTTTTTCAAAAAGGCGGCCAGCTTCATAGCTCATATATCCCATTGCGCCACCCTGAAACGGTGGCAGGTTGGGACGTCCCGGATGTGAGAAAGCAGCCAGCAATTGTTGTAGGCTGGCCAATGGTGGGCCATTTAATGCCTTGTTTTGCCAAAGTGTTTTTTTGTCTTGAACCTTGAAGACACCAAATGGATCGGCGGACATATAGGAATAGCGGCCCAGTGTGGGGGAAGGCACAGCGCTATCCAGAAAACAGGCATAGGGTAGATGGGCAATCCGTTTGAAAAGAGGGAATGTTGATGCTGCATTCTGCAGGGGGAGTACGATACTTTCTCCCTGGATTGCCAGAATATTGGACATTGCAGTTGTGCGCTCCCCTTATTTCGCTAGCCGACCATTGCCTCAGGCAGATTGAGCAGTCGGATGATCAGAATCAGGGCCCTGCTTTTGATGCCGTCGCTACAAACAGCAGAACCGCCTTGATGGCGGTTTCTCTGTTTTGGCTGGGTCAAAAGCGAGGTATCACGCTTTAGGATTATTCGCAAAATCCCTTGTGTAGAACTGCGAGGACTTCCTCAACGATCGGGCTGGCCAGTGAGTAATAGATGGTGGTGCCGTCACGACGGGTTGATACGACACTCTGAGCGCGCATCAGGGCCATATGTTGGGATACTGTTGTCATACGCAAACCAGTTCGTTCGGCCAATGTGCCAACATTTTGCTCGCCTTCGACCAACTGACAGAGAATCAAAAGTCGTGGTCCTGAAGCCAGTAGCTTCAGAAAGTTGGCGGCATTTTCTGAATTTTTTTCAAGCTCTTGAATATTCATCGGTCTCTAGGTGCTCTTTTGTTGGCCTTTTCATCAGGCATGGCCCAGTTTTTTCTTGTATGGGCTTCGAAAGTCTAATTCTGGCGGAAAGATTGCCTTTGGAAAAGAGGAAAAGGTAGTTTATTGGGACAAAAGGTCAAATATTTTAGAACATTCAAGTATTACCGCATAAAATATTCTCATTCCATAACATTATGAAAATCAAATTTCCCCTAACGCAAAGGGAAGTTGTTATTTGATGGAATGACGTAGCGTCGAGCTGGGGATAAATGGAAAAACTCCCGGCAGTTTCCTGCCAGGAGCTTCCAAACGACAGAGAGTGGGTGCGACTGGTTCAGGCATTAAAAATGCCTATGGGATGGGTTCCCTGTCGAATTTCAAAAATCTTGCTCACTACACGGGCAAAAAATGAGAGCATTATTGGCAGCATCTCAATGTTTGCCCCGGTTGATGATATGTTTAATAGACGATGGCTGAATGAAACCTGATCTGAACGTTCATTTTCAATTCATGTATCTGAACGGAATTTTTTGATAGAAATTTCAGCTGCGGCATGTCCCAATTCATTTGGTTCAGAGAAGGTGGTATTTTTACTCTCACGTCATGGGGATTTGTATCTCTCAATTCAAATGAGTAGTTGACGCAAAGGAGTAATTTGGCCATTGTGCGGGCATGAAAACGGTATTTGCTCAACTCTGCTGCATTATTGGACAGATTATTATCCGCTAGCATTTCGCTGGCTGGAGCCGTTTCGCCTGTTTTTCCTAAAAAATTGAAACGAGATCCGGCCACGGATTGATCCTGTGGATGGCGATCCTTGTCTGCATTTATGCAGTCAGATTGACAAGAAACACAGTTTGCGCAGCCGCGCTTCAAGGAATGGGAAAAGGCAATGACTGCCAAGAGTGATAAGGCTCAGCTCAAGCTTTACAATACGCTGAGCCGTAACAAGGAAGATTTCCAACCGATTGATGCCAATAATGTGCGGATGTATGTGTGTGGACCGACCGTTTATGACACTGCTCACATTGGCAATGCCCGTCCTGCTGTTGTGTTTGACACGCTTTTCCGTCTTCTTCGCCATGTTTATGGCCAGGATCATGTGACTTACGTGCGCAACATCACCGATGTGGATGACAAGATCAATGTGCGGGCCGCAGAGCGTGGTATTTCCATTCGTGAGCTGACCGATGAGACGACGGCCATTTATCATGCGGATATGGATGCGTTGGGTGTCATGCGCCCAACCATTGAGCCGCGTGCGACCGAGCATATCGATGAGATGCTGACCATGATTGGCACGCTCATCGAAAAAGGCCATGCCTATGCTGCTGAAGGGCATGTGCTTTTTGCCGTTGATTCCATGGCTGACTATGGCCAGCTTTCCGGTCGCTCTATCGATGACATGATTGCCGGTGCTCGTGTGGAAGTGGCACCGTACAAGCGCAATCCGATGGATTTTGTGTTGTGGAAGCCATCCAAAGAGAATGAACCAAGCTGGGATAGTCCTTGGGGTGCTGGTCGTCCAGGGTGGCACATCGAATGCTCGGCCATGAGCGAGAAGCATCTTGGCAAAGTCTTTGATATTCATGGCGGCGGGATTGATTTGACCTTCCCGCATCATGAAAATGAGATCGCACAATCCCGTTGTGCTCATGGTAATGACGCCATGGCAAAAGTCTGGATGCATAATGGCTTTGTTCAGGTTGAAGGCGAGAAAATGTCCAAGTCTCTTGGCAATTTCATCACTGCTCATGAGCTGATAGATCAATGGCCGGGAGAAGCTATCCGCCTTGCTCTGATGACTACTCATTATGCCAAGCCGTTCAACTGGACGCAGGACGGCGTACGTGATGCCAAGAAGACACTGGATCAATGGTATGCAGTGACTGCGGATGTGGATCCATCAATCGTTGATGCCGAAATTGTTGCTACATTAGCGGATGACCTGAATACGCCGAAGGCCATCGCACGTCTTCATGCGCTTCGTGCCCTTGCTGCTCAAGGAGATAAGGGTGCAGCTGCTGGTTTGAAAGCCAGCTTGCAGGATCTGTTTGGGCTTGTGATGCAAGATCCTGCTGCATGGGCGGAATGGCGTCCTGCTGGTTCTGCTGATGTAGACGAAGCTTCCATTCAGGCCATTGTTAATGAGCGCCTTGATGCGCGCAATAACAAGGATTTTGCCAAGTCTGATGAGCTGCGTGACAAACTGGCCGAGATGGGCGTTGTACTGAAAGACAGCAAGAACAAAGAAACTGGTGCATTTGAGACCAGTTGGAGCCTTGAAGGCTGATTGATAGTATAGATCTGGCCTCGACCCTAACTGGGCCGGGGTTTTTTATAAGACAAGACCCGAATGATACAGGACCAGGACATGACAAAAGAGCGTCTCTATCTGTTTGATACCACCTTGCGAGATGGTGCCCAGACCAATGGCATCAATTTCTCCGTGGAAGACAAAATTGTCATTTCCAAAATTCTGGATGAGCTGGGCGTTGATTATGTCGAGGGAGGCTATCCTGGAGCCAACCCGACCGATGATCGGTTTTTTGAAAAGAAGCGTACGGAAAAAGCCACCTTCACTGCTTTTGGTATGACCAAACGGGCAGGGCGCTCCGTTGCCAATGATCCGGGCGTGCAAGGCCTGATCAACAGTTCAGCCGATGCCATCTGCTATGTTGCCAAGAGCTGGGACTACCATGTGAAAGTGGCTCTTGGCTGTACCAATGAGGAAAATCTCGAAGGCATCGCCGACTCTGTTAAAGCTGCCATTGCTGCTGGAAAAGAAGCCATGGTCGATTGTGAGCATTTCTTTGACGGCTATAAAGCCAATCGGGATTATGCGCTGTCCTGTGCCAAAACCGCCTATGAAGCAGGGGCGCGTTGGGTGGTGCTTTGCGATACCAATGGTGGCACGCTTCCGCATGAAGTCTATGAGATCGTCAAGGATGTGACTTCCGTGGTGCCGGGAAACAATCTTGGTATTCATGCGCATAATGACACTGAGCAAGCTGTCGCAAACTCTCTGGCCGCTGTACGCGGTGGTGTTCGCCAGATCCAGGGTACCTTGAACGGTATCGGTGAGCGTTGCGGTAATGCCAATATGATCTCTCTTATTCCGACTTTAAAGCTGAAACCGGAATTTTCCGATCATTTGGAAATTGGTGTTAGTGATGAACAGCTCTCGCGTTTGACATCAGTGTCACGCAATTTCGATGAATTGCTCAATCAGGCTCCCAACCGACATCTGCCTTATGTCGGGCAAAGTGCTTTTGCCACCAAAGCCGGTATTCATGCCTCTGCGATTTTGAAAGATCCGGCGACTTATGAGCATGTTGCTCCGGAAGCCATCGGCAATCGCCGTCGTGTACTGGTGTCAGATCAGGCGGGACTTTCCAATCTGTTGGATGAATTGGCGCGTATGGGTATCAAGGCAGATAAAAAAGATCCTCGCGTTGCAAGCTTACTTGGGGTGATCAAGGAGCGGGAAGCGACGGGCTACGCCTATGAAGGTGCTGGAGCGTCTTTGGAATTGCTGGCGCGTCGTCATCTGGGAGAAGTGCCTGAATATTTCAAAGTGGAATCATTCCGTGTCGGTGTGGAACGCCGCTTCAATGCGCGGGGCGAAATCGTGACCATGTCCGAAGCAGTCGTCAAGATCGAGATAGATGGTGAAGTTCGTATGTCCGTTGCCGAAGGTCAGGGACCTGTGAACGCGCTGGATATAGCGCTTCGCAAGGATCTGGGCAAACTGCAGGACAAGATAAAAAATCTGGAACTGGTCGACTATAAGGTGCGTATCCTGAATGGTGGTACCAGTGCGATCACCCGTGTGCTGATAGAAAGTCGGGATGGACAGGGAAATCGTTGGTTTACAGTGGGCGTTTCTGAGAATATCGTGGACGCTTCTTTCCAAGCCTTGGTGGATTCGGTGACCTATAAGTTGCTCAAGAATGGAGCAACAGTCTGATAGGCGCGCGTTTCACCCATTTGTAAAGCTCTATTGATGGATCACTCTTCTGAAAAAGGAGAGGGCGGGCAGGATTTGTCCGCTCAAGCTCTTGCCGACCAAAAATTAGGATTGCTGGCTGCTGTTTCCGCCTATGGCGTCTGGGCAATGCTGACGCTGTACTATGCGGCTCTTTCCCATGTCACACCGTTGGAAGTGGTGTCCAACCGGGTGGTCTGGTCTCTGGTTGTCGTTGGACTGTTCTTTTTGGTCAAGAAACGTTGGGGCGAGGTTTGGCCGGTTCTGCGCAACAAGAAGTCCTTTCGGGCCTTGCTCTTTTCCTCGGTACTGATTTCCATCAACTGGTTGACTTATATCTGGGCGGTGACCAACCAACAGGCAACTGAAGCCAGCCTTGGCTATTTCATCTTGCCGCTGGTCAATGTGGCTCTGGGTTTTGTCTTTCTGTCAGAACGTCTTTCTGTTCCCCAGTGGGTGGCCATTGGTTTGGCGGCATTGGCAATTGTGTTGCAGACGATCTGGTTGGGCGAACTGCCGATTGTTTCGCTGATTGTTGCCTTGTCCTTTGGAGGTTATGGCTATATCCGCAAAACCGTTGATGTCGGACCCAATCTGGGACTATTGGTGGAACTGGTCCTGATCATCCCATTCGCATTTGGCTATTTGATCTATTTGTTTGCGATTGGTGAGGCGCATCTCTTTGTCAGTGATAGCAAAACCAATATTTTGCTGATCCTGACCGGTTTCGCGACCTATTTTCCACTTCTTTGGTTCTCTGCGGCTGCAAAGCGAATGAAGCTCTCCACTCTTGGTGTACTGCAATACATGAACCCGACCATCCAATTCCTGCTGGCAGTCTTTGTGTTAGGTGAAGCACTGACCATGGACAAGTTCGTGACCTTTTGTTTGATCTGGCTATCCGTCATCATTTATAGCTTGGATGCGTTCAAACAGGCACGAAGAGCGGAAAAGACAAATAAGCAAAAGGCCACCTGATGGCGGCCTTCTAAATTTGTCAGCTTTTCATTCATTCGTTCTCTTATGGTTCAGAGCGAGGCATCAGCATCCAGATTGCTGCGACGAGCAGAACAAGTCCGCCAACACGACGCAAATCGATTGGTTGCGGTGTTTGTCCTGTCCAGCCAAAATAGTCAGCGGCAAGAGCGAGAGTCATCTGCCCTAAAATGATGAGAGCAACCGCCACGGCTGGGCTTATTTTGGCGAAAGCAAATGCAGAGCCGGAAACGATGATGATACCAGCAATTGCACAGAGTGTGAGATAGAAGATGCGCGGGCCGGTCAGCTTGGCGATTTCGATGTGACCGGTGGGGACAAGGACAGCCATCAGTACCGCTGCGATCAGGCCACCTGCCAGAATTATGAGCATTCCGGAATTGATGGCGTTGTCGCCGAGGGAAAGCCGTGCGGCGAAAATGCCCTGAAATCCGATGGAAAGACCAACGGTCAGAGCTGTGGCGATGCCAATGGCTGCCATATGGTTCATTGGAGGAGGATCCTGTTATGGATGGAGTTTCAGAGGGGATCCATCAGTTGGTTGAGTTCAACGGGCCAGTCGGAGCATCATGAAAGAGAACAATCCGATTTTTCGGCCCGTTGTCATATTTGTTGAATTTTCTAGAACTTGTTCAATGGCTCATTGCAAGTTTCATCAGCAAGAGCCGCGTCATCCAGTACATTTGCTGCCTGCTGGAGCATTGAAACAATCTGGTTGGGATCTGACGTGGCGAGATGGTTGACTTCCATTCCATTGCGAATGAATTGTTCGTCGCGCATATGGTCAAGCAACGTCATGAGTGGGTCCCAGAATTCGTTGATGTTGGCTAGGAGTACCGGCTTTTTATGCCGTCCTAGCTGAGCCCATGTCAACATTTCTACCAGCTCTTCCAAGGTGCCAATGCCGCCGGGCAGGGCAACGAAAGCCTGTGCGCAATCAAACATCTTGCGTTTGCGTTCGTGCATATCTTGCGTGATGATAAGTTTTTGGACGGAGTCCAGCATCACTTCCCGTTCTTTGAGGAAGTGGGGAATCACGCCGGTTACTCTACCACCATGGTCAATGACGCTTTGGGCTGTGATGCCCATCAGGCCGACAGAGCCGCCGCCATAGACAAGTTCGATATCCTGCTCAGCCATAGACTGACCCAGAATTTTGGCGGCAGCCGCATAAGCAGGATCAGTTCCCGCGCCGGAGCCACAATAGACACAGATTCTTTTCAACTTAGCCATGAAAGTTAAGTCGCACCCCGATGGGCTGCCGTCAAGCTGGATTCATACAAAAAGTGATCTACCCTTGCTCGCAGGCTGAAAACAGGTTAGGGAACTGCTGGAAAGTCTTTATAAATCCTTGTGTCTTGGCCATTTTTCGTCGTTAAATGGGGGTGAGATACATAGGTAAAAATTTCAGCTCCCGGATGGGCGTCGAGAGATGCGAAGTGTGACATTGCTATGAAGAACAAGAATCTTGTGGTCACGATAGGTGTTTTGATCGTGGGTGCCGTACTGGCTTGGTTTGGCTTTGGTGATAAAATGGTTCAGCAGGCTGAGAAAGCCGAACCTCAGGAAGTGGTAACCACGACGCCATCTCAAACATCATCTCAATCACCATCAACCTCCGGTGAGACGAAAAAAAACGAGGCAGCGGATAAATCTGCTGTTGCCAATGCCGAGGTAAAAAAAGAAGGTGAGGAGAAGCCTTCTGAATCTGCCAAGGACGACAAGTCTGCTGAGACCGCGCCTGCAGCTGTCGCAGATATGAAGAAGACTGAGGAACCTGCATCTGAAGAGACCACAAAAAACGAGGCGCATACCACCGATGCAGAGACTGGTAAAGCGGAAGCACCGAACAAGCCTGTAAAAGAGGTTGCTAACAAGGCTGCTGACGCAATGACCAAGAACGCTGAAGCAAAGCCAGAGGCAAAAGCAACCGACGCTGTCAAGAGCACAAAGGACACTTTGACAACTGGCGCTATTGTTCCAAGCTTTGATGTTGTGCGCGTTGAGCCAGATGGCAATACTCTCGTTGCCGGTAAGGCGTCTCCTGGTGCCATCGTTGAACTGATGAATGGTGACCGGGTTCTGGCCAAAGCCACGGCGGATGACAGCGGCGCCTGGGTGATGATTCTGGAAGAAGCACTGCGCAAGGGGGTTCACGATCTTAGCCTTGCTGCCAAAGCTGACGAAGGCGCGGACCCGATTGTCTCCAAATCCAATATTGCCGTGGCTATTCCAGAAAGTGGTGAGCTGCTCGTTGTAGAAAGTGAGCCGGGTCAGGCTTCCAAGATCCTTGCACAGATCGCAAAAACTCAGCCAAAACAGGAAGTTGCCAAGTTTGCTGAGAAAGCTACTGAAATGGCCAAAAAACCGGCAGAAGTGGCCGGGAAGGTCATGGAAAAAGCTGGCGAAGCTGTGGATGCTGCCAAGGCAATGGCTGATAAAGCTGATGACATGGCAAAGAAAGCCATGGCTGATGCGTCCGCTGCAGACAAGGAAGCGACTGAGAAGCCTACAGAGATGGCTGATAAGACATTAGTGGATGCTGAACCTAAAGCCGATGCTACTGAAATGATGAAGACCGAGCCTGCCAAGACAGAAATGGTCCAGCAGAAACCGGTTGAGCCCGTTCAGGCGAGCATTTCCGTGAAGGCGATTGAACTGGAAGGTGATGTGCTCTATGTCGCGGGTGATGCCAAGCCTGCCGGTTCCGTTCTGCGCCTTTATGTTGACAATCGTGCGATCAGTGATAGCGAGAGCAGTGAGGCAGGCACATTCCTCTTTGATGGCCCTATCTCATTGGGTGTGGGTTCTCACGACGTGCGCGTTGATTTGCTGAGCGGCCCTGATGGCAAGGTTCTGACCCGTGCTCAGGTAAGCTTTGAGAAAAAAGCACCTGTTATGGCCAAGAAGGATACACCTTCAAATGGATCTGCAGCGCAAGATACAGGGACCAATGGTCAGATTGCCAATGCTGTTGCGAGTGAGGCCAATGGTGATGTAACTCCGCAAGTCGTGAACAGCCGCAAGGTGATCATCCGTCGTGGTGACAACCTTTGGGAGATTGCTCGCCGTGTCTATGGAGCAGGTATTCGTTACTCGACCATCTATGATGGTAATACCGAGCAAATTCGCGATCCACACTGGATTTACCCAGGTCAGGTTTTCGACCTTCCTGAGGGTGAAGACGGATGGGAGCGAAATTATGATGCTGTAGAAGCTCCGAGTGCTGATGTGGTAAATTCTCAGTAAGGGTGCTTGTTAAATCCCAATTGGGTTCCTAAATAGAAAGGGGCTTTCACATTCTGAAAGCCCCTTTTCACGTTTTATGCTTCCATTGGCCTTGCTATGACTTGTTTCGTGGTTTGCCGCCAGACATGAAGACCACATGTCTGACTTTCGGCTATGCCTTTGGATTTGCTTCTAAGGACCAATCCTCCATGGCTCAGTCGTCTACACAGACTTCCCCTAATGCTTCAGATTCAGAGCAAAAACAGCCAGATAAATCAGAGGCTGAGGGCACGGTTCGAGCCGAGGCTCCTGTATGGCAAACCCTGCGCACGCTTTGGCCCTATATCTGGCCAAGTGATCGGGAAGATCTGAAGCGTAGGGTAGGCTATGCCATGGTGGCATTGCTGCTGGGCAAGATGGCCAATGTGTTCACACCATATTTTTTCAAATGGGCAACAGATGCACTGGCTGATCCCAATGCCGTTGACGGTATCGGTCCAATTGGTTGGCTAAGTGTCCCTATCATCCTGGTGATCGCCTATGGCTTGGGGCGTGTGGTCAATATTGGCTTCGAACAACTGCGAGATGGAATTTTTGCCCGGGTTGGCCAATATGCCGTGCGACGTCTATCAGACGAAACATTCCGCCATATGCATAGTTTGTCGTTACGCTTTCATTTGCAAAGGCGTACGGGTGGCCTCAGCAGAGTGATCGAACGCGGTACCAAGGGGATCGAATCCGTTGTTCGGCATACCATTCTCTCCGCCTTTCCGACATTGCTGCAATTTGTTCTGATGGCGGGCGTCATCGCCTATCAGTTTGACTGGATCTATGTCGTGGTTGTCGTCGCTCTGGTGGTTTTTTACGTTTGGTTCTCGGCAACAGTCAGCTCTTGGCGCATCGATATTCGCCGTGCAATGAATGAGTCTGATAACGAAGCCCACTCCAAGGCGATTGATAGTCTTCTGAATTTTGAGACTGTCAAATATTTCGGCAATGAGGAACTGGAGGCCAAGCGGTTTGATGTTTCCATGGCTTCATACGAGAAGTCGGCCATTCGAACATGGATCTCGCTTGCATGGCTGAATTTTGGCCAAATCACCATCTTTTCGATTGGCATGGCACTCTGTATGGGGCTGTCCGCGCAAGCCGTGATCAATGGTGAGCAGACGCTTGGTGATTTTGTAATGATCAATGCGTTATTGATGCAGCTCTTTGTGCCGCTCAATTTCTTTGGTTTCCTGCATCGTGAAATCAAGCAGGGTCTGGTGGATCTCGAAGCCATGTTCTCGCTGTTGCGTGAGGAGCCTGAAATTGTCGATAAAGATGGTGCCGGGCCCATTGCAATCAAAGGTGGGGACATTCGCTTCCGCGATGTAAAATTCCATTACGACGAAGAGCGTCCAATTTTGCGTGGTGTGAGTTTTGATGTGCCTGCTGGAAAAACAGTGGCGCTGGTTGGCCCATCTGGTGCGGGTAAATCGACGATCTCACGACTGCTTTATCGTTTTTACGATGTCAAAGGTGGTGCCATCGAGATCGATGGACAGGATGTGCGGGATGTTTCTCAACATAGTCTGCGTCAAGGGATTGGGATGGTGCCGCAGGATACGGTGCTGTTCAATGATAGCCTAGGCTACAATATTGCCTATGGGCGCCCTGATGCGGGTAACGGTGAAATTGAAGAAGCTGCACAATTGGCACAGGTCTCTGACTTCATCAAGAGCTTGCCGGATGGGTTTGATACGGAAGTGGGCGAGCGCGGTTTGAAATTGTCTGGAGGTGAGAAACAACGTGTTGCCATCGCCCGGACCATTTTGAAGGCTCCTCCCATTCTGGTTCTGGATGAAGCAACTTCCGCGCTTGATAGCCACACAGAGCAGGAAATCCAGTCTGCGCTAGATCAGGTCTCCAAAAACCGAACGACCCTTGTTATTGCACACCGTCTGTCGACTGTGATCAATGCGGACGAGATCATCGTGCTTGAAAAGGGCCTGATCAAGGAACGAGGCACTCATGGAGAGCTATTGGAACAAAAAGGGCTTTATGCTTCCATGTGGGATCGCCAGCGTGAAGCATCCGAAGCACAAGAGCGCTTGCGTCAGGCTTTGGAAAAGGACGAACAGGGCTATTTGTCCCCTGGTACAAAACAGAGTGAATCTGCTGAATAGAGTTTGATATTCTGATCTGATAAAACAAAACCCGCAAAAGCCTGGCTTTGCGGGTTTTGTTTTGAAATGATTGGAACAATCAGTTAGCCGACAACCGGGCTGCCGTAATCCTTCCAGCTCTTGGAAGGATAGTCATACATGCGGCCATTTTCCTGGCATTCAGGGACTAGGCATTCCACTATGTGACTGGCCAGCTCGCTTGGATGTGGCAGTGTGTTTGGATCTTCACCCGGCATCGCCTTGGCACGCATACCAGTACGGACTGGGCCAGGATTGAAGCAATTGGCATTGATTGGCAATTTGTCGCATTCGCCTGCATAGGTGCGCACAAGTGCTTCCAAGCCAGCTTTGGAAACTGAGTAGATACCCCAGTAAGGCTTGCATTTATGGGGAGCGCCAGAGGTCATGAAAAGTGTGCGAGCGGAATCTGAACGGCGCAAGAGCGGGTCCAGAGAACGGATCAGACGCCAGTTGGCGGTCAAATTCACCCCAATGACCTTATCCCAGTCTTTCTTTGGATCAGCATGGCCGAGCGGAGTGATGGCGCCCAATTGACCGGCATTACCGAGCAGAATATCCAACTTGCCCCAGCGTTCGAAAATTGCTGCCCCCAAACGATCCAGACCGTCATAGTCGGTAATATCGAGAGGCACGAGTGTGGCAGATCCACCCATGGAGGTGATGTTGTCGTCCAGCTCTTCCAAAGCGCCAACGGTTTTGGCCAGAGCAATGACATGAGCGCCTTCGCGGGCCAACTCCAGTGCTGCATGCCAGCCAATGCCACGAGAAGCACCCGTTACAACAGCAATTCGGCCATCCAGTCTTTTCTCGGTCATGATCACTCTTCTTGTCGTTTGTGCAGCTCTATTTTTGATCTTATGAACTTGCTGATCATCAAAAGTAAGCCCTGTATCTTTAGACCCTAATCAGTCTCAACCAGCAAGGCCGCTGCTCTGTGGTTTTCAGCCGCATCTACATCCACCAGTGCGGTCGGGTAATCACCCGTGAAGCAATGGTCGGTAAATTGTGGGGCATCGTTGTTGCGGCCTTCATAGCCGCAGGAGCGGTAGATGCCATCGATTGAAATGAAACCAAGGGAATCTGCGCCGATATAGTTGCGCATCCCTTCCAGATCATACTGTGCGGCGAGCAGATTCTCACGCTCTGGCGTATCAATGCCGTAATAATCGGAATGAGTGATTGGTGGGCTTGCCAGTAACAAATGCACCTCTGAAGCACCAGCTTCGCGCATCATGTTGACGATCTTGGAAGAGGTGGTGCCACGTACCAGACTGTCATCAACCAGCACAATGCGTTTGCCTTGCACAACCGCGCGGTTGGCAGAGTGCTTCAGGCGTACACCAAGGGCACGGATCTGCTGAGTCGGCTCAATGAAGGTCCGACCGACATAATGGTTCCGGATGATGCCCAGTTCAAATGGGATACCGGTTTCATGCGCATAACCCAAGGCTGCGGGAACGCCGGAATCCGGAATTGGCACGATCACGTCAGCATCAATCGGATTTTCCTTGGCCAGCTCACGGCCCATTGCTTTGCGTATTTCGTAAACAGAGCGACCAGCAAGAACAGAATCCGGGCGAGAGAAATAGATATATTCAAAGATATCCAGACGTGCAGGCTGTCTAGGGAATGGACGATAGCTTTTTACACCATCTTCAGAGCAAACGACCACTTCGCCATTTTCGATCTCACGAACAAACTTGGCGCCGATCATATCCAGTGCGCAGGTCTCAGAAGCAAGCACAGGAGAACCGTCCAGATCACCCAGAACCAGAGGTCGAATGCCAAGAGGATCACGCGCACCGATCAGTTTCTTTCGGGTCAGGGCAACGAGTGCATAGCCACCTTCCATCTGACGGATTGCGTCGATGAAGCGATCGACGATGTTGCTTTCACGACTTTTGGCAATGAGTTGCAATACGACTTCGGAATCGGAAGTGGATTGGAAGATCGAGCCGCGTTTGATCAGCGAGCGACGCAGGGTCATTGCGTTGGTGAACTGACCGTTGTGGGCAACTGCGATACCGCCACCATCCAGCTCTGCAAAAAGCGGTTGAACGTTGCGAAGGGCAGCACCACCAGCTGTTGAATAGCGGGCATGACCAATTGCAGCAGTACCTGCAAGGCGTTCCATGGTGCTGGCATCAGAGAAGTTGTCGCCAACCAAACCAAACCTGCGCTCGAGATGAAAATGCTTGCCATCATATGTCGCGATGCCAGCGGCTTCCTGTCCACGGTGCTGAAGAGCATGCAAGCCCAGAGCAGTCAGGGCAGAGGCGTCAGGGGCGTTATAAATGCCAAACACACCGCACTCTTCATGCAGTGTGTCGCCATCCAAATCCCATTCGTCGGAGGTAGAAGGTTGAGACGTGGTCGGGGTGTGTCCCAAATCCATCATGGCTGCGATCCTTTGCAGGTATTGGAAACGCTTTGACACCATGCTGTCCTCAACAGGTGCCCATTCATGGCTCTGATAGCGCAATTGGTGCGGTTGGTCAGCTATCTTTTTTGGTTATGGGTAAAAAAACATCCTAACCGTAGTCCAGTCAGTTGCTCTGACTGGATTTTGAAACCAATTGGTCGAGTTCGTTGGCCTGATTGCTCTTGTAGCTTGTATTATTGGCCTCAGTTTTGTTCTTGCGTTCCTTGATCTTTTCCATCAGCTGCTCTTCGGGATCTTCCGGCAGCAGATTGATCAATTTTTCCCCGACCTGATTGAGCAATGGTTTTGCTTTTGCCTGTGCAACCCAATTTGGCTGGCGGTTTTCAGGAACGAACCAGTTGAAGAAAATCATGGCAACCGCCATCAAGATGGCGCCGCGCAAGGCACCAAAGACAAAACCGAGTGTACGGTCCAAAGCGCCAATACGGCTATCCAGTACGAAGTCCGAGATCTGAATGGTAATGAAGGATACGATGATCAGCGTGATCAGGAAAATGCCGGTAGCTGTGGCGATCTGTGACATCAGCGGGTGCGGCAGATATCCCTGTACCATGGGCAGCACTTTATCGAACAGATAGATGGTAGCAAAAGCTGCGGCCAGCCAGGCACCAATGGAGAGAACTTCACGGACAAAACCGCGGATCATGGCTAGAAAAGCAGAGATCAACAGAACAATGAGAAAAACCCCATCAAGGAGTGTGATCGGCATCAGATTGGTATCCTGTGGTTATGCATCCGTTATGTTTTCTATAGGGCTTTGAGGCCTGTCTCTCAAGGCTTTTTGAAGCGCCTGGGGGCTTCATTCGTCATTACTATGGTCAAAATTTGACCCTGCTGCAATCCGGGCGACCAACTCGGTGAGAGTTTCTATGCTGGTAAGGCTCAAATCTTTGGATTTTGCGGACTTTTCCGAGGCCTGTGGAATGATGGCCGATGAAAAACCAAGTTTGGAGGATTCCTTGATTCGAGAGGAAGCATGGGCAACTGGTCTGACAGCACCAGACAGACTGACCTCACCGAAATAGACGCATTCAGCCGGGAGAGCAACGCCTGCAAGAGACGAAACAAGGGCAGCGGCTACGGCCAGATCGGCTGCGGGCTCGGAGATTTTCATGCCACCAGCTACATTGAGATATATATCGTGGCTGGACAGGCGTACTCCACAATGAGCTTCCAACACTGCAAGAACCATTGAAAGGCGGGCAGTGTCCCAGCCAACGACGGCGCGGCGTGGCGTGCCAAGCGCACTTTGGGCGACAAGGGCTTGTATTTCGACAAGCAACGGGCGCGATCCTTCAATGCCCGCAAAAACGGCAGCACCGGGTGTGGAGGTGTTGCGCTCTCCAAGGAACATAGCGGAAGGATTGGCGATTTCGGCAAGACCGGAACCGGTCATCTCGAAAACACCAATTTCATCTGTCGGGCCAAAACGGTTTTTGATGGCGCGTAGAATGCGGAATTGATGAGCGCCATCTCCTTCAAAATGCAGCACGCCGTCGACCATATGTTCCACGACACGTGGGCCTGCAATCTGACCATCTTTGGTGACATGGCCGACCAGAATGACCGCAGCGCCGGTTTGTTTGGCATAGCGGATCATGGCTTGGGCTGATGCGCGGACTTGGGTGACGGTGCCTGGGGCGCTGTCAGCGCTATCTGTCCAAAGGGTTTGAATGGAATCGATGATTACCAGATCTGGTGGAGGGCTTGCGGTCAGAGTGGTCAGGATATCTTCTACGCTTGTCTCTGCTGCCAGTTGGACCTCGGCTTTAGAAAGCCCAAGACGACCAGCACGTAAGCGGACTTGATCAATGGCTTCCTCACCTGAGATATAGACGACCTTGTGACCTACATGGGTGAGGGCTGCAGAAGCCTGGATGAGCAAAGTGGATTTTCCGATGCCCGGATCACCACCGAGCAATAAGACAGAGCCGCGTACAAATCCACCTCCGGTGACACGATCCAATTCTTGCACACCCGTTGTGATGCGAGGGGCAGGTTTTTCTTGTCCTGCGAGAGAGACCAGTTCGACGACGCGACCGGATTTGCCCCTGACGGTTTTGGGGGAGCCGCCAATGCCAGCGCTTTCCATTTCCTCGACAATCGTATTCCACTCACCGCAGCTTTCGCATTTACCAGCCCAGCGATTGGTGACTGCGCCGCAGCTTTGGCAGACAAAGGTGGATTTCTTTCTGGCCATGGATCTTGCTCTTCTGCCAATCGTGCTGGAAAACTGCACAAGGAAAAGCAGGACTGATTTCAGTCCTGCGGGATATTTTTGAATTTGAGAATCGATTATGAGGCTATCAGGCAGGCAGATAGCGGCGCAAGGCGCGTTTGCTCAAGCTTGTGAGCAGCTCATAGCTGATGGTTCCTGCACTCGCCGCAACGTCGTCAATGGGGATGTTGGGGCCGAACAACTCCACCCACATTCCGCGTTTGGCCAGACCAACCGGTAAGTCGGTAAGGTCCACCATGATGAGATCCATCGTTACGCGACCAAAGACGGGAAGACTATATCCATCCAGCCAGACATGAGCTCCAGAATGATTGTCCGTGCTGCCAGCGGCGCGTAAATATCCATCAGCATAGCCCACGCTCACGATGCCAATGCGGCTTTCCCGTTTGGTGACTTGGGCAGCACCGTAGGAAATGGATTGGCCTTGGGGCACGTACCGAACATCCAGAATTCGGCTTTTCAAGGTTGCTACGGGTTGCATCGGGTTGGGGTGATCGCCGACTGCCTGACCACCATAGAGTGCTATGCCCGGACGCAGAAGGTCAAAATGATAATCGGGTCCCAGGAAAATGCCTGCGGAGTTGGCAAAGGAGGCCGGGATTTCCGGGAATAATTCTCGGATGGCGCGGAAGCGATCCAGCTGCTGGCTGTTGAGTGCGTGCATGGGCTCATCTGCACAGGCGAGATGGCTCATGATGAGGGCGATTTCACATGCATCCGAGAGTTCGGTTTCTTTGGCAATCTTTTGTGCCTGCTCCATACCCATTCCGAGCCGATTCATACCAGTGTCGAAATGTAGAGCGCAGGGCAGGACTTTGCCTTGATCTCGGCAATAGCTTTGCCAGTCTTCCAATTCTGCCATTGATCCGATAACAGGTCGTAGATCATGCTGATCATAGAGAGCGGCACAATCGGACCCGAATAGGCCGTTCAGCACATAGATTGTTGCCTCGGGCAATGTGGTGCGTGCACGAATACCTTCCTGAGGGAGAGCCACAAAGAAAACCCTACAGCCAGCTGTGCTCAGATTTTGCGCTGCATGTTCCAGACCAATACCGTAGCCGTCAGCCTTGATGACAGCGGCACATTGGGCGCTGGAACTCTGACTGGCGAGGAAAGCATAGTTTTCTTGCAGAGCGGAGAGATTGATAGCCAGATCTGATCCGCTGGCAGCTTCATTTGGAGCAGCAACAGAATTTGAAGGCGCGAAATTATTGGGCGCAGCCATGTGTGACCTCGCTAAATTGGCGGTTGATGTCGCTATAGTATGGCACAGTTAGCGGTTACGCGTTGCGTTAGCGCAAGTTTTTCTTGTGTCTGGCCTAAACACAGTTCAATGCCTGCCCACTATTCGTAGGATTCAGGAATATACTCATCCGGTGCCAGATCGGCAAAGCGGGTGAATTCTGGTGTGAACGAAACTGGTACAATACCGGTTGGACCGTGACGTTGCTTGGCGATGATGATTTCTGCCTTGCCCATAGCTCGGTCCATCTCTGCCTGCCAGGCAAAATATTCTTCCGTGTTTGGTTTCGGTTCGGCGCGAGCGAGGTAATATTCTTCTCGGTAAATGAAGACCACGACGTCGGCGTCCTGCTCGATGGAACCGGATTCACGAAGGTCGGCGAGTTGTGGGCGTTTATCATCACGGTTTTCCACCTGACGAGACAACTGGGAAAGGGCGATTATGGGGACCGCCAGTTCCTTTGCCAATGCTTTCAATCCGGTGGTGATTTCGGTGATTTCCTGGACACGACCTTGGGATGCTTTGGATGAAGAGCCTGTAAGGAGCTGCAAATAGTCAACAATCAACAGGTCCAGTCCACGCTGTCGTTTCAGGCGGCGGGCGCGAGCTGAGAGCTGGGCAATGGAAATACCACCGGTTTGATCAATATGCAGCGGCGTGATCTGCATTTCCTGCGCTTTAGAAGCAATGCGCCCAAATTCTTCCTGGTCGACTTTACCACGACGGATTTTTTCCGATGAAACCATTGCTTGTTCTGCGATCACACGCGTGGCTAACTGTTCGGCTGACATCTCGAGGGAGAAGAAACCAACCACACCACCATTCATGGTTTTCAGGGTGCCGTCCGGTTGTTCCTCGGACATATAAGCACTGGCAACGTTATAGGCGATGTTGGTGACCAATGAGGTTTTACCCATGGCAGGCCGGGCAGCCAGGATGATCAAATCCGAATGTTGCAGACCACCCATCTTCAAATCGAGATCTTTCAGACCGGTAGAGATACCGGAAAGCTGACCATCACGTTTGTATGCTGCTTCTGCCATCTCGATGGCTTCGGTCGCGGCTGTTGCAAAGCTTAGGAAGCCACCATCAGAGCGCCCTTTTTCCGCAAGGCCAAAAAGACGACGTTCGGCATCTTCGATTTGGGTGCGTGGGGGCATGTCGATGGGGGCATCATAGGCTATATTGACCACATCGGTACCGATCTGGATCAGATCGCGGCGAGTTGCGAGATCCATGATCAGAAGGCCATAATCTTCAGCATTGATGATAGAGGTCGCTTGCGAGGTCAGGCGCAGTAAATATTGTGCCACCGGCATATCGGCAATGGTGTGATCATTGGCGAAGAAGGTTTTCAGCGTGATGGGAGAAGCAATTTTGCCTGCTCTGATCAGTGTTGCCGTCTTCTCGTAGATTTCCCTGAGATTGGGATCGAAGAAATGATGAGGCTCCAAAAAGTCTGACACGCGGTAGAATGTCTCGTTATTAACGAGAATCGCACCAAGCAATTGTTGCTCGGCTTCGAGATTGTGGGGCGCCTGGCGGGTCGCCATGGTATCGTTGTCAAGCTTGGCAGCGCTATCCATCAAACAGGCCTCATTGTTTGGAGTGGAAGTCTACTTAGACATAGAGTGCCTTCTTTTTGAAGTCTGATTTTACCATTCCACCTCAATCAACAGGGAGGAAAAATTCTCATCAAAATTGCTGGACAAAGAAGAGGTCGAGTTCGTGAGAATCACGGTTAATGGTTCACTTGATGAATCAGGTATTTGTGGTGTTCCGACATACAAAAAAAGAAAAACCCGAACCAGAGGCCGGGCTTTTCTTTTTTGATGAGGTGCGGTGAAAAAGCTTATTCGGCTTCTTCTTCGCTTGCTTCTTCTTCAGAAGCTTCATCTTCACCTTCGATTTCTTCCAGCAGCTCTTCATCCAGCTCCAGATCTTCGTCGAATTCGAAACTTTCATCGCGTTCGGTCAAAGACAGATCTTCACCTGCTGCCTGACGCTCAGCTTCGTCCTGAGAACGAGCAACGTTTGCGGTGATGGTGATTTCGACTTCTGGATGCAGAATAACAGTTACAGCATGCAGGCCGATGGTTTTGATTGGACGCTCCAGAGAAACCTGACTGCGGGAGATAGATACACCATCTTCGCTAACAGCTTCCGCCAGATCACGGGTGGAAACGGAACCGTACATCTGGCCGGTCTCGGACGCAGCGCGGATGACAATAACGGTTTTCTCGCCGATGCGCTCTGCGAGTGCCTCAGCTTCGGATTTTGCTTCCAGATTACGAGCTTCGAGCTGAGCGCGTTCTGCTTCGAAACGGGCTTTGTTTGCGGCGTTGGCGCGGATAGCTTTGCCCTGAGGCAACAGGAAATTACGAGCATAACCATCACGTACAGAGACGATATCGCCCATTTGACCGAGCTTTGCAACGCGTTCCAGCAGAATGAGTTCCATTGTTTTTCTCCTTATGGCGGCGGTCAGGCCGCGGATGAATGTGGGGTTCATACCCCGGATTGAGTAGGGCCAGCAGGCGGATTCGGAAACCGGCTTCTGACCTGAATGAGACTTTCCGCAGCGCCCAGAATGACGAACGCAATTCCCAGCCACCAGAAAAAGACCAGCAGGAAATAGGCTCCCCACAACAGAGCACCGCGTGATGAATTGTTTCGGGTGATATAGTGCAGAACAGACAGGCCGCTGAGCATCAGGCCCGCGCCAAAAGCGGATGCCGTGATCTGGGCAAGAATTCCGATGATTCCACCGAAACTGCTAATCAGCAATGCAACCAGAAAAACACCCACTCCAATAAGTGGCATGGTGATCTGATGAAGGTTTGGCCATGGTCGGGACAGCCTTCCGGATATCTGTGTGATTTTCGCTGCCAGATAGAGTGTTGTTACCAGCGAAATAACCAGCATGAGGGTGGAGATGGAAGGCGCCATTGTGGCAATGAGATCAACCATCCATGTCAGGTCCAATTCCTCGCCATCCGGACCTTTGACCGGTGCGTTGGCATAGATCTGGTTCATCAGACTGGAAATGGTATCGCGATAATTTTTGACACTGAAACCAAAGGGGATGAACATTGCCATGGTGGCAAGAGATACGAATGAGCAGATCCAGATCAGGACCCGATCCAACGGATACCAGATTGTCTGTTCAACTGGATCGTTTTCATTGTCTTCCGTTACCTGCATCTGTTGATTCAGACCAATCAGATGTGCAATCCAAAAGGCAGGAAGGCTATTCAGCAATAGGAAAAGAAATCCGGCTTGCAGATCAAAGATCAACGCCAGTGTGACGCCAGACGTAAAAGCTGCAATCAATCCGGAGAAAGAGCCCCAGCCAAGAGTGGCAATCATGATGGGAAGGGATGAGAGAAGGACCAAAATGAAACCAACGCCTACCATTCCCCCGGCGTAACCGGACAGGTTTAGAAGCGCGGTCGCAAGACCTGCCGCTATTCCTATGAAAAGATACTGGTTCATCTATCCTGCTGTCCCGCGGTTGTTTTGGCGGTTAGAGGCAGATCAGAAGTGTCATGCCCCAACGAAAAGTCTGTTTTGTTTGGCTTTTCACAAAGCCCAAATGGCCAGACTGAATATTCAGGTCCGGCCATTTGAAATTTTTCCCGCCAGCTTTTGCTGGGAAGCGAATTCTTATCCAAAAAGTCTGCAACTTTTTGGGAATGCGCTTTTGAACTTAGCTGATCACGTATGGCAGCAGGCCGAGGAAACGAGCGCGTTTGATGGCACGAGCCAGTTCACGCTGTTTTTTGGCAGATACTGCTGTGATGCGGGAAGGAACGATTTTGCCGCGCTCAGAGATGTAGCGCTGCAGAAGACGGGTGTCTTTGTAATCGATTTTCGGTGCGTTCTCGCCGGTGAATGGGCAAGTTTTGCGACGACGGAAGAAAGGACGACGTGCTCCAGACATGGACCTGCTCCTTATTCAGCTGGTTTTTCGGCATCGCGGCGTGGGCCACGAGGAGGACGGCCACCGCGATCACCACGGTCACCACGACGATCATCACGATCACGCTTTTGCATCATCACGGACTGATCTTCTTCGTGCTCTTCAACACGAATGGTCATGAAGCGCATTACGTCTTCATTGATGCGCATCTGACGTTCCATTTCAGCAACAGCTGCAGGAACTGCATCGATATTCATCAGAACATAATGTGCCTTGCGGCTTTTGTTGATGCGATATGCAATGGATTTCAGACCCCAATATTCCACTTTACCGATTGAACCTTCGGACTCGGAGATCAGGGATTTATAATGCTCTACCAGAGACTCAACCTGCTGTTGAGAAATATCCTGGCGAGCAAGGAAAACGTGCTCATACAGCGCCATTTTTCCTGCCTTGTCATTAGAGTTACACACTGTCCACTTGGCTGGCGCAAAGCCTCTAAAAAGCCTTTTGACAAGGCTTTTTATACTTCATTTGCTTTCAAGAGCGAGGACACAGGAAGCCGGATCACTTTGCAATCGTACCATCGCTTTGCTCTCCAAAAATTCCAGAAAACGGGCGATAGCCTTCCCTTCAGCCCTCGGCCTAAGCCAAGCTGACCGGCGCTTTATAGCTGATTTGCTCTGAAGTGCAAGGACTTTCGGCGTATTTTGCCAATTTCATCTTCAAGGAATGTAATAAGCCCCAGCTTTGCTTGCTGCATAGCTTGTCTTGTTCCGGGTTTTGGGGACTTTCCCCCGCAAATGGTCGCTAAATTGATGCAGACTTGCTGAAAGTCTTGACTCTTGGTGGCAATCTGGCCAATCAAACCAAACTGCGAGTGTATAACACATCTACTGCGTTCAGTGCAGGACTGGGGCCTTGATATGAATACACTTGAAAACTATTTGCTGGGCAATAGCTGATTAAGGCAAGGATGGAACATATGAGTATTGCATTCACATTCCCTGGGCAGGGAAGCCAGGCCGTAGGCATGGGTAAAGCGTTGGCTGATGAATTCGCTGTGGCGCGGGCTGTCTATGAAGAAGTGGATGATGCTCTGGGCGAGAAATTGTCCGACATTATGTGGAATGGTCCGATCGAAGATCTGACACTGACCCGTAATGCTCAGCCAGCTTTGATGGCTGCTTCCATTGCAGCGTTTCGTGTTCTGGAAGAAAAAGGTCTGGTTCTTGCGGACAAGGTCTCGTTTGTCGCTGGCCACTCTCTTGGTGAATATTCTGCTCTTGCGGCTTCCGGCGCTTTGAGCCTGTCTGATACTGCTCGCTTGCTGCGTACCCGCGGCGATGCCATGCAAAGCGCTGTGCCAGTAGGTGAAGGTGCCATGGCTGCGGTGCTGGGACTGACCATCGAGCAGGTTGGCGAAGTGGCTGAAGCTGCTGCGGAAGGGCAGGTTTGTCAGGTTGCCAATGATAATGCGACCGGTCAGGTTGTGATTTCGGGTGCAAAGGCCGCAATTGAGCGTGCTGCCGATATTGCCAAGGAAAAAGGCGCAAAGCGTGCATTGCTTCTCCCTGTATCCGCGCCTTTCCATTGTGCCTTGATGGCACCAGCTGCTGATGTAATGGCAGAGGCGCTGGCTGGCGTAAGCATCAATAAACCAGTTGTGCCATTGGTTGCCAATGTATTGGCCAGCCCGGTAGACGATCCGGAAGCCATTCATACGCATCTGGTCGAACAGGTGACTGGTATGGTTCGCTGGTCCGAATCTGTTGCGTGGCTGGTGGGGAATGGTGTCGATTGCCTGTTTGAAGTCGGCACCGGCAAAGTCCTGACAGGTTTGGCTCGTCGTATCGCCAAAGGTGTTGCTACCGTCAATGTTGGCGAACCTGGTGATATTGATTCTGCTATGGAAAAGCTGGCTTAAGCACATATATTGAGACGGATTTAAAGTGCGGCTTTTGAAGATGATGAGCTATTGATCTGGCTCATGTCACATTGAAAGCAACGCTGATATCTCCCCGTGAACGGGGAAATGAGGAGATCTTTTATGTTTGATCTGAGTGGTAAAACAGCACTTGTGACCGGTGCATCTGGTGGTATCGGCGAAGCCATTGCTGCTGCATTGCATGCACAGGGCGCAACTGTGGCTCTGTCTGGTACCCGTGTTGAAGTGCTGGAAGCTGTCGCAGAAAAGCTTGGCGGTGAGCGTGTTCATATAACGCCTGCCAACTTGTCCGATCCTGAGTCTGTTGCAGGTCTTGTTGGTCAGGCTGAAGAAGCTATGGGGCAGCTGGATATTCTGGTCAACAATGCCGGCATCACCCGTGATGGTTTGTTCATGCGGATGAAAGATGAAGATTGGGATCAGGTGATCAATGTGAACTTGAGCTCTGCTATGCGCCTGTCTCGGGCAGCTTTGCGCGGTATGATGAAGCGTCGCCATGGTCGAATCATTGGCATCACCTCAATCGTTGGTGTGACTGGTAATCCCGGACAAGGGAATTATGCCGCTGCCAAAGCTGGCATGATCGGCATGACCAAATCACTGGCTCAGGAAGTCGCCAATCGTGGCATCACTGCCAACACGATTGCGCCGGGTTTCATTGCTACCGCGATGACAGACAAGCTGAACGACAAACAGAAAGATGCCATAAATGGCTCCATTCCTGCCGGTCGTATGGGAACACCAGAAGAGATTGCAGCGGCTGCGGTCTATCTGGCTTCCAATGAAGCTGCATATGTGACAGGTCAGACCATGCATGTGAATGGCGGTATGGCAATGATCTGATCATCTGTTCGGAGAATGTCTTGATCCGGCGCGGAATTGTGCAATTTGCGTAGATTTCTCCTGGTTAGGCATCGAATAGATGAGGAAAAGGCGCGAGATGGGATTGGAGATTGCTTTTCCGTGCAATTCCTGATCTTCTCAAGCGCAAGAAAGTGTGTTAACAACCGCGCGAGTTCGGCAGAGGCGGTGGACGTCTTTGTTGGAAATACTCGCGTCAAACGCCAGTCGGCCGTATCCGGTTGCTGGCTGGCGACATGCGAAATCGGGAAAGTGATTGGTGCGGCTCCGGGCCAAAGCAAGCCGTTTTTCCAAACTTTGATGCTGAAGTAAAATTTGAGGAAAGAACATGAGCGATATCGCTGAGCGCGTAAAAAAAATCGTCATCGAACATCTTGGCGTTGATGCTGACAAAGTAACCAACGAAGCTTCTTTCATCGACGATCTGGGTGCTGACTCCCTGGATACTGTTGAGCTGGTTATGGCGTTTGAAGAAGAGTTCGGCACCGAAATTCCTGATGATGCTGCTGAAACCATTCAGACCGTTGGTAATGCAGTTGACTTCCTGACCAAAGCTGCTGGCTAATGGTTGGGTTAACTCACCTTTGATGTGAGTTTCGAAGCATTCAAAAATCCGGGTAAGGCGTGTGCCTTGCCCGGATTTTTGTGTTTTGACCCTGCTGCAGGATCAATGGCACCGGATATGGTCTTGCAAGACTTCAACGAGTCTGAAAAATATAGAGACCAAATGAGATGCTTTTTCCACGGATTTTCGTTGGCAGAGTAAGCTTATGGCTGTGTTGAGACAAAGCAGGCTTGAAGAGCGTGCGCTCAACAGCCATAAAGAGTGAATATTACAGGTAAGACCATCGGAGACAAAAGAATGAGACGAGTTGTCGTTACCGGTTTGGGAATGGTAACACCCTTGGGGAATGGTGTGGACACCACTTGGGCGAACATTCTGGCAGGCAAGAGCGGCGCAAAAACTGTCACTGGTTTTGAGTATGAAGATCTGGCCTGTCACGTGGGTTGCCAATTGCCATTCGGTGATGGGTCCAATGGTACCTTCAATCCCGACGATATCATGCCGAAAAAAGAGCAGCGCAAGATTGATGATTTCATTCTCTATGCGATTGCAGCTGCAGAAGAGGCGTTGGCAGATGCCAACTGGAAACCCGAAAGCTATGAAGATCAGGCTGCATCGGGTGTGCTGATCGGCTCCGGCATTGGTGGTTTATTGGGCATTGAAAAAGGTGCCTATGAGCTGAAAGAAAAGGGGCCACGCAGAATCAGCCCGTTCTTTATTCCGGGCCGTCTGATCAATCTGGCTTCCGGTTATGTCTCTATCCGTAATGGTTTGAAGGGTCCCAACCATTCCGTTGTCACTGCCTGTTCGACCGGAGCGCATGCTATTGGTGATGCTGCCCGACTTGTTGCATTTGGTGATGCCGACGTCATGGTTGCGGGTGGAACAGAATCGCCTATTGGCCGTCTGTCATATGCGGGATTTGCTGCTTGTCGTGCCTTGTCAACCAACTTCAATGACACACCGGAGAAAGCTTCTCGCCCATATGACAAGGATCGAGATGGTTTTGTTATGGGGGAAGGGTCTGGCATCGTGGTGCTGGAAGAATATGAACATGCCAAAGCACGTGGTGCCAAGATCTATGGTGAAGTGATTGGCTATGGTTTGTCAGGAGATGCCCATCATATTACGGCTCCTTCAGAAGATGGTGACGGTGCCTATCGTTGCATGAAAGCGGCGTTGAAACGGGCGGGAATTACACCGGATGAGATTGATTATGTGAATGCGCACGGTACTTCTACTCCTTTGGGAGATGAGATAGAACTTCGTGCAGTAGAGCGTTTGGTTGGAGATGGTGCTGATCGTTTGACCATGTCTTCTACCAAATCGGCGATTGGTCATTTGCTCGGAGCTGCAGGCTCTGCCGAAGCAATCTTCTCGTTACTGGCTATCCGTGACAATATTGTTCCACCAACGTTGAACCTGGATAATCCTTCGGTTGAGACAAAAATTGATCTGGTTCCATACAAAGCCAAGGAGAAGGAAGTCAATGTTGCACTTTCCAACTCATTTGGGTTTGGCGGAACCAACGCTTCTCTTATCTTCAAGGCCGTTGATTGATAGATTTGAATAAGATCGGCACAAGAGATGAAACCGGGATATGTCGAATGAGATCAACCTGGCCAGTCTCTTTTTTGCCATGTTATGCCTTTAGAGCGACGACAGATTAAGTGATCTCGTTTCAGGAATTGTCCTGAGCGAGTGGGATGGGATTGTGATATCAGATTGATAGGAGGGCTGAATCCT
Source organism: Cohaesibacter gelatinilyticus (assembly GCF_900215605.1). Classification (NCBI taxonomy): domain Bacteria; kingdom Pseudomonadati; phylum Pseudomonadota; class Alphaproteobacteria; order Hyphomicrobiales; family Cohaesibacteraceae; genus Cohaesibacter; species Cohaesibacter gelatinilyticus. The sequence continues at coordinate 1,625,733 of NZ_OBEL01000001.1, read as the reverse complement.
TCTTCTCTGATATCCATCATTTTCGAGGCAAGAATGGCTGACGAAACCAAAGACGGTGAGTCAATAAAGGACGAACTGGCTGACAAGAACGATGATGTGAGTGTCAATTCTGAGCAAGATCTGAATGACTCCGAGATAGAGAGTGCCGCTGATAGCAAACCGGATGACGGCGCGACAGAGCCAGATTTAGATCGTGAAGTAACGGCTCTTGAGATCTCAACAGCTCCTTCTCCGATGCTCAAGGCACCCAAAAGTCCGCGTCAGGCCATCGAACCTGAAACTCCCCCCCCGCCACCGGGTCGCTCCAAAGCAGCACGCCATCCTGTTGTGGTGTTCATGAATTTCATGCTGTCTGTTGTATTGCTTATGGTGGTTGGTATTGCCGGCTTGCTGTATTTTGGCAAACAGAGCTTTGATGAAGCAGGACCGCTGGTGAAGGAGCGTACCATTCTGGTGAGCCGTGGTACCGGTCTGGGTACAATTGCCGGTATTCTTGAGCAACAGAATGTCATTTCCAACAAATATATCTTTGAGTATGGGGTGACCCTTTACAAGAAAGATGGAGCGTTGAAAGCCGGGGAATATCTGTTCCGTCCTGGTCTTTCCATGCGTGAGGTTATGAATATTCTGACCTCTGGAAAGTCTATTCTACATTCGCTCACCATTCCCGAAGGCTATACCACTTATCAGACCATGAAAGTGATTGAAGCTCACAAGATTCTGGTTGGTGATATGCCAGCGATGCCTGCTGAGGGAGCTTTGCTTCCAGAGACCTATAAATTTTCTCGTGGTACGAGTCGTGCGGAGATTGTTAAGCGCATGGTAGCAGAGCGAAATCGTGCGGTTGATGAGATTTGGAAACGCCGTGTTTCTGATCTTCCCTTGGCGAACAAGGAAGAGATGGTGACTTTGGCTTCTATTGTTGAGAAAGAGACCGGACAGGCGAGTGAGCGCACCCGTGTTGCCGGTGTTTTTGTCAATCGTTTGATGAAAGGTATGAAACTGCAATCGGATCCTACTGTGATCTATGGCATTTTCAAAGGACAGGGTAAGCCCAAGGGGCGTCCGATTTTCAAGTCTGATTTGCAGAAAAAGACCGACTACAACACCTATCAGATTCCGGCACTAACACCAGGACCTATTGCCAATCCGGGACGGGCTGCATTGGAAGCTGTTGCCAATCCAAGTCGAACCAAAGATCTGTTCTTTGTGGCTGATGGTACCGGTGGTCATGTATTTGCCGAGACATTGGATGAGCATAATCAGAATGTGAAACGCTGGCGTCAGATCGAGAAACAACGCATTGACGCTCGAAAAAAAGCTGAAGCTGTGAAGGCGGATGAACAGAAAAAGAATGCTCAGCCAACAGAGTAAGTTCGTGAGTGATTATAAGACCGGGATTTGAGGCAAATCCCGGTCTTTTTGTATGTGGGCATCTTCATGGATATAGAAATCAAGTCTACATCACTGCTTTTTGCATAAGCTGACCTTATGCTAATCTTCTTGGCGATTCTGGATAATATCCGGGAATCAATCGAATTTTGGCCTTTCGGCCTATTACACTCCCGACAGGAATGTTGCCCATGACCTTGAATAGTATGACTGGATTTACCCGTGCCAGCGGCGTTTATGATGCTTATCGCTGGACGTGGGAGGTCAAAAGTGTCAACGGGAAGGGGCTCGATATCCGTCTACGATTACCAAATGGCTTTGATGGGCTGGATCGACCAGTCCGTGAGACATTGGGACGATACATCACTCGTGGCTCTTGTTTCGTAAACCTATCCGTTCAAATGGAAGGTAAGGAACAGGTTCTCAAGGTTAACGAGCCAGTATTGGAAGCTGTGCTTGCTGCCATGAAGGTTGTAGAGGGGAAAGCTGATTTGGCGCCTGCGACCATTGATGGACTGCTGTCCATTCGGGGTGTTTTGGAGCCGGTAGAAGAGCAGGATAGTGAGGAACTGAGGAAGGAACTGGTAGCACAATTGCTTGCCAGTTTTGATGAGGCTGCGAAAGATCTCGTCACCATGCGTGGACGGGAAGGTGCTGCTTTACAGCATGTCCTGCTTTCACGAGTGGAAGAACTTGAGGATCTGACCAAGCAAGCTGAAAACTGCCCGGCTCGCCGACCCGAAGCGATTGCGGAGAAGTTGCGAAGCCAGATTGAACGAATTCTGGACGCTGAGAGAAGCCTGGATGAGGATCGGCTTTATCAGGAGGCGGTTCTGATCGCTGGAAAGGCCGATATTCGTGAAGAGTTGGATCGTCTCTATGCACATTGTCAGGCAGCAAAGGATCTTTTGGTCAGTAAAGTGCCAGTGGGTCGAAAACTGGATTTTTTGGCACAAGAGTTTAACCGCGAAGCTAACACTCTCTGTTCGAAATCCAACGATACCAGCTTAACGGCGATTGGGCTGGATCTTAAGGCAGTGATTGAACAATTGCGCGAGCAAATCCAGAATGTGGAGTAAGGGAATATGTCGCAAACTGTAATGGATCGGCGTGGGTTGATGCTGGTGTTGTCGTCCCCCTCAGGAGCGGGGAAGTCGACCATTTGTCGTCATTTGCTGGACAGTGATCGCAATTTGCAGCTTTCCGTTTCTGCCACAACACGTGAAAAGCGGCCAAGTGAAATTGATGGTGTGCACTATCATTTCACCAGTGAGAGGAATTTTCATGCTATGCGTGAGCGTGGCGATCTGCTGGAATGGGCAGAGGTTCATTCCAACTTCTACGGAACGCCACGAGATCCCGTAGAGGAAGCGCTATCAAAAGGACAGGATGTCCTGTTTGATATCGATTGGCAGGGAACGGTCCAGATTCGCAAGGCCGCCAGGAAGGATGTAGTTTCCATCTTTATTTTGCCACCGTCCATGGAAGAATTGAAAAACCGTCTGGTGCGGCGTGCGGAAGATAAAGATGACGTCATTCAGCGTAGACTTGAGAATGCCAAGGTCGAGATCGCTCATTGGGATGAGTATGATTATGTTATCGTCAATGATGATCTGGAGCGTGCGTTCAAGGCCGTTGCATCCATTCTGGAAGCTGAGCGACACAAGCGAGATCGTGTGGTCGGAGCACGTGGTTTTGTCGACGAAATGCTGAAGTAGGATATTTCTTCTGGCTTTAAAAAAGGCGTCAGATCTGTTTCTGGCGCCATTTATTTTGTGAGGTCGTGAGCTCAAACCTGTCGTATGGCTTTCAAACCATTTGCAAGGGTGACAAACCCTTCAATAGGGACCGTTTCCGCGCGCTGTGTTGGTTCCAGGCCAGCCTGCTCGATCAAAGCAAGATGATCCACTCCCAGGCTTTTAAGGCTTTGGCGTAGCATCTTGCGGCGCTGACCGAAAGCTGCTGCTGTCACTTGCTCCAGATACTTCAATTTGCAGGGAAGAGGATTGTCTTTGGGTGTCAGATGCACGATTGCTGAGGTAACCTTGGGTGGTGGAGAGAAATTCTCCTTGGCCACGTCAAACACTTTGATGGCATTTGTGCGCCAACCAGCAATTACGGCTAGACGACCATAGGCTTTGTCTTTCTGGGTCGCTGTAATGCGCTGAGCCACTTCCTTTTGGAACATCAATGTCAGGCTGTCATAGAAAGGTGGCCACTGATCACCCCGTAACCAGCCGAGCAGTAGTTCCGTGCCGACATTATAGGGAAGGTTGGCAACGATCCTTGCAGGCCCTTCCGGTACGAGTGAGGCCATGTCAATATCCAGAGCATTGCCCTCGATTACCTCCAGGCGACCGGGATAATGATCAGCAATCGTCTGCAATGCTCCAATTGCGCGTCGGTCCATCTCGATGGCGATGACCTTTTTTGCGCCTTCATGAAGCAATGCACGCGTCAGCCCACCAGGACCAGGGCCGACTTCGATGATGGTATGATTGGAGAGATCGCCTGCCGTGCGGGCAATGCGGCAAGTCAGGTTCAGATCAAGCAGAAAATTCTGACCCAGGCTTTTCAGGGCTTTCAAGCCATGACGTTCAATAACCTCTCGCAAGGGGGGCAGATTATCGATTTGAGCCATTAAAATTGCCTTTTGATCCGAAGAACTATGATTGTTTTGCTTTTTGGCTCAATTCGCCTGCCAAGGCAATGGCACAAATCAGGCTTTGAGGATTAGCCAGACCTTGTCCTGCGATATCCAGTGCAGTGCCATGATCTGGGGACGTGCGAATGAAGGGAAGGCCCAGTGTGACATTGACTGTTTCATCAAATGCCAGAGTTTTGACCGGGATCAGAGCTTGATCATGATAGCTGGCCAAGGCAACGTCATAACTTTGCCGGGCGCGGGCATGAAAAAGTGTGTCGCCTGGCAATGGACCTTTGATGTTCAAACCTTCTGCTTGCAGTTCCTTGATCGCAGGAGCCAGAATGTCATCATCTTCCTTACCTATGGTGCCAGACTCGCCGGCATGAGGGTTTACTCCAGCGACGACTATGCGTGGGTTTTCGATTCCAAACCGTGTCTGGAAGTCCTGATGTGTAATGCGAGCAACGGTTTTCAGGCGTTCGCCTGTGAGCTGGTTGCTGACCTCATTGAGTGGAATATGAACTGTGAGCGGGATTGTTCTTAGATCTGGTCCAGCTAACAACATCACAGGTTCAGCCTTTTTTCCACTCAATTCCTGTGCCAGAGCGCCAAGAAATTCCGTATGGCCAGGATGCTTGAAGCCTGCGGCATATAAATTGCTTTTTTGAATGGGGCACGTCACCAGTGCTGATGCCTTACCTTGCCAAACGGCACGCGTGCCTGTGTCTATGGCTTCAATAACTGCTGCTGCATTGGCTGGGTCCAGCTTTCCTGGTTCGTCCCTGATGGATGCCTTGAGTGGAATGACGGGTAGAGCTTGATGAAAAAGATCACTGGCTTCTTCAAAATTCGAAACTTCGATTGGTATTGATAGAGCAAGAGCCTGAGCACGGGATCTCAGCAGATCGGGGCAACCGAGAACAGCAAAAGGTAACAGGCTGGCAGATTCCCGGGCAAGCCAAGCTTTTAGAGCCAGTTCAGGACCAATTCCGGCAGGCTCTCCCATGGAAAGAGCAAGGGGGGCGAGGGAGGACGGAGCGTGCATGCGAATACCTGACCAGAAGATGGAAATGAGAGCTTACCAAGCTTGCTTGAAATCATAAGCATAGCACGGAAAGTTTGAGCTATCTCAATGATTTGACTCGTTCGTTTGGTTTGCAGGGCAGATCATCTTTGTGCCGATCTGAATATCATTGGCGGGCTATCGGTATTCCACCACACCCTTGGCTCTTAGCTCGCGAAGGTAGGTGCGTGACAGTGCTTCGCCTTTTTTGCTTTTCAACTCACCTTCTGCAGCATTGCGCAAGGCGACATTCTTACCCATCTCTTTTTTACCGCAGACCGCGTATAGTTCGTAACCATTCTGGCCTCGCTGAGGTTTGGTCACACCATTGACAGGCGTGTTTGCAAGGGTTTTTGCAATCGACTCAGGAAGGTCGGTTGAAATACGGCGTCCCAAGCGGGAAATGGCAACATCTTGTAGTCGACGAGCGACTTTAAGATCCTTGTCGCAGGATTTGAAAGATGCACGGAAACGACTGGCATCATTCAGACGACGTTTGGCCTGCTGTGATGATGCTTTCTTGGGTACAACAAAAGTAATTTGGGTCAGGGTATAGCTGACCGCTGATTTGATGTCTTTGCTGTCTTTCTTCTGTTTGACGATTGCACGGGCAATATCGGCTTCTTCAATGCGCACCTGAGCGTTGAAGCGGGCTCGGATCAGTGCGTTCCAGGAAATCTGGGTTTTCAGCCATGATTTAAGGCTCTCTTCTACGATACCTGAGCGTCGCAGAACCGAAATCATCTGTGATTTCTTCATGCGCACATTTGAAGCCATGTTGCGCATGGCACGTTCGATTTCGTTGTCCTTTGCCAGAACACCAACCCGGCGAGCCTCAAAGAGTTTTAGCTTGTCGTCAACCAAGGCATTCAAAGTTGCCGTACGGCCAAGTCGTTTTTTCCCACCGGAAAGCAGGCGGTCAAGTTTCTGTCTTTGGGAGATATCGTAATCGGTAACAACCGCACCGTCGACAACTGCCACAATGCGACTGGCATTGGCCTTGTTAACGATAGTGAATTGTGACAGAGACAAAAGAATAGTCAGACTTGCCAGAAATGCCAGACGGTTAAAGACTAAGTAGGTCATATTAATTTTCCCGAAGCGGGGCGAGGAATACTCCTCGCCAGGTTCGTCTCTGACTATTAGGGCAGAATGCGGCTAGACTTGGATCAACGAGCCAATGATTAATTCAAATCCCTCTTGAAATCCGCTCCGCCAATGGATTTGAGATTGAATTGGAACTTGATGGACTGAGCTGCATCAATATCAGAGTAAATGTCGCGAGAATGCTCATACTTCAAGCTGACAGCAAAACACTCATCATCATATTGCAGGCCGATGTTGCTGCTTACCAGACCTTTATTGGCGATGTCATAGCGTGCAGCACCAGACAATGACCAGAATTTATGGAGCTTGACAGCTGCGGAAGCAGTGATTTCCTGACGGATTTCATTGATCCCTGCAGATGGTCGCTTGTCAGTATAGCTGTATCCCAACGATCCGGAATATCGACCATATGTTCCGCTGGCTTCTGTTGCTGCATATTTCAGCTTGCCCGATTTGGAATCAAAGCGTCCTCGTGCAATGCCCTGAATACCTTTGCCGGAATTTAATCCAACTCTGGCAACATAATCCGATTTCTTGGCGTCCAGACCAGAAGCCAGACCAGTGCTGGTCAGGTCCTGTTTGGAGAAGGAATTGGTGCCTGCAATTTGGATAGACTGTCCCGCCAGAGCATTGACAGACCATCCATTTGCCAGCTGCATTCGATATTGGAAGCCAATATTTGCACGAGTTCCACCTTCAAGACGATCATAACCTGAGAACTTGTTTGGGTCGAACAGGATTGAATCGTCAAAAATCAGGCTTTGACTGTCGTCATTAGGCAATTCGCCAATTTTTGCCTCATTGGGTCGAACGATAACCTGTGCGATCGGCTCAATGATATGTGATGTATTGGCTGTCTGAACAAGGATAGGCAGACGGTAATCGATTCCGACTGTCGGCATACCACGAACAGCAACGGAATCATCCACCAAGGCAGCGGGAGCTCCGGACTTGCTGGGCATCCAATAGAAGTCACCACGCAGTGATGTGAAAGGTGTAATGACCTGACCACCGACTGCTACAATTTTCTTTTTCCAGCTAACTTCCGCACTTGTTCTATTGTAGGAGCCAGCAAGACCATAGGTGCGTTTGATGTTTCCGACGGTGGCCGAGGTTTCATCATCCCTGGTCAAGCTTGTGGAATTGATCTTGAGACGACCTTCTCCACCAAGAATGGGGTTCTTTGCGTAGGCGCTATAATCAATCACGGGATGAGCGATAGCTTGTTCAGACTGGCTCAAACTATCGGTCATGATGTTGTAGTAATTGGCGCGGGCATCAAAGTGATTGCGCTCGCCTTGACCGGTTAGATAAACGGTCGACAGCGTATCTTCCTTGCCGCGATCAATCAGGCCATAATCACGCAAGAAACGTTTGTCTGAAATGACAGAAACATCCCAGCCGAATTTCCACTGCTTATTGAGGTTAAATGAGCCTTCGGTTTGGACCGCACCACGTAGTCGCTGGTCTCCACTTGTACCGGCAAACGCACTCGGATCTTGCTGGTTGATGCCAGAAAATTTCACCGAATAGATGCCCGTTCCCAAATGCTGCCGCCATGTCGTTTCTGCCAAAAGACCTTGCTTGGTGTAGTAGGTTGGCGAGAATGTCACATCATAGCTGTCGCTCAGCGCCCAGAAGTAAGGTACGGTTGCGTGATAACCCAGTTTGCTGTCGAAACCTGCTGATGGTGTCAAAATACCGGATTTGCGTTTCCGGGATGGATCAGGGTGTGCAAAATATGGAGTGTAGAGAAGGGGAATGCCCAGAAATTCCAGTTTTGCGGCCTTATAATAGACCATCTTGTCCTTGGAATTATAGATGATGCGCGACGCCTTGATCTGCCAGACAGGCGATTTGTTTGGATTATCGCGACATGGCTCACAGGTTGTGTAAACACCTTTATCAAAGACAGTGATGTCATCGTCTTTGCGTTCTGCGCGTTCAGCTGCAAAACGGGCATTTTCGGGTGTTTTTACCCGAAGAGAGCGAACAAAACCCGTGCGAAAGTCATCGGTAATGTCAACGTGATTTGCTGTAACAACATTGCCGTCAGGTTCCGTGATCTGGACGCTGCCCTCAGCGATGAGGCGGGCGGACGCTTGATCATAGGTTACCTTGTCAGCCTGCAAGGCATATTGACCATAATAGATCTGAACATTGCCAACAGCAGAGACACGCTCCCGATCATAGTCATAGACCATCTGATCAGCTTCGACCAGCATGCGGGCATCTGGGTCTGCTTGGAACTTCACCGAATCTGTCAATGATTGAGCATGAAGTGGTGTCGAAAGAACCATGGATACAGAGAGTGGGAGCACTATTGCTGCAGAGGCGAGCAAAATTGCACGCAATCCGGCCATTTGACCAGAGCGTTCAAGGTTCACTCGGTTGTCAGCGTCGTGGACGGTACGCCACATACTTATCCGTCCTCCTGATACAATAAAACTGTAAATCCCATCGCGGATGCTACAATTGCTGGAAGCCATGCTGCCAGAATTGGGTTAACCAGTCCTGTACTGCCCAAATCTTTTGCAATTTCAATCACAACATAAAGCACGAAGCCAGCCGTAACGCCACCAAGAATTAACTTTCCCACACTTCCAAAGCGGAAAAAACGCAAGGTCACCGTTGCCGCGATCAAAGTCATGGCCGCCAAGAGCAGTGGCTGGGCCATTAGCATTTGATATCGTAAACGATATTTATGTGCAGGCAGCCCAGATAAGGCTGCCTGTCCAATAATGGCGGGCAGATCCCAGAATTGAACAGCTTCCGGTTTTGCGATGGCTTCATTTGCCTCTTCCGGTGTCATGTGGGTGGATATGATATAGGTATCATATCGTCTGGGGGCAGCGTCGGATGAACTGACCATGGCATCTGTTAATAGCCAATAACCTGAATGTAATTCGCCGTATTTGGCATCGACGCGTTCCAGAAAATCTCCATCGTCATTATAGGAGAAGACGGTCACACCACCTATCTTGCGGCCTTGATCAAAGCTGGTATGTGCACGGAGAATGGAACCACCATCCTTGCCATTCTGGCGCACCCAGTCCTGGCTATTGGTTTGGCCAGCATTGGAGAAATTGACGCCAAAGATCTTGGCTTCAAGTTCCTGAGATCGATTTTTAAGAAGAGCTGATCCAGGATTATATGTGGTGAAGGAAAGTATGCCCAGACCAACAGCTACGAGTAATGCAGGGGTCAAAAACTGCCAAGCAGACATACCGGAAGCTCTGATTATGACCAGCTCCAGCTTTCGAGACAGATTCAGAAACGCGATCATGGACCCAAACAAGGTTGCAAATGGAAGGATGCGCTCCATTAGCTCCGGTACCCGGAAAATCGAGACTTGGAATAGTTCAAATGTATCGTAATCGGTTTTACTGCCAGCCCGGCGCAACAACTCGACAAAATCGACGAGCAAAACCAACATGAACACGCCCATGAAAATTGTGAAGATCGTAAGCAGAAGGCGCTTTGCAATATAACGGGATATAATTGTGGTCAGCATTCGTGAAATCTATCCCGTTTGCTCTGATGGCTGGGTCTGAAATTTCTTCAACTTCTTACGCACTTTTTCAGTCATATATTCCATAAGCTGGATAAGATTGTCTACTGCTTCGACGCGGCGACCGGTAAGGCTTATCCATAGTCCGGCACCAATTCCCAGAATTGGCAAAGCATACATGAGAGGCACTGCAAAAGGCGTCGATATTGCCAGAGAGGTGGCGGCGAAACCGAGCAAGCGTAGGCCTGCTGCGCAAGCAACAGCGATAATAATTGCATCGCTGCGCCTCTCACGGGTTGTACGAACCTGCATCAGGAAGGCCATGATGATGGTGACAAAGGCCATATTATAGAGCGGATTGGAGAAACGATCATGTAGCTCTGATCGCACATGACCTGATTTCTGCGAAAAGTAGGGGTCGTTGGGGTCGGGGTTGAAGAAAAATGCAGTTGGACGCTCTCTAGGTTTGAAAAATTGCGATTTGTTCTCATCCACGCCGGTGAATTTGGACAAATCGACAATATAAGAATCAAATTCAACGATATTGACCGAGCCAAAATCTTCGGCAATTAGAGCATCTATTTGAGTGTCCTGCGGTTGATTGGTTGATTTGTTGCTTTCAGCAGATTTTGCAAGATCTGCAGGATGGCGTTGCTGAATGATCCCACGCGTCATGCGCAGGAAAGTGCCTTTTTCATTTTCTATGATTTGTGCAAATTCAGAAGAGTAAACGACATGCTTCTTGGGATCTCTCTCATCGGAGAGAAACAGGCCACGCATGATGCCATTGGCTTCACGCTTTTGAATGTGGAATGTCATGCCCTCTTCAATTTCAGTGAAAAGGCCTTCCTTGACGACATTTGCAACGAGATCGGCGCGCACTTGTGTTATGAACAAACGCAAGGATCCCAAAGCTTTGGGACTGAGATAGAGGCTAATGGATCCCCCAAGGACAGTCGCAATTATTCCGAGGATAATCAGAGGCTTGGCCACAGTCCATGGGCGGGCGCCGGTGGCATTGATGACCACCAGTTCACTGTCTGCGTTCAAACGATTGAGTGTATGTGCGACAGCGATGAGAATGGCGAAAGGAGCAATGACCATGACAAGTGTCGGTAGAACGAGCGATGTCATGGACAGGAAAATCAGGATGGTTTGCCCTTTTGACGTTACCAGATCCAGATCGCGCAGGGCCTGAGTGAGCCAGACGATACCGCACAGTACGACGACTGTCATCATGAACGCAGCGAATGCTCGTAGGAAAATATAGCGTTCAATCAGGTTCATCTATCCTGGTCCGTTTTCCCGCTTGCTCTATTTGGTCTTTCTGGCCAACTTGAGCTCTGGCAAAATTTTGGCTGAAGAAATCATATCCGACTATGATCCAAGTGGTTTTATTCACCTGTTTATCGTGGCTTACGGCAGTTCTTTGGCGAATTCAAGGCCTGATGCATTCGGTCACGAAGTTGGTATGGGCTGACAAGCTTTTCCTGTGTGAACAAGAGCATTGTGTAAAAGAGGGAACAGAGGTCGGCTCATTCCCGGAATCCGCTAATGCGCTCTTGAAGTTGGGGGCTAAAGGTTCCACATTCAAGGCCTGTTTTCTTATCATTGTCGCACCCGACGCATAGCCATATGTTCTGGCTGTCTCTTTCTCACAAGGGATGAATTGGGAGGCGGCCATTTCAACGAGATGAAAGACATTTACGTATGGCACAGCAACCAGTCATCAAATTTCACCCTGTGACTGCACCAAAATCGGGCAATGCGCTTGTTCTGGTTGGCAAAGATCTGGCCCTTGGAACATTGGGGAAAGAACTGGATGAAGCGTCCCAGGGTGCAATCATACGCGCTGTCAAGGCTGCGGATTTCAAGGGTGAGTTGTTCTCTACCCAAACCATTCTTGCTCCGGGGGGCGTGGGGCTTGATAGGATTCTGCTGCTTGGTGTTGGTGAGGATACTCTTGGTGAGACAGAATGGCTCCGCCTTGGCGGTGCTGCAATGGCTGCAGTCAAAGGCATCGAGAAATCATCAATGATCTTGCAACTGGCGTCTGGGGATGTGAATGCGTCCTGTGCCTCGCTTTTTGCAATGGGTATGAAGTTGCGCAGTTATGACTTTGATCGATACAAAACCAACAAAGGTGAGCCGAAGGAAGAAAAGCCAACGCCGAATGTGACTGTTCAAGTCGCAGACCATGAGGAAGCTGGCAAGCTTTGGGAGCGCGATGATGCAGTGTCTGATGGCACCTTGCTGGCGCGTGATCTGGTCAATGAGCCAGCCAACATTCTTGGCCCGGAAGAGTTTGCAGCCAAAGCCAAGGCCTTGGAAGCACTCGGTGCCGAGGTTGAAATCCTTGAGCAGGACGCACTTGAAAAAGAAAATATGTGGGCGCTGCTGGGTGTGGCGCAAGGGTCTGTTCGTGGTCCACGCGTAGCTGTCATCAAATGGAATGGCGGCAAGGAAGGCGAAGTCCCGATTGCTTTCATCGGTAAGGGCGTCGTTTTTGATACCGGTGGTATATCCATCAAGCCAGCTGGTGGCATGGAAGAGATGAAAGGTGACATGGGCGGTGCCGCAGCTGTGACCGGTCTGATGCATGCACTTGTTGCACGTAAAGCCAAGGTCAATGTGATCGGTGCCATTGGTCTGGTTGAAAATATGCCAGATGGCAATGCGCAACGCCCCGGTGATATTGTGACCTCCAAATCTGGTCAAACCATCGAAGTGATCAATACAGATGCAGAAGGTCGTTTGGTGCTTGCTGATGTTCTTACCTATATCAAAGAGACCTATGAGCCAAAATTCATGATTGACTTGGCGACGTTGACCGGCGCAGTTCTGGTGGCACTGGGCAATCACAATGCTGGTATCTTCTCCAATAGCGATGAGATGTGCGCGCAATTGTCTGCCGCTGGTGAGGTGACAGGTGAGACTGTATGGCGTCTGCCGCTGTCCAAAGACTATGACAAGATGATCGATTCTCAGTTTGCCGATATGAAGAATACCGGTGGTCGCTGGGCTGGTTCCATCACCGCAGCACAATTTCTGAAGCGCTTTGTTGGGGAAACTGATTGGGTGCATATTGATGTTGCTGGTACTGCCATGGGTTCTCCAAAGACAGAGATTAGCCAGAGCTGGGCATCTGGCTATGGTGTTCGCCTGCTGGACCGTATGGTTGCAGATAATTATGAAGGGTAAGATATTCTTGCTCTGTTGATTTATAGAAAAGGCTGGCCAGTACCAGCCTTTTCTTTTGCCTTATTGTTCCTTGCTTTCTATGCTGGGATCTCAATCATTGTGAGGCAAAAAAAGTGCCAGCCGAAATCTTCTTTTATCATTTGCAGCGTCAGCCATTGGAAATGGCTTTGCCCAGACTATTGGAAAAATGTCTGGAGCGTGGTTGGAAGTCTTTTGTACAGGTTGGAACTCCTGAGCGCCTCAAGGGACTGGATGCACAGCTTTGGACCTTTCGGGATGACAGTTTTTTGGCTCATGGTCTCGCCGGGCAGGATCACGAGGATAAACAACCGATTTTGATGTCTTCACACCCTTTACCCGCCGCCAATGGAGCCCAGGTCCGTTTCTTTGTCGATGGTGCATTGCCCAATACCGATCTTTCCCTATTGGAGGGGCTGGAGCGGGCCATCTTGATGTTTGATGATCAGGACGAGGTGACAAAACAAGCATCTCGATCTTGTTGGAAAGAGCTGAAAGAAAAGGATTTTTCTGTCAGTTATTGGAAGCAAACCGGCGGTGGTGGCTGGGAGAAGCTGGGTTAAGAAACCTCTTGTTATCGTGATCTTCGTGAACTTGTTGCCTTTTGACGGGAAACTACGTATTTTCCGCTGGTTTTTTAAAGAGTGCAGCTTTCTGCGCTTTTCTTTTGGCGGCAGAAGGTGTTGGGTCGATGGTCATTTTCAAGAGAGTTTTGGTTGCTTTGACTATTGTGGTGATTGGTGTATGGGCCTTTAATAGTCCACTCATGCGCTCAAGCTTTCCAGAAGCACAGAAGCGACTGATCGCTCATCGCGGGGTGCACCAAACCTTTCCCACGAAAGGTATCACCAATGAAACCTGCACTGCTCGGCTGATTGATCAGCCCAGTCACGAGCTGATTGAGAATACATTGCCGTCCATGAAGGCGGCGTTTGAGGCTGGGGCTGATATCGTTGAGTTGGATATTCATCTGACCATCGATGACAAATGGGCTGTCTATCACGACTGGACGCTGGATTGTCGTAGCGACGGGCAGGGGCCAGTGCGTGATGCCACAATGAAATTCCTGAAAACTCTCGATATTGGCTATGGTTATAGCGCGGATGATGGCAAGACATTTCCACTTCGTGGCAAATATGTCGGTGCCATGCCTGAGTTGGTAGAAGTATTTGCGGCCTTTCCTGACAAAAAGTTTCTGATCAATTTCAAAAGCAATGATGCGGATGAGGGTAAAGCCTTTGCGCAATTCCTGACGTCAAACCCGAATTATAAGAAACAGATCTGGGCGGTTTATGGTGGAGCCAAGCCAACCGCGACTGTTTTGGATGCACATTCTGATATGAAGGGATATACCAAACAAAGTGTGAAAGCTTGCTTGAAATCTTATGCAGCATTGGGATGGAGTGGCCATATTCCGGATATTTGTCATAATCGGATTTTGGCGGTTCCTAGCAATTATGCCCGCTGGATGTGGGGCTGGCCGGGGCTGTTCCATCAGCGTATGAAGGAAGCTGGAAGCGAGCTTATTCTGTTAGGTGATTACAGCAGTAGCAACACAGGCAGTCGTGGATTGGATGATCTGGCCACTATCGAAGCAGTACCTGCGCAGATTGGTGGCTATATCTGGACCAACAAGATTGAAGTTGTCGGTCCCGAGTTCAAAAAGTGATGCTTCACTTTGGTTTGGAATATTCTACCAGATCCCAAAGGTTGCCATAGAGATCTTCAAAAACGGCGACAGTTCCATAGTCAGCTTCCAGAGGTGGACGGATGAAGGTGATGTCACGGCTTTTGTAAAGCTCGTAGTCTCGCCAGAAGTCATCTGTTTCCAGAAAGAGGAAGACCCGACCACCGGCCTGATCACCGACATATTTTGCCTGATGGTCATTGCTGGCCCGGGCAAGAAGTAGAGACGTCGGACTGTCACCCTTTGGCCGGACCACCACCCATCTTTTGTCCTGCTCCGGCTGATAGGTGTCATCAATCAGCTCAAAGCCAAGCTTTTGAGTATAGAATTCAATCGCTTCGTCATAGTCTCGCACCACAATGGCGATCAGGGACATGGACTGGGACATGGTTTCTCCGCTCAATTCATGGGTTTTAGGCTAAGCTTCGAGTTCCTCTGACATTTCAAGCCATTTCTCCTCGATCTTGTCGAGCAGATCGGCCAGATCGCTGCGGTCTTTGGAAAGCTTGACGCCTTTTTCGGGAAACTTGGCATAAAGATCGGGATCGGCCAGCTTCTCGTCCATCTTGGCCAAACGCTCGCGGATCTTATCCATATCGCGCTCGGCTGCCTGGATTTTGCGACGCAGTGGGGCCTGTTCCTTGCGCTTTTCGGCAGAGGAGCGACGTTTCTCCGCCGCCAGATTGGCTTCACCGTTGGCTGCTTTTTCCTTGGCGGTGCTATCCGGGCTATTACGGCTGGCAAGCAACAGGCGGCGATAATCTTCCAGATCGCCATCATAGCTTTTGCAGGTGCCATCATGCACAAGCCACAGACGATCGACACAGGCCTCGATCAGGTGCCGATCATGGGAGATGAGCAGTACCGCGCCTTCATAATCATTGATGGCATGGACCAAGGCTTCGCGGCTGTCGATATCCAGATGGTTTGTCGGCTCATCGAGGATCAGGAGATGCGGCCCTTCAAAGGTGGCAAGACCCAGAAGAAGTCGGGCTTTTTCACCACCAGACAGGCTCTTGGCCGGGATGTCCATCTTCTCGGTGCCAAGACCCATTTGGGCAACGCGTGCGCGGACCTTCGCTTCCGGAACATCCGGCATCAACGGACGCACATGCTCCACCGGGTTTTCATTCGGGCGGAGCTCATCCAGCTGATGTTGGGCGAAGAAAGCGATCTTGAGCTTGTTGGCCCGATTGATGATGCCATCATCAATTTTTAGTCGGTCCGAGATCAGCTTGGCAAAGGTGGATTTACCGTTGCCGTTGGCACCCAACAGGGCCAAGCGATCATCAGGATCAATGCGCAAATCAAGATTTCTGAGGATCGGCTTGTCTGGTTCATAACTAACAGACGCTTTTTCCAGTCGAATGATGGGTGGAGCTGCGCGCTTCTCAGGATTTGGGAAGGTGATCGGCTTGATATGATCTTCCACAACGGCAGCGATTGGCTTCATCCGTTCCAGTGCCTTGATGCGGCTCTGGGCTTGTTTGGCTTTGGTCGCCTTGGCCTTGAAGCGGGTGATGAAGCTTTCCAGATGCTTGCGCTGATCCAATTGTTTGGCACGCATCTTTTGCTGTAGTTCCAGCTTTTCTCGCCGGGTGCGTTCGAAATTGTCATAGCCGCCACGATAGGAAGTCAGTTTCAGCTGATCCAAATGAGCAATGTGATCGACGGCTTTATTGAGCAGGTCTCTATCATGGCTGATGATCATCACAGTATGCGGATAACGCCCGATATAGCTCTCCAACCATAACGTGCCTTCCAGATCGAGATAGTTGGTTGGTTCATCTAGAAGCAGCAGATCTGGCTCGGAAAAGAGAATGGCCGCCAGAGCCACGCGCATGCGCCAACCACCTGAGAAATCCTTGGTGGGACGGGCCTGTGCTGCTGCATCAAAACCAAGGCCATGAAGAATGGTTGCGGCGCGGCTTTCTGCTGAATGAGCACCGATATCAGCAAGGCGAAGCTGAATTTCTGCGATCCGGTTCGGGTCGGACGCTGTTTCGGCCTCTGCCAACAGTGAGCTGCGCTCAGCATCGGCTTTCAGCACGAATTCCAAAAGACTTTCGTCCGAGGCTGGGGCCTCCTGAGCCACCTGACCGACGCGTGCGCCTTTGCGGATGGAGGCAGAGCCACTTTCCGGGGCAATGTCACCTACCAGAAGCTTGAACAGGGTCGTTTTGCCGGTGCCATTGCGGCCAACCAGTCCAAATTTGGAGCCTTCGGGAACGACGAGCGTGGCATCTTCCAGCAAGGTGCGGCCAGCGATGCGATAGGTTAGATTGTTGATATGCAGCATAATGATTTGCTTGTGCCTGATTTGATGCGCGAAGGCAATGGGGATCGGATAAATGCAACTGCTCGAAGCGCATTTTTGTCCAATGGAAAAGAGTGTTTTGTCAGCTAATGACCGTTTGGTTTAGTTGACAGGGGGAGCGAGATTTTTCAGTCTTGGCGCAATTGATTTGCTGATCGGGGAGGGATCGAGATGACCATTCAGCTTTATGATTTGTGTGGGGCGTCCAAGGATTTGCGTTTTTCACCGGCCTGTTGGCGGACACGGATGGCTCTGGAACATAAAGGGCTGAATTACGAGACCGTGCCCACAATGTTCACGGATATCCCGTCTATTGCCGGTGGTGGCCAGCGGACGGTGCCGGTGATCGAAGATGGCGAGCAGATTGTTCGCGAATCCTATGATATTGCTGTTTATCTGGAGCGCACCTATCCTGATAAGCCGAGCCTCTTTGATGGTGAGGGTGGATTGCAGCTTTCACGTTTCATGCATTGGTGGACTGGAGCGACGGTTGATGCGGGCATCGTGAAACTGGTTCTGGCTGATATTCACTCCATTCTTGATCAGGCTGATCAGAGCTATTTCCGTGAGAGCCGTGAAAAGCGCTTTGGCAAGGCTTTGGAAGAGGTGCAAAATCAGTCTGATGAGACTTTGCAGGCATTCCGTGCCAGCTTGCTGCCTTTGAGATTGGCACTCAAGAAGCATGATTTCCTGGGTGGTGATGCACCCATCTATGCAGATTATTGTGTATTTGGCTCTTTTCAGTGGGCGCGGATGGTCTCTGACCTGACGCTATTGGAAGGTGATGATCCAGTGGCACAATGGTTCGAACGCTGTTTGGATCTGTTTGATGGATTGGGACGCAAAGCGAAGGGTTGAGGCTGGTTGCAGGCGTAGCTGTTGGGGAGGAATGCAGCCCTGTCATGAGCTTGTCATGCAATAGGGCTTGCTACTGGGCCAAGGGGCGGTTATATAGCGGCCAAATCTTTTGGCCCTTTGTCGTATTCCTCTGACAAACGGCTTTTTCTTTACAAGCTAAAATCGGGAATAGTTTTTATGGCTATCGAACGTACTTTCTCCATCATCAAGCCAGATGCAACCAAGCGTAACCTGACCGGTAAAATTGTTGCCAAATTCGAAGACGCTGGCCTGCGCATCGTTGCTTCCAAGCGCATCCGTATGAGCAAAGAACAGGCTGAAGGCTTCTACGCTGTTCATAGCGAGCGTCCTTTCTTTGGTGAGCTGGTTGAGTTCATGATGTCCGAGCCTGTCGTTGTTCAGGTTCTGGAAGGTGAAAATGCGATCGCCAAGAACCGTGAAGTCATGGGTGCTACCAACCCAGCAGAAGCTGCTGAAGGTACCATCCGTAAAGAGTTCGCTCTGTCCATCGGCGAAAACTCTGTTCACGGCTCAGACGCTCCTGAGACTGCTGCTGAAGAAATCAAATTCTTCTTCGCTGACGAAGAGATTGTTGGCTAATTGCCATTGATCATCTGATCATTGAAAAAGCCCCGCTCATTTGAGTGGGGCTTTTTTGTTGGGTGATTTTCTTGTCTAGCGGGTGGCTGCTGCCATGGCGATGCCAAAGCCCATGAAGGTGGCACCAATGGAGCGGCGCAAGATCTTGACCCGACGCGGACTGGTGATGAAAAGCCGAAAGCGACCGCTGAGCAATGCCACAGCAATATGGCTGACAAGGCAGGTTGCTGCATAGGTGCAGGAGAGAATTGAGCCTTCGACCAGAAGCTGAGACGGGCCGGTCAGAAAAGGCGGAATGATAGCCACCAGAACCGCCATTGCTTTGGGATTGGTAAGCGCAATGCCCACGCCAGTCAGAAACAGCTTGCTGGAATTTGGGATCTGATCGTCATCGTTGCTCTCAACCAGATTAGAGCGATCCCGCCAGGTCTTGATGCCGAGCCAGATCAGATAAAGGCCGCCGACAATCTTGAGGATGGTGAAGGCAAGGCCGGATGCCAGCATGATTGCACCAAGGCCAAAGGTTACCGCCATACCCAATATCGCGATGCCGATGGTATTGCCCAACGCTGACCACAGTGTGATGCGGCTGCCAAAGCGCAAGGAGTTGGACATGGTCAGCAACAGACCGGGGCCTGGACTGAAAGCAGGCAGAATGGACAGGGCGACAAAGATTAGCCAGGTGTCGAGTGACATGGAGCAATGTCCTTGGAACGATCGAAGAGTTGAACCGGAGTTCTTGGTGGGAAGTGCAAAGCCCGTACATCTGAAAACAGGTTGTGCTGAACTTTGCCTATCTCGTTCTTATAGACTGACCTGCTGATTTTCTCTAGTGGTTTGTTTTCAAAGAGGGGTATTCCAAGCTTCTGGCTAGTGTCGATGCATGCTCTTTGTTACAAGAGAGCAATCAATTACAGGACCTTGCCATGACAACCTATCCTTATTTTGCCAAATCGGCTTGCCCACATGATTGCCCTTCGACATGTGCTTTGGAGGTGGAAGTGGTTGCGCCGGATCGTATTGGTAAGGTGAAGGGGGCCCGTGACCAAGCGTATACTGCCGGGGTGGTTTGCGCCAAGGTTGCCCGTTATGCAGAGCGAGCCCATAGCGAAGAACGCCTGACCAAACCCTTGCGCCGTGTTGGCCCAAAGGGTGGGGGGCAGTGGCAAGAAATCAGTTGGGATGAGGCATTGGATGAAGTGGCTTCAAAATTCCTGTCAGCAGAAGAGTATTATGGTTCGGAGAGTATCTGGCCCTATTTCTTTGCCGGGACCATGGGATTGGTTCAACGGGATGGGATAGAGCGGCTGCGTCATGTCAAACGCTATAGTGGGCAATATTCTACCATATGCGTCAATACTGCATGGCCGGGCTATCTCGCTGGAACCGGACGTCTGGCTGGACCGGATCCACGGGAGATGGCGCTGAGTGATTGTGTGGTGATATGGGGTACTAATCCTGTTCATACGCAAGTCAATGTCATGACACATGCGGTCAAAGCCCGTAAAAACCGTGATGCCAAGATCGTTGTGATCGATATTTATAAGACGGCTTCCATGGAGCAAGCCGATCTTGGGTTGGTGTTGAAGCCTGGAACCGATGGTGCCTTGGCATGTGCTGTGATGCATTGTTTGTTTAGGGATCGAAAGGCGGATCGGGACTATCTAGCAGCTAATACGGATTGTCCGAATGAGCTGGAAATGCATCTTGCCAGTCGTACGCCTGAATGGGCCGCTGAAATTACCGGGTTGAGTGTAGAAGAGATCGAAGCCTTTGCTTCTCTCTTGGCTGAACGCCCTCGGAGTTACTTTCGTCTTGGCTATGGTTTTAGTCGCCAACGCAATGGGGCGGTAAACATGCATGCCGCGAGCTGCATTGCAGCTGTATTGGGAAGTTGGAAATATGAAGGGGGGGGAGCATTTCACAGCAACAGCGGTCTTTACAAAACCAATACCTCGCTCCTGGAAGCTACGGACAAGAGACATCCATCCATTCGCAAGCTGGACCAGTCCCAGATCGGGCGTGTGCTGAGCGGTGATACAGAAGCGTTACAGGGCGGGGCACCTGTCAAGGCGATGCTGATCCAAAATACAAACCCATTGTCGGTGGCACCGGAGCAGGACCTGGTAAGAGCCGGCTTTGAGCGAGAGGATCTTTTTGTCTGCGTGCATGAACAATTCATGACCGAGACCGCAGAGATGGCTGATATCGTTCTTCCTGCAACCATGTTTACCGAGCATGATGATGTCTATAAGGGTGGTGGCCATCAATATTGGTCGTTTGGACCAAAGCTTGTTGAGGCCCCCGGCGAATGTCGCCCGAACCATTGGGTGATTTGTGAACTGGCTAAACGGCTAGGGGCAGAGCATTCTGGCTTTGCGATGGATGAGAAAGACCATATTACCGCAATATTAAAGGATGGAGGCCAAACATCTTTGAATGAGCTGGAAGAAAAAGGGTGGGTTGACGTCCAATCTGATTTCAAAACTGCTCATTATGAAGATGGCTTTGCATGGCCAGATGGCAAATTTCGCTTCAGGCCGAAATGGAAAGAGGTTCGATTCTCTCATAACGGCAAGATGGGGCCTTTCGATGATTTGCCTTCCTTGCCTGATCATTGGGATGTGATTGAAAAGGCGGATGGGGCCCATCCATTCCGATTGGCGACATCTCCTGCGCGATCCTTTCTGAACTCAACCTTTTCCGATGTATTGAGCTCTCGCAAAAAAGAAGGTGCTCCAAGCCTAAAAATACATTCGCAAGATATGGCTGAGCTTTCCTTGGAAGAAGGAGAAGAGGTGAGGATTGGGAATGAACGCGGAGAGACCTACTTGCCGGTTGAAGCTTTTGATGGTCTTTGTCGTGGTGTAGTGATTGCAGAAGGGATTTGGCGAAACAAGGATCACAAGGAGGGGAGAGGGATCAATAGCCTCACCTCAGCTGATCAGGTGGCGCCTTTCGGTGGCGTTGCCTTTCATGACAACAAGGTGTGGATCAAAAAGCAAAAATAAGATGCTTTCTGCTTTGCCATTCTGGATGGAATCATTAGATTGACTTCCAAGACTTAACTATGTGCCCAATAGGCGAGATGAATGGGCAGGTAGTCAGGAGCCAACAAAAATTAAGGGGCATCCCGTATGGCGGGGATGAGGTTATATATGAATTTGTTCAAAACAATGATTGTGGCTATTGTGGCCGGATTTGCTTTTGCTGGTGTTGGTGTGTCTTCCGCCAATGCAGAAGATCTGACCAAGGGTCTGTTTCAGGCGCGTGTGTTGGATTATTGCCTGTATGACCAA
This sequence comes from Cohaesibacter gelatinilyticus, assembly GCF_900215605.1. Lineage (NCBI taxonomy): Bacteria > Pseudomonadati > Pseudomonadota > Alphaproteobacteria > Hyphomicrobiales > Cohaesibacteraceae > Cohaesibacter > Cohaesibacter gelatinilyticus. The sequence goes on along the minus strand of NZ_OBEL01000001.1, from coordinate 1,604,033 downwards.
TGGGCGAAGCGTAAAGAAAAAGATGGCATTCTGAAGGAGTGCCGTTGTGCGTCCAAGGCTTATGTTGCAGGCCTTGATAAAGAGACTTTGGGTAAGCATCTGAAATCTGGCAGCCTGAGCTATAATGATAAGAAAGCTGTATTGGGCGCACATGCCAAATGTCGTAAATAATGAGCTTCAATATATTCCTGAAGTAACGAAAAGGCAGCTTAATGAGCTGCCTTTTTTGATGTCAGTGTTTGGGAGCGCGCGTAGACCATGCAAGGTGACATGGTCTAACTCTTTGCTGGAGAGAAGCTTTTACTTTTGATTGTGAAACCAATCAAAAGAGACCCGTTTTAAAAGATCATCTGCTGCTCTTCGGTGGCGCACAGGTTGTTGCCATCATCCTTGATACGGACGCGCATTCCATCGACAAGCACTTTGTCGCCTGCCACCAAGGCCACGGCGCGCGGATAGATTTTGTGCTCGGCCTTCAGGATACGGCCTGCCAGACTATCGGCTGTGTCATCATTTAACACTGGCACGGCAGCTTGGCAGATGATTGGGCCGCTATCCATATCCGCCCGCACGAAATGCACGCTACATCCAGCCAGACGGCAGCCGGTATCAATGGCACGTTGATGCGTATTCAGTCCCTTGAAGCTTGGCAGGAGCGATGGGTGGATGTTGATCATCTTGTCGGTCCATTTGCCGACAAACTCCGCCGTCAAGATACGCATGAAGCCAGCCAGAACCACCAGCTCGATCTTGTGCTCTTCCAGTTTCTTCTGGATTTGCGCATCAAAAGCCGAACGATCGCCCTTGTAGTTGCGATGATCAACCACTTCGGTGGCGATGCCATGGTCTGCAGCAGTTTCCAGGCCCTTTGCATCAGGCTTATTGGCCAGCACCAGCGCAATATCAGCCGGGTAGTTACTGGCCTTTGCAGCATCCAGAATGGCAGTCATGTTGCTGCCGCGCCCTGAAATCAGAATTGCCACGCGCTTCTTTGGGCTTGCCATCAGATCAGGCTCCGAACTCGATCATGGTGTCATAGATCACAGCGTCGCCATCGCGAGATTTCAACTCGCCCAAACGCACGGCATTTTCACCACTTGCTTCAAAAGCCTTGATGGCATCACCGGCTTTGTCAGCTTCAACCACGACAATCATGCCAATGCCGCAATTGAAGGTGCGGAGCATTTCCTTGGTTTCGACACCGCCGAGCTTTTGTAGCCAGCCAAAGACAGCGGGAGGAGTGATTTGTGCCAGATCCAGATGAGCTGCCAGATCGTCAGGCAGCACGCGCGGGATATTCTCCGGGAAACCGCCACCTGTGATATGGGCGAGGGCTTTGATGGCACCAGTCTCGCGCATCACTTTCAGAATTTGCTGAACATAGATGCGGGTCGGTTCCAGCAACGCTTCACCGATGGATTTGCCATCTTCGAATGGAGCAGCATCTTTAAAGCCAAGACCGTTGGCTTCCAGAATGCGGCGCACTAGCGAGAAGCCATTGGAATGGACACCGGAAGATGCAAGGCCGATCAAGACATCACCTTCCTTGATTTCACGGGGTAGCAGGGTGCCGCGTTCAGCCGCGCCAACAGAGAAACCGGCCAGATCATAATCCTGATCGGCATACATGCCCGGCATTTCCGCAGTCTCGCCACCGATCAGTGCGCAATTGGCTTGTTTGCAGCCGTCGGCAATACCTTTGATCACATCTGTTGCGGCTTCTACATCCAGTTTGCCGGTTGCGAAATAGTCGAGGAAGAAGAGTGGCTCTGCTCCTTGTACCACAAGATCGTTGACGCACATGGCAACCAGATCGATGCCGACAGTGTCATGCTTGTCGGTCTCAATGGCGATTTTAAGTTTGGTGCCAACACCATCATTGGCCGCGACGAGAATAGGGTCTTTGAAACCAGCGCTCTTGAGATCAAACAGGCCGCCAAAGCCGCCAATATCGGTGTCAGAACCCGGGCGGGTTGTGGACTTGACGATAGGCTTGATGGCTTGAACCAGTGCATTGCCCGCATCTATGTCTACGCCAGCCTGGGCATAGGTCAGTGTGTTGGGCTTGTTTGATGCATTCTTCTCAGACATTGCTGACCTCTTGGTGCAAAATATCACGGGGCAGGGGTCGGCTTATATTGCCTCCCGCCGTTGAGCCTGAGACACACGAAATTAGTCGCAAATGCAAGCCCTCTTTGGAAAAAGCCGCAAAAGGGGGATGATTGAAGCAAAAAGCACTTGGAAATTCCTCCATTTGTGACCAAATAAGGTGGAATCGCCAACAAATTGTGACCATTGAATGGTATATGGTTACATGGGTTGGCTATGGTTCTATACAGATCAAATTTGGTGCCGATATTGCCGCAAAATCAAATTTGATGAATCTCTAGAGGCTTCGTGTCGTTTGACAATACCTAATATCATTACCATAGCGCGTTTGTTTCTGGTTCCCCTGATTGTCTGGCTTCTGGTCGATGGGCGTTTCATGAGCGCTTTCTGGATTTTTTTGGCTGCCGGTCTTTCTGATGCTGTTGATGGCATCATCGCCCGGAAATTCAATATGCAGTCTGAATTGGGCGCGCATTTGGATCCATTGGCGGACAAAGCCTTGCTGGTGTCAATCTATGTGACCATGGGCTTCATGCTGGAAATACCGGCCTGGATCGTGATTGCGGTGGTCAGTCGTGATTTTCTGATCATAGGAGCTGTGATTCTGTCCTGGGTGATGGGACAGCCGGTGGAGATGAAGCCGCTGGTTATTTCCAAGGCCAATACGACTTTTCAGATCATTTTCGCCGGCATCATATTGGCAGATTTGGCTGGCGTGGCAGAACTCTCGACCGAGCGCATGATACTCGGTTATATCGTGGCTACCTTGACGCTTTTGTCTGCAGGGGCCTATTTGCTATCATGGCTTACTCATATGGGACAGTCAGATTCGACGTTGAATTGATTGGTTGATCCAACTGGAACTTGTTTCAAGATTCTACCGAACGTTCGGGTATCAAGAGGAGTAGGTCTGGTGACCTTGCAAAAGCAGTTTACTTTCTGGTTTATCGCTCTACTGGCTTTGTGCCTGTGTCTTTTTTTGTTGCGCGGAATCTTGTTGCCGTTTGTTGCCGGTATGGCCCTTGCCTATCTGCTGGATCCCATAGCTGATGCTTTTGAGCGACTGGGCATGAGTAGAATGCTTTCAACGGTGACAATTCTGATTCTGTTTCTTTTGATTTTCATGCTGGCAATTGTGATTATAGTGCCGGTACTTGCACATCAGATGTCTGGTTTTGCCGAGAATTTGCCGGGCTATATTGCCAAGTTGCAGGACTTTGTTTCCAGGCAAGGTGCAAGTATTCTACCGCGTTTCCTGAATGAATTGGATGCAGCTGCCGTTCAGGCCAATATCAAGGATCTTGTCTCGCAAGGGGCAAGCTGGATTGGTGCGCTTATTCAGTCGATCTGGAATGGCGGACAGGCTTTGCTGGATATTGTTGCACTGATGGTCATTACACCAGTCGTTGCCTTCTATCTGCTGTATGATTGGGATCGTATGATTGCCAAAATCGACGGTTGGTTGCCACGAGATTCCCAGATGACCGTTCGCCGACTTGCGGCCGAAATTGATAACAGCGTTTCGGGATTTGTCCGTGGGCAGATCATGGTCGGTCTTATCCTTGGTATTTTCTATGCGGTCAGCCTGTCATTGCTAGGATTGAATTTTGGACTTTTGATCGGGCTGGGGGCAGGGGTTATCAGCTTCATACCTTATGTAGGGGCAACGCTGGGGTTGGTGGTTTCCGGTGGTGTGGCCGTGGTACAATTCTGGCCCGATATGTTGCCTATCGGCATTGCTTTGGGGATTTTTGCTGTTGGTCAGTTTGTGGAAGGCAATATTTTGCAGCCGCGTCTGGTTGGAGAGAGAGTGGGACTGCATCCTGTCTGGTTGATGTTTGCTTTATTGGCGTTTGGTTCGCTTTATGGCTTTGTCGGCATGTTGATTGCTGTTCCGGCTGCTGCTGCCATTGGCGTGATTGTACGTTATGTGCTGGAGCAATATCTTCAATCCCCAATCTATCAAGGGCGTAGTGGACTGTTGATTGCGTCCTCTGCCCAAGATGAGGCACAAGAGAACTAACACAGTGATTCTCAGTCAGAGCACGCTGTGACGATTGTTTCCAAGATTGAAAGAGATGAGTGAGTATGAGTAAAGGCCAGCAAATGCCTCTTGATTTGCCTCATGACGAGGCTTTGGGAAGAGATGACTTTTTGTCTGGTCCGGCAAATGCCAATGCGCTTGCTCTGATTGATCAATGGCCCAACTGGCCATCTTACTGGGTGCTTTTGGCAGGTCCGGTTGGGGCGGGTAAATCTCATCTTGCTCGTATTTGGCAAGAAGCGAGCAATGCGCGTATCATCACACTGGATGAACTCAATAATAGTGATCCAACCACGCTTATTTCTGGCGGAGCTGTTGTTGTCGAAGATGCCGATGGAGCTGAGCGTGATGATACAGCTCTGTTTCATTTGCTCAATGCTGCGAAGGAAGCCGGTGCATATGTTCTGATCACAGCGCGTACCTGGCCTGAGAGCTGGGGTGTCGCTTTGCCGGATCTTGCGTCACGTCTTCGCCTCACAACACCAGTTGAATTGAATGAGCCTGATGAAACTCTTTTGCGGGTGGTTCTGGTCAAGTTGTTTGCAGATCGGCAGTTGATGGTGGACCCGCCTGTCATTGATTATATTGTCTTGCGGATGGAGCGTTCTCTTGCAGCAGCATTGACACTGGTTGAGGCACTTGATCGGGAAGCCATGGCCCAGTCTCGCTCCATTACACGGCCGTTTGCAGCGGACATTCTTCGCCGCATGGAGGGAGAGGGACGCTAGCCTTCTCTTTCAAAGTTACGGCCTGATTTACGCCCAATTGCCTATGGCAATTATCCAAAGCCTTTTGACCCACGTCATCACATTGCTATGATAGGGCATTATCCTTTTTAGGTTGGTGAGTCTTTGAACTGATGTCAGATAAAGGCCTGCCAGTTGTCGTGGTGTGTTCGCGGCAATAAGGTGATGAAACTGCATACTCAATGCCATAGGTCCGATCTGTTATGTCCGAAATTATCCTGACGCCTGCCAATGGCGGCAAAGCTGCTCCTTCCGCACCCGTTGCGGATGTTCAAGATCAGTTGGAAGATCTGGTTCCGACAAATGAAGAAGTCGAAGCCCTGATGCGCAGTCCTGGGCGTTTTGTAAACCGGGAGCTCTCATGGCTCGGATTTAACAGTCGCGTGCTTGAAGAGACTGAAAACCCCTCTCATCCTTTGCTCGAACGTCTTCGGTTTCTGTCTATCTCTGCCAATAATCTGGATGAGTTTTTCATGGTCCGTGTGGCAGGCCTTAAAGGGCAGGAACGTGCAGGGGTATCATCCGTCAGCGCTGATGGCCTGACTGCAAGTCAACAATTGGTCAAGATCAATGCTGCCGTGGCCGATCTGACAGAGCGACAGCAGACTCGTTGGGTTGCCTTGCGCAAGGAATTGGAAGATGAGGGGATCTTTCTGATTGAGCCTGAAAAACTTGATGAAGACGATTTGAAGGAATTGGAAAGCGTCTTTCTAGCGTCCATTTTTCCGGTTTTGACCCCGTTGGCTGTGGACCCGGCGCATCCATTCCCATTCATTCCCAATTTTGGCTTCTCGCTGGCATTGACATTGCGTGGCACCAATGGCCGGGATGATCTGACTGCTATTGTGCGTATGCCGAACAGTCTGGATCGTTTCATCCGTTTGCCTGTGAGAGAAGGAGATGAGGGAAGCCAGCGCTTTGTGGTTCTGGAAAAGGTCGTTGCCTTGTTCATCAATCGTATTTTTCCGGCCTATGAGGTGCAGGATATCGGCGCATTCCGCATCATCCGAGATTCCGATATCGAGATTGAGGAGGAAGCGGAAGATCTGGTGCGGCACTTTGAAAGTGCCTTGAAACGCCGCCGTCGTGGGTCTGTGATCCGGCTGGAGCTGGATGGCTCAATGGCGCCGACATTGCGTGATTTTGTGGCTGAGGCGGTTCATATCCATTCAGATGAAATGTTTTTGACGGATGGCTTGATGGCACTGAATGAGCTGTCAGAATTGGTGGATATCAACCGAGAGGATCTGAAGTTCAAACGTTATATCGCTCGTTTTCCAGAGCGGATTCGTGAGCATAACGGAGATTGTTTTGCCGCCATCAAGGAGAAGGATCTCATCATCCATCATCCTTATGAAAGCTTTGATGTGGTGGCGCAGTACCTTACTCAGGCAGCACGTGATCCAAAAGTGATGGCGATCAAGCAAACGCTGTATCGCACTTCCAAAAACTCACCAATCATCAAGGCTTTGATTGAAGCTGCAGAAGCCGGGAAGTCCGTTACTGCTCTTGTGGAGTTGAAAGCTCGTTTTGATGAAGAAGCCAATATAGGCTGGGCGCGGGATCTGGAGCGTGCTGGTGTACAGGTGGTCTTTGGTTTCATCGAGCTGAAAACTCATGCGAAATTGTCGATGGTTGTTCGCCGTGAAGAGGGTCGTATGGTGACCTATTGTCATATCGGTACTGGCAATTATCATCCGATCACCGCGAAGATATATACCGACCTCAGTTTCTTTACGGCTGATGAACAGACCGCCATGGATGTGGCGCGGGTGTTCAACTTCATCACAGGTTATGCAGAACCGGAGGATCTGACACATCTTCTGGTTTCACCCTATACAATGCGCGCAACTTTGCTCGATTATATCGAAAAGGAAATCGAGCATGTTCAGCACGGTCGTCCAGGGCGAATCTGGTGCAAGATGAACTCTATTGTCGATCCAACTCTCATTGATGCTTTTTATCGGGCAAGCCAGGCAGGGGTGAAGATTGATCTGATTGTTCGTGGTATCTGCTGCTTGCGTCCACAATTGCCAGGCCTTTCCAGTAATATTCGGGTCAAATCCATCGTTGGGCGTTTCCTTGAGCATTCTCGCATCATCTGTTTTGGTAATGGCAAGGAATTACCGAACCCGGATGCCGTGATTTATATGGGATCGGCTGATCTCATGCCACGCAATCTGGATCGTCGTTGTGAGACTTTCACCCCCATCAAGAACCCAACGGTTCATGCGCAAGTTCTGGATCAGATCATGGTTGCCAATCTGATGGATAACCAACAGAGTTGGGAGATCTTGCCAGATGGCTCATCACGGCGTATTCATGCCGCAGACGGTGAAGAACCGTTCAATGCCCATAATTTCTTCATGACGAACCCGAGTCTTTCGGGTCGAGGTGACTCGCTAGAACATGACGCACCCCGCGCCTTTACCGACAGGGTCCAGCGATAAATCGCTGACCAAATATGCCAATCAAGGTTTGATCAAGGGATCAAATCCTGTGGCAGTTATTGACATTGGCTCCAATTCCGTTCGCCTGGTTATGTATGAGAGGCTGAGCCGTGCGCCAGTGCCCATGTATAACGAGAAGGTGCTTTGTGGGCTTGGCAAGGGGGTGGCTGTAACTGGCCAGCTCGATGAAAAAGCCGTTACTTGTGCACTCAAGGCCTTGAAACGTTTTCGCTTTCTGATGGAACGAGCGGGGGTGAAGCGTTTTTTCATACTTGCGACAGCTGCCGCTCGCGAAGCTTCAAATGGGCCGGATTTCCTTGAAAGTGTGAAGGAGATTTGCGGTCAGGAAGCAGAAGTGCTTTCTGGTGAAGAAGAGGCACGTCATTCGGCTCTTGGTATCGTTTCTGCGATGATGGATCCGCAAGGTGTAGCTGGTGATCTGGGCGGAGGTAGCCTTGAGCTGATCCGTGTGATGGGAAATGAGCTCGGTAAGGGTGCGACCTATCCGCTTGGAGGTCTGCGTTTAAGCGATATGGCCAAGGGCTCCATCAAGCAAGCGCGTAAGATAGCGCGTACCGAGCTGGAGAAGTCTGCAGAGTTGAACGCCTTGGAAGGGCAGAATTTCTACGCTGTTGGCGGTACATGGCGTGCGCTGGCGCGACTGCATATGTCCTTCGTGGGGTATCCGCTTGAAGTGATGCATCATTACGAAATCGACCCCGAAGAGATGCTTGAATTTTGTGAGCAGACCATGCGTGGTGACATTGAGGATCTTGACTGGATTGGCTCTATTTCGAAAGCACGCCGTGCCTTGCTTCCCTTTGGTGCTGCTGTTCTGTCAGAGGTGATCAAGCGGGGTAAGCCGAAAAGGATTGTCATGTCTGCCCTTGGCGTACGTGAAGGGCATCTTTACGGTCTGTTGTCGGAGGACGAGCAGAAACAGGATCCATTAATCGCGGCTTGCGAGGAATTGTGCATTCTGCGGTCTCGTTCAACGGATTATGCCTTTGAACTGGCTAACTGGTTGGATGACATATTCTCCAAACTCAAAGTTGATGAAAGCGCTTATGAGAAACGCCTACGTCGTGCCGCCTGTTTGCTTGCTGATATTGGTTGGAGAGCACATCCTGACTATCGTGGTACGCAAAGCTTGAACATCATCGCTCATGGCACTTTCATCGGGATTGATCATTCCGGGCGTGCCTATCTGGCGATGGCCAACTATTTCCGCCATGAAGGATTATCAGGTAATCGTATGGGGTTGCGTGTCCGCGAGTTGGCCAATACGCATTTCCGCTCACTTGCACGGCTGACCGGTGCTGCACTACGTCTTTCGCATGTTGCGGCTGGGGAATTGCCGGGTATTTTGCCTTTGATGACCGTGCGGTTGGATGATGATGTTGCGGTTCTGGAAATTCCTGATGAATTGGCGGCACTGAAAAGCGATAAAATGGAGCGGCGCTTTATGCAGTTTGTCCGCTTGCTCGGTTTTGATGGCCGGGTTGATTAGGTCCCTCAGAAAGAAATCGAATGACTGATATTGAAGTGAATGAAACAGGTCCTGCTGGCGTTGCTGCCGATGCCTATGAGTGGCTTGTTGTGCAGGGCGGACCAGATCATGCGCCTTATGCTGGGGCTGATGAGATCTATCATGATCGTGATCCTTATGGCGAATATATCCTCTTTGCTGCGACGGACGCTGATGCAGTGAATGAAATGGGTCAATGCTCCATTCAGTCCTATAAATACCTGGCTGAAGTGCGTGTTAGCTTTGAGGAAGATCTTCTTGAGGATGCGCGTCAGGATATTGCCTGGTGCCAGGAAGAGGTCGCAGAGCAAGGTCATGCTTTTGCTTCCGATATTTGGCCAAGCTGGCAGGATGTGCCGTTGGAAGTTGTTTCCAATAGTATTTTTCCTGAAGGGCAAGATTTTGTTATGGCGAAAAGTGTTCTTGCCGTTGGTGAGGATGCTGCTTCCTTCGTTGAAGTCACCCGTATTGAATCCGATGGCCCCTCTGAAATGGCGCTGACTTTTTGCAAGATAGAGAAAGACCGCTTGCTGGAAATCAAGACTGTTCTCAAAGACGGTGGCATGCCGATCTATCTCTGGGCAGGTTTGTGGCAAGAGCTGGTAGAAAAATATGCTGATCTGCCATATGAACAACTCACTGGTTCCAAGCGTGTGGAGCCGGAGCCAGAAGAGTATGACTTTGGCGATCTTGATGGGGAAGACGAAGTCTAAATCTCTCCTGGTCTTTCTGTTGCCCTGATTGCACGCTTCGCTAATGCATCATTGGATTTGCATATGATGCGGAGTGAGAAATGGTATCAGCGCTTAGTCATATTACCTTCGTGGTCGAAGATCTGAATCGGATGAGTGGCTTCTTGACGCATATATTTGATGCGCGGGAAGTCTATTCATCCGGTGACAATACATTTTCAGTGTCTTCTGAAAAATTCTTCATCATAGGTGAGCAATGGATTGCCATCATGCAAGGGACACCCATGCCAGAGCGCAGCTATAACCATGTTGCGTTTAAAATCGACGATGAAGAATTCGATCTCTATCAGCAGCGTCTCGAAGACTATGGAGCTGAGATGTTATCTGGTCGCCCGCGTGTGAAGGGTGAAGGGCGTTCTCTCTATTTCTATGATCATGACAATCATTTGTTCGAGCTGCATACCGGCACATTGGAACAACGTCTTGCGCGCTATCAGGCTGAAACAGCCTGATCAATTTTGTGTAGAAGAATAACTTGGGGTGCTATTGCGTTCTTGCCGGGCGCTTGCTGCGACGCGTACGTGGCTTTGGGTTTTCTGGCAGAACTGGTGGATCAACTTCAATGATCGTGACGCGTTTTCCTTCCAGACGCATGGCAATTTCGCCGGTTTTGATCTTCAGCGCATATTGACCGAACAATTCATGGCGCCAGCCTTTCAGGGCAGGGACATCGGCATTGTCGTCACTTGCTATTTTGTCCAGATCGTCAACGGTTGCCAGAACCTTGGCTGCAACGCCATGCTTTTCTGATGTCAGCTTCAGCAAAACCTTCATCAAATCGACAGCAGCGCCAGAGCCTTCCGGTTGATTCTTACCTTTGGGTAGTACGGGTAGATCATCTTTGGGAATGGCATCGACCTGCCGCATGATGTCAAGAATTTCCTGACCAGCTTTGGAGCGTTCATAGCCCTTGGAGATGGAGCGCAGTGCAGATAACGCGTTGGTATCTTTGGGCTGTTGCATGGCAAGCTCAAAGATCGCGTCATCTTTCAGAATGCGACTGCGCGGCACGTTGCGACTTTGCGCCTCTTGTTCGCGCCATTGTGCCATCATTTGCAGGGCAGCGAATTCTCGCGGTTTGCGAATGCGCAATTTCATACGCTTCCAGGCTGCGTGAGGCTCGGTGTAGTAGGTGTCCGGGGAGGTCAGGATTTCCATTTCCTCTGCCACCCAGTGGGAACGGTTCTGCTCTTCCAGATTTGCACGCAAAGCATGGTAGACATCGCGCAGATGTGTGACGTCTGCCAGTGCATAATTGAGCTGCTTGTCTGTTAGTGGACGACGAGACCAATCTGTGAAGCGAGAAGATTTGTCGATTCGATTGCCTGTGAGCCTGAAGACCAGCTGATCATAGGAAATGGAATCGCCAAAGCCACATACCATTGCAGCAACCTGACTATCGAACATCGGGTGGGGGATCAGCTTACCCAGATGATAAATGATCTCGACATCCTGTCGGCCTGCATGAAAGACCTTTGTCACATCCTCATTGCTCATAAGCTCAAAGAATGGCGCCAGATCGATGTCTTTGGCCAACGGGTCGACGATGACAGCATCTTCGGGTCCTGCAATCTGAATCAGACACAGTTTGGGCCAGTAAGTTGTCTCTCGCAGAAACTCGGTGTCTACGGTGACATAATTATGGGCGGCAAAGGCGGTACAAGCGGCTGCCAGTTCGGCAGTAGAGGATATGATCTTCATTGCAAACGCTTATAACGAAGATTTGATCTCTTGTCGCCTTATCTTTGTAACTAACTTTGTCTGGCTGTGGCTATTGTTCGCTCCTATTGTTTGGATAGGGTTTAGCTGGCCAGTTTTTGGCTGAAGATCGATGCACCAGATCATATCTTAGCAAGCCAGGCCAAGTCGCCAACGTGATATTGACTGGAAGGCCCGCATCATTGAGGCGCTTTGCCGTCCAATGATTGCAAATGCTGAATAGGTGATAGTGACCTCTGGCAGGAAAGAACCGGCTGTCGCCGTAAAGACCCTTTGACGCGATATCGTTCAAAGGAAATTTCATATCGCTGTCTATGCCTTGGAGCATTTGGGCCAGTCCAGCTTTTGAGATGACCAGTTCAACGACGTTGTCATACTTGAAGATTGATGGAATGTGCCCTCTGAAGCCTGCCATATGAAATGTAGTCGGGGTAGGGATGAAGGCCGCCTTGGCCATGGTTGGTAAATTGATGAGGTCCCACTCTCCTGCTTCATAAAATGCCTTGTCTCCCCATCCAATTTCCAGCCAATCGGCCCCTTCGAAATAGGACAGGGTTTTGTTCAGGTTGATCAGCTCAGGCATGTGTTTGATGCTGTAGGCTGGCACGACAATGCCTGCGTGATAGCCGAGATCAGTGACATAAATGGTTGCTTGAGCCTCTGGATTTGAGGCTGGATAGAGTTTGGAATTGGCGGATCGTTCGCCCTTGAAAAGCATCGCGACTGTCAGACAGATCAGGATCAGGCCAGCCTTGAAAATGCGTCTTATCATATTGCGAAAACATCTACTGATTGGCGTGGTGCACAGAATTGCTGGGATGCACCAGAAGGGATTGATCGGCAATGGCGGATTATTCTTATATGATTTGGGCAAAAAGAAGAGAAAAGATCAAGGATTGTGACTGATCTCTTGACTATCCGGGCGCATAAGGGCAGGTTCGCGCAAGATTTCAGGGCGGCCAATCGGTGCGCCCGTTTTGTCGTGACAAATTATCAGGGTTCAATTCATGCATCCTTATCGCAGCCATACTTGTGGCGATCTTCGCGAAAGCCATGTGGGCGAGTCGGTTCGCCTTTCCGGTTGGGTTCACCGTGTTCGTGACCATGGTGGTCTTCTTTTCATTGATCTGCGCGATCAATATGGCCTGACCCAGGTGGTGGCCGATCCTGATTCTCCTGCCTTTGCACTGGCTGAAACCGTACGCGGTGAATGGTGCATCATGGTAGAGGGTGAGGTTAAGGCCCGTACCGAGGAGACCGTCAACGATAATCTGCCAACCGGCAAGATCGAGATGTTCATTTCCAACATGGAAGTTCTCGGCTCTTCCAAAGAGTTGCCGCTGCCGGTTTTCGGTGAGCCTGACTATCCGGAAGACATTCGCCTGAAATATCGTTTCCTGGATCTGCGTCGTGAGACCATGCATGCAAACATCCTGAAGCGTTCTCAGGTCATGTCTGCTGCACGCCGTCTTATGGGTGAGATTGGGTTCAACGAATTCCAGACACCAATCCTGACCGCGTCTTCTCCTGAAGGTGCGCGCGACTTCATGGTGCCATCTCGTATTCATCCTGGCAAATTCTTCGCTCTGCCGCAGGCTCCTCAGCAGTTCAAACAGCTGTTGATGGTTGCTGGTTTCGACAAGTATTTCCAGATCGCTCCTTGCTTCCGCGATGAAGATCCTCGTGCTGACCGTCTGCCAGGCGAATTCTATCAGCTCGACATGGAAATGAGCTTCGTTGAGCAGGATGATGTTTTGAACACCATGGAACCTGTGATCCGTGGCCTGTTCGAGGAATTTGCTGAAGGTAAGCCTGTTACACAGAACTTCCCGCGCATTTCCTATGCTGAAGCTCTGCGTAAATATGGCTCTGACAAGCCTGATCTGCGTATTCCTATCGAGATCGAAGAAGTATCCGACCATTTCCGTGGTTCCGGCTTCAAGATCTTTGCGCGCATGCTGGAAGAAGATCACAATGAAGTCTGGGCAATTCCGGCGAAAACCGGTGGTGCACGTACCTTCTGTGACCGCATGAACAGTTGGGCTCAGTCTGAAGGTCAGCCTGGTCTTGGCTATATTTTCTGGCGTAAGAAAGAGGACGGCTCCATTGAAGGTGCAGGTCCTCTGGCCAAGAATATCGGCCCAGAACGCACAGATGCGATCCGTGAACAGCTTGGTCTGGATGCTGGCGATGCCTGCTTCTTTGCAGCTGGCGATCCAAAGAAATTCTACGATTTTGCCGGTAAAGCCCGCGTACGAGTAGGTGAAGAGCTGGATCTGATTGATCGTGACCGCTATGAGCTGTGCTGGATTGTTGATTTCCCAATGTATGAGTGGAATGAGGAAGAAGACAAAGTTGACTTCTGCCACAACCCATTCTCCATGCCGGAAGGTGGTATGGACGGTTTGGAAAACACCGATCCGCTCAAGCTGAATGCTTATCAGTATGATATCGCATGTAACGGCTACGAGCTCGGCTCAGGTGCTATCCGTAACCACAATCCTGAAATCATGAAGAAAGCTTTCGAGATTGCTGGGTATGACGAAGAGGTTCTCGAAGAGCGCTTTGGCGGCATGTATCGTGCCTTCCAGTATGGTGCGCCTCCACATGGTGGCATGGCGCTGGGCATGGAGCGTATCATCATGCTTCTGTGCGGTAAGCCAAACCTGCGTGAGATCACACTCTTCCCAATGAACCAGCAGGCAGAAGATTTGCTGATGGGTGCGCCGTCTGAGGCTACCAACCAGCAGCTTCGCGATTTGCATCTGCGCTTGAACCTGCCTGAATAAGGCAATTGGTCAGGAGCCGTGATGAATGGCTTCTGTTTCGATATTAAAAAAGCCGGGCTCATGGCGAGCCCGGCTTTTTTGTGTCTTTTTCAATGACGCCAATCAAAGCTGGTTGGCGGCAACACCAATTTTCAGGATATCGGGTAATGATTGTGGTGCGGTCGCTATCACGCCAAGGATTTGAGCGACCGGAACCGGATTGCTTGGTGCCAGGATGATGCGCAGGCTTTGTGGATCTTGCAGGAAGGTGCCGACTTGCGAGGCGACATGTTTCGCAAATTTGGGTGTCGTATAGGCGCCAAGAATGGCTTCGATCTGCGCTGGTGCCATCGTCTGCAATTGATCGGGGCTCATGCCACTCATCAGGCCAGCCAAATTGATCAATTGCGGCAAACCGCCCTGATCCTGCAATTTCAGCTCTGCTGGCAGAATGGATGCTGTTGCCATGGCTTGTTGGGCTTTTTGTGGATTGGCGAGGTAAGCTTTCTTGATGCCGCCAACACCAATAGCGCCATCCAGCTTTGCAATATTGGTCAGATCAACTGTAAGTGGATCAATTCTGAAGCTCTCGTCTGATGGGTTCCAGTTGAGTGCAATGGACTGGTTGAGGGTGAGCTCGTTCATATTCAATTGCGCCATCAATGTTTGAGCCAGAGGATGGCCAAGCATGGAGCGAGAGAGAGTCAGTTTGTCGGTCTTCAGGCTGACGTGAGTTGGAACGGCCAATCCTTCTGTTTTGATAGCGAGATGTATTTTCTCTGCCGCAACCTTGCTACCTTGGTCGTCATCAAAAGCGAGCCCCTCTAAGCCTATTTCGGCACGCGGTGGCATGGCGCGTGCATATTGTTCGGTTGTTGGCTCTCGCCCTTCCATCGTTGCCTTGGTAACGGCCTTGATGGCTTCATAAGTCGGGAACTCGACGTTTGTGATGGCAAAGCGGCCAAGAGACGCCTGTTTGATTTTTTTCGCCTTCACATCGAGATTGGTGATGGCAAGCTCGGCCAGTCCCTTGTCACTCAGATCGGATAGGAGGAAACCATCCATGCTTACGCTTTGCGGTGCCTCCGGATCCTTGCTATCACCACGGCCTTGTGCTTGCAATTTTCCCATTTCAACACGATCAATCGCAAATGAGCCGATGAGTGCGAAATAAGCGTCCGTCAGCTTCTCGATGGTGGCGTTATCCAGTTTTTCATCTGCCTTCAATCTCGGAAGGGCGTCTTCCAGTTCGCTGATCCAATATGTTTTTGGCTGGCGGACTTTCAGGCCATTCTGGATCGTTGAAGCGATTGACAGATCGAAGCTTTTCTCCCCGTTGGCTGTGATCTTTCCCGTTGAACTGGAGCCCAAAGCGACTTTGTCGCCTTCATATTTTGCCATGCCAGGATCAAATACGGACCAAAGAGCTGCGAAGTCAAAATCTTTGTATGTTGTTTTGTCGATGTTGTAAGATATTTTCTCAGGGAATTCGCCGATTTCGCTCTCGTCCAGATCATCAGGCAATTGAGCACTCAGATCGGTCTCACCCTTCTGATATGCTTGTTCCATGCTTGCGATTTTACCATTGGCAACATCTGTGATCGTAATGGGCCCATGTGTTTCGCGTTGAAAGACCTTACCATCTTCCATGGCGTGCGTGGCGTGCTGGATCGGAGTGGTCGAAGAGGCAATCCGTGTGTCCAGTATTAATGGACGCAGATATGCGAGAAGACTTGAGAAAGGTCTGGCGGGATCTGAATTCAGTTTGCCCATATAGGGGACATAGCCATCGTTAAAGACCTGACTTCCTTGCATATCGACGTTGGTGGTCTGGTTGGTTTCAGATTCGTGTGATTTGAATTTCACGACCATCTTGGCATTGTCGACATTGAATTGTTCGAAGCGGTAGCCCTTCTCATCCTGATCTCGCAGACCTTTATAGCTTAGGCTGGGAGCAGTGTAGATGATGTCGAAGGCAAGGAATGGCTTGGCTTTCTTATCTGTTGATGGTTTGCCATTGTCTGGCGAATTGTCGGCAGGTAGTGGGGTTGGCGGAAACATGGAAAGCCAAGCTTCGCTTTCGTCCCATTTGAAAGAGAAGGTGATCTTCAGGTTTTCGGCCTTCAAGGTATCGCTTGCTTCATCATAGCTGTGACTATCGACCGTGGCAGACAGGAAGCCGGTATTATTATAGTCATCCATAATCTGTTTGAAGGTGTCTTCAGCAGCGCTTTGCGCAAGTGTCAGAGAAGTGGAAGCCATGAGGGACAGAATGGTCAAGCTGGCAAGGCGCATGGAAATCTCCTGATGCAATGATCTTTTTTTTCAATTGTCGCGATTATTGGTGTCAAATGAGAATACTTTATGACCAATTTTTCGTCTAAGTGTGAAGTGGTTATTTATTTTTTACCGACTACCAAGGTGTGTGTCTGGAGAAGCAGTATTTCGCTTTGCCACGTGCTGAATTATGTATCGCTGATGCCTAACAAAATTTGGTAATCTCCATGATATCTACCTGTTTTCCTTGGTGCAATTTTCCCGGATGCAGGGAAATACCTAGTTATTTTTTACTTGCGTAGTTTTACCAATAACTATGATCTGTTTTCTTTAATGATTTCTGTGAGTTAAGGCCCTGTTAGTCTCCTGCTGGTATTGTGCAGGCAAACAGGTATCAGAGAGTGTGACGTGAACAGGCGGTTGAGATCTGCAATCTTACTGGTTTTGGGAGGAGTATTGGGCCTTGTGCCAGTGCTCGCTGCCAATCTGTTCATGCGCGATTATGTTCGCTCTCAAGCAGAGGAAAGACTAACTCTTGCTTCCGATCGTTTGCTGAAAAGTGTCGAGCAAGTCATTCAGGAAAGCGTTGATGTCTTTTCAACCTTGCCACATTATCGAGTGCCAATATGTAACGATATGATGCGCCGGAAATTCCTTGGTGCTCAGATACGTCATCATGTGCTTCATGAAATTGGATTGTATAATGCTGGTACCGGGCGTATGTCCTGTTCGTCCCTTCGAGGGGACGTGACGTTTCGGGCCATGTCCAAGCCTATCACCGGGCGTGTGGATCATCTGAAATTCCAGTCTGTTTATGAAGATGCGGCGCATAAGCGTGGCCTTATGGTGAGTTGGAAAGTTTCGGAGAAACTGGCCATTGGCGGTTTTATTCCTGATGGTCATTTGATTCTCAATTCCATGCCGGTTGAATATGCCAGTGCTTCCAGCGTTTCTGTCATGTTGTCCAATGGCCCGGTGCTGGTAGAAACATCCCCGGAGATACGATATCGCCGGATGTCGCCATTTGCCAATTTGATTCCTGATCCCGCCTGGACGCGCGATATGGTCAAGACCATTGCAAAGTCCGACCGTTACCCGGTCATGATTTGGGCAGGGGTGCCGTTCGAATCGGTTTGGGCGACCTTCGTTGGTGCCATGGATCTGATCAATGGTCTTGCAATCCTGATGGGTGCGATGATCATGTTCTTTTTCGTACGCTTGAGCATGAAAAAAGAACCACCGAGCTTCTCTATCGAAACTGGCATCAAGAAGCGTGAGTTCATCCCTTACTATCAACCGGTTATTGATATTCAGACTGGGCGATTGGCTGGGTGTGAGGTGTTGGTGCGGTGGCGCAAACCTGATGGAACCGTCCTGTCACCAGGTGTCTTTATCGATACCGCAGAGGCAACCGGTCTGGCGATGCCAATGACAACTCTGCTGATGGAGCAGGTAGAGGCGGATCTATCTGAGGCTTATGGCAAGCATAGTGAATTGAAGGCAGGTATCAATCTGTTCAATCGTCATTTTGATGATCTGAGTGTGGTAGGTGATATTGAACGAATTTTTGGAAATTCCGGTATTCGTTTCAGTCAGCTCATGTTTGAGGTAACCGAGCGCCAGCCCTTGGAAAATCTGGATCGTGCGCGCGCTATTATCGCCCGCATTCAGAAATTGGGCTCAAAAGTGGCGCTTGATGATGCTGGGACCGGGCATGGTGGTTTTGCTTATTTGCAAAAACTTGGCATGGATGTGATCAAGATCGACAAGTTATTTGTCGATGCGATTGAACCTGGTGTTGAAACTGTACCGATTGTCGACTCTCTGACCCAGATGGCTCAGGGCATGGATATGACAGTTGTGGCGGAAGGGGTTGAGAATGAAGAACAGCTCACCTACTTGCGCAAGATTGGTGTTCACCAAGCGCAGGGATATCTTTTCGCGCCGGCCCTTCCCGGAAAGGCCTTCCTTGAACTGATTGATGCAATTGGGACCTTGGGTCGTGGCTCTACCAATGCTCAGGTTGATATGAGCGACGTAGAGCCCGCTGACAAGCCGATCGTGCCGCAGGTAGTGAATTTCTAACCATATATGAGCAATCAGAGTTTTTCGGCTTTTGACCGTTTTTCCAGCGTGATTTGTTATCTGAAAATTTAGATAAGTTTGCGAAGATTTTTATCAAACTCCGGATTGAGGTGTCTGTATGCTCAGGTGCTTGCCAATCAGAGGGGTGTGAAGCGGATAGATTGAGTTTAACTGAGATTTCATGATCAGGAATGCCAAAAAGATAGCGGCTTATATGATGGCAGGTGTTGCTGGCGTTGCGGTTTTGACGTTTGCTGCACAGTCCATGCTGATGTGGCAGGGCAAGCGAACAGCCGAGGCTGATATGCAGACATCTGCTCAGCTTATGCTGGATCGCGCTTCGCATGCCAGCATGAGTGCTATTGGTGTCTTGGACCGTCTGGCTCAGACGACAGGGCTGTCCTGTACTACAGATCATCGCTTTCTTCTCAGTGATGCCACGCGGGCCGTGCCATGGGTTGATACCATTGGCTTGGTGGATCGCAATGGAAATCTTGTTTGTACCGATATCGGGCAATCATCGCGTCAAAGCGGTTTGCTTCCAAATTATCAGGCCAATGCTCCTGAGATCAGTTTATCGCTATCTGGCAATGAAGTCGGGAAACTATCACTGCTGGTGGTGCGCCATATCAGCAATGGTCGCCGACTGGTTGCGCGGGTTCCCGGTGAGTTATTGGTTCTGGACCCTGTGCGCAATGATCTGCGCCGCTATCGAACAGCCATGTTGTCGCTGGGCAAGAATTCTCCGCTCTATCTGCACGAGCCGATTCAACCATCGCAGGATGTTGCTGTTTCTGTTCGAGAAAGTTCCGACTATCTTCCTTTTGAAGCGTCAATTTCCATTCCTTCAGCTGCTGTAAAGGCCTCTTTGTCCGGAGTGGAAAAGATAATAAATCTGTTTGGGTTGGCGCTTGGGTTGGCGGCGATTGGTGCCGGATATGCGCTTGGTCGTTATCGCCCAGATGAAGGCGACAAGATCCTCGATGCTTTGGATAATGGTGAGTTTGAGGCCTATTTGCAGCCGATTGTCGATTTGAACAATGGCCAGATCAGCGGATGTGAAGTTTTGGCTCGCTGGAACAGGCCTGGTGGCGGGTCTGTGCTGCCACATGATTTCATACCAACGGCAGAACGGTTCGATCTGACGCGAGAGATTACCTGTGCCATTTTTGAAGATGCTCGTGATCTGATTGCACCTATTGTTGATGCAGGATCCGACTTCAAGATTTCCTTCAATTTGTTCTCTCGTCAGTTGGCAGATGATTCCATTCTCTCAGATATCAGGCACGTTTTTGAGGGGTCGCAGATTGCCTATGAGAATCTGGTTTTCGAGATTTCTGACCGCGTGCCGTTGAATGATACAGATCAGGCCAAACGGATCATCAAGAAAATTCAGGAGCTTGGTTCGCAAATTGCCATTGATGATGTGGGGGCTGGACATAGTGGTCTCTATAGCTTGACCGAGATTTCTGTCGACATTCTCAAGCTTGATAAAATTTTGGTGGATTCCCTCAAGCGTGGTCTGGTTGGGGCGGAGGTTGTCAATTCTCTTATTGAACTGGCTTGCAGCCTTGATATTGGTGTGGTTGCAGAAGGTGTTGAAACCGAAGATCAGGTTGAGCATCTCAAAAAGCTTGGCGTTTCCACCGCGCAAGGTTATCTATTCTCTCCAGCATTGCCTGGTAACGCCTTTGTCGATCTGGTTATGGCCTCTCGCAGTCAGGGTAAAATCGCCAAGGCGCCTGCAGCTGATGATGATGACAATATGTCAGTTGACGAGAGTTTCGAGGCTCAGGAAGCCGCCTGATTCTGTTTTGGTTGGTTCTGTTGGCTCAATGACAAACAACTCTTTTCTTTTGCTGTTTTCCTCAATGTTTTGATCAAACAAGCTTTCCTAAGGGAAACTGCTATCCTTCCTTAGGGCTAAAATTCGTTTGAAAATTGGTCAAAGGGCGGGGATTGCTCGAAAATCTGGCATGCCGTCTCTCGTCATATGCGAAAAGAGCGGCTAAACTTTTCCTCATTCGTCTATGAGAAAAAAGTCGTAGCATATATCCCTCTCGTGCCTTGTCAGGATCAGTTGTTCTGACAAGAGCGCGGTTTGCTGCGTTCTGATGCTGAAAAGGAGCCCCCCGTCCATGTCAGATACCCGGTCGGAAAAGAATGAACTGGATGAAGCCGCATGTTTTTATCATTCCTATCCTCAGCCGGGGAAATTGGAGATAGCCGCTACAAAGCCTCTTGGTAACCAGCGAGATTTGGCTCTTGCCTATAGTCCGGGTGTTGCAGCTCCTTGTGTCGATATCGCCAAGGATCCGGGAAAGGCTTTTGACTATACGGCGCGCGGTAACCTTGTGGCCGTGGTTTCCAACGGTACGGCAGTTCTGGGGCTTGGCCCGATTGGTCCGCTGGCCTCCAAGCCGGTAATGGAAGGGAAGGCCGTTCTTTTCAAAAAATTTGCTGGTGTTGATGTATTCGATATCGAAGTCGATGAGACTGGTATTGATAAGTTCGTTGATGTTGTTACCTCGCTCGAGCCTACATTTGGTGGCATCAATCTGGAAGATATCAAGGCGCCTGAATGTTTCGAGATTGAGCGCAAATGCCGTGAGCGAATGGATATTCCTGTTTTCCATGATGATCAGCACGGGACGGCCATTATCGTAGGTGCGGCTGCGATGAATGGCATGGAGCATGCGGGCAAGTCTTTGGAAAATGCCAAGATTGTTGCATCTGGCGCAGGTGCGGCTGCTTTGGCTTGTCTGAATTTGCTGGTATCCCTTGGTGCCAGGCGTGAGAATATCTGGGTCACCGATATTGATGGCGTGGTTTACGAAGGCCGCGAGCAGATGGACGAGTGGAAAGGGGTATTCGCTCAGAAAACAGATTTGCGTACGCTTGATGATGTGATTGATGGGGCTGATATTTTCCTTGGTCTGTCTGCTGGTGGTGTTTTGAAACCGCATATGGTGGAGCGGATGGCAAAGAACCCGCTGATCATGGCGTTGGCCAACCCGAATCCTGAAATTCTACCTGAAGATGCGCAGAAGGTTCGTCCGGATGCAATGTTGTGTACCGGACGCTCGGATTATCCCAACCAGGTCAATAATGTTCTTTGTTTTCCTTATATTTTCCGTGGTGCTCTGGATGTGGAAGCAACTGCAATCAATGAGGAAATGAAACATGCGGTGGTAAAAGCCATTGCAGGGCTGGCGCGTGAGGAGATTTCCGATGTTGCGGCTCAGGCAGCAGACGGCAAGCTGCATCCCTTTGGTCCAAATTATCTGATCCCGACACCCTTTGACCCACGTCTGATTTTGCGCATTGCACCGGCGGTCGCGAAAGCTGCGATGGATACTGGTGTGGCCAAACGCCCAATCGAGGATTTTGAAGCCTATCAGGAACGTCTTCGGCGTTTCGTTTTCCGCTCTGGCTTGATCATGAAAAACATGGTTGCCAAGGCCAAGAGCAATCCAAAGCGGGTTGTTTATGCGGATGGTGAAGATGAACGGGTTTTGCGTGCGGCCCAAATCGCGATAGAAGATGGACTGGCAGAGCCAATTCTTATTGGTCGTCCAGATGTGATGCGCATGCGGGCAGAACGTTTTGGTTTGAAATTCCGTCCAGGTGATGATTGCGAAATTATCAATCCGCAGGATGATCCCCGGTATCGTCAATATGTTGATGAATATCTGGAATGTGTCGGGCGTAAAGGGGTGAACCCACAAGGTGCTGCCACCGTGGTGCGAGTGAACACCACTGTCATTGCTGCCCTTACCGTCAAACGCGGTGATGCTGATGCCATGATTACCGGTCTTGATGGGCGGTTTCGCAAGCATTTGAGGGAAGTGACGGATATTTTGGGCCTTGCGGAGGATATGCATGACTATTCGGCATTGTCATTGCTGATCAATTCCAAGGGTGCCTACTTCCTGACTGACACCTATGTCAGTGAAGATCCCAGTGCAGAGGAAATAGCTGAGACCACGATCAATGCGGCAGAGCATATTCGCCGTTTTGGTATCACGCCGAAGGTTGCGCTTCTTTCGGCTTCCAACTTTGGGTCTCGTGAATTTGATTCTTCTGCGAAGATGCGTGAAGCGGTCAATTTGATTTGGGAGAGGGCACCGGATCTTGAGGTTGATGGTGAGATGCATGGTGATGTGGCATTGTCATCTTTGCTTCGTGATCGTGTCATGCCGAAATCAAAGTTATCGGGTGAAGCCAATCTTCTGGTCTTTCCCAATTTGGATTCGGCCAATATTGCGTTGAATCTGATGAAGGTAATGACAGATGCCTTGCATGTTGGCCCTATTTTGATGGGGGCTTCGAAGCCTGCCCATATTCTTACCCCATCGGTTACTTCACGAGGGGTTACCAATATGACGGCTTTGGCTTCGGTTGATGCGCAGAGCTATTATGAGAAGGCACAAGTTGCTGGTTCTGAGGACGAGTGATCTGTCCAAGATAAAAAGGAGAAGGGTGATTTTCACCCTTCTTGTTCAACCGAAAAGGCGCCTCCAATTGGATGCGCCTTTTGTTTTGTTTTCTATCTCATGTGAAATGATCTATTGAAATGCAGTCTCTGTGAAGCTGCGCAATTTACGAGAATGCAGCCGCTCAACAGGCATTTGACGTAGATTTTCCATGGTCTTGATGCCGATTTTCAGATGCTGCTTGACCTGCTGGGTATAGAAGTCACTGGCCATGCCGGGAAGTTTAAGCTCCCCGTGCAGTGGCTTGTCAGAGATGCAGAGCAGGGTGCCGTATGGGACGCGGAAGCGGAAGCCGTTGGCTGCAATTGTTGCGCTTTCCATGTCCAGACCGATGGCGCGAGATTGTGACAGGCGTTCGACCGGTTCCTGATGGTCTCGCAGTTCCCAGTTTCTATTGTCGATGGTGGCGACTGTGCCTGTCCGCATGATGCGTTTCAGCTCGTAACCTGACAGTCCTGTGACTTCTTCGACCGCTTGCTCCAGTCCGACCTGAACTTCTGCCAATGGCGGAATTGGAACCCATGTTGGCAGATCGGCATCAAGGACATGGTCTTCTCTTACATAACCATGTGCGAGAACATAATCTCCAAGGCGTTGGGTATTGCGCAAACCTGCACAATGGCCGAGCATCAGCCATGCATGAGGACGTAGGACAGCAATGTGATCAGTGATGGTTTTGGCGTTGGATGGTCCAACCCCAATATTGACCAAGGTGATTCCTGAATAGTCATTTCGTTTCAGATGATATGCTGGCATTTGTGGCAGGCGTGCTGGTGCAACGCCTTCGGTTGGCTCTGTATCGCCACGGTATGTTACCTGATTGCCGATTTCGACAAATGCCTCATAAGGACTGTCTGGATTTGCTATCTCTTTCTTTGACCATGCGATGAATTCGTCGACATAGAACTGGTAGTTTGTGAAGAGGACGAAGTTCTGGAAATGCTCTGGTTTTGTGGCAGTATAGTGCGATAGTCGATGGAGTGAATAATCGATGCGCGGTCCTGTGAAAGGAGCTAGCGGTAATATTTCATCTGAATTGAAATGTCTTGTTCCGTTGACGATGGCATCATCGGTGATTGCCAGATCAGGCACGTCGAAAATATCACGTAATGGACGTGACCATGTTTCTGGCAGAGCGCCCTCGACATTCATGCCATGAGGCCATGCGAAATGAACCGGGATTGGAGTCTCGGAAGGACCAACCTCAATGCTGATCTGGTGGTTTTTGATCAATAGCTTGATCTGGGTTTTCAAATAGTGCCGGAACAGATCGGGCCGGGTAATGGTTGTGTGGTATTTTCCGGGGCCGGGTGTGTGGCCAAAAGACAGGCGGCTATCGATATGAGCGTGTGTTGTAGTCTGTAGCCTGATTTCAGGATAAGTGGCACGGTATCGTCCGGTTGAGGGGATATCCCCATTGGCTACGCGGCAAAATGCTTCTTGAAGAAATTGAGTATGAGTATCGTAGATGGCAATCAAACGCTCGATGGCTGCTTCTGCGTCATCGAAGGATTCATGCTGAAATTTTTCCGGGGAATGAATGGAAAAGGTATTTGTCATTTGTTGTTATTCTCCTTTTCCTCTAGTTTTTTGATCTGTTTGCGAGGTGACGTCAAGTGAAAACTATACCTTAGTTTAATTCAGAGGCTTACTGTGACTATTTCGCATTCTGTCACTGTTTCATGTCAGTTTCTTTTTTGCCTTCATCTTGGGAACTGATGGGCCAACTGGTCTTAATCTTGCCTCTTTGATGCAGTTTCAATTTGTTAATATTGTTATGACGTAATAAAATATGGTCGGGTTGCTGGTTGGCCAATCTGCAAAAGTATCGCGATGATGGAGGCATAGGTGTTGTCCAAAATATCCGCTAGTCGTTTTCCTTGGAATGCCATTTTTACCGCAGGTATAGTGATGGTTGGAACAACCACTGTGGACGCCGCTTGCTTGTCCAATCAATCTGGAAAAACTGTATATGCCAAGGTGACTTCGAATAAAGATGGTGGCGAAAAGGTCGGAAATCTGATTGCTGGCACTTCTTTTTGTTTGCCTGTTGCCAAGGGGCAGAAAGCGATAGCCAAGATCACACCCTATGCAGGTGCGAGAATCGGTTGCAAAGTTGAAATTGTCGGCAATGAGACGCTTGAGCTGGTCAAATTCGGTACCATGAACAATTGTACTTTTGTTCCTGGCCGCTGATTCCATTTAACAGAGCATTTGCGTCTTTGTTCAACTTCATACGTTGGAGTGTTTTCTGCGCGTTGCGTCACTATATTTTCGATGACATGAGAAAACCCCGCCAGAGATGATCTGACGGGGTTTTGTGTTTCAGAGCTCTAAGCTACTGATCTTATGAGCAGCCAGAGGTAGAACCGCAGGTGTCACATTTCAGACAGGTGCCGTTACGCACCATGGTGAAGTTACCACATTCGGCGCAACTCTCACCTTCATAACCTTTCATGCGAGCAAGGGCGATCTGATCAGCCTTGCTGGGCTCTGCCTTGCCAACAGCAGGTTTATTGCTTGGAGCGACCTGGCTGTCCGGCTTGAGCATGGTTGCAGAATTGGACGGCATAGCAGCAGAAGGAGCGCTGGCACTTGCCTGAGCTGCGGTGTCCGTGCCGGTATTTGCAGAAGTATCTGCACCATCCACCAGTTTGAAGCGCTCGGTCTTGCCGCGCAGCAAACCTTTGGAGATTGGCACGGCGGCCTTGCCTTCATTTGAGCCGGAGCCAGTTGCGGTTGATGCAATATCTTCCGGGCTGACATGAGCCAGATCGTGACGATCCAGATAGGAAACAGCCAACTCGCGGAAGACATAATCAAGAATGGAGGTTGCATTCTTGATTGCCTCATTACCCTGAACCATGCCTGCTGGCTCGAAACGGGTGAAAGTGAAGGCGTCGACATATTCTTCCAGCGGTACACCATATTGCAGGCCGAGAGAGATGGCGATGGCGAAGTTGTTCATCAAGGAGCGGAAAGCTGCACCTTCCTTATGCATATCGATGAAGATTTCACCAATGGAGCCGTCATCATATTCGCCGGTACGCAGGTAAACCTTGTGACCACCAACGGTTGCCTTCTGGGTGTAACCTTTACGACGGTGGGGCAGTTTCTCACGTTCGCGAATACGGCGCTCAATGATGCGCTCCACGATCTTCTCGGTTACAATTGCTGCACGCTCCTGAACCGGAGTGGCGGTTGCTGCAATTGCTTCTACCGCTTCTTCTGCTTCGTCCTCATCGTCGTCCAGCAACTGGCTGTTCAGTGGCTGGGACAGCTTGGAGCCATCGCGATAAAGCGCATTGGCTTTCAGAGCCAGACGCCAGGACAGCATGTAAGCTTCCTTGCAATCCTCGACCGTTGCATCATTTGGCATGTTGATGGTCTTGGAGATCGCACCGGAGATGAATGGCTGGGAAGCCGCCATCATGCGGATATGGCTGTCGACAGACAGGAAGCGCTTGCCGAGGCGACCGCAAGGGTTGGCACAATCGAAGACCGGCAGATGCTCATCCTTGAGGTGAGGGGCCCCTTCCAGGGTCATGGCACCACAAACATGGATGTTTGCAACGTCGATTTCGTCCTTGGAGAAACCAAGGGTACCGAGCATATCGAAGCCAGGATCGTTCAGCTGCTCATCATTGAAGCCAAGAACATCCTTGCAGAAATCTTCACCGAGGCTCCATTTGTTGAAAGCGAACTTGATATCGAATGCGCTACCAAGCCCAGCTTCTATCGCTTCGATTTTCTCATCTGTAAAGCCTTTTCCTTTCAAGGCGTTATGGCTGAGGGCATTGCAGTCTTTCAGAGAGCCACGACCAACAGCATAGGCTTCGATATCCTTGATCTGTGCTTCGTTATAACCAAGCTTTGCAAGAGACTCTGGTACTGCGCGGTTGATGATCTTGAAGTAACCACCTCCTGCCAGCTTCTTGAATTTTACCAGAGCAAAATCCGGCTCAATACCGGTTGTGTCACAATCCATAACCAGACCAATGGTACCGGTTGGAGCCACAACGGTGGTTTGTGCGTTGCGATAGCCATATTGCTGACCGAGATCCAGAGCCTTGTCCCAAGCCGCCAGAGCGTGGTTGATCAGGTTTTTATCCGGGCAGGAGGCATGATCTAACGCTACCGGGTTGATTTGCAAGCCTTCATAACCGTCTGCATGGCCATAAGCTGCGCGGCGATGGTTGCGAATGACGCGCAACATGTTGTCGGCATTGTCTTCATAACGCTTGAAGGGGCCAAGTTCCTTGGCCATTTCTGCGGATGTCGCATAGGCGATACCGGTCATGATGGCGGTGATGGCTCCACATATGGCGCGACCTTCCTCGCTGTCATAAGGAATGCCACTGGTCATCAACAGACCGCCAATATTGGCATAACCAAGACCAAGGGTGCGATATAGATAAGAGCGCTCGGCAATTTCCGGAGCCGGGAATTGCGCCATCAGAACGGAGACTTCCAGCACCATGGTCCACAGACGGGTGGCATGCTCGAACTGCTCGACATCAAAGCTGCCATCTTCATGACGGAACTGCAGCAGGTTTAACGATGCGAGGTTACATGCGGTATTGTCCAGGAACATATATTCCGAACATGGGTTGGACGCGATGATCTCACCATCATTGATGCAGGTATGCCAGTCATTGATGGTGGTGTGATATTGCAGGCCGGGATCAGCAGAAGCCCATGCAGCATAACCGATGGATTCCCAAAGTTCCTTTGCTTTGACGGTTTTGCGAATGTCACCTTTGATACGGCCTACAAGGTTCCAGTCCTTGTCCTGTTCGACGGCATTCAGGAAGTCATCGGTCACACGAACGGAATTATTGGAGTTCTGGCCGGATACAGTCAGGTAGGCACCACTATCCCAATCGGTGTTGTAGGTCTCGAACTCGAGGTCCTTGTATCCTTGCTTTGCAAATTGAATAACGCGGCGGATATAGTTTTCAGGAACCTGTGCTTTCTTGGCTGCGCGGATCTCGCGTTTCAAAGCCGGGTTCTTGGCTGGATCAAAGCATTCGTCGTTGGAGCCTTCGCAATTGACACAAGCTTTGAGGATCGTTTTAAGGTGCTTGGAGACGATCTTGGAGCCGGTAACAATTGCCGCAACCTTCTCTTCTTCCTTCACCTTCCAGGAAATGTATTCCTCGATATCGGGATGGTCGATGTCTACCACGACCATTTTTGCTGCGCGACGAGTGGTGCCGCCGGATTTGATTGCACCTGCTGCACGGTCACCGATCTTGAGGAAGGACATCAGACCGGAGGATTTACCGCCACCGGAGAGGGGTTCGCCTGCTGAGCGCAGGGACGAGAAGTTGGTGCCTGTACCTGAACCGTATTTGAAGAGGCGTGCTTCACGAACCCAAAGATCCATGATGCCGCCATCATTCACCAGATCATCGCCGATAGATTGGATGAAGCAGGCATGTGGTTGCGGATGCTCATAAGCGGATGCAGAACGGGTCAGGCGACCTGTCTCGAAATCTACATAATGGTGCCCCTGACTTGGGCCATCAATGCCATAGGCCCAGTGCAGGCCGGTATTGAACCATTGAGGGGAGTTGGGTGCTACGCGCTGGGTGCAGAGCATATAGCGCAGTTCGTCAAAGAAAGCACGGGCGTCTTCGTCGGTATCGAAGTAACCGCCTTTCCAACCCCAATAGGTCCATGTGCCAGCCAGACGGTCAAACACCTGCTGACAAGACATTTCCGGTCCAAAGCGCTCATCTTCTGGTAGCTCAGCGAGAGCTTCTTCATCAGGAACAGAACGCCAAAGCCAGGAAGGAACAGAATTTTCTTCGACTTTTTTCAGAGCGGCAGGAACACCTGCTTTGCGGAAATATTTCTGTGCCAGAATATCGGACGCAACCTGAGACCAGGTTACCGGGACATCAATATTTTCCAGCTGGAAAACGATAGATCCATCTGGATTGCGAATTTCGCTGGTGGCTTTGCGAAATTCGATGGACTCATAGGCAGATTTGCCCTTGGTAGTATAGCGCCGCTCTACACGCATTTTCTTCCCTCAATTTGTCCTTCGTGGCAGGCGGTCCAATAAGGATCACCGCATAGTTATGTCGGTTCGGTATTGTCAGCGGGTGGCCTAGCGGGGTGCTGACAGATGCCGAACTATGGTGTCTCACAACGCTTGATTGGGCGTTTTTCGACATTCGACCCGAAAATTCTACAGTTTCATCTGAATGTCAGATGAATCTATATATAGCATATAATCAAATGTCATGCACTATATGTTGTTATCCTCGGTTGGATTTCAGAGGAAATCGCACGCAAGAATCCGTCGCGGCACGGAGGTGATTTCACGGCAAACTCATGCCGTGGATCTGATGAGCCACGCTTGGAAACGCATACAAAATACTGAAAACTCAAACCGCTGAAACCGCCTGAAGCGCACCGCTGTTTGATTATGGTCCAATTATGGCGATCAGCATGCCGGGCGTCAACATCTAGAGGGTCTGTTTTCTGTCAATCAATATCTAGTGTATTTTCACTCGGCTGGGGAAAGGGGGGAGAATCGCGAGTAATCGGCCTTTTCGCCTGTGTGAAACGATTCGAGCCAATCGAGAAAATTCTTGTTAAAATTTTAGTCAAAACTGACAGCCATTTTTGAAGGGCGCTTAAAGTCTCTGTGCTAGCTTTTGTCTCCGAATTAAAAAAGGATAAACCTGACAAAGAGTTGTCTCTTTTGAGGGTGAGACGAGGTGGCGCGACTATGGAACATCATTCTGCATATGGTCTGAACCTTGATTCGCTGGATATCGTGATCGTGGATGACTCCCGAACCGTTCTGACGATGATCCGTTCCATGATTTCCAGTTTGAAAGTAGCGCGCGTTCGGACCTTTGATCGTGGAGATCTGGCATTGCAAGCCATGCTTCATGAGCCGCCCAACGTTATTTTGACCGATCTGGTCATGAACCCCATGAGTGGAACACAGCTATTGCATCTGGTACGTCAGAAAACCATGGTGCCTTTATGCTTTGTGCCCGTGATTGTCGTGACTGCTCATGCAACGCAGAAGAGAGTTGCGCAATTGTTTCAGGCAGGGGCACATCATGTGCTGGCAAAACCGCTATCTGCTGCGGTACTGCAACAGCGGCTGATTTCTCTATTGAATGATGATCGTTTGATGGATCTGGCTGGGGATCGTTATATCATCTCGGGTATGCGTGAAACCCTGCGTGAGAAACGATCGAAACTGGCCTCATTGGAAAAAGCGCGTGAATTTCACGAGCAAGTTCTGCCTCAGGCCAAAGAACATCAAAAACAGGTTGATAATATTCTCAATCATGAGGTCATTCCTGATCATATGATGCCCAGCTATTATGGCTCTCGTAGCCAGCAGATCATCTCCAAGCTCCACCGCCAGGCAGAACAGCAGAGCGAAGAGATGGAAAAGACTCCAAAGACCAATCAGGAGCGCCCTGCGCGTTCTGGTTCCGTTGGCCGATATGGTCGGGTTTCTCGACGGCGTACCGGTTGACCTCCTGTTATGGAGAATGTCTTTTTGCTGATTTGCCTGTTCTGGCCATTATTCCACCAAATAGGCGGAAAAGCTTTTCATTTGGGTCTTTTTGCACTTGGTGGACTGGACAATATGGGCGTTTTCGGGTCTAGTGCCATCAAATCTCAACCGGACCGGTACGACCATGAAGAAATATCTCCTTTTGATTCTGACCTGGTGGGGCAACACGACCATTGGCACCATGTTCCATACTTGGCGTCATGGCACCTATGTTGGCAAAGACCAGTTTGGCAATAAATATTACAAACAGGATGTCAGCAACAATGCTGCTTATTCTGCCAGTCGAAAAGGCGAGCGTCGCTGGGTTATCTATGCTCAGGAAGCTGATGCAAGTGCAATTCCTTCTGGTTGGCATGGCTGGATGCATCATCGTACCGATATCCCACCGACTCAGGACGAATATATTCCGCGTGAATGGGAAAAAGAGCATCAGCCGAACATGACTGGCACGGCAAAAGCCTATCATCCGGGCGGCTCCATCCTGACCCCGGAGAACCGGCCGCAAGTCAGTGGTGACTATGAGGCTTGGAGTCCTTAGTTCTTTTGCAGCCAAATGATGTGTATTTAAAACCCGCATTTTCAGTTCGATCTCTGAATGCGGGTTTTGTTTTGTGAATCCCGGATTTGCTGGAAAAGGAATCAATCGCTGTTCCACCTCTGAAGAAGTGCAGTGGTTTTTTGACACAGTGCTGCCCCATTGCTGCTTATAACAGCGATGGATTTGATATTTGGGGACTTTTCCGTTCTGCTCAGGAATGTCGATCAGGCTTCCCAAAAAGCGGTTGCTTTTGGGCCATGTTCGGGGATAGGAAAAGTATGGCCCCACGCTGGTGACTTTGGCGTTTTGGGGAACGAGATCTGGAACAAAATGATATGATGCGCGCTCAGCCTGCTCGATTGAAGAAAATGTCACGAACGCTTGTCATGGGCGTGATGCTGCTATGGGTAGTGCTGGCTCTGGCTATGCAGTCAGCGAAGGCTGATAAAATTGCCAACGGCGTTGCGGTTTTCTCCGGGTTGGACAAGATTACTGGCCGTATCATTCAGTTCGATGTCTATGTAGATGAGACTGTACAGTTCGGTGCGTTGCAGGTAACGCCCCGGGTTTGTTATACCCGACCACCTACGGAGCCTCAGCAGACCACCGGTTTTGTTGAAGTGGACGAAATCACACTGGAGCGCAAGGTTCGCAGAATTTTTACGGGCTGGATGTTTGCTTCCAGCCCGGGCCTTAATGCGGTTGAGCATGGTGTGTATGATGTCTGGCTGGTTGATTGCAAGCAGAATACCAACGTACCGGCTCCAAATAGCTAGGCTCGGTCATTTCACGCAAAGGGGCGATTGACCTCTTTTTTAGTGCGCGGATCACAGGATTGGATTTACAGTCCAACGCAAAAATGCTCATCCACAAAGAATTAGACCATGCAAGGTGAGGCCAACTCACTGCAATATGGTCTAGTTTCTGGTGTCTGGTTTTCGGGACAATTCTTTGTCTTCTTTGTCTTCTTTGTCTTCTTTGTCCAGTGCAAAAAAGTCGGCATGAGCTTGAAGCGCATGATCAAGCAAGCCGTGATAGTCATCTTTTGCAATCTCGATGGCACCGAATTGGCGTAAATGGTCGGTGATGAACTGGGTATCCAACAGGGTATATCCCCCCGCTTTCAGACGCTCGATCAAATGAACCAATGCAATCTTGGAGGCATCACGTGCCCGGGACACCATGCTTTCTCCAAAAAATGCAGTGCCCAAACTCACACCATAGAGCCCCCCCACGAGTTGCTCACCATCCCATACCTCGACCGAATGACAATAACCCATCTCGTGGAGCTGGCGATATAGGTCATGGATCTGGTTGTTGATCCAGGTCGAGGGTCGATCTGCTACTGATTGTGCGCATGTATCCATCACCAATCCGAAATTCTTATCAGCGGTAATCGTGAATGTGGTGGTTCGCATGGTGCGTTTCATGCGTCTGGATAGATGAAAATCATCCAGCGGTATGATGCCGCGCATGTCTGGCTCGATCCACATCAGCGTCTTGTCGTCGGCGCTTTCAGCCATCGGAAAGATGCCTGCAGCATAGGCGCGCAAAAGCAGCTGCGGAGTAATCGCAAAATCAGGGTCATTCATGGAAACAGACTAGCTTTTCTGTTCAAAAAGAAAACAGGCTGCAAAAAATAGTTTTGCAGCCTGTTGAGTTTTGGGTCGATAAAAGCAAGTGATTTACATTTCAATCACAGTTTTTTCGAGATAGTTTTCCAACCAGTGGATGTCATATGCGCCATTGGCGATATCAGCATTATCCACCAGATTGCGGAAAAGCGGAATGGTGGTCTCGATCCCGTCAATCACGAACTCATCCAGTGCGCGACGCAGGCGCATCATGCATTCCACACGGTTACGACCAGTCACGATCAATTTGCCAATCAGAGAGTCGTAATATGGTGGAATGGAATATCCCTGATAAACACCGGAATCCACACGCACACCCAGGCCACCCGGAGGGTGATAATGGGAAATCTTGCCGGGTGATGGGCGGAAAGTCTGAGCATTCTCAGCATTGATGCGACATTCGATGGCGTGGCCATGGAAGCGGACATCTTCCTGCTTGATATCAAGTCCGGCACCACAGGCAACTTTCAACTGCTCATTAACCAGATCAATGCGTGTGATCATTTCGGTGACAGGATGCTCTACCTGCAAGCGGGTATTCATCTCGATGAAATAAAATTCACCATTCTCATAGAGAAATTCGATGGTACCAGCACCGGAATAGCCGAGACCTTTCATGGCATTGGCACAGATCTCGCCAATTTTGGCCTGTTGCTCATCATTCAGAGCCGGGGAACGTGCTTCTTCCCAGACCTTTTGGTGACGGCGTTGCAAGGAGCAGTCACGCTCACCCAGATGGATGGCATGACCTTTGCCATCGCCCATTACCTGTACTTCGATATGGCGTGGTTTGCCGAGATATTTCTCAATATAGACCGTATCGTCGCCAAAGTTGGCTGCTGCTTCGGAACGGGCTGTTGAAAATGCAAGTTCAATCTCGTCTTCCGAGCGAACAACCTGCATTCCTTTACCGCCGCCGCCAGATGCGGCCTTGATAAGTACAGGATAGCCCATATCGGAAGAAATACGCTTTGCTTCTTCCGGGGTGTCAACACCTCCAGCAGAACCTGGTACGACAGGAATCCCCAAGCGTTCGGCTGTCTGCTTGGCGGCGATCTTGTCGCCCATCACGCGAATATGCTCAGCGCTTGGGCCGATGAACTGGATGTTGTGAGCTTCCAGAATTTCGGCGAAGCGAGCATTCTCTGACAGGAAGCCATAGCCAGGATGGACCGCATCGGCTCCAGTGATTTCACAAGCAGCCAGGATTTGCGGAATGTTAAGATAGCTGTCACGTGCCATTGGCGGACCAATACAAACGCTTTCGTCGGCCAGCTTTACATGCATGGCCTCGGCATCTGCTGTGGAATGGACAGCAACCGTCTGAATGCCCAGTTCTTTACAGGCGCGCAATACGCGCAGGGCAATTTCACCACGGTTGGCAATCAAAACCTTTGAAAACATGCGTTTCCCCTAAAGCGTGGTGATTATTCGATGATGATAAGTGGTTCGTCAAACTCTACCGGTTGAGCATCTTCTACCAGAATGGCAGTGACTTTGCCGGACTTAGTTGCCGGGATGTGGTTCATGGTTTTCATGGCTTCCACAATCATCAGGGTCTGACCTTCACGAACCTGATCTCCGACAGCGATAAAGGCTGCGGCACCTGGTTCCGGAGACATATAAGCGGTACCAACCATTGGGGAACGAACTGCATTGGATAGATCCTGACCGCCACCGGCAGCGGCAGTTTCGGCGATTGGAGCAGGTGCAGCTGTAGCCGGAGCTGCCACAGGGGCAGGAGCTGCGGCGACAGGTGCCGCAATCGCGGCTTGCTGTACTATGATTTCGCGGGCGACGCGAATACGTAAATCGTCCTGTTCAACCTCGATCTCGGTCAGATCTGTGGACTGAACCAATTCAGCCAGTTGGCGAATGAAATCCGGATCAAGCTTGTTTTTTTCTTTTGTCATTTTCAGGTTTCCGTCAGTGTCGGTGCAGCTTAGTTCTTGCAGCCCGGTTTAATCGTGTTTTTGTTCCAGATGAGAGACAAGAGCGTCCAGTGCAAGCAAATATCCCCGTGCGCCCAGACCGCAGATCACACCCAATGCAACAGGTGAGACATAGGATTTGTGTCGAAAGGATTCTCTTGCGTGAATATTGGAAAGATGTACTTCAATGGTGGGGACGCCACCTGCTTTGATTGCATCTTGCAAAGCAACCGAGGTGTGGGTGTAGGCGGCTGGATTGATGACGAGGCCTGCCTGTTTGTCAGCTGCCTCCTGAATCCAGTCAACCAGATTACCTTCATGGTTGCTTTGACGAAAGGTGAGAGTGGCGCCAAGCTCGGACGCTTTGGTCATGCACATGCTCTCGATATCAGCCAGCGTGGTAGAGCCATAAATCTCCGGTTCACGGGTGCCAAGTCTGTTCAGATTGGGGCCATTGAGAACGAAAATTTCTTTGGTCATTGATGGTTCCATCTGCTCCGTGTGCCTGTTGGCTTCCATGTCATATGGGCACTGGCCGGACTGTTTTCCACCTTCTCGCAGCCAAATCAATCCTTGGAGTGATTAGCGTCAAGCGTTTCACCATACTCAAAGACGACAGGCAGATGAAAAAGAGCCTGAAATGTTATAGGCGTTTCGTCTAAGAGTGAAAAGAGCTGAAAAGCGTTGGTCAACGCCTTTCAGCTCAAAAAATACTTTGTTTTGCTTCATGGAGTAGCAATTACGAAGAATTCCACATTTGGAACTCGGCAGGCACCGTTATGATGATTTTTTTCGGGCTACTTCTATCATGGTTTCCAATGTCGTGACTGGTACAAAACCAGGGATCAGCTCTTCTCCCACTACATAGGCAGGAGTGCCGGTCAGACCCAACTCGTCAGCCAAGGCATAAGAAGCCTCGATTGGTTTGAGGGTTTCTTTGTCGTCCATCATGGTTTCCAGTTTTGCTCGATCCAGACCGATCTTTTCGGCAACGCGCAGGGCGGTTTCCTTGTTGGCCTGACCGCGCAAGGTCATCATGCCTTTGTGGAAGTCCCAATATTTGCTTGGGTCGGTTTTTTGTACCGCTACGGCAACCAGACTTGCTTCGACTGATTGCGGTCCCAGAACTGGCCATTCCTTGATCACGATACGGAGATTTTGGTCTTTCTCCATGAGTGTCAGCATGTTGGAGAAAGCGCGTTTGCAATAACCACAATTATAATCGAGGAACTCGACCATGGTCACATCGCCGTTGGCATTACCGACCACCGGATCCAGATCACTGTTGAAGATCTCGGTCTTCTTGCTGGCGAGTACGAGCTTGGCTTTTTCTGCGCGCTCCGTTGCTGCCGCCTGTTCGCGCTTGGCATCTTGTTCTCTCAGCAAGCCAAAGACCTTGCGAATCACATCTGGATTTTCCAGCAGATAATCCACCATGATCTTTTCAATTTCAGCCTTCTGGTCAGTGCTGAATTCGGTCGCACTGGCTGCAGGCTGAGTGATTGGGCTAGCGAGCAGGCCAAAGGCAAGCAAGCCGGAAGTAAACATAGTTTTGAAACGCATGGCAGCATCCTTGAAGTATGGTTCCGGCCTGAAAGATGAAAACCGGCTGGATTTAGATCACATGATTTGTGGGTCACAATAGCGAAAAGATTTGGTCATTTCCTGTTCAAAGCCGTGCAATCACCAAATTGTGACGGTCTGTCGCATAAGTCGCTATTGGGAGGGATATGGTTCTGTTTTGCCCTTAGATGAGTATCTTGAGGTCAGATTTTTGGTTTTTTGTACAGAAGAATGTCTTCAGCCTGAAGCCAGGAGGGGCTGCCTCGTTTCAGCTTCTTCTTGGCTCGTGTGGCCAGGGATTTTGCCGCGCCGATCTGGCCGGAGGCAAAATAACCATTGGCCGTCGCCAGTTCCGCTTCTGCTCGATTGCCGATAGCATCATAAGCCTGGGCCAGAAAGCGATAGGCTACGGCAATATCCGGATCTTTTTGCAGTCCACGGCGCAAATGAGTGATTGCCTGTTTGTAATTTGCCCTGTTTCCACTGGATATGATGGCTTGTCCCAGCATTACTCGGAAGAGTGACACGTTGGGTTTGAGAGCAACCGCCTTATTTAACGGCGTAATTGCCTTTGCTCCCGCCCCGGTTTCCAGCAGGATTTGACCTTTAAGTTCCCAGAAATAAGCATTGTTGGGTTGGGACCGCAGTAAAGCATCCACGAGCTTCAAAGCCTTGCGATGATTGCCCAGGCGATAAGTGGTGATCGCTCTTGCATATTGAGAGGGAAGATCATTGCCTTTGTATTTTCTCATCACGCGCTTGGCGTTCTGGGTGAAGGCCGCGAGCTTTGCTTTTACCATAGCGTGTCGGTATGAGAGGCTCTTGCTATCTTTCTTGTTGTAGTTTCGGCTTTTCTTGGCCAAACGCTCCAGCTGGCTGATGCGATCACGGGGGAGAGGATGCGATTGCAAATATGGGTCGATATGTGCCCCTGAAAACATGGTTTGATTGGCGAAGCGCGAGAAGGTTGTCAACATGCCTTTGGTGGATTGGCCTGTACGCTCCAGATACCGGTAAGCAGCACGGTCTGCGGCTATCTCTTCTGTTCGGGCATAGGACAGGAATGTGCGCTGCGCAAGTACAGGGGCCGAAGAAGCAATTGCCGTGCCTGCTTGTGCTGCACCGTCTCGTCGGGTTGCTGCGCCTGCTACGGCTGCGCCAACGCCAAGCAGCATGGTAATCGCAGCAATGGTTTGAGCTTCGCGCAGGGCCTGACGTAGCCGGACCAGATGGCCACCTGCAATATGACCGGTCTCATGTGCGATGACACCAATCACTTCATTGGGGGTCTGTGCGGTAACCAACGTGCCGGTGTTGATGAACATGCGTTTGGAATCGACAACAAAGGCGTTAAAACGGGAATCGTTGATCAAGTGAATACGAACATTGCGTGGTTTCAGGCCCGCAGCTTTGAAAATCGGTTTTGCATAATCGCGGATCAATTCTTCGGTTTCAGCATCACGCACCAGTCGAATTTTACGCCCTTGAGCATCAGCAGGTTGTACAAAACCGATAGTGGTCAGTGCGATGGTTGCTGCCAAACTCAATGATAGTCCCTTTTGGGTAAAGGAGCTTCGTGCAAGGGCTTGTGCGAATTCAGAAATCCTTTTGTTGCAGCCTTTACCAACTTGGCGGATGTCTGTTATGTCAACCATCGGGTTAGATCTCCTGCCTTTGGCACCAGTGATTTCTGGTGCCGTTGTCCTTGCCAGTTAGAGCATGTATCGCTTTGGTAGTCATGCCAATTCAGCAAGGTGAAAATATGGCATAGGGATAGAATATGCACAAAGGAAAATGCCAATGCTGACCACGTCAAATAGAGGGGCAATTCAGCCTTTTCTTGCCATGGATGTCATGTCTGCTGCCAACCGACTGGAAGCTGCCGGGCAGGATGTCGTGCATATGGAGGTTGGTCAGCCTGGAGCGCCTGCGCCGCAAATTGTTCGGGATGCTGCGGCCAGAGCATTACAGGACGGACGAATTGGTTATACGGATGCTCTTGGGATCCGATCCTTGAGGGAGAGAATTGCGGCTTATTATTCTTCCCATCATGGACTGGAAGTAAACCCGGACCGCATTGCTGTCACAACGGGTTCAAGTGCTGGATTCAACTTGGCTTTTCTGGCTTTGTTCGAGGTTGGTGACAGGGTCATTCTGCCAACGCCAGGCTATCCGGCCTATCGTAACATTCTTGGTGCGCTGGGTCTGGGAGTGGTGGAAGTGGAGACCAAGGAAGAGGATCGCTGGTGTCTGACGCCTGAAGCCATTCGTGCGGAGCATGCACGCAACCCGATAAAAGGGGTGTTGATTGCCAGCCCTGCCAACCCGTCTGGTACGATCATGGAAGCGGATGCCTTGAAGGCAGTGATAGAGACTTGTGAGGAGTTGGGAATATGGTTCATCTCCGATGAAATCTATCATGGGTTGGAATATGATATGAAAGCAGAATGTGCTCTTCACTATTCTCCCAATGTGGTGATCATCAATTCCTTCTCCAAATATTACTGCATGACTGGTTGGCGTATTGGCTGGATGGTGCTGCCTGATGCTGCTCTGCGTTCTGTCGAATGCTTGGGGCAAAGCCTCTATATCTCTGCGCCAATGTTGTCTCAGGTGGCAGCAATCGCGGCGTTTGATGCAACGGATGAGTTGGATATCATCAAGGCCGGATATGCAAGAAACAGAGATTTGTTGATGGCGGAGCTTCCAAAGATCGGCCTGGGCAACTTCATGCCTATGGATGGAGCATTCTATGTCTATTGCGATATCGGCAATCTGACCAATGATTCCATGGATTTTGCCAAGCGTTCACTTGAGGAGGCCAAGGTTGCGATCACGCCGGGCGCGGATTTTGACGTTGATCGTGGCCATCGTTATGTGCGTCTGTCTTTTGCTGGCACATATTGTGCAATGGAAGAAGCCGTGCGTCGACTGGGAGGATGGCTGGCCTAATGCTCTAGTTCGCTCACCTATTCGAACAAAGAAAAGCCGCATCGAAATCTCGATGCGGCTTTTCTTATTTCCGGAAGAAGGAGCGGATCTTATAGAAAGCCGCTTTTCTGCCACCAGCCACTACGCTTGGGACGAGGCTCTTCCTCTTTCTTTTCTTCTACCTGAGGCTCGCTTGGTGCTTCGCTGCTTTCAGCTGCTTGTTCTTCAGCAGCTTCAGCTTCTTCTGGGGCAGCTGCTGCTTCAGACGTTTCCTCGCCTTCTTCAACTGGCGCTGCTTCAGCTTCCACTGCTGCTTCTGCAGGAGCTTCAACAGCCTCTGACTCAGCTTCAGATACGCTCTCAGATACTTCTGCTGCAGGTGCTGTCTCAGCAGGTGCTGCCTCAGCTTTCTCTTCTGATGCTTCCTCAGCTGGTGTTTCATCAGAGCTGGCTTCTGTCACGCTTTCATCAGCACTTGCAGTATCTCCGGAAGAAGCCTCAGCAGCTTCAACTGGTGCTGCTTCTGTTTCAGATGCATCACTGTCAGCGCTGGAGCCTTCTGCTTCAGCAGGAGCATCTTCCTCGTCTTCAGAAGCACTCTGTGTTTCAGTATCGTTTTCAGATCCTTCGCCTTCTTCACCATTGCGATTGCGACGATTGCGACGGCCGCCACGACGACCACGGCGGCGGCTCTTTCTTGGGCGATCTTCCTTGCCGTCTTCTGATGCTTCATCTTCGTTGGCTTCAGATTCGCCTTCATCAGAATCTGTTGAATCTTCTTCTGACGTTGTCTCGTTCTGTGCCTCGGCAGCAGAGGATGGTTTCTTACGGCGGCGACGGCGACGGCGACGCTTGGAACTGCTTTCCTGTTCCTGGTCGCCACGTTCGTCTTCTTCGCTCTCATCGCTGTCAAGGCTATCGGTTGTCAGCATGGAAACGGTCTGGGTTGGTGCAACCGGCTTTTCAAGCGGCTCACCGCGCTCGATTTCCAGATGCTTGCCTTCGAGATTCTCTTCAACCTCAATGGTTATGCTTATACCAAAACGTAGTTCCAACTCTGCCAGATTTCCACGCTTCTGGTTGAGGATGTAGAGCGCAACATTTGTGCGTGTCTTGACCAAAAGATGATGGGCAACCCCACGAAGCAGATGATCTTCGATGGTACG
Organism: Cohaesibacter gelatinilyticus; assembly: GCF_900215605.1. NCBI lineage: Bacteria > Pseudomonadati > Pseudomonadota > Alphaproteobacteria > Hyphomicrobiales > Cohaesibacteraceae > Cohaesibacter > Cohaesibacter gelatinilyticus. The sequence goes on along the minus strand of NZ_OBEL01000001.1, from coordinate 1,563,738 downwards.
TAGAACAAGCAAGGCAACAGACGCTGCTGCGCGCACATGGCCGGTGCCATGACAATGCGGGCAAGGGTCCATGGTGCTTTCCAACACACCGGTGCGGATGCGCTGACGGGACATTTCCATCAGGCCGAAATGGGATATGCGGCCAACCTGAATACGAGCCCGGTCAGATTTCAGACAATCTTTCAGACGCTTCTCAACAGCACGGTTGTTGCGCTTTTCTTCCATGTCGATGAAATCGATAACCACGAGACCGGCAAGGTCGCGCAGGCGCAACTGACGAGAAATTTCCTCCGCAGCTTCCAGGTTGGTGGAAAGCGCGGTGTCTTCGATATTGTGCTCGCGTGTTGAACGGCCGGAGTTCACGTCAATGGAGACGAGCGCTTCGGTCTGATCGATAACGATATAACCACCGGATTTGAGGGTGACTTGTGGTGAGAACATCGCATCAAGTTGTGGCTCAATTCCATAGCGGGTGAAAATTGGCTGCGCTTCCCGATAGGGCTGAACATTCTTGGCATGGCTTGGCATCAGCATGCGCATGAAATCTTTGGCTTCGCGATAGCCATCTTCGCCCGATACAAGGACTTGTTCGATATCCTTGTTATAGAGATCTCGAATGGAGCGTTTGATCAGGGATCCCTCTTCGTAAACCAGAAGCGGGGCTGCAGATTGCAGGGTCAGATCCCGAACATTTTCCCAAAGGCGCAGCAAGTATTCAAAGTCACGCTTGATTTCGGCTTTGGTGCGAGATGCACCAGCCGTGCGTAGAATGACACCCATGCCATCAGCAACATCCAACTCGGATGCAATTTTCTTCAGGCGTTTACGGTCGGCCACGTTGGTGATCTTGCGAGAGATGCCGCCGCCGCGTGCGGTATTTGGCATCAACACGGAATAGCGGCCTGCCAGGGAGAGGTAAGTGGTAAGAGCTGCGCCCTTGTTGCCACGTTCTTCCTTTACCACCTGAACCAGAAGGATCTGACGTCGCTTGATCACTTCCTGAATTTTATACTGGCGTGTGCGACGGCGACTGGAGCGCTCCGGCACTTCTTCCATGGCGTCTTCAGCGCCTACTTGCTCTACGCTGTCGCCGTTTTCATCAGTGGTTTCGTCAGATGCAGACTTGCCTTCAGGATCGGTTGCGACCGACTCATCACCAGGGTTTTTGGCTGTTTGCGCAGGTGCTTCATCATTCTCAGAATTGTCGGGAGCGTCGTTATCGCTATCCTTCTCTTCATCCAGCAAAGCCTGACGATCAGCGACAGGAATTTGGTAATAGTCTGGATGAATCTCGCTGAATGCAAGAAAGCCGTGGCGATTGCCACCATAGTCAACGAAAGCCGCCTGAAGCGACGGCTCCACGCGGGTGACCTTGGCTAGATAGATATTGCCACGCAATTGCTTGCGATTGGCGGACTCGAAGTCGAATTCTTCAACCCGACTGCCGCGAACGACAACCACCCGGGTTTCTTCCGGATGCGTCGCATCAACGAGCATTTGATTTGCCATAAGGAAAAGTCTCCACGACAACGCGCGCCGACAACCGTTCTGACTGGTGGGTCCAGTACTCGGCAGGTTCGCGCTTCATCGCTTTTATCTGATGACGACCCGGTCTGATTGATATACGCCGAATACATGCGTTCACGATCGGCAAAGTGCAGCATGGAAGCTGACAGGTTGCTCTCGATCTTGTGTGAAAGGCAGTGGCGCATAGGTGAGCCGGATCCTCTTGTTTCAATTTTCACAACTGCCGGCACATGGTACTGGCAGAAAACTCTCAATTGGCTTTGGCTCGCATCCCGGTTTTATCGGCGCAGGCAAAGCGAAAAATCTGGTGATCGGACTGAAAATTTTGGGATAACTTTCCAAACAGACCTGATCTGATATGAGCTAATTATATTTCGAGGGCCAGTCACGATTGTCTTTGCCGGGATTGGCGAGGGGACGGTACTTCTCCAAAGGAAGGAGGGCCTCTATGTCTCGCTCAGGTATAATGTCCTGACTCCTCACTGGATTTTGCCAGTCAGAGCTATTGCAAAGTGCCGAATCGGGGTCACCAAAAATATACATACTCAATTGTCTTTGTAGGGATCCAGAAGACGATATGCAAGCACAACTGTTTGAAGCAGCATAAAAAATACATCTCTCGATCATGATTTGCTTTTGGTTTCCCTGATTTTCCTATAGCGGTTTATCGTCAAGATGGGGTTAACCTGTAGCTCATATTGTCTAAGAGAGATAAGCAGACTCTCAATCGCTGTGAAACAGTGTGAATTGTGCAATCTTGATCCATCAGTCCGAAATATCCAGATGTGAGAAAGTGGCAAACGCGAGATGCCTATATGTGTTTCTAGAATTGGTCAGATGATTAAAACCTGCTGTTTCATGGTTGGTATGATGTTCTGCCTTGCTCTCACAGCCGGTGAAAGTGCCAAGGCGCAAAGTGTAAACAATCAGGAAGAGCAGGTTCATATCAGTGCTGCACGTACCGCAGGTGATCTGAAGCAAGCCAGATTTGTTCTGGATATATCCGGACCAATGCCGTTTACGGCCTTTTTGTTGCAAAAACCCTATCGGCTGGTGATGGACCTGCCTGCAGTTTCATTTGAGATGGCGCAAGGGATTGCGCAAGTGGAACGCGGATTGGTCAGCAATTTCCGTTTTGGAGTGATCAATGAGGGGCGCTCTCGGGTGGTTCTGGATCTGAAGGGGCCTGCCAGAATAGCCAAAGCTTTTGGATTGCCGTCAGTTGATGGGAATCCAGCACGTGCCGTTGTGGAGCTGGAAGCTGTGTCCGAGCAACAATTTACGGCTTCTTCATTGCAAGAGGTTTTGCATGTGGGGCGAAATGGCAAGCGGTCCAGCCAATCCAAACTTGTCGAATCTGTTCCATTGCCACGTGCAAGAGCGAAGAATGGTAGGCCTGTTGTCGTGCTGGATCCGGGGCATGGGGGTATTGACACTGGTGCGGTCTCAGCCTCTGGCGTCAAAGAAAGTGCACTTGTGCTGAAATTTGCCAAGGTTCTTAAAAAGCATCTTGAAGCAGAAGCTGGTGTGCAGGTGATCCTGACCCGTGAAAGCGACAAATTCATTTCGCTGGGCGGTCGGGTCAATTTTGCTCAAGCGCGAGAAGCAGATCTGTTCATCTCCATTCACGCAGATTCTGTTCGTGAAAGCTATGTGAGAGGGGCGACTGTCTATACCTTGTCAGATCGTGCTTCAGATCAGGTTTCAGCTCAGCTGGCGCAACGAGAAAATCGCTCTGATCTGCTGGCTGGAATGCATATTGAAGAGGAAGATGATGTTGTTGCGGATATCCTCATCAGCCTGACAAGACGAGAAACCGCCAATCACTCGGCTCTTTATTCCAGAACATTGGTAGGAGCCTTGAAGAACTCGGTGCGATTGTCCAAGACCCCGGCCAGATCTGCGGGGTTTCGCGTGTTGAAAGCGCCGGATATTCCGAGCGTTCTGCTTGAGCTGGGTTTTCTGTCCAACAGGCAAGATCAATCTGCATTGACTTCCAAGGCCTGGCAGGAAAAAGCCATTCGATCCATTGTTGCTTCTGTCAAACGCTTCTTTGCCAAGCGCGGATCTCAGCAAACAGGTTTGCTTGGTCCATCCAAGCCACGTGGCTGAGGTGCAATAACTCCATAAGGCGGCGCTTAAGGGATACCTTTCAACCCTTTTGACCGTTTGAAAATTCATCAGAAAAAACAAAAAATGGTGATCGGGAGGCGGTTTTAAAAGCGCGTATCATGTATATACCCGTCTCCCGATCGTTGTTTTTTCTTTCTTTTACTCATTTTCAAAGGGTCGAAAGGGTCTAAAGGTCCAGAAAATAACGAGAATTGGAAAATCGAAAAGGGTCCAAAGGGTGCAAAGGGGTCAAAGGTCCATAACCCCCAAAAGGTCGATTTGGCGCAAAATTTTTCTCTTCTCAAGTTAAGTATCTTCTGTTGCAGATTTCGCCCCGTCTCAAAGGGTCAAAAGGTCCCAAAAGGAGCTAGGCTCTGGACCCATTAGTTCTGCACATTCTGTTAGCCGTGAAGTATTCATATAGATGAACCAATGACAAAATAAGGGTGGTTCCCTTATAGCAGTCATTGGTTCGATAGATGGGTACTTCACGGCTAACCCGAAGGGCGAGGCACTTTTGACCATTGGCTGCGTCGGAAAGCCTCGAAAATGAACCACATTGTCTCAGCTTTCCTTCTTGCCAATCGGCAAAATTGCTCTCGCAAAATGCACTTAATTAATGGGTCCAGAGCCTAAACCCTCCAAAGGGGGCAAAGGGCTCAAACGTCCTTTCAGCTCTTTTGTCAAACGCAGACAGGCAAGGTGCATTTTGGGTGTGAGGCGGGATAGTTTGTCCGAGCTGCTAATCAATCGGACGCTCATATTGATGCCCCATTTTGCCAGCATGCTTGTATCAAGTTGACTTTGGGGCTAGTGTGATGGGATTGAAATAGGTATCATTTTTCGGCAGGTTCGTTTTCCTATTTCAATCCCTAAAATCACACTAGAAACATATATTTGCCAGTCACCTTTTTGAATCTAAAGTTCGTTCGGTGCTCACTGCTTAATGTGACGAATTTTAGATTCGGGTGATTGGTGGAAGGCCGTCGGTTTTCATTTTTTATTGGATCGGCTCATTTTTCTTGGCTCAATGCTTTGGGTTGGGCTTGATCGGGTATAAGGTCGCACGGACAGCTTGGCTGATTCCTTAGGTGCGGCGGTGGTCAAGCGTGACAGACAGGATGTAAGGACAGACATGGTAATTTGGCGTTTCTTCGGCTTTCTCTTTGCCGCAGGTTCGATTCTGTTCATTGTGGTGGCTTTGGCTGTCTACATGTTTTTGCAGTCCATGATGGCTGGTTTGCCGGACTTTACGGCCCTTCGGAACTATGAGCCTCCAGTGATGACGCGTATTCATGCGTCCGATGGCCAGCTGATGGCAGAATATGCCCGTCAGCGCCGTTTGTTTCTGCCTATTCAGGCAATGCCTGATCGTGTGAAGCAGGCTTTTCTGTCTGCCGAGGACAAGAACTTCTACACCCATACCGGTTTGGACTTCATCGGTATCGCCCGAGCAGTGGTCACCAATGTCAAGAATATTGGCAAAGATCGACGCAAGGTTGGCGCTTCGACCATTACTCAGCAGGTCGCGAAGAACTTCCTCTTGAGTTCCGAGCAATCCTACGAGCGTAAGATCAAGGAAGCTTTGCTCTCAATGCGTATCGAGCAAGCTTTTTCCAAAGATGAAATTCTGGAGCTGTATCTGAACGAGATTTTCTTCGGTATTGGCTCTTACGGCATTGGCTCAGCCGCGCTGCATTATTTTGATAAGTCCGTTCATGAACTGAACCTGGCCGAGATCGCCTATTTGGCTGCGCTTCCCAAGGCACCAAACAATTATCATCCATTGCGACGCAAGGAAAAAGCCATTGAGCGTCGGAACTGGGTCATTGATCAGATGGTCAATAATGGATATGTGAGCGTTGATGAGGCCAATAAGGCCAAGGCAATGGATCTTCAGGTCAAACTCCGTAGCCGTGGTCCTCAGATCTTTGCAGCCGATTATTTTGCCGAAGAAGTTCGTCGTTGGATCGACGAGAAGTTCGGTGAGGAAAAACTTTATAACGGTGGCCTGTCTGTTCGAACCACCTTGAATGTCAATTTGCAAAAAGAAGCGCGCAAGGCACTTCATAAAGGCTTGATCGCTTTTGATCGCAAGAAGGGATGGCGTGGTCCGGTTGCCCAGTCTGATATTGCAGGCGATTGGGGAACGGCTCTTGCCAAGGTCGAGCCTTTGAGCGATCTACCTGAATGGTCGTTGGCCGTTGTTCTCTCTGCTGGGGCTAATGAAGCTGCTATCGGTTTGCGTCCGCAGATTTTGCCGGGCAAGAAAGTGGCCAGCGAGCGTGCGACAGGTTTGATCTCGTTGAAGGATGTGACCTGGGCGCGTTGGATGACCGGGGATCGCAAGGGCAAGAAAATCCGGGCCGTCTCTGATGTTCTAAAGCCGGGCGATGTGGTTTATGTGAGCCAGAAAGAGGGCAACCTCTATAGCTTGCAGCAAGTGCCGGAAGTCTCTGGTGCCTTGATTGCCATGGATCCTTATACCGGACGTGTTCAGGCGATTGTCGGCGGTTTCTCTTACGCCCAGAGCCAGTTCAACCGTGCGACACAGGCTTATCGTCAGCCAGGGTCCTCGTTCAAGCCGTTCGTCTATGCAACAGCGCTAGATAATGGCTATACGCCGTCCAGCGTGGTGATGGATGCTCCGGTTGAGATCAACCAGGGCGGAGGTCAGGGCATCTGGCGTCCTCAGAATTATGGCGGCAAATTCTATGGCCCGTCCACTTTGCGTCTTGGTATTGAGAAATCTCGTAACGTCATGACTGTGCGTCTGGCGCAGGATATGGGTATGCCGCTGGTGGCAGAATATGCACATCGCTTTGGTATCTATGACAATTTGATGCCGGTTCTCTCCATGTCACTGGGTGCTGGCGAAACCACGATCATGCGGATGGCAACAGCTTACTCGATGCTGGCCAATGGCGGGCGCCGGATTGAACCGACCTTTGTTGACCGGGTGCAGGATCGTTACGGCAAGACCATCTATCGTCATGATCATCGGATTTGCGCTGAGTGTAACGCGCAGAGCTGGGTCCGTCAGGATGAGCCAATTGTTGAAGACAACCGTGAGCAAGTGCTCGACCCGATGACCGCCTATCAGATTACTTCCATGATGGAAGGTGTGGTTCTGCGCGGAACGGCGCCTGTGGTCCGCAAAGTTGGTAAGCCGATTGCCGGTAAAACCGGAACAACCAACGATGAGCGCGATGCGTGGTTCGTTGGTTATTCTCCAGATCTCGTTGTTGGCGTTTATGTCGGCTATGATCGTCCGCGTCCGATGGGGCGTGGTTCGACCGGTGGTGGTCTGGCTGCACCAATCTTCACAGACTTTATGAAGGTGGCATTGGCGGACAAGCCGAAGAAGCCATTTCAGGTTCCGGAAGGTTTGCAGCTGATCCCGATTGATCGTCGTACCGGTATGCGTGCGAGTGCTGGTGGTGGCGGGGTTATTCTCGAAGCCTTCAAGCCTGGGACCTTGCCACCTGATAGCTATTCCGTGATTGGTTTTACCGAAGATATGGGGCGGCCAATTTCTGCGCAGGAAGCGGAGCGGGCTTTGACAGATGGCACAGGTGGACTGTTCTAGCTATCGCCTGATACTCAAAAATATAGCGGACATGGCTTATCAAGCTGTGTCCGTTTTCGTTATTACGATGGACTTCTGCCAATGAGCGCAGTATTTAAAGCACTTCATGCGATTGCTGCATCGCATAGAGTGCTTTAACTCTTTGTTTTGAAGCGAGTTCTTGTCTGAAAAGTGCTGCAACTTTTCAGGAACGCGCTTTTGCCGCAACGAATAAGTGATGAATGAAAAGGCATTGGACGACTATGCGTGCTGAAATTCAGAATGTGGTTGATGAAATCAAGCAGGGTCTTGCTCTGCTGAGGAGGCATCTTTGACTGGGATGCATCCCAGAAAAGACTGCTTGAACTGAACAATCTGGCAGAAGATCCCGATCTTTGGAATGATCCGCAAAATGCCCAGAAACTGATGCAGGAGCGTCAGAAGCTGGAGAGCGCGATCAATGGCTATCTCAAGGCTAATCAGGATCTGGAAGATTCCATCGAGCTGATCGAAATGGGCGAGATGGAAGAGGATCAGGACATCGTTGATGATGCTGAAGCGACCATTCAGGGCTTGCTCGCAGATATCAACCGTCAGCAGATTGAAACGCTGCTGTCTGGTGAAGCTGATGGCAATGATTGTTATATCGAAGTGCATTCTGGCGCTGGCGGTACCGAAAGCCAGGATTGGGCTTCGATGCTTCTGCGCATGTATACCCGTTGGGCGGAGAAGGCTGGCTTCAAGGTGGATGTGATGGAAGTCACTGCCGGTGAAGAAGCAGGTATCAAGGCTGCAACCATCATGATCAAGGGCGAGAATGCCTATGGTTGGGCCAAGACCGAATCCGGCGTTCATCGTCTGGTACGTATTTCGCCTTTTGATAGTCAGGCGCGCCGCCATACCTCTTTCTCGTCGATCTGGGTTTATCCGGTGATTGATGATTCCATTGACATCGAGATCAATGAGTCTGATTGCCGTATCGATACCTATCGCGCGTCTGGAGCTGGTGGTCAGCATGTGAATACCACAGACTCTGCTGTTCGTATTACGCACCAGCCGACCGGGATTGTGGTGCAATGTCAGAACCAGCGTTCTCAGCACAAGAACCGTGCACAAGCCTGGGACATGCTGAAGGCTCGTCTTTATGAGCGTGAATTGCAGATCCGCGAGGACAAGGCCAATGCGGAAGCGGCATCCAAGACCGATATCGGTTGGGGACACCAAATTCGCTCTTATGTCTTGCAGCCTTACCAGTTGGTCAAGGACTTGCGTACTGGTGTTGAATCCACCAGCCCTCAAGATGTGCTGGATGGTGCATTGACACCTTACATGGAAGCGGCTTTGGCGCAGCGTGCATTTGGCGATGCAGATGAACAGGCAGTTGAAGATCTGGTATAAGCCAATTGGTTGATATCAAAATAGAAAAGCCCGGCACTGCCGGGCTTTTATGTCTCTGGTGTATGCTGAAGACGAAGGGTGAATGATGCTTAAATATCTCCGCGCAGCTCAACGCCTGCTAGAAGGAATGAGCTTGGGTTCACCGCTTTGCCACGAATGCGGGTTTCGAAATGCAGGTGAGGGCCGGTTGAGCGGCCAGAAGAGCCAACCTTGCCAACCACGGCACCTTTCTTGATTCTGGTTCCCTTGCGAGCAATGACCTTGCTCATATGGGCGTAACGGCTGGTTACACCATTGCCGTGATCAATTTCGACCATCAAACCATAACCTGATTTGCGTCCTGCATGGACAACCTTGCCATCACCCGCAGCACGAATAGGGGTGCCGCGACGATGGGCAATGTCGATGCCAGAATGCATAGCCATGCGTCCTACGAACGGGTCACGGCGCGGGCCAAAGCGACTGGTCAAACGGCCGGATGGCAGCGGGTGAGCAATCGGCAACTTGCGAATATTTTCCTTCAGTCTCATATATTGGTCGAGGGCGATAGCCACTTGCTCAGCGTCTCTGGCAAGACGTTTCTGATCTGAATGGTGGGCCAATGGAAGGAAAGGACCACCCATTGCTACATCGGAATCCAGCTTTACACCCAAAGATGCAATGCGGCGTTCGACTCTTTCGGTTTTCTTGCGAATGTCCTGCAGAATATTTCCAAGAATTACGGCATTGTCGAAGATATCATCGTCCAATTGCTGAGCTGCGTCTGCCAGGCGCATAATGGTGTTGCTTGGTTGAGGGACGGCGCTTGTTGGCTCGTTATCGATGCTGGTATCACTTGCTGCCAGCATGGAAGGCTGTTCGAGATCAAGGGATGCAACCTGGGTTAGCTGATCGGTCTGATTGACCTCTGCTCCGCTCATGATTGGTTTGCTTGATCGAAATCCCAGTGAAGCAAGTTCCGTGAAACTGGTCTGAATTCTGCTTTCGGTTGCTTGTTGGATTTCGGCTTTTGCCTGTTGATCGGATTGCTTAATGCGCCATGGAGCTGTTTTGGGGGTCGGCATATCCAGCGTGTCGCGAATCTTTACGCCAGCGGCCTCGGCTTTTTCGAGAATCGGAGCAAGCACCGATGAGTAGGCTTCATAGTCAGCCTGCTTGCGCATCAGAATTTGAACACGGTTTTCGATCTCTTGCTGATCGATCATCTGGCGGCTGGCAACACGGTCCAATTGTGCACGCAAATTGGTTATGCGGTCCTCGTAGGCATTATGAATCATTGCTTGTTCAGAGCGGGAAAAGCTAATGATTTCATCTCTAAAGACAAGGTAAGTGGTGGCGGAAAGGTAAAGTGCACTGAAAATCAGACCTATGACGAACAAGGTAGAAAAGACCCAAGGCCGGATTGTGAAATCCTGTACTACATCGCCATGTGCAATGATGATACGGTGCGGTTCATTCCTACGCCCGAATGTTTTGTTTCTGTCCTGAGAGAGCATTCGAAACCACTTAACTTTATGATGCTTCTAGTTGCTTCTATTAAGGCTCAATTAGGGTTAACAAAACGTTTAAATCGGATCCGGGCGCGTGGATGAAATACCTGTCAATGGCTTGTAAAATCCCGGAGTTAGGCCAGCTTCGGCCCGTGCCAAATCGTTAAAGGGTGGCTTGAGAGAACCGCGAAAGTGATTGCGAACCAATTTATGAAAGGTTGATTCCGGGGGCAGGTTTCGGCGATCACACATATAGCGGAACCATTTTACTCCGAATGCTACATGGCGCTTCTCGTCGCGATAGATGATTTGCAGGATATCTGCGCTGTCACTGTCACCATTTTCTCGCATGCGAATGACGGTTGAAGGGGTTACATCCAAACCTCTTGCTTCCAGTACCAGAGGAATCAGAGCCAGCCGTGCCAGCAGATCGTAACTTGTATCCTGTGCTGCCTGCCAAAGACCATCATGAGCGGGAAGGGCACCATAGTGACTTCCCAGCTTTTGCAAATGATCGCTTAGGAGATTGAAGTGACAGGCTTCCTCCAGTCCAACCTGGACAAACTGATCGAAGAAGCTACGCGGCATTGTTTGATTGGCGTAGCGTCCTATCAGATCCCAGGTTAAATCAATGGCGTTGAGCTCAATATGTGCAAGGGAATGAAGAAGGGCAAGTTTTCCTTGTCCTTTTCCTTTTGAGCGCTTTGGCATTCTGTTAGGAGGCAGGAGTTCCGGTTTGTCCGGTCTTCCTGGGCGATCCGGCATACTATGAGCATGATGATCAGTTAGCGATAGCTTGCGGCCATACCAGGCGCGTGCTGCATCATAGGATAATTGTACCTTTTCACCCAGATCTGGCGTTGATGTGATTGCCTTTGCGTAGTCTGCGAGAGATGAATAATTCTGGGCATCGCGCATCGGAGCGGTTTTTAGATATGGATGGCTTAGCATTTGAACTTCAGAATTTCATATGGGTGCTGACAGCCGTTTGATAGGTTGCGGCAAAAGTTGATGATGTTTGGATGGTTCATGGATAGACATTCATGAACCCTGGATGGTCATGATAAGGTTTTTGCTGCTGTCAGCACTTCTTCCGCGTGACCTTTGACTTTTACCTTGCGCCAAATTCGGGTGAGCTTGCCGCTGGAATCCATCAGGAATGTTGCGCGCTCAATGCCCATGAAGGTTTTGCCATACATCTTCTTCTCTACCCAAACGCCATAGGCATTACACACTTCAGTGTTTTCGTCGGAAGCGAGGGTGATCCCAAGATCATGTTTGGTGATGAAGTTGTCATGCTTGCGCACGCTATCGGCAGAGACCCCGATGATTGCGGTATTCGCATTCGCGAATTGATCCTTCAGCGATGTAAAATCCAATGCTTCGGTGGTGCAGCCAGGCGTATTATCTTTGGGATAAAAATATACAACGACATTCTGGCCCCTTAGCTCAGCTAGATTGATTGTTCCGCCACCATTGGTTGGTAGAGAAAAGCTTGGTGCTGACATGCCTTCAACGAGTTCTGTTGTCATTTTGCCTTCCTTTTGACGATTTTAGGACGCAATGTGGTCCTGTATGGACAGGTTTGAAAGTAATGATGATTCGTTTGGTTTTACGGTGGCAATCAGCAATTGGATCCATTTTATTCTGTCCATGATATGAACAGAATAAAAGTATCGCCGGGGTCTTTGGTTCGTCGACAAATTTCTTTTCATTCCAATCGAATCTGGCATAACAAAATCAGAAATGCCAGCATCGCGTTGGTCTTGTACAGAAACAGTTCGGGACAGGTGGCGAGTTTTTGGAGGCTTCCCGTTTGGGTGGATCAGGATATTTCAAATACTCACGGACACCACAATGATTATGAGGCTCAAGACATGCCTTTATCTCCCACCATTCTCAGCAAGTAACGCCGAATAGTCGAGACACTTCTGCTATGCAGACAAACACTCAAAATGAAACAGACAAGCAGTCTTCATCTCGACGAACCTGGGGAATGAGGTTGCTGAAATATGCATCCATTGCGCTGTTTGTTTGTGTCATGGTGATTGGGCTTGTTTTTGTCCGGATTGCCATTTCTCCAATGTCCATTTCATCAGTGGCTGACAGGATTGAAAGCGCTGCTTCGGATTTGATGGCACCTGGACAGATATTGGAATTGGAGGATGCACAGGTCAGTCTGGCGGAGGGAGGAGGTCTGGCGCTACGCCTTACCGATGTTCGGCTAACCGAGGGCTCTGTTTCTCTTTTCTCAGCTCCGAGGATCGATCTGGAAATTGATTTTCTCTCCTTGTTAAAACAGAAGTTCATTCCCAGCCAGATTTATGTGCCGCAACTTGAAGCACAACTGGTTCGCGACAAGTTGGGTCGTTTCATCATTGCGGGACAAGATCCGGGCGGACTCTCGCAAACGTTTGGTCCTCCAGTGCGTTCGCAAGCCGACTATTATGATCCGGATGAGCCGGAATTTGTGTCGCTCATATATGGCATGAGACGTGCCATGCGCCCGCTTGCAGAGGAGGATTTTGACAAACGCCCGCCACGTATTCTTATTCGCGATACCAAACTTCACTTTACCGATCTTCTCGCCGACAAGTCGCGACTGCTGGATAATGTTGCTTTCTCCTACAAACCCAAGGGAGATGATGACAATGATTGGCGTATAGATTTTGCCGTTGATGGACGAAAAGGCCGTATCGCTTTTGCCATGGCAGAATATAAGCTGGATCAGACAACGGACGGGATTCCGGGAAAATCGATCGAATTTCGTTTTGCAGATGTGTCCTTGGCAGATATTTGGCCGCGCTTTTCCGAAAAGGCGAGACGTTTCAAGTTCAGCTCTCCGTTTTACGGTGCTGCTCGAATGGATTTTGATGGCCGCGAAAGCCTGATCGATATGAAGATTGCTCTGGATGTCGGGGCTGGGCAGCTTGATTTTGGTGACAATGATACTGCGCTTTTGGATGAGGCAAATTTCAGATTGGATTGGGAGCCTGAAAATCGGGTTCTGGCACTTGAATTTGCACAAGTTCTGTTCGGGGAAACCGGAGGACAATTCAAGGGAGTTGCTGTCTGGCCGAAAGACAGTGCTGGCGAAGTGAAGATGGTCGTTGAAGGCCAGGACATTACACTTGATGCCAGGGACAATCCTAACCCGTCAAAGAAACTCAATGAGATATTTGTGAAAGCTCGCATTGGGCGGGAAAGCGGAATTATGACTGTTGATCGCTTTGCGGCGATTGCAGATGAAGGCAAGGTTGAGGGATCTGGCTCCTTGGCGTTGGTTGATGATGTCTTGACGTCTGGCATGGCGTTTGATGTTTCGCCTATGCCCTATGATCTGCTATCGCAAATGTGGCCGGTCAATATTGCTGGCGGTGCGCGACGATGGGTTCTGGAGAATATTGAGTCTGGCCATACTACCGGGGGTACGATTGAAGCTACCCTTACGGATAAGATGTTTGAGAGAACGCCGGATGATCGTTTGGAATTACCTGATGAGGCGGTGAATGGTGTCTTTGGTTTGAAAGACGTATCCCTTAAGCCTTTTGGGGATTTGGCACCTGCTAAAAATATTTCCGGGACCGGGATCTTTACTGGTCGAACATTTCTGGCCAGCTTTACCAATGGAGAGTTCGTTTCCAATTCGGGCCACCGTCTTCCAATCTCCAGTGGACGTTTCGAAATTCCTGATCATGCTCAACGCCCTGCAACCGGGGTCTTGGTGCTTGAAACCAATGGTAGTGCCGCCGCATTGGGGGCGATTGTTGATCATGAGCCTTTGTCGGTTCTGAAAACAGAGAAGTTGAAAGCAGATAAGTTACGCGGCAAAGCTACGGCTAGGGTCAAGCTTAGTTTTCCCTTCAAAAAGAACTTGAAGAAGGAAGATGTTACTTACAGCGCCAAAGTGAATCTAAGGCAGTTTTCCTCTGCTCTGCCTGTGCGGGGGCGCAGGATCGAAAAAGCCAATCTCGCGATTAATACAGATGGCAAGCGTGTCGATATTTCGGGGAAAGGCATCATTGATGGGCTGCAAGCAAATATTGATGTGGAGACATCAACTGATGCGTCGGTCAAACTGAAGTCAAATGTGAAACTCGTTATGTCGGAGCGAGATCGCGCAAAAATCGGGCTGGATCTGGGGGAATGGTTGCAAGGACCAGTCTCTGTTGCAATCAAGCAAAATGGTTCACTGAAACACCGCTACGATGTGGAGGTTGACCTAAGCAAGTCTGTTTTGCGGTTGGATGAGATTGGATGGATCAAGAAATCGGGTGTGAAAGGTAAGGCAACTTTTCAGGTTTTGACCAAGGGTAACCTTTATGAAGTTTCGTCGCTGAACATTTCCGGTCAAGGCTTCAAAGCAACTGGTGAGGCAAAAATTCATGCCAAGCAAGGCCTGAAATCTCTCGTAATCCATAATCTTTCACTGAGCCGCGGAGATCGATTGTCTGTTCGTGCGACACAGAGAAAAGGAAAATTGCTAGATATCTTTGTTTCAGGCAAGTTGTTGGATTTACGCGGGAAATTGGTACAAGGCCCATTGAATTCACAAGGTTCATCATCGAAAAAAAGTACAAGCAGCTACCATCTCAAGGCCAAGATCGACCGTGTGATCGGTATGAATGGAAGTGTCATGTCTGGCTTAAATGCCCGTCATAGTGTGTCCAGGGGCAAGGATACGGAAATTTTCATATCGGCCAAATTGAACGGGCGCTCAGATTTCAAGGTGGATACAAAGAAAGGGACATCGCCAACATTTCATATCTCGGCGAGTGATGCAGGAAGCTTCCTGCGTTTCATGGGTGCTTATGATAAACTGGTTGGCGGTCGTTTGATCATTTCTGCTCAGATAATGAATGATCGGCGAAAAATGGCCGGCTCGGTATTCTTGAAAAAGTTTGCCATCAAAGGCGTTGAACGTCGTAATACGTCCAGTGGCAAGATAGAACGGGCTGATACAAGCTTTGACAAGTTGACCATGAATTTCTCGGACACGGATGGTGTGATTTCGATTTCCAATGGCGTCGTCAAAGGTCCCGCTTTGGGAGCTACAATGTATGGCACCGTGAATATGCGTAATAAAAACCTGCGTTTGACAGGTGTTTACATTCCAGCTTATGCGGTCAACAATCTGTTTTCTCGCCTGCCGGTGATTGGACGTGCGTTGGGAAATCGGAAGAATGAAGGTTTGCTGGGCATCACTTATAAGATCAAAGGAAATTTGAAAGATCCGAAAGTGTTTGTTAATCCGGCATCGGTTCTTGCGCCGGGAGCCTTGCGCAAGATTTTCGAGTTTGGTCGCAACTAGATCAAATAGACTAGGGAAATGAAAAGGCCAGCTGATGAGATCAGCTGGCCTTTTTTGTTTGGGTCTCAATGCTTGTGAGCAATTAGTCAGCCAGCTTGAGGAGAATGTGCTTTTTCTTGCCCATGGAGAGCTTGATGACACCGTCATCATTCATGGCATCCATGGTCAGAGACAGGGAATCATCTGTGATGGCCTTGTCATTCAGCTTCAAGGCGCCGCCTTTGATGTTACGGCGGGCTTCGCCGTTGGATTTTGCGAGACCCGCAGCCACAAAGGCATTGAGTATGCCCATGCCGGCTTCAAGATCTGATCTGTTGATCTCGATGGTTGGCAGATTTGCAGCTGCAGCCTGACCCGCTTCAAATGTTTTGCGAGCGGTTTCTGCGGCCTCGTCAGCTGCTGCGCGGCCATGAATGAGAGCTGTTGCTTCTGTTGCCAGAATCTTTTTGGCTTCGTTCAACTCATTGCCTTCCAGGGCTGCCAGACGGTTCACTTCGTCCATAGGCAGAGTGGTATAGAGCTTGAGGAAGCGGATGACATCAGCATCGCCGGTGTTCCGCCAGAACTGCCAGTAATCATAGGGGCTGTACATGTCTGCACGCAGCCATACAGCACCATCGACTGACTTGCCCATCTTGGAACCGTCAGATTTGGTGATCAAAGGCGTGGTCAGAGCAAAGGTCTCGGTGTTGTTCATGCGACGGCAGAGATCGATACCAGACACAATGTTGCCCCACTGATCAGATCCACCCATCTGCAGGCGGCAGCCATATTCCTTGTTCAGACGGGTGTAATCGTATGCCTGAAGAATCATGTAGTTGAATTCGATGAAGGAAAGCGGCTGCTCGCGCTCCAGTCGCAGTTTCACGGAATCGCGCGCCAGCATTTGGTTGACCGAGAATTTGGATCCGACATCGCGCAGGAAGTCGATATATTTCAGATCCAGCAGCCAATCGGCATTATCAGCCTGGACTGCGTCGTTGGGGCCATCACCAAAGTCCAGCAGGTTGGCGAAGATTTCGCGGATGCTTTCCTTGTTGGACTGAATTTTTTCTGCTGTCAGCAACTGACGGGTTTCATCGCGACCGGATGGATCGCCGACCATGGTTGTGCCGCCTCCCATCAGAGCGATCGGACGGTGACCGGTTTTCTGCAACCAGTGCAGCATCATCATGGAGACCAGATTGCCGACATGCACGGAAGGAGCCGTGCAGTCATAGCCGGTATATGCAGTGACTGTTTCGGTTGAGAAGAGTTTATCCAAACCTTGTGGATCGGAACATTGGTGGATGAAGCCACGCTCATTCAACGTGTGTAGAAATTCGGATTTGAAGGCGGTCATTGCCGCATTCCTCCTTAAATTCGGGTGTCACTGCTAAAGTGGCGTTCAGGGGCTGTCTTGGAACAGATAGTTCGCTATGCTGCACAATTGACAGATCTGAAGCCTTTCAAGGCGCACTATCTAACAAACTTCTTTTTAAAGATCACTATCTAGTGGGCCGGATTCGAGAGGAAATATAAAAAAATGCAGAAGAAAGCGCATTTGATGGAATTGGAAGCTCCTGTTTTGGCTCTAGGGCTGATGAGTGGCACCTCCTGTGATGGTGTTGATCTGGCTCTGATCCGAACGGATGGCGAGGATGCGTTTGAACCTGTAGCCAATGGATTTCATGCCTATTCTGCAGATCAGAAGGCTCTGCTCGGGCAAGCCATCAAGGCAGCGAAGGGAATGGAAGATCGAACGGATCGCTCCGGTGTCCTCGCGGAAGCGGAAGCTTTGGTTACCCAACACCATATTGAAGCGGCTCAAGTCTTTCTGGACTCTTTGGATGAAAATGTTTCTCGACCAGATTTGATTGGCTTTCATGGCCAGACGGTTTGGCATGATCCTGCAAAAGGCGTGACTGTTCAACTTGGAGATGGGGAGGCGCTGTCAAACATCCTGAATTGCCCGGTTGTTTTTGATCTGCGGGCCAATGATATGGAGCATGGAGGTGAGGGAGCACCAATGGTGCCTGCATTCCACCGCCTACTTGCAGCAAAACAGGAACTGCTCCGACCCTGTGCCTTCGTCAATATCGGCGGCGTGTCCAATATCACCTGGATTGGATCTGAGGACGAGCTGACGGCGTTTGATTGTGGTCCGGGCAATGCTCTGATTGATGATCTGGTGCGGCGAAAACTGAATAAGGATATGGATGAAGGTGGTCGTCTTGCCATGGCAGGACAAGTGGATTTCCTGGCATTGGTCGGCCTGATAGGCAATCCTTATTTCCAAAAACGTGCACCAAAATCACTGGACCGTAATGCTTTTGATGCTTCTGTGGTTGAGAGCCTTGGGGTTGAGGATGCTGTTGCCACATTGACCGCCTTTACTGTTGAGACCATTTGCCTGGGGTTGGAACAAATGGAGCAACTCAAGGGTGAACAACCAACCTGCCTTGTTGTGTGTGGTGGAGGACAGCATAATCCGGCAATTATTGGCCAATTGCAGGGTGCTCTGGATTGTGAGGTTAGACGAGCCGATGATCTTGGTCTTCAAGGCGATGCACTGGAAGCGCAAGCTTTTGCCTATCTGGCCGTTCGGTCAAGTCGGGGGCTTCCCTTGACCTTTCCAGGAACAACGGGCGTTCATGAGCCTGTGAGTGGTGGCGTGATGGTTGGAGGGTAACTTCAAATCTTGAGGGTTAGTCGGTAGCCTTTGATGTCGAGCTGATACCTTTTGATTCTCTTTGCTTTCGTTCCCACATTTCCGGATGTTCGATTTCTTTGAATGACCAGATACCAAGCTTGTGTTTCTGAGCATTGAGTACGGTGGCTGGAGATTTGCCGTTGTTTGTTTGAAGCCAGTTTCTCTGAAATGCTCCGCGTCAGCTGATGGCTGAAACTTGATAAAAATAGGATAAAGGGTAAAAAAGGCCGCCCAGATGGGCGGCCTGTAAATGGTGTTTATAGCTGGATAGCGTCTTCGCTTTTGTCATCACTGTCGGTGACGTCCAATAGCTGGGACGAATCAAAGCCGATGCGTTGATCCAGATAGTTGGCGCAGACATTGATGAGCTGATCCGTTTCTTCCTTGAAGAAGTGGTTGGCACCCGGAATGATTTCCTGATCAATCACGATGCCTTTTTGAGTTTTCAGCTTGTCCACAAGTGCCTGAACATCCTTGTGAGGTACAACCTTGTCCATTCCACCATGGGTGATGAGCCCTGAAGATGGGCACGGAGCCAGGAAGGAGAAATCATAGAGGTTTGCCGGTGGGGCAATGGAAATGAAACCTTCCACCTCTGGACGACGCATCAAGAGCTGCATGCCGATCCAGGCGCCGAAGGAGAAGCCGGCAATCCAAACGCCTGGGGCTTCTGAATGGAAGGTCTGAACCCAATCCAAGGCCGCTGCAGCATCTGATAACTCGCCTACACCATGGTCGAACTGACCTTGAGAGCGACCAACACCACGGAAGTTGAAGCGCAGAACAGTGAAGCCACGACGCGCAAACATGTAGTAAAGATGATAGATGATCTCATTGTTCATCGTCCCGCCGAAGCGTGGATGAGGATGCAAAATGAGTGCAATGGGAGCTTTGCGGTTTTTGGACGGATGTAGCCGGCCTTCCAAGCGCCCCGCAGGGCCGTTGAAGATCACCTCTGGCATAGGGTGCCCGATCCTCTCCTGAATACGATTGTCTTAATCATGATCTTGCCCGACCAATAATGCCCAAATACGTAATTTTGGGTATATCAGGCTGTGTTTAACTTGACTCAAAAAGACAAGTTCACTAGCTTCAATTTAGAATTATTCCAAATTGGAACTGGCAAGATCTATTTCTCAGTTTCTTTCATAGCATAAAGAAATGGGGAAATTTCAAGTCTTTTGGGATATTTACCGTCAATAAATCGCATATGCCCTTGTTCATTGGTTAAGAAGGCAGATCAAGGGCTGGTTGTCAGGTGTGAACAAAGCGAGTGATAGAGTGAGACATTATCTCGATTATAACGCTACTGCGCCGTTACGTCCCCAAGTGCGAGAGGCGGTGATACAGGCCATGGATCTAGTCGGTAATGCTTCGTCTATTCACGCGGAAGGACGCAAGGCGCGCGCGGCGATCGAACGAGCACGGTCGCAAGTTGCGCAACTTGTGAATGGTGATTCTGGTTGTGTAATTTTTATGTCTGGCGCGACAGAGGCCAACATGCAGGCCCTGACCCCAAATATGAAATGGGATTACGAGACAAAATCGGCTTCTCATCTTTATTACAGTGCGGTTGAGCATCCATCTGTTTTGGCCGGTGGACGCTTTGCTGAAAGCCAAATGACCTCAATTCCTGTTGACGAAAATGGTGTTGTGGATCTTGTGGAGCTGCGTGGCCTGCTCGAACAGCATGATGGTAGTCACGGCGTCGCCATGGTTGCAATTATGGCAGTGAATAGCGAAACCGGTGTGATACAGCCGATTGAAGAGATTGCGAAGCTGGCAAAAGAGTTCGACGCTTATTGCCATATTGATGCTGTTCAGGCAGCTGGTCGCATTCCACTTGATATTGGTCAGGTGGGATGCACATCGATGTCGCTATCTTCGCACAAACTTGGTGGCCCAAAAGGGATCGGGGCGCTGGTGATGGCGCGTGAAGGACTGGAACCAGAGCAGCTGATTACCGGTGGGCCGCAGGAAAATCGCAATCGGGCTGGAACAGAAGATGTTCAGGCCATTGTGGGCTTCGGAATTGCTGCCGAGTTGGCGTTCGAACAGGCGCAAGATACGAGTAACGACAGCGAGATGGCGCGCCTGCGTGGTCTGCGAGATCGCTTCGAGGCCGGTTTGCGGGACTTGGTACCGGATGTTGTGATCTTTGGTGAAGGAGCTGCCCGTATAGATAATTGCAGTCAGTTCGCCATCCCTGGCATGCGGGCTGAAACTATGTTGATTCAGCTGGATCTGGCCGGTGTTGCGGTGAGTTCTGGTTCTGCCTGTTCTTCGGGCAAGATTTCAGCCTCTCATGTGCTGATCGCCATGGGAGTTGATGCTGTTTTGGCTGGTGCTGCTGTTCGCGTCAGTCTGGGCTGGGCAAGCACGACGGAGGACGTCGAAAAATTATTGAGTGTCTTGGCGAAAATTTGTGCCAAACACTCAAAAAAGCTGAGTTTGGCATTGTGAAAGGGCCCCCCGGCCTCCTATATGATGCTCAAAATCAGTTATGCGTCACTTTGGCGGACCAACAGAGTGATGAAATAAAGGGTGTGTCGCAATTGCAAGTAAGGTTTGCTGGCGACATTTGATTGAAACGGAATGCTTTAATCTCTGCAATCAGGCATTTCGGGACGGTTTCAGTCAACTGGTAATGATTAAATTGCCAGACCGTGATAAGGCAGTTCAATGGACCGGCGGTCTTTGAAACCGCTTAGGATGGAGTAGCAGATGGCTGCTGTTAAGGAAACGGTCGATCAAGTACGCGAGATCGACGTTGACCAGTACAAATATGGCTTTGTTACCGATATTGAAACAGAAAAGGCTCCGAAGGGCCTGAATGAAGATATCATTCGGTTTATCTCTGCCAAAAAAGATGAACCACAATGGATGCTGGATTGGCGGCTTGATGCCTATAAGCGCTGGCAGACCATGGAAGAGCCAAGCTGGGCGCGAGTAAATTACCCGAAGATCGATTTCCAGGATTTGTATTATTATGCAGCTCCTAAAAATACCGAAGGCTTGAAGAGCTTGGATGAAGTGGATCCGGAGCTTCTACGTACCTATGAGAAGCTGGGTATTCCGCTTCAAGAGCAGGAGATTCTGGCTGGCGTTTCCGAAGAAAACCGCGTTCATACCAAGGTAGCAGTCGATGCGGTGTTCGATTCCGTTTCCGTTGCTACCACCTTCAAGGAAGAGTTGAAGAAAGCTGGGGTCATCTTCTGCCCGATTTCGGAAGCGGTCAAAGAATATCCTGAACTGGTACAAAAATATCTTGGTTCCGTTGTACCTGTAACAGATAATTTCTATGCGACACTGAACAGTGCGGTCTTCACTGATGGCTCATTCGTTTACATTCCCGAAGGCGTTCGTTGCCCAATGGAATTGTCGACCTATTTCCGTATCAATGAACAGAATACGGGTCAGTTCGAGCGCACGCTGATCATTGCAGACAAGGGCTCTTATGTGTCCTATCTGGAAGGTTGCACCGCGCCGCAGCGTGATGAAAATCAGCTGCATGCGGCCGTGGTTGAGCTGGTGGCTCTGGAAGACGCCGAGATCAAATACTCAACCGTCCAGAACTGGTATCCGGGTGATAGCGAAGGCAAGGGCGGAATTTATAATTTCGTGACCAAGCGTGGCGATTGCCGTGAGAAAAATGCCAAAATTTCCTGGACGCAGGTTGAGACTGGTTCTGCCATTACCTGGAAATATCCAAGCTGTATTCTGCGCGGTGAGAATAGCGTCGGAGAATTCTACTCCATTGCGATTTCCAACGGTCGTCAGCAGATTGATAGTGGCACCAAGATGTTCCATCTGGGCAAGAATACCTCCAGCCGTATCATCTCCAAGGGTATCTCCGCAGGTCGCTCCGAGAATACTTATCGTGGTCTGGTATCAGCACATAAGAAAGCCTCGAACGCTCGTAACTTCACCCAATGCGATAGCTTGTTGATCGGTGATCAGTGTGGTGCTCATACCATTCCATATATCGAGAGCAAGAATGCTTCTGCGGTGTTCGAGCATGAGGCGACAACCTCCAAGATCTCTGATGATCAGATGTTCTATTGCCGTGCACGCGGTATTGGCGAAGAAGAAGCCGTGGCGCTTATCGTCAATGGCTTTGTGAAGGATGTGATCCAGCAATTGCCAATGGAATTTGCAGTTGAAGCTCAGAAGCTGATCAATATCTCGCTTGAAGGAAGTGTTGGCTGATACAGGCTGAACATTCTTGGAAATATTATCTTAGGCGCGCTTGAAACAGCTGCGCTGACAAGGACAGACTACAATGCTCGAAATCAAAAATCTTCATGCTGAAGTGGATGGTAACAAAATCCTGCGTGGCATCAACCTCACCATCAATGCTGGTGAAATTCACGCCATCATGGGTCCAAACGGCTCTGGTAAATCCACCCTGTCATACGTTCTGGCTGGTAAGGATGACTATGAGATCACCGAAGGCGAAGTGCTTTTCTTCGGTGAGAATGTTCTGGAAATGGATCCGGAAGAGCGTGCTGCTGTTGGCCTGTTTCTGGCTATGCAATATCCGATCGAAATTCCAGGTGTTGCCAACATGACATTCCTGAAAACCGCTCTAAATGCTCAGCGTCAGACCCGCGGTGAGCCGGAAATGAAAACTCCGGATTTCATGAAGCGTGTGAAGGAATTGTCTGCCAAGCTCAATGTTTCTCAGGAAATGTTGCGTCGCCCGCTGAATGTGGGCTTCTCCGGTGGTGAGAAAAAGCGTAATGAGATCCTGCAGATGGCACTGCTTGAGCCCAAATTCTGCGTGCTCGATGAGACTGATTCAGGTCTGGATATCGATGCTCTGCGCATCGTGTCCGAAGGCGTGAACGCGCTTCGCTCAGAAGAGCGCTCCATGCTGATCATCACTCACTATCAGCGTCTTCTGGACTATATTGTGCCCGACATGGTGCATGTGATGTCTCAGGGCAAGATTGTGAAAACCGGTGGCAAGGATCTGGCGCTTGAGCTGGAAGAAAAAGGCTATGCTGAATATACCAGTGGAGCTGCGGCTTAGGGCCGGGAAGGGAGCATTTTGCGATGACTTTGACTATCGTAAAGACCCCTTCCGAGGAGGCGCTCGGAGCGCTTCTGGATGGGGCACAGGCCAAGCTGCCGGGTAAGGGGTTTTCCTCCCGCCGTGCTGATGCCGTTGCCAGGTTTCGTCAGGATGGTCTGCCAAATCGACGTGTTGAAGAATGGAAATATTCCGATCTGAAACGGGTTATGCCTGCAGATCTGTCTCTGGCAGGTGATGTCAGCGCAGACGATGTAGCCAAGCAGATGGCTGTTGTACCACGCCTTCGTGGTATTGAGTGTGATCGTCTTGTCCTGGTCAATGGTGTGTTTCGGGCAGATCTGTCTTCCATGGATGCACTGGAAGGCAAGGTAAGCATCATCCCAGTCGCCAAGGCACTGGAAGAGGGCACCTTCGTTCTGGATGATCCGGAAATTGCTGCCAATGACCATGCATTGAACCTCAATACCGCTTTGTTGCAAGATGGTGTCATCATTGATGTGGCGGATGGTGTCGAAGTCGAGCGTCCAATCGAGATCCTGTCTCTGATGATTGGTGGCGGAATGGCGACCACCCGCAATCGTGTAAGTGTTGGCAAGGGTGCCAAAGCGTTTATTCTCGAGACCTTTGTTGGCGACGAAAATGCCTATCAGGTCAATGAAGCGATTGATTTCCGCATTGCTGATGGTGCAAGCCTTTCTGTCTCCCGTCTGTTGTCGGAAGGCAAGAATGCACTTCATCTTGGATCGACCACTGTCGTTCTGGGTGAAAAATCTCATTTTGAGCATTTCACCATGTCCACTGGTGGTCAGTTCACACGCAACACTGCCTTTGTGAAGTTCACAGGTGAATATAGTGATGCGGAGCTGTTTGGTGCGACCATCATTGGTCGTGATCAGCATAGTGATCAGACATTACTCGTGGATCATGCTGTGCCAAACTGTAATTCCAAGGAACAGTATCGCACTGTGATGGATGACAAGGCGCAGGGTGTTTTCCAGGGCAAGATCTTTGTGCGTCAACCAGCGCAGAAGACCGACGGTCAGATGATGAGCCAGGCTTTGCTGCTCAGCGAAGATGCTGCCTTCTTCAACAAGCCAGAGTTGGAAATCTTTGCTGATGATGTGCAGTGCGCCCATGGTGCGACATGCGGTGAGCTGGATGAAGATCTGCTCTTCTATTTGCGTGCCCGTGGCATTCCTCTGGATCAGGCCAAGAAAATGTTGGTCTTGGCCTTCCTGGCGGAAGCTGTCGAGCATGTATCAAATGAGAGTGTAGTGGAAGCGCTGGAAGGTTTTATCGCCGACTGGTTGGGGCTGGACCACTAATTGTCATTGCTTTGAAGGGGCTGGCTTTGGACAGTCCCTTGAAGTGGTGGGGCAAGGAAATGGCATTATGAATGAGTATTCTGCAAATGTTGTGTCACTGGAGCCGTATGACGTAGAGGCAATTCGGGCTGATTTTCCGATCCTGTCTCGCGAGGTTTATGGCAAGCCTTTGGTTTATCTCGATAATGGTGCATCAGCTCAAAAGCCTCAGGCTGTGATTGATGCAATCAGTGAGTGCTATTCCAATGAATATGCCAATGTGCATCGCGGTCTTCATTATCTGTCCAATACAGCAACGGATCGATTCGAAGCAGCGCGCGAAACTGTTCGCGGTTTCCTGAACGCATCTTCGGTAAATAATATCATTTTCACCCGTTCTTCGACCGAAGCCATCAATCTGGTTGCATCTTCCTATGGTGGCATGGTGTTGGGTGAGGGGGATGAGATCATCCTTTCCATCATGGAGCATCATTCCAATATAGTGCCTTGGAATTATCATCGTGAGCGTTCTGGTGCCGTTATCAAATGGGCGCCGGTAGATGGTGATGGCAATTTTCTGATGGAAGAGTTTGAGGCTCTTCTGACAGATCGTACCAAGATCATCGCCATCACTCAGATGTCCAATGCGCTTGGCACTATCGTTCCGGTGAAGGAAATCATCAAAAAAGCCCACGAGCGTGGTATCAAGGTTCTGATTGATGGCAGCCAGAGTGCTGTTCATATGCCGATTGATGTACAGGATTTGGATGCCGATTTCTTTGTTATGACTGGCCATAAACTCTATGGACCTTCAGGCATTGGTATTCTCTATGGCAAGCACGAGCTGCTGGATGCCATGCCGCCTTACATGGGCGGTGGTGAGATGATCAAGGATGTTACTGTAGACGGTGTGACTTATGGCACAGCGCCTCACAAGTTTGAGGCTGGAACGCCACCAATTGCGCAAGCTATTGGATTGGGTGCTGCGTTGGACTACATGAACAAGATTGGCCGGGATCGTATTGCAGAGCATGAGGAAATGCTGCGTGCCTATGCCCATGAGCGTCTTGGTCAGATCAACAGTCTGCGGATTTTGGGTCAAGCCAAAGAGAAGGGGGCGATTGTTTCTTTTGAAATGGAAGGGGTTCATGCCCATGATATTTCAATGGTTATTGATCGTTCTGGTGTTGCAGTTCGTGCGGGGACGCATTGTGCTCAACCATTGTTGCAGCGCTTCGGTGTGACGTCTACCTGTCGTGCTTCTTTTGGTATGTACAACACTGTGGAAGAAATTGATCGTTTGGCTGAGGCCTTGATCAAGGCTCAGGATTTTTTTGCATAGCCGTTACCGGGTCTGACGGCTTACTGAAAATGCCCTCCATGTTTCGTCTGGGCTGTTTATGGTAAACTGCAAGACACGATCGGCTGGAAAGAGTATGACATGAGTGAGACGACTTCGAATATGGAAGAGATCGAGCCAAATGTGCCCGCTATGGAGCCTGGCTCCAATCTGGCTCCAGAAGAGCTTGAGCGTTTGACGCAAGATATCATTGCGGCGTTGAAGACTGTCTATGATCCAGAAATTCCATCAGATATCTACGAGATCGGCCTGATTTATCGTGTTGATATTGATGATGATCGTAATGTGGAAGTGGATATGACATTGACGGCTCCAGGATGCCCGGTAGCTGGCGAAATGCCGGGTTGGGTGGAGAATGCTGTTAGCTCCGTCGATGGAGTTGGTTTGGTGACAGTGAATATGGTGTTTGATCCACCATGGACGCCGGATCGCATGTCCGAAGAAGCAAAGGTTGCTATCAACTGGTATTGATCCCATATAATGCATAACAGTTGGTCTATGTGATTGTGATTGGTTGAGGGACCGGTACAAATTGTGTAGGAGCAAAGCGAGATTGATCAGGAAGGACGGCTAAATGACTGGACGGTTTCAAGTTCTGTCAATCACGGATGAAGCAGCGGAACGTATTCGCAGCATTGTCGATGGATCAGATGATTCTCTGCAAGGTATTCGCGTCGGCGTAAAGAATGGCGGCTGTGCGGGTATGGAATATGTCTTGGATAAAGTTACAGATCCTGATCCGAAGGATGATCTGGTCGAAGACAAGGGTGTCCGTGTTTATGTGGATCCCAAGGCTGTCTTGTTCCTGTTGGGAACCGAGATGGGTTATGAGGTCACCAAATTTCGCTCTGGTTTCACCTTCAATAATCCCAACCAATCTTCAGCATGTGGTTGCGGTGACTCGGTGTCTCTGACGCCAGTTGACCCCTCTGCGCTGGAAAAGCTGCGTGAGCATGCCTAACATTGATGGTTCAGGAATTCATTTAATAAAAAAGCGGCTTCAAAGCCGCTTTTTTGTTTCGATTTAATCTTAGGTCTTATGCGACATCGCTATTTTCTTGCAGTATGCCCGGATCGGTTTCTGCTTTTACGATATTGCGACCACCGCGTTTTGCCGCATAGAGGCACTGGTCTGCACGCTCAATCAAGCTTTGCGGAGTGTCGCCCGGTTTAAAAGTAGATGCACCAATCGAGATGGTGATACGACCCAGGTTTTCGCCAGTTGAGCGTTTTATCAGCTCTTTTGCCATGACGGCTTTGCGAATACTCTCGGCAACAGCGACCGCTTGGCGCAGATTGGTACGAGGCAAGATGACACCGAATTCCTCGCCACCATAGCGGCATGGAACATCCTGACCCTTCACATTCTGCTTTACGGATACAGCCACAAGACGCAAAACCTGATCACCGGTTTGATGGCCGAAAGTGTCGTTGAATTTTTTGAAATGATCGATATCCGTCATAAGCAAGCAAAGAGGTTCACCGGATTCGGCGGCTTCTTCCAAAGCATTTTCCAACGAACGGTCGAAATGCTTGCGATTTGCCAGAGTGGTCAGATCATCCGTCAAAGATTCGTAACGGATGGTGTCCAGACTTTCTCGTAATTCCAATACTTGTTCCTGGGAAGCTGCAAGTTGTTCGCTCAGGGCACGGTTTTGAGACTCAACCTCTTTTGTCTCAGAAATGAGCTGAGCAACGATCTCTCGAATGACCTGACGATCTTCAGTATTTGACAGATCTTGAGATGCCCCTACGAGAGAGTCGCCGTAACTTGATGCAGTTGAAACATAATCCTCAACTTCACGGACAATAGAGCGCAGCTCTCGTGAAATCTCGCTTCCCACCTCATCCACTCTGTCGCTCAGGCGACTAGGGGAAAGGTGTTCGTTATAAATGGTGTCGAGTTCCTGGGTCGATATCTTGCCCTTGGCACGCAAGATATCATTAATTGCTTTGTTCAGACCACGATTGAAACCTGCGGCGTAGGTATACCAGATTTCGTAATTGCGCGGATAGGCGGGAGTCTGGTTCTTCTTGAGATTCCCCAAGGCCGACTCTCCGTATATATATGTGCGCTTGAAGTCTATGTTATCCATTCTTATCACACACGCTAGCTAGAAGCGTGACCCCTCATTCGTCATCCCCGATTGGGATCAGATTAGAGGTTTAACCTTTAAGACGACGTTAAATACGGCATGTCAGCTACACAAAAACCTATATTTCTCAAAGGGTGCATGAGGAAATTCCCTATGTGCAGTTGTATTCCGGTAATACCGAAATCACCAAGTTGATATTGGCTTTGATCTCATTGTCTATTTTAAAAAATTTTGACTAAATGGGATGAAATAGAGACCGCTATTTCCCCGCCTTGAGGCGTATTTTGACAATCTGGTTGAGAAATTTGGGCATAAAAAACCCCGCTTGAAGCGGGGTTGATTTTATTCAGCGCTCTTGCTTTCAAGCTTTTTTGTTTTGCGTTTGGGAGGCCTGATCGGCGCCAACAGGAAGGCAGGCACATGGTCGCCCATACCGATGACTTGTTTGTCGTCACGATCTCTGCCTCGTCTGCCGCGCCCTTGCGGTGAGCGATTTCTGCTTGCACTTTCGGAGTTTTCGCTATGGCGCTCTTGGCGATCCTTGCGTGGGCGTGGTCTACGTTCCTCTTGGCTTTCAGATGAAGCCGGGCTTTCTTTTCTTTCGCGAGCCTCGCGTTGTGGTGAATTGTCCTTGTCTTTCTTTCCGGAGCGGGTGCGACGAGAATTACGGGACCCTTTGCGAGATCTGCTGCTCTCTTCGTCTTCATCGCTGCGTTCGGGGAATGATCCATCGCCTTGCCACGCTATTTTCTCGTCAATGAGTTTTTCAATGGAATCGAGATATTTGGTGTCATTGCGGGTGGCAATTGAAAGGGCAACTCCTTCGCGGCCAGCGCGTCCTGTACGACCAATTCGGTGGACATAGTCTTCTGCATGGGTTGGCAGATCAAAATTGAAGACGTGGCTTACCGTTGGAATGTCCAACCCACGAGCAGCAACATCACTGGCTACCAATATGCTCAGCTCACCAGACTTGAATTTATCCAATGTGGCCATACGTGAGGTTTGATCCATGTCACCATGCAAGGCTCCTGCATTGAAGCCATGTTTGTTCAGTGATCGGAACAGAGTTGCCACGTCACGCTTTCGGTTGCAGAAAATGATCGCATTTTGCAGCTCTTGTGCCTCTGTGATCAAGTTGCGCAACACTTCGCGCTTTTCCCAAGGCTTGTTGCCGGAAGCAACTATGCCTTGTGTGATTGTCTTTGCAGTTGAAGAAGGCGGAGCAACTTCAATTCGTTCCGGATTACGCAAGAACTGATCTACAAGAGATTGGATTTCCGATGGCATAGTCGCGGAGAAAAATACAGTCTGCCGAGATGGCGGTAGCAGTTTGCAAATCCGTTCGATATCAGGAATGAACCCCATATCCAGCATCCGGTCAGCTTCATCGACAACGAAAGTATCGACTGCATTCAGCAGCAATTTTCCGCGCTCAAAGTGATCCAATAGTCGACCAGGTGTGGCAATCAGAACATCTGCACCGCGATCAAGCTTCTTGAGCTGATCTGCAAATGAGACACCACCGATGAGGAGTGCTACAGTCAGGCGATGATTTTGCCCGTAAACAGTAAAGCTTTGTTCTACCTGTGCAGCAAGCTCACGGGTTGGTTCCAGAATGAGGGTCCGGGGCATTCTTGCCCGAGGACGACCACTTTCCAACAAGGACAGCATCGGCAAGGTGAATGATGCTGTCTTGCCGGTTCCGGTTTGGGCGACGCCAAGAACATCCTTGCGAGCAAGGACATGAGGAATGGCTTGCGCCTGAATAGGGGTGGGAGTTTCGTAACCAGCTGCCTCTACAGCAGCGAGCACTTTGGAACTCAGACCTAAATCCGAAAATTTCATCCGATGATGGAACCATATGTTGCTTTGTGCTCTCAATAAATGACAGCACAAGGGTTGCCGGAAATGTGGGCGAACCATACGATTTTGACACGATTTGTCAATCAAATGCGCTAAATAGGGTTGATTTGAGTGATTTTTTACCCTGTTTGCTGCCTTTTCCCCAATGTCGAACAAATTGAGCTAATCACTAGCGGTGAAATAGTGCCAGGTTCCGTCCGGACCTATAGCGATGCGATAGAACATATAATGTCCCAAAGCCTGCATTTCGGAATAATCACCTGCGGTTATCAATCGAAACAGTTCCACTCTTTGTGGTCTGGTAAGGCGTGACAATGGATAGTCAGCGAAATAGGGCCAAATATAGAGCTCCTGCGGAGTGCCTTTGTCTTGAATGATGTATCCGGCTTCCAGGATTTCATTCATGATAGCAAGAATTTCTGAACCCTCTGGGTCTCCTGATAGGGATCGTAATTGTGCGATCGGGTCCGTTTCACCTTCGTCAAAACCAATTATGGGAGGCAATTCATTGATCTCGATGGCTATGCGCATCTTTTCCATATCGCCGCTCTGTGTGGCTTCCAGCAATGTCGCATGCATTCGTTGTACACCACTGGGTGCACTGGAGATATCATAGAAAATTCTTGGCAATGGGGCATCGGGCGCAATAGTGATGGGCAGATCAGCCTCCAAAGGAGGGACAGCAAGCTGTCCTTCAGCACCTTCCGGTTCCTGGTTGATGATTTCATCACCATTCAGGCTTGCTCCGCTACCGGCAGAGTTGTTTATGTCACCGTTTAGCGTCGCCGGAGTCTCTTGACTTGACGTTGAATAGTTGGGAAGTCCGATGATGCGTTCCGTGGTGACGGAGCTCGCGGCAATTGCAGTAGGATTGCTGACAAGAGACGCCGCGAGGCAGGAGAATAAGGGAACAAGTCTTATTGACTGACGACGCATGAGCTGCTGTCCCATCCTGATAAACCGAAGAGCTTTTGAGAAAGGCTACCATCTTGAGCAAAAACTGGAAATATGTTTGTCCGGTTTTGTTTAAGATGGTATTGAACTGTGTTCTTCGGATCATAGAGGAGCGCTTATTGCAGGATGCGTCCGACTGTATAGTCGCCTGCCATGACGCGGCTGGACAGGTTCTTGCACATGTCTGAAACAGCTTCTTCACCATAAGCGAGAACGAAGCTGGAAAGAGCTTGAAATAATGCTGCATGGGCCAGCAAATCCTGATCAACACCTTCGTCTGATGCTTCATCCCAAAAATCATTCAGCAATGTCAGGACATGCTGTTTTTGACGCTCCAGTTCGATGCCTTCCAAGTCTGATGAATGCTGTTGTGTGGAATGATCATCGAATTTCATGGCCTGTCCCTCGCTGTTGATTGCCGGATTCTTCCTCGTGTCCGGATTGGCCAAATCTCCAGAAGCTTGATTTGTGTTACAAGTTATCAGTGGAGATATGGCACTGCTTCAACATAGGGATAGCACATTAGCCACGGGTTGCGTCTGTATGATTAAGAAAAAGTTAAAGTTATTCGTCGGGTTTTAAGAAATTTGGTTAACGCGCGTGTTTGAGCTGCAGATTTGTCAAAATCGATGTTGCTTCTTCGCGATACAGGCTGGTGACTTTGCGTGCCTGATTGTTACAAGTTTCATAGGTGGAAGAATAGGTGCGATAACTCTGATTGAAGCGATCGGTCAGCTGGCGGTTGCGTACATCATCAGGGTTTTCGGCCTTGAGGATTGCTGTCATGGTTTTGTGCCAGCTTTTGGGATCTGATTGATTGCAGAGAGGATCGAGATGCATCAGAGCTCCTACGATGGAACTCAGACGACGAAGCTGCGTCTCATAAGGTGGCAGGTTTTTGTCTGCTGCCCAGATCATCGTGGGAGAAATGCAAAGAAATAGCATCAGTATAAAGGGCAGGGCCAGTATCTGTACTTTTTGCAATTTCTTGTTCCAGGAAGCTGTCATTGCACGCCCAATCATCCGTATCAGATATCCAGATCAGTCGCAAATTCTGCATTTTCCTGAATGAACTGAAAGCGTGATTCCGGTTTATTGCCCATCAGGCGTGTTACCGCGTCCTTGGTTTCGCCCGGCTCGTTATCGATGATCTGTACTTTCAGCAAGATACGTTTGGAAGGATCCATGGTGGTTTCCTTCAGCTGTGCTGGCAGCATTTCACCAAGGCCCTTAAATCGGCCGATATCGATTTTGCCTCTACCAGTGAACTCGGTTTCCATCAACTCATCTTTATGAGCATCGTCACGGGCGTAAAGTGTTTTGCCGCCTTGGCTGATGCGATAAAGCGGTGGAATGGCCAAATAGAGATGACCATTCTGGATCAACTCTGGCATTTCACGTTGGAAGAATGTGAGCAGAAGTGAGGCAATATGGGCACCGTCGACATCAGCATCTGTCATGATGATGACGCGGTCATAGCGAAGCTCATCATCACTGTAGGTTTTGCGTGTTCCGCAGCCCAAGGCTTGGGTCAGGTCGGCCAACAACTGGTTGGCAGCAAGCTTGTCGCGACTGGCATTGGCCACGTTCAGGATTTTGCCGCGCAGTGGCAAGACCGCCTGGGTGGAGCGATTACGAGCCTGTTTGGCAGAGCCACCGGCCGAGTCACCCTCCACGATGAAGATCTCGGTATCGCCTTTGGCATTTTGTGAGCAATCAGCCAGTTTGCCCGGCAAGCGCAATTTGCGCACCGCTGATTTACGACTGACGTCTTTTTCCTTGCGGCGACGCAAGCGCTCTTCGGCGCGATCAACCACCCATTCCAGCAGACGATTGGCCTGTTGTGGGGCATTGGTTAGCCAGTGGTCAAACTGGTCACGCACGGCTTGATCAACTATGCGAGTTGCTGCAGTCGTTGCCAAACGATCCTTGGTCTGACCGACAAATTCCGGTTCGCGAATGAAGACGGAGAGCAGGGCGCCTGCGGATGTCATGACATCATCTGCCGTGAGCAAAGCGCCTTTTTTGTTGTTGGTCAGCTCGGCATAATTCTTCAAACCACGGAGCAGGGCGGTACGTAGGCCACTTTCGTGGGTGCCGCCCTCAGGCGTCGGAACAGTGTTACAGTAAGAATTTGAGAAACCGTCGCCTGCATACCAGCAAACGGCCCATTCTACAGCGCCATGGCCGCCTGTCTTTTCGGTCTTGCCCGCAAAGATTTCCGGTGTGACAAAGTTTTGCTTACCCAGTGATGCTGAGAGATAGTCCTTCAGACCGCCAGGGAAGTGGAAAGTCGCTTTAGGTGGAATCTCAGGTAGATTTTCCAGAAGTTCCGGTGCACAGGTCCAGCGAATTTCAACGCCACCAAAGAGATAGGCCTTGGAGCGTGCCATTTTCATCAGAATTTCCGGGCGAAAGCGTAGCTTGGTACCGAAAATCTCGTGGTCAGGTTTGAAGGAAACCTTGGTGCCACGACGATTATGGACATCACCCAGATGTTCTAGCGGACCTTGCGTTATACCACGTGAAAAGGTTTGACGGAAAAGCTTCTTGTTTCTGGCAACTTCCACAACAAGCGTTTCAGACAGGGCGTTTACCACAGAAACACCCACACCATGCAGACCACCGGAGGTTTCATAAACCTTGGAATCAAATTTACCGCCTGCATGCAGGGTGGTCAGGATTACTTCCAGAGCGGATTTGTCTTTGAATTTGGGGTGAGGGTCGACAGGAATACCACGTCCGTTATCTGTAACATTCAGGGTTCCATCTGCGTCAAGTTCGACCTCAATCCAGCTGGCAAAACCGGCAACGGCCTCATCCATCGAGTTGTCGATGACTTCTGCAAACAGATGATGAAGGGCTTTTTCATCCGTGCCACCTATATACATGCCAGGGCGACGGCGAACAGGTTCGAGACCTTCCAGTACCTCAATGTCTGCCGCTGTATAGTCAGCCTTGGATGCGGGAATAGGGGTAGGTGCGCTGGCCGGTTCTGGAGCCTTGGATTGTGACTTGGGTTTTGCTACCGCTTTGCTGGGTACTGGTTGAGCAGCAGGATCGGCAAAAAGATCGTCGGACGCAGACATCTATTTCCTTGGCTTTGCTTTTGAGGGCCGCACGAATCATACCTGTTTGACAGGCAGCCATTTTCGCACTTTTGGCGTCATCAGGCTGCTCAAGCCTTCTCAGAACGGCTCGAATCAACAGGGTTTGGTTTGCCCCACTTTGGCTTGTCGGTCTTTGCCGGGTCAATAGTGAGCGTAGAAAAAGTAACGATTTTCCCTTGATGGAATGGCAATTTATATTCTGGGTATGAAACTGGTCGTCTCAATCTGCACCTGATCAATGCAGAGCCGTTTTGTCTTTTCTAATCTGAGTGATCATTGGAAAAGAGGATTTAAGTTCCTTTGCTGGATGAGGCCAGATAATGCTTATCCTTTGAAATCAATATGAAATAACTCACTCACCAATGCTCTTGTTTTTGGGGAAAAGTGATATGGTTAATGTTTGTTTACTATTTGGGCGCTACAATGTCGGCTGAAATCGGGGGAGAGATTTGGGGCGCTGTATGGATAAGGTCGACGCAGAAATCGAGAATGTGCGTGCACATGTGTTTGAACTCAAACATACTTTGTATCGTGCTGATCGCGCGCATGCGAATCGTATCACGCCTACCCGTCTATCCATTGGCCTCAATTTGCTTTTTACCTCTCTTCTTGGTCTTTTCTTTTTGCTCATTTAAGCACTTGGCCCTAATCTGTCTGCATCTACCAATCGGGATGAGGCAAACATGCTGGTGCGTTACCTGACCCACCCTCAAATTGAGATCGAACCCTATATGCCAGTGCGGCAGTGGAGCTTGAGTGATCAGGGACAGGCCCGTATTGAGGCACTCATGAGTCAAAGCTGGCTTTTGGGCACCAAGTCCATCTATTGCAGCGATGAGCCCAAAGCTCTGGAGACGGCTGCTCCAATAGGGCGAGCTTTGGATATTCCCGTTATCGTGCGAGCGCAGATGGTTGAGAATGACCGATCTTCGACGGGCTTTGTCCCACCTGAAATGTTTGAAGATCTTGTTTCGCTCTTCTTTTCCAATCCGGATAAGTCGATCAGGGGTTGGGAATGTGCGAGTGATGCGCAAGCCCGGATCGTTGGGGCGTTCGAGTTGGCAATGAGTGAAGTGAAAGGGCGAGACCGCATGGGGGATGTGCTTATGGTAGGCCATGGAGGTGTTGGCACTTTGCTCTATTGTCATCTGACCGGACTGCCGATTGATGGTCGGTATGATCAGAAGAGCGGTGGTGGTTGCTATTTTACCTATGACTGGGCAGAGCGATCCATGCTGCACAGTTGGCTTCCCATGGAAGAGGAATTCTGAGTAAAAGGCTCAGTCCTTGGTGTCCAGTTTGTTTTCATTTTGATTATGCTTGATTTCATATATGAAAATCTTCATGTTTTGGTCAATCACATGATGAGGGGATTGCTCTATGGAATGGTCAGAAATAGCTTCTTTTGCCTTGGTGGCGTCACTTTTGGTGATTTCGCCAGGTCCCAATGGAGTGCTTGTTGCTCGAACAGTGCCTACATCCGGGCGCTCTGCCGGTTTTGCCAATGTCGCGGGATTTGTAACCGGCTTTTATCTGCATGGAGCATTTTCGATTTTCGGTATTTCGGTGATCCTTCTGCAATCGGCCACGGCATTCGCCATCGTGAAGCTTTTAGGAGCGGCATATTTGTGTTGGATTGGTATCAAAGCGCTCTATGCTGCTTTTCGGGGCGAAAGTGAGGTGCGTGATATCACACCAGCCAAGAGACCTCGCACTTTGGTCAAGGCCTATTTCGAGGGATTGCTGACCAATGCATTGAATCCCAAAGTTTCAATGTTTTATCTCGCCGCCTTTCCTCAATTTATCTCGATTGAAGAAGCATCTCTTACTTCGTCCTTCCTGCTTGTCTCTGTTCATTCTCTCATCAATGCGGTGTGGTTTGGAGCCATGGTTCTGTTGTTGAACAGGCTGACATCTGCTGCACAAAGTGGTGCTTTTCAGCGTTGGTTGAAGGGGGTGACAGGTGTTGTCTTCATTGGCTTTGGGGTGAAGCTGGCAAGCTATCGTTTGGAGACTTGAGATTGGCGATCCTGCTAATGAGGCAAACAAAAAAGGGCAGCTGAAAAGCTGCCCTTTTGTATTCTTGGTCTATCTGTCTGATTAGACAGAATAGTACATGTCATATTCGACCGGATGCGGGGTGTGCTCGAGTTTGATGACTTCTTCCATTTTCAGTTCGATGTAAGCATCGATCTGATCGTCATCAAATACACCACCAGCTTTCAGGAAGTCACGGTCAGCGTCCAGAGAGTCCAGAGCTTCGCGCAGGGAACCTGCAACGGTTGGGATGTCCTTCAACTCTTCAGCAGGCAGATCATAGAGGTTCTTGTCCATTGGATCGCCAGGATGGATCTTGTTCTTGATGCCGTCCAGGCCAGCCATCAGCAGAGCGGTGAAGGCCAGGTATGGGTTGGCAGCAGGATCCGGGAAGCGGATTTCCATACGTTTCGCCTTCGGAGAGGTGGAGTATGGAATACGGCAAGAAGCAGAACGGTTACGTGCAGAATAAGCCAGCAGAACAGGTGCTTCGAAACCAGGAACCAGACGCTTATAGGAGTTGGTTGATGGGTTTGTGAAAGCGTTGATGGCTTTAGCGTGCTTCAGAATGCCGCCGATATAATACAGAGCGTTTTCAGACAGATCAGCATACTGGTTGCCAGCGAAGGTTGGCTCGCCGTCTTTCCAGATGGACATGTGGCAGTGCATGCCGGTGCCGTTGTCGCCATATACTGGCTTTGGCATGAAGGTTGCTGTTTTGCCGTAAGCATGTGCAACCTGATGTACTACATATTTGTAGATCTGTTGCTTGTCAGCCATGGAAACCATGTCTTCAAACTGAATGCAGAGCTCATGCTGGGCAGCAGCCACTTCGTGGTGGTGCTTTTCAACGCGCACGCCCATTTCTTTCATCACAGCAAGCATTTCACCACGGAAATCCTGGCCAGAATCGATTGGAGGTACCGGGAAGTAGCCGCCTTTCATGCGTGGGCGATGGCCCATGTTGCCTGCTTCATATTCAGCGTCGGTGTTGGATGGCAGTTCACCGCAATCAACTTCGAAACCGGTCTTGTAAGGATCTGCAGAGAAACGTACATCGTCGAATACGAAGAATTCTGCTTCAGGGCCGAAATAGATGGTGTCGCCGATACCAGTGGACTGCAGGTAAGCAACAGCTTTTTTCGCGGTCATGCGTGGATCGCGGCCATAGCCTTCGCCAGTGGATGGCTCAAGCACGTCACAGGTCATGATCAGGGTGGACTGAGCAAAGAAAGGATCCATAACAGCGGTGGATGGATCAGGCATCATCACCATGTCGGAATCGTTGATGGCTTTCCAGCCTTCAATGGAGGAGCCGTCGAACATCATGCCATCGGCGAAGAAATCTTCATCACAGAAGTCTGCATCAATGGTGACATGCTGCCACTTGCCGCGTGGGTCGGTGAAGCGCAGGTCGACATATTTGATGTCGTTGTCGGCAATCATCTTGATTACGTCAGCTACGGTGGTCATTCCACTTTTCCTTTACTGCCTGAGGTCGCCTGATTCTGATCGGGAATGTCAGAGAGACAGGGACAGATTTTGTGTTGTTACTTTGACCAATCCTGTCCGAGCGGTTCAATGACTTGTTCTATTGAGCCGTTGTCATATTGGTCGGAATAGCATGTCTTGCTTGTTAAGTTGCCTAGATAGCTTCGTTACCAGTTTCGCCGGTACGAATGCGAATAGCCTGCTCAACAGAGGAGATGAAGATCTTGCCGTCGCCGATGCGACCGGTTTGGGCAGCCTTCTGAATGGCTTCAATTGCAGCATCTACCTGCTCGTCTGCCAGAATGACTTCAACTTTTACCTTGGGGAGGAAGTCGACGACATATTCCGCACCGCGATACAGTTCGGTATGGCCTTTTTGGCGCCCAAAGCCTTTGGCTTCAATGACGGTAATGCCCTGCAGGCCAACTTCCTGCAATGCTTCCTTCACTTCATCAAGCTTGAAGGGCTTGATGATTGCCTCGATCTTTTTCATGGCACTCAGGCTCCCGAATATACCCGTTGACTGGGTATCTGCTTTGCGTAATTTGTGACTTCGGCTCTAATTTTTCTCGCTGGACTATAAAAATCCTAAACGATGAAATTTTAAGCAGAGCCTATGCCAACTCAATTCGGGCACATAGAAGCAGAGTTTTATGACCCAAGCCAGTGTCAGAAGGTCGAATTATCAGGCAAAATGGGGAAAGCTTCTGGTGCAAAATTGAGCAATTGCCTAAAAATTGTGCAATTGTCAATTTTGTTCCGTAATCTGTGTCTTTTGGGGTATGGCGATGTGCCGGTGGACAGCCTGCCAAAATACTATTTTGTTGCCTGCTGTTTGCTATCCTTTCTTCAGGATGAATTGGGCTGTTATTGAGTCTCTATTCGCCTTCGATCAGATTGAAGGAGGAAAGCATGAGCTTGTCACGTGATCCCTTGGAAATTCTTCTCCCTGACCAGATGTCGGAAGCTGACCGTCTGACTATTGAAGGCGGGATCCCCGGCTATGATCTTATGGAAAAAGCAGGAGAGGCGGTCGCACGTGCCGCACAGGATTTACTCGAGGAGCAAACCGGGTCTTCGGCTTCCGGTATGGTCTGTATACTTTGTGGCCCCGGAAATAATGGTGGCGACGGGTTGGTTGCTGCTCGTTTACTGGAAGAAGAAGGCTGGAGCGCGATTGTTGGCTGCTCGGTTGAGGTGGATATGCTGAGGGGGGATGCACGACTTGCGGCGGATGATTGGGGGGAGGAGATTTACCCTCTGAGTTCAGGACTTTGGCAAGATGCAGATCTTGTGATCGATGCCCTTTTTGGTGCAGGACTTGATCGCCCGGTAACAGGTGAGCTGTCAGAGCTGGTTGATAAACTTAATGAAAGCAGCTTGCCGGTGTTGTCGGTTGATCTACCCAGCGGTGTCGAGGGTGCCAGTGGATTGGTTCGCGGAGCTGCCGTGAAGGCGCAGAGGACAGTAACTTTCTTTGCTCGCAAGCCAGGTCATCTGCTTTATCCCGGTTCGGCTTATTGCGGGGATCTGAAGTTGGCACAAATTGGTATCGAAGCAAATGTGTTGGACGAATGCGGTTTTGTTGCTTTGGTCAATGATCCGTGGTTGTGGCGATCTGATCTGCCAGAAGCAATAAAGCCGATAGAACAAATGGATGCATTCCGTTTGGCAGATCACAAATTTCATCGGGGTCATTGTCTTGTGGTGAGTGGAGGGGTGTCATCAAGTGGTGCGGCAAGGCTTGCCGCGCGGGCTGCTCTTCGTGCTGGCACTGGATTGGTCACGTTGGCTCCGCCTCATGATGCGGTTGGCGTGGTTGCGGCGCAAGTGACGTCCGTAATGGTGGAGCCGATTTCAGAGTTCATGTCATTCAGCAAAATTCTCTCAGAGCGTAATTATGATGCGCTTCTTCTCGGACCGGGTATGGGGCTGGATAAGGAACATGCGGGTCTTGTCTCTGAAGCTCTTCAGCAAGATGGCGTTGTTGTTCTGGATGCGGATGCTCTTACCTTGGTTGCCAGATTTGGTATGGATGGTATCGAAATGCTGGGTGCCAGTGTACCTGCAAAAAATGGGCAATTGATTCTGACGCCACATGAAGGTGAGTTTGCGCGGCTCTTTCCTGATCTATCCCATCGCTTGCGCGGACAGAATGGGAGATCGAAACTCTCTTGTGCAATCGAAGCATCCAAACGAAGTGGCGCCATCATTATATTGAAGGGCGCTGATACCGTGATCGCCAGTCCGGAAGGAGCTGCGGTCATTCAGTCTGATGGTGTTCCGTATTTGGCAACCGCCGGGTCGGGGGATGTTTTGGCTGGAACCGTAGCAGGTCTCGCCGGGCAGGGCATGATTCCCTTTGAAGCAGCATGTGCCGCAGTCTGGTTTCACAAAGAAGCAGGCAAGATACTTGGTGCCGGGTTGATATCTGAAGACCTGCCGGATTGTATGCCGATGTTGTTTGCCAGACTTTTTGGAGAATAACTGAAAAAGTGGGGGGCTTTTTTTGCTTTGATTGCTGGTTTGAGATGGCTTTTTAGCGCAATAAATCAGGGGAAAAGGTGACTTTTTTGTCAAATTCTCTTATATGTGTGGGGAATTGGGGGCAAATGCAGAAAATGTCTTTGCTCTTTTGAAAAGCTATTGCTATAGAGGCCCCGCTCGATTTGCTGGCGCTGGGCGCCAAATGTGCGGGTGTGGTGGAATTGGTAGACACGCCAGATTTAGGTTCTGGTGGCGCGAGCCGTGGGGGTTCAAGTCCCTCCACCCGTACCAAATCTCTCCCTTGCTTTGTTGGTTCGGGGGTGGCTGGATTGAAGTGTGGCTGCTGCGGCGGCCTCTCTTCGTTGGGCGACAGGTGAATCAGCAAGTGAAAGGGTGAGGACGATGCACGACCTCCCCAAGAGTACAGAAATTTGATCTAACTACGAAAGCAGATTGATATGCAGGTGACTGAAACCCTGTCCGAAGGACTGAAACGCGAATTGAACGTCGTTGTTCCTGCTTCTGATCTTGAAGCTCGTCTGGTGAGCAAGATTGAAGAGATCAAAGGGCAGATCCAGATCAATGGTTTCCGCCCGGGCAAAGTGCCAGCATCTCATGTCCGCAAACTGCACGGGAAAGCTCTGATGGGCGATATCGTGCAGGAGCTGATCGGTGAGACCACTCGCACCTCTTTGGAAGAGCGTAGTGAGAAAGCTGCCATGCAGCCTCAGTACAAACTGACCGAAGATCAGGACGAAGCCGATAAAATCATGGATGCAAAAGCCGATCTGGTTTTTGATATCGTCTATGAGATTCTGCCAGCCATCGAAGTTGCTGATGTTTCCGGTGTTGAGATCGAGCGCCCGGTCGTTGAAGTTGAGGAAGCTGAGATTGAAGAGCGCCTCAATATGATTGCTGAAGGCTCTCGTCCCTTTGAAACAAAAGAAGGCGCAGCCGAAGATAAAGACCGTGTTCAGATGTCCTATCTTGGCAAGGTTGACGGTGAGCCTTTTGAAGGCGGTGCCGATGAGAATGCTCAGCTGGTTCTGGGTTCTGGTCAGTTCATTCCTGGCTTTGAAGATCAGTTGATCGGCTGCAAAGCTGGTGATGAGAAAACCATCAAGGTGACGTTCCCTGCTGATTATGGTGCTGAGCATCTGGCTGGCAAGGATGCCGAGTTCGATGTTGTTGTCAAAGAAATTCAAGCTCCTGGTGAGTTGGAAATGGATGATGAATTCGCTTCCAAGCTTGGTCTTGAATCCATGGAAAAACTGAAGGAAGTGGTCAAGGATCAGATCACCTCTCAATATGGTTCCATGACCCGCCAGCGTGTTAAGCGTCAGCTGTTGGACAAGATGGACGAGCTGCACAAGTTCGACGTTCCACCAACCTTGCTGGAGCAGGAATTCAACAACATTTGGCAGCAAGTGACTGCTGAAATGAACGAAAACAGCAAGACCTTCGAAGACGAAGACACCACTGAAGAGAAAGCCAAGGAAGAATATCAGACCATCGCGGAACGTCGCGTACGTCTGGGACTGGTTCTCTCTGAAATCGGTGAGAAAAACGAAATCCAGGTTTCTGACGAAGAAGTTCAGCGCGGCATCATGTCCCGTGCGCAGCAGTTCCCAGGTCAGGAGCGTCAGGTGTTCGAATATTACACCCAGAATGCTGAAGCTCTGGCTTCCATTCGCGCTCCAATCTTCGAAGAGAAGGTTGTTGACTATCTTCTGGAGCTGGTCAAAGTCGAAGACAAGACCGTCTCCAAAGAAGAACTGGAAACCTTGGTTTCTGAAGACGAAGAATAAAGTCTTCTCGTCGGTTGAAAATTCTGAAGGCGCCCCTAGCTTTGGCTATGGGCGCTTTTCTTGTCTCTAGGTGAGGTTGTCGGATGATCGATGGCGAGATTTGGAAATATTTCTTTCGGTTTCTGTATATTGCCAATATTGGCCTTCCGCTTGTCTTGTGTGTTGTTTCCATGGTGCCAGTGTTGCAAAACGCCTCACAATTATTATGAAGAGCGAGGGCAATCCATTTTCATTGAAAAGCGGAAGAATATTTTTCGGTTTTTTGTAGGATTGATATGGGTTGGCCTGACCCTGTTTCTCTCATCAGTTATCGCTCCCTATATAAACTGAGCAATGATCCATGCTTTGTCTGGGGAGTATGATGCTTGAAGAGTTGCTGGATAGAGTAACCTTTTCTTGGGGCAGGACTTGATCGGGATAGAGAGAATCCTATTTAGTAGGGCTGTGCATTTGTTCCATATTTTCCTCTGTATGGTTGGAATGCTCGGCTATCTGCATATTCGTCAGTAAATTATTTATGTTCCTG
The DNA here is from genome assembly GCF_900215605.1 of Cohaesibacter gelatinilyticus. Lineage (NCBI taxonomy): Bacteria > Pseudomonadati > Pseudomonadota > Alphaproteobacteria > Hyphomicrobiales > Cohaesibacteraceae > Cohaesibacter > Cohaesibacter gelatinilyticus. The sequence goes on along the minus strand of NZ_OBEL01000001.1, from coordinate 1,521,563 downwards.
CGTTTATCTGGAAAACACCATGTTGGTGTGATTCGAATGCAGATTGCCGTTGAGAGGGAATTTCTAACTTTCTCGCGGTATGGTCTGGGATGAGCAAATTTTTCGCAGTTGGATTTGTTAAATCCAGTTGCCGAGAATTTGAATTGAAGTTTGGTCTTGCGACGAGGAAGAGTGATGAAGGATCCAATCGATCTTGCGATGAATCTGGTGCCGATGGTTGTGGAGCAATCCAACCGTGGTGAGCGCGCCTATGATATTTATTCCCGCCTTTTGAAAGAGCGGATCATTTTTGTGACTGGACCGATCGAGGATCATATGGCGACCTTGATCTGTGCCCAGCTTTTGTTTCTGGAAGCAGATAACCCCAAGAAAGAGATTTCTCTTTATATCAATAGTCCAGGTGGTGTGGTGACTGCTGGTATGTCGGTTTATGACACCATGCAATTCATCAAACCCCCTGTTGCGACCCTTTGTATGGGACAAGCCGCTTCCATGGGCTCACTGTTGCTATGCGCGGGTCACAAGGATATGCGTTTTGCGCTACCAAATGCTCGCATCATGGTGCATCAGCCTTCCGGTGGCTTTCAGGGGCAGGCCTCTGATATTCAGCGTCATGCGGAAGACATTCTGAAAATGAAGCGCCGTTTGAATGAAGTTTATGTCAAGCATTGTGGTCAGGACTACGACACGGTTGAAACGACACTTGATCGCGATCATTTCATGACGGCCGATGAAGCCAAGGAATGGGGCTTGGTCGACCGTGTTGTCGAGAGCCGTGAGACATTGGCCGAAGATTCCGAAAAGTCCGAAGGCGACAAGGATAAAAGCTGATCACGCACTTTGCCGGATGAATCTGGCAAAGTTTGATTAAGCTTGGTGATTGAAAAATCGCATCTTTCTGGGGAAGCTGGCTACAACTGGTTGCTGTTAAGCGAATATTGAAGTTTTGATGGCCAAGCTAACAGAAACATATGAACCGGGTACCAAGTGTTCTATTTTGTAGTAAAATAATACTCTTGGTGCCAATTTTAGGGTCTGGTTTTGCTTGCAGTGTTTGTCAGGCACCATAAACTGAGACTGGTAAGGGGCTTAGGCCCGATTGATAACCGAAAAGAGGCAATTACATGAGTAAGGCCGGTGGTGGCGATAACAAGAATACGCTGTACTGCTCCTTTTGTGGTAAGAGCCAGCATGAAGTGCGCAAGCTGATCGCAGGTCCAACTGTGTTCATCTGTGATGAATGTGTCGAATTATGCATGGACATCATCCGTGAAGAGAATAAATCTTCTCTGGTGAAATCCAAGGATGGCATTCCAACGCCACAAGAGATTTGCGAAGTTCTGGATGATTATGTAATCGGTCAGGCGCAAGCCAAGCGCGTGCTGTCTGTTGCGGTTCATAACCATTACAAACGTCTCGCGCATGGTAAAAAGAATGCCGACATCGAACTGGCCAAGTCCAATATCATGCTGATTGGTCCGACCGGTTGCGGTAAAACGCTTCTCGCACAGACACTTGCGCGTATCATTGACGTGCCCTTCACCATGGCCGATGCGACCACATTGACAGAAGCTGGCTATGTTGGTGAAGATGTCGAGAATATCATTCTGAAGCTTCTTCAGTCTGCCGACTATAATGTTGAACAGGCTCAACGTGGTATCGTTTATATCGATGAGATCGACAAGATCTCCCGCAAGTCCGATAACCCAAGCATCACTCGTGATGTGTCCGGCGAGGGGGTTCAGCAGGCTCTGTTGAAGATCATGGAAGGCACTGTTGCTTCCGTTCCGCCACAAGGTGGTCGCAAGCATCCGCAGCAGGAATTCTTGCAGGTGGATACAGCGAACATCCTGTTCATCTGTGGTGGTGCGTTTGCTGGCCTCGATAAGATCATCTCTGCTCGTGGGAATGACACCTCCATTGGCTTCTCTGCCAAGGTGGAAGATCCTGAAGAGCGTGGCGTCGGCGAATTGTTCAAGGAACTTGAGCCGGAAGATCTGCTAAAATTTGGTCTGATTCCTGAATTTGTTGGTCGTTTGCCTGTTCTGGCAACACTGGAAGATCTGGATGAAGATGCGCTGATCACCATTCTGTCCGAGCCAAAGAACGCTTTGGTCAAGCAGTATCAGATGCTGTTCGAGATGGAAGGTGTTCGTCTGACATTCCACGAAGACGCGTTGCGCGCTATTGCTGCCAAGGCGATTGAACGTAAGACTGGTGCTCGTGGTTTGCGCTCCATTCTGGAAGGCATTTTGCTAGACACCATGTATGAGCTGCCTGGAATGGAAGGTGTGGAAGAGGTTGTCATCTCTGGCGATGTCGTCAAGGGAGAGGCAAGACCGCTCTATATCTATAGCGATATTCAGAACGAGGCCGAGTCAACTTCTGCCTGATCCAATCAGGTATAGTGAGTTTGAAAAAGGCGGCCTCAGGGTCGCCTTTTTTGTCGGTTAGGTTGGGATAACGATTCTCAAGGGATTTCCTCAAGAATCACATGCTGATATCTGAGGAAGCTGAATTTTGTTGGCGGGCTTATTCACATTCACATCATTGTAATTGTGGAGTGCCTTGAAAGTTATTGAGGCAAGCCCCACCTAGGATGATACCGTGGTGAGAGTTGGTTTTGAGTCTTTGCCACAAATCGTCGCCGATGACACTGATCGGACTTTTGGGCTGTGTAGCGAAAAGGCCTTGTATCGGCTTCAGGCGGGCCATTGTGTGCCGCATTTGGAATATCCCTTGGCTATTATGCAAGGGACAAAACAGAAAGGTAGGAGAGCATGACCGAAGGAACCCATATTACTGATGGAGATCCAACGGCCGGGACCATGTATCCCGTCCTGCCCCTCAGAGACATTGTTGTCTTCCCTCATATGATTGTGCCTCTCTTCGTTGGTCGCGAGAAGTCTATTCGCGCATTGGAAGAGGTGATGCAGTCCGACAAGCAGGTGTTGCTTGTTACCCAAAAGAATGCCGGTGATGATGATCCTGCGCCGCAGGATATATACAAGATTGGTACCCTTGCCACCGTATTGCAGCTGCTGAAGCTGCCAGATGGAACTGTAAAGGTACTGGTTGAAGGTCTGGACCGTGCATCACTGGATGAATTCTCTGATCGCAAGGATCTGTTCGAAGCGACCGCTACCATTTTGCCGGAAGAAGACGGTGATAAGGTAGAAGTGGAAGCCTTGGCGCGTTCCGTTGCGACCGAGTTTGAAAATTATGTGAAATTGAACAAGAAGGTTTCTCCGGAAGTCATCGGTGCAGTTTCACAGATTGAAGATTATTCCAAGCTTGCTGATACCGTTGCTTCTCATCTGGCTATCAAGATCCAGGAAAAGCAGGAAATTCTCGGTATCGTCAGCGTTGTTGAGCGTCTTGAGCAGGTCCTTGGCCTTATGGAGAGCGAGATTTCCGTTCTTCAGGTGGAGAAGCGTATCCGCACACGCGTGAAACGTCAGATGGAGAAGACCCAGCGCGAATATTATCTCAACGAGCAGATGAAGGCCATTCAGAAGGAATTGGGTGATTCTGAAGAAGGTGGAGATGAGATCAAAGAGCTGGAACAGGCCATCGAGAAAACCAAGCTGTCCAAGGAAGCCCGCGAGAAGGCCGATGCTGAGCTGAAGAAGCTCAAGCAAATGAGCCCGATGTCCGCTGAGGCGACCGTGGTGCGCAACTATCTGGATTGGTTGATTGGTATTCCTTGGGGCAAGAAAACCCGCGTCAAGGTTGATCTGGAAAAGGCTGAAGATGTGCTGGATACAGATCATTACGGTCTTGAGAAGGTCAAGGAACGTATTGTTGAATACTTGGCCGTCCAGAAGCGTACCAACAAGCTGAAAGGCCCGATCCTGTGTCTGGTAGGACCTCCAGGTGTTGGTAAGACCTCTCTTGGCAAGTCCATCGCCAAGGCAACCGGCCGTGAATTCGTTCGTATGGCCCTTGGTGGTGTACGTGATGAAGCTGAAATTCGTGGACATCGTCGGACGTATATCGGTTCCATGCCGGGCAAAGTCGTTCAATCCATGAAGAAGGCCAAGAAGGCCAATCCGCTCTTCTTGCTCGATGAGATCGACAAGATGGGTATGGATTTCCGTGGTGATCCGTCTTCTGCGCTTCTGGAAGTGCTTGATCCGGAACAGAACCATGCTTTCATGGATCATTATCTGGAAGTGGAATATGACCTGTCCAATGTCATGTTCATCACCACAGCTAACACACTGAACATCCCGGCACCTTTGATGGACCGTATGGAAGTGATCCGTATTGCTGGTTACACCGAAGATGAGAAAGTCGAGATTGCGCGTCGTCACCTGATTCCGAAAGCCATGAAAGACCATGGTCTGAAAGAGAAGGAGTTCTCGCTGGATGATGCTGGTCTTCGCAAGGTGGTTCAGCTTTACACCCGTGAAGCGGGCGTACGTAACCTCGAACGCGAGATGATGAAACTCGCACGGAAGGTGGTCAAGGAGCTCTTGATGAGCAAAAAGGACCGCATTGAGGTAAGTGTCGACAATGTCGAGGAGTTCCTTGGTGTGCCGCGCTTCCGCTTTGGTGAGGTTGAATCGGAAGATCAAGTTGGTGTTGTCACTGGTCTGGCTTGGACTGAAGTGGGAGGCGAATTGCTGACCATTGAAGGCGTCATGATGCCGGGTAAAGGCAAGATGACCGTTACTGGTAACCTGCGTGATGTGATGAAGGAATCCATTCAGGCAGCGGCATCCTATGTTCGCTCACGTGCCGTGGATTTCGGTGTCGAACCTCCGGTCTTTGATCGCAAGGATATCCATGTTCACGTGCCAGAAGGTGCAACACCAAAAGATGGTCCATCTGCTGGTATTGCCATGGCAACGGCGATTGTCTCGCTGATGACCGGTATTGAAGTGCGCAAGGATATCGCCATGACAGGTGAAATCACCCTGCGTGGTCGTGTTCTTCCAATCGGCGGCTTGAAGGAAAAGCTGCTGGCAGCGCTTCGTGGTGGTATCAAGACCGTTCTTATTCCGGAGGAAAACGCCAAGGATCTGGCCGATATTCCGGATAATGTAAAAAATGGTCTGGAGATCATTCCTGTCTCAAATGTTGGCCAGGTACTGGAGCATGCGCTTGTCTCCCAGCCTGTCGCCATCGAATGGGATGAAGAGGCCGCGCTGCTGGAGAAGAAGGCCCTTGAGGCAAAGAATGAGAGTTCTGCCACAATGCAGCATTAGGTTTTGATTCTGATTAATGACCTGAGAATCCCTGAAATCCGCCAATTTTTCGGATTTTGTCTGTGGGAAAATGAGGTTGTTCTGCAAAACATTCTGCTGAAAAGGCGCATCTGGTGCTAGATGCGCCTTTTTTATGAAAGGTCAAGCATTCTTTTTTGTTTAAAGCTTGAAAAATGGCGGAATTCCGCGAATTTTGGCCTTGATTTCTGAGTGATTTAGCCAGATTGTCCAAGTTCACGTCTGGAAATGAATCTGGTGAATTTGATTCTGATGACGAAGAATTGCCTGGTTGCAAAGAGGCATTCGTTATTACATCGAGAAGGAAGAAACTATGAATAAGAATGAGTTGATCTCTGCCGTTGCTGACAAGTCTGGTCTGACTAAAGCGCAGGCTGGCGATGCAGTTGATGCATTGTTCGACACCATCTCTTCCACCCTCAAGGGTGGTGACGAAGTTCGGGTCATCGGCTTTGGCAATTTCTCTGTAACTGAGCGCGCTGCGACCGAAGGCCGTAACCCACGTACAGGTGAAACCATTCAGATCCCTGCGTCCAAGACTCCTAAGTTCAAGGCTGGTAAAGGCCTGAAGGATGCCGTGAACGGCTAATCTTGCCGCTGTAGCTGGATTTAAAGACCCCCGGTCGCTGAAAAGCGCCGGGGGTTTTTGTTTGGTGACACATAGCATGGAAGATTATCTGTTGGTCTTGGGATCTTCCACATAAAAACCCCGAGGACATAGAACATGCGTCTGCTTGTATTTCCGATTTTATGAATATTTTCAACGCATTGATATCACAACAGGTTTGGCCGGTGATGCGATTGGGGAAATCTGCGTATCAGATGAAGTGAATGGCAAAGTGGTGAAATTGAACAGATTTTAAATTGACTCTTATACTCATATTATAATTATTTGCGGGGTGCCTTTGGGCTCGTTACTCATCTGCAGACTTTGACTCTGTTAAAGGATACCTCATGAAAAACAATAGTTTGTTTCACCTGGTTGCCAAGGCTGCCATAATTGTTGGTCTTGTTGCTGGTTTGGGCAGTACATCTGCGCTGGCCGAGAAAATTACAGTGACTGACATTGCCGGTCGTAGTGTTTCCCTGGAAAAGAATCCGTCCAAGATTGTTTTGGGTGAGGGACGGATGATCTATTCAATCGCGTTGTTGGATCGGAAAAATCCGTTTGAGCGTGTGGTGGGATGGAAAGACGATCTGATCCGTTTTGATCCAGACCATTATCGTAAATATAAAGCCAAATTTCCTGCCGTCGACAAGATCAAGAATTTCGGTAGCCCGTATTCCAGTGAGTTCAGCTTGGAGGCCGTTGTGGCGTCTGGTGCTGAAGTCATGATCCTCAATTTGGGCAAGTTGTTGCAGGCGCAGGAGAGTGGACTGCTGGAAAAGCTCGAAAAAGCAGGAGTAGCCGTTCTCTTTGTCGACTTCCGCCAACGCCCGACACAAAATACTGTCCCAAGCCTACAACTTCTGGGGCGTGTTCTGGACCGTCGGGAACAGGCTGATGAATTCATCGACTTCTATATCCAGAATATGCAGACGGTGTTGAACCGGGTTGAGAAGATCAAGGAATCTGATCGTCCTGTCGTTTTTGTAGAGCGAGCTGCCGGTTACAATCCGGATAAATGCTGCAGTACCTTTGGAGATGCCAATCTCGGCCGTCTGGTTGATCTTGCTGGTGGAGCCAATTGGGGTAGCAAGAAGTTTTCCGGTCATGGCGGCAAGGTCAACCCGGAAGCCATTTTCGTTGATGACCCTGATGTGATCATTGGTACCGGTGCCAATTGGGCAGAAGCAAACCCAGCGACCACCGCCGTTCTGTTTGGCTATGAGGCTGATGACAAGATGGTCCAGGAACGTCTTGGCAATCTGGCTGCTCGCAAAGGTTGGGAGGAGTTGAAGGCGGTCAAAAACGGTAATTTCCGCTCCATCTATCACCAATTCTACAACAGCCCATATCATTTTGTTGCTTTGCAGACATTTGCGAAATGGTTCTATCCGGATGAATTCAAGGATGTTGAACCAGAAAAAACCTTTACCGAGCTGCATGACCGTTTTCTACCAATCGATTATAGCGGTGTCTTTTGGGGCACCCTCGAAAAATAGAGCGTAAAACCAAGTGGCCCTGTCTGCATTCGGTGGGCAGGGCTTTTATTTCGGATCAGGAGATGATTTCATGGTGATTGCAATTGAAAGCGATCATATGCAAGCTCGCTATCGTGGGCGGATAGCAAGACGATTTGGTACGCTCGGTGTCGTGTTTGCACTTTTAGTGATTAGCTTTTTTATCGATATTACCAATGGTCCGGGTGATTTCCCTGTTAGCGTCATATGGGATGTTTTATGGGATAAGGCATCCCATGGCGTTCAGATGGAAGTGGTGATCTGGGATTACCGGATCGCAGTTGCTGTCACTGCAATTGTGGTTGGTGCCATCTTGTCTGTGGCCGGTGCGCAAATGCAGACGATTTTGAACAATCCTCTGGCTGAACCTTTCACCCTTGGCGTTTCCAGTGCTGCAAGTTTCGGCGCATCCCTAGCCATTGTATTGGGTTGGAGCATCATACCCAATGTTGGCCATCTGATCGTGACATTGAATGCCTTTCTGTTTGCTCTTGGGACTTGTGCCTTCATATTGTTTGCGACCAGATTGAAGGGGGTAGGGGCCGAGACCATGATATTGTTTGGTATCGCCATCTTCTTTACGTTCAATGCGGCACTTGCCATGATGCAGTATATTGCATCGGAAGATCAGCTGGCACGTATCATTTTCTGGATGATGGGTTCGCTATCGCGTGCCAGTTGGGACAAGATTTCCATCGCGGTTTTATTGCTCGCCGTAGCTGTTCCTTTTTCACTGTTCCGTACCTGGCAACTGACGGCATTGAGGATGGGCGAGGAAAGTGCCATCAGTCTTGGTATAGATGTTTCCCGGTTGCGAATAGAGATGCTGATACTGATTTCTTTTCTGGCGGCAACTGCGGTGGCATTTGTCGGAGCGGTCGGGTTTATTGGTCTGGTTGGGCCCCATATTGCCCGCATGATTGTGGGTGAAGATCAGCGTTTCTTCATTCCGCTTTCTGCGCTGGTTGGAGCCTTGGCTATGTCCGTTACATCCATTGTCAGCAAAAGCATCACTCCCGGGGTGATATATCCTATTGGCATCATAACGGCATTGATTGGCGTACCTATCTTCGTCTCGGTTATTCTTTCGACCAGAAAGGATCGCTTGTCATGAGTTTGCAGATATCAAGTCTCAACGCGGGTTATGGGAGACAGCAAATTCTTCATGACGTCAGTATCGACGACATGAAATCTGGTGAGATGGTTGGTGTTATTGGACCCAATGCGGCTGGAAAATCTACCTTTTTCAAGAGCCTGACAGGTATTGTGAGGCCGCGATCAGGTTATGTGAGCCTTGATGATCAGGATATCTTGTCCATGCGGCGCAAGCAAAGGGCCCGTCAAGTTGCCTATATGCCGCAGAGCATTGGCTGCAACGCTGCTCTTACGGTTTTTGAAAGTGTATTGCTTGCCTTAAAGCAAACAACAGGATGGCGGGTTGGCGCAGATCACTTGAACAAGGTTTCCAATATTCTATCCATGCTTGGCCTTTGTCATTTGGCGGATAGGGGAATTGGAGCGCTAAGTGGCGGACAATCGCAAATGGTGGCTGTCGCGCAAGTGTTGGTTCGCAAACCAAAACTGCTTTTGCTGGATGAACCGACCAGTGCGTTGGATTTGCATCATCAATTATCTATCCTTTCTGCCATTCGCGATGCGGCAAAGGAGTTCGATATCATCGTGATGGCGGCATTGCATGATCTAAATCTGGCTGCAAAATTTTGCGATCGCCTGGTTCTGATCCGGGAAGGGCGGGTTTTGGCAGATGGGGAGCCACGGGAGATCTTGGGGCTTGAGGCTCTTAACGAGACCTATCGCATTCGGGCCTCTATCGAGAAATCCAGTCTTGGTACCTATTATGTGGATGCGCAATTGCCCTGATGGCGTATTTGACTGTGCCGATTGCTATCAATAAACCAACTTGAAATGCTCAAGACTGAGCATTTCATCTTCCGACATGGATTGGCCAATCTCAGCCAGTTCGCGGGTGAAGAAGTCCCAGTGGATCTTTCTCCACCAGTGATAGCTTTTGTCGCCTTCCCCTTCTTCAATCGCGAAGCTGGCGTCGACGTCCTTGAAAGCGCATTTCTGGATATTCGTGAACTCAATTATGCAAACGGGATTACGGTTCCAATCCTGTACGACCATCAAGTCGCCAGCCTTGATCTGTTGCTCCTTTCCCAGATCATACCAGCGCGTCAGTCCGCAGGTCGCTCGTTTTTCGCCCTGTTTGATCAGTTCGGCGCAAATATTGGCATTTTCTTCGTCTGCACAAAAATAGTCGTAGTGAACCGCACGTTCTTTTTGTCGCAAGGGTAAGGGAAGGGTTGCCAGATAGGCATGCAGGAATTTTTGAGAAGAGGAATTCATTTCACAGATAAGCACATGCCGTCGGATAGAGGCGACTTGCATAGTTCAAGTATGTAGGCAAGAAATGGTGGGTGATGAGAGATTCGAACTCCCGACCCCCTCGGTGTAAACGAGGTGCTCTAACCAGCTGAGCTAATCACCCTTCACGGTTCTGCAGAAATGGTGGGTGATGAGAGATTCGAACTCCCGACCCCCTCGGTGTAAACGAGGTGCTCTAACCAGCTGAGCTAATCACCCGCTCTGCATTTCGTGTGAGGTGCTTTTAGGGGTTGGCAACCAGACATGCAACAAAAAAATGACAAGGATTTTTATTCCTTGGGGAAATCTGAATATCTGATTGGGCGATAACTCCTTTAAACAATTCTCTTCTGTCTGCTGCAAACAAATATCAAATATGGGTTTGGATGCATGTCGATTCAGTATTTGTTTTCAGAGCATTGATTTTTGAGACTTTCTTTTGAGAGGAGAAGAAAAGGTGGTTTGGTGGTGCTACAAATCTGCAGGCTCGTCCACATCTGATTTTGGCCAGCTTTCTGCCAGTTTGCGACATAGATGTGAAATACACACAGAAAGAGTTTACTGCGTGCTTGACTTCAAGTGACCGGCGTCGTATTTCAGCGCCACTCCACACGAACGGAGCGTATAAAAACGCTTCATCATGTGGTCCGGGTAGGGGGGTGTAGCTCAGTTGGTTAGAGCGTCGGCCTGTCACGCCGAAGGTCGCGGGTTCGAGTCCCGTCACTCTCGCCACCCTGTTCCAAACAAGATATCTTGTGGCGAGATATCTTGTAACCCTGTTGTGGGGGTGTAGCTCAGTTGGTTAGAGCGTCGGCCTGTCACGCCGAAGGTCGCGGGTTCGAGTCCCGTCACTCTCGCCACTTCTGGATTGTCTGACCAGATAATCTGGCCCACGTTATTGGGGGTGTAGCTCAGTTGGTTAGAGCGTCGGCCTGTCACGCCGAAGGTCGCGGGTTCGAGTCCCGTCACTCTCGCCACTTTCCCGTGAACGCCCGCTCGGATGAGTGAGGCGTTTTTTCGTATCCATATTTCCTTAGTGTTGCAGATTTTATTGATAGAAAACCCTGCCGACTTCAGCAGGGTTTTGAAGTATTGTTGATGTGACTGTTAAAGGTGTTCATTTCAATTGAGTTGCCGGGGCTCTTGCTGCCATGGCCAGAATTGAATGGGTAGTTTGTCGACATGGATCTTGAGGCGCTTCTTCAATTCGTCCATGGATAGCAGGCCTGTTTGGGTGTCGACATATTCCACCACGCTGGATGCATTGATTGAAGCCAGCTGTAGAGCTTTTGCAGGTTCTGTTCCTGCGGCCAACTGTAGGCCGGACGTGGATGTGAAGCTGTCACCTGCGCCAGCGGAACCTTTTACCTCTGTTTTCAAAATTGGGCAATGATAGAGGCCCTCCGGTGTTGCCAGATATGCACCGCCTGTGCCGTCAGTTACCAGAACGTGGCGGCAGCCAAGATTTTGAATAGCGCTCATGAAGCCTGCAAGTGTGCAATGATGATGTTCATTCAAAAGCCCGCGTGTTAGCAGGCCGGACGCGTGATCGTCTGATATCTGGATGGATTTGATTGCAGAGCCTTTTGTCTGTTTCATCAGCAAGGGAAGGAGTGTCTCGGCTTCATGGCGGTTGATGTTGATGAGATCAAGATTCTGAATGGAGCCAAGAAGATCTTCGCCTCTGCGCGTGATCTGTCTTTTGCCTGGATTGGCAACAACAAATGCGCCTGCTTCTTTGCCTCGTTTTGCAATCGCGGGGAAGGCATCTGCAGATTCGTTCGACATTGGTGCGATGTGCAGAAGATCTATGCCGGCAAATAGCTCTTGCGTGATCTCTTTCTCCGTAATCAGGCAGTTTGCGCCGCGCATGGTGAAAATGGATGCGTTGCGGTCATGAGAGGCGATTATGACAGAGCGACCGGTGGTGGCTTTGTCTGTCTGCATGAGGTTGCTGGTTTTCAGTCCCTCTCTGTCCAATAGAGCCTGAACCTGTTTTCCTTCCAGATCTTTGCCGATTTTTACCGTTGGTGTTGTTTCGTGTCCCTGACGGGCAAAGGCTACCGCTGCGTTGATTGCGCCGCCGCCAACATGGGTAGTTATGTTAAGGGCGTCGATCTTGCGACCTTGTTCCAGCATGAGGAAGGAATTGTCGGCATTGGTCATGGATATGCGTTCAATGTCATGATCGGCGACAACGGTGATGATGTCGATCATGGCAGAACCAATGGTAGCTGTCTTCATTTGCTTTGTTCCACCTGAATGGGGATGAGATTTCTCAAAAACAGGTTAGGCTCTATGATGTATGGATCAAGTGAAAAGCGAGTGTCTGCGAAAGAATTTACAGGTGTTTTTCGAGGCGGAGGTGAAAACTGTTACCGGTAACAGTACGGGATGTCTGAATGTTGTGGATGGCGCGTTCGAATGTCGGGTTTCCGACAAGAATATGATTTTGGTCAAAAACTGACAAACGGATCTGCATAGGATAAGCTGGGGTAGTTTCGTTATTTGGTCAACCTGTTACGACTTTCAGAGTTTAGTCACAGGAGGGTCGGATCGTTAGGCTAGTATGGGTTTAAATGTGACAAATTTGCACACTTGCTCTTGCCTCTTTGCGGTCGCTGCTTTAAGCGTGCCACCAACAAGTGATACATCTTAGCTGGATGTGCTCTTGATTCTATTTTGAAACGCCTAGGGAGTCTCGGGGTCACATCTGGGGCATCAGATTGACCGTCTTGCTGGGCATTGAGGACCGGAACACTATGGAAGACCTGCTAAGGGAATACCTTCCCATCGTTATCTTCATCGGTATCTCGCTTGTTATCGGACTGGCGCTGCTTGTGTCCCCTTTCTTGCTTGCCTATAAAAATCCTGATCCGGAAAAATTGTCGGCATATGAATGTGGCTTCAATGCGTTTGACGATGCTCGTATGACCTTTGATGTGCGCTTCTATCTTGTCGCAATCCTGTTCATCATTTTCGATTTGGAAGTTGCTTTCTTGTTCCCATGGGCGGTTGCCTTTGGTGATTTGGGCATGTTCGGTTTTGTTTCGATGATGATTTTCCTGGGTGTGTTGACCATCGGCTTCATCTATGAATGGAAAAAAGGAGCCTTGGAGTGGGATTGATGACTGAAAATCAGACTCTGGTTTCGCCTGAGCCGAAGGGAATCCTGGATCCGAAAACCGGTAAGCCAATCGGTGCGGAAGATCCGTTCTTCATGCAAGTGAATGAAGAATTGTCCGACAAGGGATTTATTGTCACTGCAACGGATGATCTGATCAATTGGGCGCGCACCGGATCCTTGATGTGGATGACGTTTGGTCTTGCCTGTTGCGCGGTCGAGATGATTCAAATGTCCATGCCGCGTTATGACTGTGAGCGTTTCGGTTTCGCGCCTCGCGGTTCCCCGCGCCAATCTGACGTGATGATCGTTGCCGGTACGCTGACCAATAAGATGGCTCCGGCTTTGCGCAAGGTTTATGACCAGATGCCAGAGCCACGCTATGTGATCTCCATGGGTTCGTGCGCCAATGGCGGTGGCTATTATCACTATTCCTACAGTGTTGTACGCGGATGCGACCGGGTGGTTCCCGTGGATATTTATGTCCCCGGATGTCCTCCGACGGCCGAAGCGCTTCTCTATGGTGTGATGCTATTGCAGAAGAAAATTCGCCGCACCGGTACAATTGAGCGGTAGGCTCAAGAATTCATCATCGCCACTTCTCAAGTGAGCGATGATTTCTGTTTGACCCGATTGGGTAGGAAGGAGTTTCTTTATAGCTTCTTCTGTTAAGGACCTCTTAGGGCAGTCTTGCCCGCAACAGGACATTAAGCCATGGACGAGACACTTAAGGATCTCGGCGATTATATCGCGTCCAAGCTCGACACCAAGATTGTTGGCTGGGATGTTGCTTTTGGTGAGTTGACCGTAAATGCAGCACGCGCCGATATTGTCGAGGTTGTTCGGTTTCTGCGTGACGATGCGCGTTGCCAGTTCATCTGCTTCATTGATGTAACGGCTGTTGATTATCCCGAGCGCGAAGAACGCTTCGATGTTGTCTATCATCTTTTGAGCCCAAAGCAGAATGTACGGATCCGCGTGAAGGTGACCACTGATGAGACCACTCAAGTGGATTCCATTTGTGATGTCTTTGCGGGTGCGAACTGGTTCGAGCGCGAAACCTATGACATGTATGGCATCCTGTTTGCCGGTCATCCTGATTTGCGCCGCTTGCTGACGGATTATGGCTTTGACGGGCATCCTTTGCGTAAGGATTTCCCGCTTACCGGCTATTATGAAGTCCGCTATGACGACGAGAAGAAGCGTGTGGTTTATGAACCTGTGAAGTTGGCGCAGGAATTCCGATCCTTTGATTTCCTGTCTCCGTGGGAAGGCACTGATTATGTCATCCCTGGTGATGAAAAAGCGAACGGCTGAGAGGAAGGCAAAATCTGATGGCTGAAGCTCACGTACGCAATTTTAATATCAACTTCGGACCACAGCATCCTGCTGCGCACGGCGTGTTGCGCATGATTTTGGAGCTGAATGGTGAGATCGTTGAGCGTGCCGACCCGCATATCGGCTTACTGCATCGCGGTACTGAGAAGCTGATCGAGCACAAGATTTATGCTCAGGCGACCCCGTATTTTGATCGTCTGGACTATGTTGGCACCATGAACCAGGAACATGCTTTCGTCATGGCAGTTGAGAAACTGCTGGGTCTGGAAGTTCCGCGTCGTGGTCAGTTGATCCGTGTTCTATACTGCGAAATCGGTCGTATTCTGAACCATATCCTGAACATCACCACACAAGCTTTGGACGTTGGTGCCTTGACGCCGCCGCTCTGGGGCTTTGAAGAGCGCGAAAAGCTCATGGTATTCTATGAGCGTGCTTGTGGTGCCCGTCTTCATGCCAACTATTTCCGTGTTGGTGGTGTTGCGCAGGATCTTCCAGAAGATCTGATTGATGATATTGAAGACTGGTGTGATCCGTTCCTCAAGGTTGTCGAAGACATTGATGGCCTTCTGACCGAAAACCGTATCTTCAAGCAACGTAATGCTGATATCGGTATCGTGAAGCTGGATGACGCTTGGGCATGGGGTTTCTCTGGTTGTATGGTTCGCTCTTGTGGTGTTGCATGGGATCTGCGGCGCTCGCAGCCATATGAATGCTATGAAGAGATGGAATTCGATATTCCTGTCGGCAAGAATGGTGACAACTACGACCGTTATCTGATGCGCATGGAAGAAATGCGTCAGTCTGTACGGATTATGAAGCAGTGCATTACCAAGTTGCGTGAACCGGAAGGCAAAGGCCCTGTGGCCACTGAGGACCAGAAGGTTGTTCCACCACGTCGCGCCGAGATGAAGCGCTCGATGGAGGCGCTGATCAATCACTTCAAACTGCATACTGAAGGGTTCCATGTTCCTGCCGGCGAGGTTTATGCCGCAGTGGAGGCGCCTAAAGGCGAGTTTGGTGTCTATCTCGTCTCCGATGGCTCCAATATGCCATACAAGTGCAAGATCCGCGCACCGGGATATGCCCATCTGTCGGCCATGGACTTCCTGTCCCGTGGTTATCAGCTGGCCGATGTCTCTGCGATCATCGGATCTCTGGACGTCGTGTTCGGTGAGATTGACCGGTAAAGATATTGAGTGGTGGCTGAGGGTTTCGCCCCGGCCACTGTGAAATGCAACAAGATCCAGCTTTCGGACTTTGATCCGTCGGGTAGATCTAACCAAGAATAGGAACGGCAGACATGAGTGTCCGTCGCCTGCATAGCGAACAGCCAGCCTCTTTTGAATTCTCACCTGAGAATATGGAATGGGCGAAGCACACAATCGGCAAATATCCTGATGGCCGTCAGGCGTCTGCCGTAATTCCTCTTCTCATGCGTGCGCAGGAGCAGGAAGGCTGGGTAACCCAGCCTGCGATCGAATATATCGCTGACATGCTATCCATGCCCTATATCCGCGTTTTGGAAGTTGCTACTTTCTACACCCAGTTCCAGCTTCAGCCCGTTGGCAAGAAAGCCCATATTCAGGTATGTGGCACCACCCCTTGCCAATTGCGCGGTGCGGAAGATCTGATCAAGGTCTGCAAAAACAAGATTTCCAAGCAGCAATTCACTCTTTCCGAGGATGGTAATTTCTCTTGGGAAGAAGTGGAATGCGCGGGCGCTTGTGTGAATGCTCCGATGGTTCAGATCTTCAAGGACACTTATGAAGATTTGACACCAGAAGTTCTGGAAGATCTGATTGGCAAGATCGAACGCGGTGAAGAGATCCTTCCGGGCACACAACAGCCGGGCCGCATTCATTCTGCGCCAGCTGCTGGTGCCGTAACGTTGACTGATCCATCTCTCTTTGACGGTTCCATGGTCAAATATGGCCTTGGTGCTGGCATGGGGGATGATGCTGCTCCTGCTGCTGAAAAATCGGAAGAGAAAGCTGCTCCCGCCAAGGCAGAGAAGAAAGCCAAGGCTGAAAAGCCGAAAGCTGACGCTAAACCCAAGGCGAAAGCTAAAGCAAAGAGCGAGCCTGCTCCTGCAGTTGAAGCAGAAGAAGTGGCTCCTGCGCTTCTGGATGCGCCAAGTGGTGGTGTTGCAGACGATCTGAAACAAATTTCTGGCGTTGGTCCCGTGATTGAAGGCAAGCTGAATGCAATGGGTGTTTATCACTTTGCGCAGGTTGCTGAATGGACCAGCGAGAATTGTGCTTTTGTCGACAGCAAGCTGTCCTTCAAGGGCCGCATTCAGCGTGAGAACTGGATTGAGCAGGCCAAGGTACTGGCCGCTGGTGGTGAGACCGATTTCTCCAAACGCGTTGAAGCCGGAGAAGTTGCTTCCAGCAAGGGCGAGGAGGACTAATCCATGACCACAATGCTTGAAGATAAGGATCGCATCTTTACCAATATCTATGGCATCCATGACTGGGGCTTGGAAGGCGCTTTGAAGCGTGGTTCTTGGGATGGTACCAAAGGCCTGTTGGAAAAAGGGCGTGACTGGATCATCAACGAGATGAAGGCCTCCGGCCTGCGCGGCCGTGGCGGTGCTGGCTTTCCGACTGGTTTGAAATGGTCTTTCATGCCGCCAAAGCAGGAAGGTCGTCCTCATTATCTCGTCGTCAATGCCGATGAATCCGAGCCTGGCACCTGTAAGGACCGCGAAATTTTGCGTCATGACCCGCACCATCTGGTGGAAGGCTGTCTGATTGCCGGTTTTGCGATGCAGGCCGAAGCTGCTTTCATTTATGTCCGTGGTGAGTTCATTCGTGAGCGCGAGCGTCTGCAGGCAGCAATTGATCAGGCATATGAGAAAAAGCTGATAGGCAAGAATAATATCCATGGTTATGATTTCGATATCATCGTGCACCATGGAGCAGGGGCTTATATCTGCGGTGAAGAAACTGCATTGATCGAGTCCATTGAAGGTAAGAAAGGCCAGCCGCGCCTGAAACCTCCATTTCCTGCCAATGTTGGCCTTTATGGTTTGCCTACCACGGTGAACAATGTGGAATCCATTGCCGTTGCGCCGACCATTCTGCGCCGTGGTGCTTCCTGGTTCAAAAGCTTTGGTGCGGAGAACAACCACGGCACCAAGCTGTTCTGTGTGTCTGGCCATGTGAACCAGCCAGCAACCTTTGAAGAGGCCATGTCTGTGCCTTTCAAAGAGCTGATCGACAAGCATTGTGGTGGTATTCGTGGTGGTTGGGACAATCTGCTGGCAGTTATTCCAGGCGGTTCTTCCGTTCCCATGGTTCCAGCGTCCGAGATCATGGATTGTCCAATGGACTTTGATAGCCTGCGTGCGAAAGGCTCCGGCCTTGGTACGGCTGCTGTCATCGTCATGGACAAGTCGACTGATGTGATCAAGGCAATTGCCCGTCTGTCCTACTTCTACAAGCATGAGAGTTGCGGTCAGTGCACTCCATGTCGTGAGGGCACAGGCTGGATGTGGCGCGTCATGGAACGCATGGTGCGCGGCGAAGCACAGAAAAAAGAAATTGACATGCTCTTTGAAGTTACCAAGCAGGTGGAAGGTCATACCATTTGCGCGCTTGGTGATGCTGCGGCATGGCCGATCCAAGGTTTGATCCGCCATTTCCGCCCTGTGATTGAAGAGCGAATTGATCAGTATACGGCCAATCCGAAACCGGACGAAGCCCCACTGGTTGCGGCTGAATAGTCGCGCAATTGAGACTGGAGAAACGATCGATGGCTAAGCTGGTCGTTGACGGAAACGAAGTTGAGGTACCTGCGGAATATACGCTTCTGCAGGCTGCTGAAGAGGCAGGCGCAGAAATTCCGCGCTTTTGTTTCCACGAGCGTTTGTCGGTAGCGGGTAACTGCCGCATGTGTCTTGTCGAGGTGAAGGGCGGACCACCCAAGCCTGCGGCAAGTTGCGCCATGCGAGTAGGGGATCTGCGGCCTGGGCCAGAGGGACAGGCACCGGAGATTTTCACCAAATCACCTATGGTCAAGAAGGCACGCGAAGGTGTGATGGAGTTTTTGCTCATCAACCATCCGCTTGATTGCCCTATCTGTGACCAGGCTGGTGAGTGCGATCTGCAGGACCAGGCCATGGCCTACGGAAAAGGTGGGTCGCGCTATGGTGAAAACAAGAGAGCCGTCGAAAATAAATATATCGGCCCGTTGGTAAAAACCATCATGACGCGCTGCATTCACTGCACCCGTTGTGTTCGTTTCACCACCGAAGTTGCCGGTATCCAGGAATTGGGTCTGATTGGTCGCGGCGAAGATGCCGAGATCACCACCTATCTGGAAGCCGCTCTTTCTTCCGAACTTCAGGGCAACGTGATTGATCTTTGCCCGGTTGGTGCTTTGACCTCGCGTCCTTACGAGTTTACGGCACGTCCCTGGGAGCTGAACAAGACCGAGAGCATTGATCTGATGGATGCCGTTGGCTCCAATATTCGTGTCGATACCCGTGGTCGTGAAGTGATGCGTATCATGCCTCGTCTGAATGAAGAGGTGAATGAGGAATGGATTTCCGATAAGTCCCGTTTCATCTGGGATGGTTTGAAATCACAGCGCCTCGATCGCCCATTTGTCCGCAAAGCCGGCAAGCTGGTTCCAGTTGGCTGGGGTGATGCATTCGCTGCTATTTCCGAGAAAGTATCGAGCACGACTGGTGACAAGATCGGCGCGATTGCAGGCGATATGGCCAGTGTTGAAGAGCTTTACGCTCTGAAAGCTCTGATGTCTTCTCTTGGCTCTGGCAACATGGACGCCCGTCAGGACGGCTCTGTGCTGTCTTCCAGGGATGGCCGCGCTTCCTATCTCTTCAATTCCACTATCGAAGGCATTGAAGACGCTGATGCGATCTTGCTGGTTGGTGCCAATCCACGTCTGGAAGCTGCCGTTCTGAACGCACGCATCCGCAAGACATGGTTAGCTGGTAACACAAAGATCGGTCTGATCGGTGAACAGGAAGATCTGAAATACAAGTATGATTATCTTGGTGCCGGTTCTGATACATTGGAAGGCCTTGCTTCTGGCAAAGGTGACTTCTTCAAGGTTCTGAAAGATGCCGAGCGTCCGCTGATCATTGTTGGCCAAGGTGCAATCAACCATGAAGATGGGGAAGCAGTTCTGGCTCAAGCCGCGAAGCTTGCCGTTGAGGTTGGTGCTACTGGCGATGATTGGAATGGTTTCAGCATCCTGCACACTTCTGCAAGTGCCGTTGGTGCCTTTGAAGTTGGCTTCGAGCCAGCCGAGGGTGGCAAAGACATTGCGCAGATGCAGAATGGCGGCGTTGATGTTGTGTTTCTGCTGGGGGCTGACGAGCTTGCATTCGATGCTCTGGCAGACAGTTTCAAGGTTTATATCGGAACACACGGTGATGCTGGTGCACATGCTGCGGATGTTATTCTGCCAGCATCGACCTACACCGAGAAGTCCGGTCTTTATCTGAATACTGAAGGCCGTGTTCAACAGGCAAACCGTGCGAATTTCGCACCGGGCGAAGGTAAGGAAGATTGGGCCATATTGCGTGCTCTGTCTGACGTGCTTGGTCACAAGTTGCCGTTTGATAGCCTTGCCGCACTTCGCAGCCAGTTGTTTGAAGCGCATCCGGATCTCGCAAATGAGGGCGAATGCGTGAAGGGTGATGCTGGTGCGATTGCTGATCTTGCCAAAAAAGCCGGTGCAGTCAAAGGTCAGGCCTTTGTCTCTCCGATCCATGATTTCTATCTGACCAACCCGATTGCGCGGGCCTCTGCCATCATGGCCGAGTGTTCCCAGCTCAAAAAGGGTCTGGCCGCTGATGCAGCAGAGTAAGAGGACTGATTGATGGAAGATTTCCTCTATAACTGGCTCATTCCCGGAGCAATCATCGTAGGGCAGTCCTTGCTGCTTCTGGTGCTGCTTTTGGTCATGATCGCCTATATCCTTCTTGCCGACCGCAAGATCTGGGCTGCTGTTCAGATGCGCCGCGGACCGAACGTCGTTGGTCCTTGGGGACTGTTTCAGTCCTTTGCGGATTTGCTGAAGTTCGTGCTGAAAGAGCCTGTGGTCCCTTCTGGTTCCAACAAGGGCGTCTTTTTGCTTGGCCCTTTGGTCACAGTGACTGTTGCGCTAGCTGCTTGGGCTGTTGTGCCGGTCTCGGAAGGCTGGGCGATTGCAGACATCAATGTCGGTGTTCTCTACATTCTGGCGGTTTCCTCGCTCGGTGTTTATGGCATCATCATGGGTGGCTGGGCATCCAACTCCAAATATCCGTTCCTGTCGGCTTTGCGCTCTGCTGCGCAAATGGTGTCTTACGAAGTCTCTATCGGCTTCGTGATCATCACCGTTCTGCTCTGCGTTGGTTCGCTGAACCTGACCGACATCGTGAATGCGCAGAAAATTGGCCTTGCCAGCTGGATGGGGGTGCCAAGCCTGACATTCCTGAACTGGTACTGGTTGCCATTGTTCCCGATGTTCATCATTTTCTTCATCTCTGCTCTGGCAGAGACAAACCGTCCTCCATTCGATCTGCCAGAAGCGGAATCCGAGCTGGTTGCCGGTTTCATGGTAGAATATGGCTCCACGCCATACATGATGTACATGCTGGGTGAATATGTGGCGATTGCACTGATGTGCTCCATGACAGCGATCCTGTTCATGGGCGGTTGGCTGCCACCGTTTGATTTTGCACCATTTACCTGGGTGCCGGGCGTTGTCTGGTTCATCCTGAAATCCGGTGCAGTCTTCTTCATGTTCGCGATGGTGAAAGCATTTGTTCCCCGTTATCGCTATGATCAGTTGATGCGTCTTGGCTGGAAAGTCTTCCTGCCGATCTCACTGTTCTATGTGGTTCTGGTTGCGGGTGTACTGCAATTCACCGGATGGGCTCCTTAAGGTGTGAGCCTTGAAGGGCAGGAGATAAGTTTGATGGATCTGTCTTTACCCGGAATGATCGGGGCGGCAATTGGATTGGCCATAGGTTGGGTCGACTTCAAGATGCTTGGCGGCATGATCCGAGCGAAGTATTTGCAAAAGAGGAGAGATGCTGGACTGGCTGATCATCCGAACACCGTAAAAACTGCTGACATGATACAGGCAGCAATTTTTGTCCTCACTATCGGGCTCTTTCCCTTCATCGGGTATTGGGCAGGATCATCCCTCACGGGAAGCTAGAAAAGCGCTCACTGGAGGCTAGTAAAATGGCACTTGCACAGGCAGCAAAATCGCTCATGCTCAAGGAGTTTGTTCACGCATTCGTCTTGTCCATGCGCTATTTCTTTGCGCCGAAGGCGACGGTTAACTACCCGTTTGAAAAAGGGCCGGTTAGTCCGCGTTTTCGTGGAGAACATGCATTGCGCCGATACCCCAATGGGGAAGAGCGCTGCATCGCGTGTAAATTGTGCGAGGCAATTTGCCCAGCGCAGGCCATCACCATCGAGGCCGGTCCTCGACGCAATGATGGGACACGCCGCACCACACGTTATGATCTGGACATGACAAAATGCATCTATTGCGGCTTCTGTCAGGAAGCTTGTCCGGTAGAGGCAATTGTTGAAGGACCAAACTTCGAATTCGCTACCGAAACGCGCGAGGAGCTCTTCTATACCAAGGAGAAGCTGCTTGAGAATGGCGAGCGGTGGGAGCAGGAAATTGCGCGTAATATCGCAATGGATGCACCTTATCGATAAGTTTTGAAGACCGGGCAGGGCGTCTGGTCTTTCATTGAGAGAGCATGGGGGCGCCCGTCAGGGCGAAGAGGGCCAAAAATGATCCTTCAAACCTTTTTCTTCTATCTGTTTGCAGCCATTTTGCTTGGCTCGGCCCTGATGGTCATTGCCTCACGCAATCCGGTGCATTCAGTATTGTTTCTCATTCTGGCCTTTTTCAACGCCGCGGGTCTGTTCGTGCTGGTCGGTGCTGAATTCCTGGCGATGTTGCTGGTTGTTGTTTATGTCGGGGCTGTGGCGGTTCTGTTCCTCTTCATCGTGATGATGCTGGATGTGGACTTTGTCGAGCTGCGATCAGGTTTCCTGCAATATTTGCCAACCGGTCTTGTGGTCGGCATTGTGCTGGTTGCCGAGCTGCTGATCGCGCTGGGTGGTTGGGCGCTAAGCCCGGATGTGACCGCGAATATCGCAGAGCCTATTCCGGCACTGGCTGAGAAATCGAACATCGAGGCAATCGGTGCGCTGCTCTATACGAAGTATATCTACTACTTCCAGAGCGCAGCAATGATCCTTCTGGTGGCGATGATTGGTGCAATTGTACTTACCTTGCATCATCGCAAGGATGTTCAGCGTCAGAATATCTCTCGTCAGGTTGGTCGTACGGTGGCCAATTCCATCGAAATCAAACAAGTGGAATCTGGCAAGGGCATTTAGACCCGTTGCCGGTTCCGCTAGAGTTTAACTCTAGAGGACCGAGAAGTCGGTAAGGCAGACCAAAAATGGAAATTGGACTTAGCCATTATCTGACCGTTGGAGCGATCCTGTTCGTGATCGGTATGTTCGGTATTTTCCTGAACCGGAAAAACGTGATCGTCATTCTGATGTCGGTCGAACTGATCCTGCTCGCGGTCAACATCAACTTCGTTGCCTTCTCGTCCTATCTGGGCGATTTGGTCGGGCAGATCTTTGCTCTGCTTATTCTCACTGTTGCGGCTGCTGAAGCTGCAATTGGCTTGGCAATTCTGGTAGTCTTCTATCGCAATCGTGGCTCGATTGCTGTTGAAGATATCAATATGATGAAGGGCTGATAATCATGTACTCGGCCATCGTCTTTCTTCCGCTGATCGGTTTTTTGATTGCAGGCCTCTTTGGTCGCTCAATCGGCCATAAGGCGTCTGAATATATTACTTCCAGTTTTCTGGTTATCGCAGCACTCCTTTCATGGATCGCATTCTTCTCGGTTGCCCTTGGTTCCGGCGAGACAGAGAAGGTTCCGCTCCTGAGCTGGATTGCATCTGGTACGCTTGTTTTTGACTGGGCCATTCGCGTTGACACGCTGACTGCTGTCATGCTGGTGGTTGTGAATTCGGTATCTGCGTTGGTGCATATCTATTCCATCGGATATATGCATCACGATCCAAACCGTTCACGCTTCTTTGCTTACCTGTCGCTCTTCACCTTTGCCATGTTGATGCTTGTCACCTCTGACAACCTGATGCAGATGTTCTTTGGCTGGGAAGGTGTGGGTCTGGCTTCTTACTTGCTGATCGGTTTCTGGTTTCAGAAACCGTCTGCGAACGCGGCCAGCATGAAAGCTTTCGTTGTCAACCGTGTTGGTGACTTTGGTTTCCTGCTTGGTATCTTTGGCGTCTATTACATCTTCGGTTCTACCGATTTCGATGTGATCTTCGGTAAAGTTCCTGAGATTGTTTCTCAGATCAACGCTGCTGAAAACCCACTGCGTCTGACATTCCTTTGGAGTGAGTGGAACCCGCTGACCGTTATCTGTCTGCTGCTGTTCACCGGCGCGATGGGTAAATCAGCTCAATTCCTGCTGCATACCTGGTTGCCAGATGCGATGGAAGGCCCAACCCCAGTGTCCGCGCTGATCCATGCTGCGACAATGGTGACGGCTGGTGTCTTCATGGTGGCGCGTATGTCCCCACTGTTCGAGGTAACGCCAGATGCTCTGGTTGTTGTGACCTTCGTCGGTGCGACCACTGCATTCTTTGCGGCGACAGTTGGTCTCGTACAGAACGACATCAAACGTGTGATTGCCTATTCCACCTGTTCCCAGCTCGGTTACATGTTTGTAGCTCTCGGTATCGGTGCATATGGTGCAGCTATCTTCCACCTGTTCACGCATGCCTTCTTCAAGGCTTTGTTGTTCCTTGGTGCGGGTTCTGTGATCCATGCCGTCTCTGACGAGCAGGATATGCGCAAGATGGGTGGTTTGGCCAAGCATGTCAAAATCACATACTGGATGATGATGATTGGTACGCTGGCGCTGACCGGGGTTGGTATCCCAGGCACAGTGATTGGTTTCGCTGGCTTCAATTCCAAAGACGCGATCATTGAGAGTGCCTTTGCTGCAACGAACCCGTTTGCTGGTTATGCATTTGCTCTGACGGTCGTTGCGGCCCTGTTCACCAGCTTCTACTCCTGGCGTCTGGTCTTCATGACCTTCCATGGCAAAGAGCGGATGAGTGCTGATGTGAAAGCGCACATTCATGAAAGCCCGCTGGTCATGACCGTTCCGCTGATGCTTCTGGCGGTAGGCGCTGTCTTTGCCGGTATGATCTTCTCCAGTTTCTTCTATGGTGCCAATTTCGATGCCTTCTGGAAAGGTGCGTTGTTTGTCGGTCCTGAGAACAATCTGATCGAAGAGTTCCATCACGTGCCATGGGCGGTCAAGCTTGCACCATTCGTGATGATGCTGACCGGCCTGGTGACAGCTTGGTATATGTATATCAAGAATCCAAGCCTGCCGAAGCAATTGGCTAATCGTCACCATGGGCTCTATCAGTTCCTCTTGAACAAGTGGTACTTCGATGAGCTCTATGATCTCATCTTTGTCCGTCCTGCCATGAAGATCGGCTCCTTCCTCTGGAAGAAAGGCGATGAGCGTACCATCGACTATTATGGTCCAAATGGTATTGCCGCTCGTGTCGTCGACATGACCAACCGTGTCGTTCGTCTTCAAACTGGTTATGTTTATCACTATGCCTTTGCCATGATGATCGGTGTTGCCGTTCTCATCACTTGGGCCATGTTTACCGGAGGGGCACACTAATGAGTGAATGGCCACTTCTCTCAACGGTCGCTTTTTTGCCACTGGTCGGTGCATTCCTGATCCTGCTGGTCAAAGGCGACAGCGAAGTCTCCCGACGTAACATCAATAATGTTGCGCTGTGGACGACGATCGTGACATTCCTGATCTCTCTATTGATCTGGAACCAGTTTGATCCGACCACCGCCGGTTTCCAGATGCAGGAAGAGGCCGCATGGCTTTCCTCCAGCATCAGTTATCGGATGGGCGTTGACGGCATTTCCATGCTGTTTGTCATTTTGACCACCGCCCTGATGCCAGCTGCCATTTATGCTGGTCGTAACTCAGTGACCAAGCGCGTGAAGGAATATATGATTGCTTTCCTCGTGCTGGAAACGATGATGATCGGAGTGTTCTGTGCGCTGGACCTGGTGCTCTTCTATTTGTTTTTCGAAGCAGGCCTTATTCCGATGTTCATCATCATCGGTGTTTGGGGCGGTCAGAACCGCGTTTATGCCAGCTTCAAGTTCTTCCTCTATACGCTGATTGGCTCCGTGCTGATGCTGTTGGCCATCATGGCCATGTATTGGGAAGCGGGCACCACAGATATCATCACGCTGCTGAACTATAACTTCCCGCCTGAGATGCAAACATGGCTGTGGTTGGCTTTCTTTGCGTCCTTTGCCGTGAAGATGCCAATGTGGCCGGTTCATACCTGGTTACCAGACGCGCACGTTCAGGCCCCGACTGCAGGTTCCGTAATTCTGGCTGGTATTCTGTTGAAGATGGGGGGGTACGGCTTCCTTCGTTTCTCCTTGCCAATGTTCCCGCTGGCGTCTGAGTTCTTCGCGCCGATGGTCTATGTGATGAGCGTTGTTGCCATAATCTATACCTCCTTGGTTGCCTTGATGCAGGAAGATATCAAGAAGCTGATCGCTTACTCATCTGTTGCCCATATGGGCTATGTGACCATGGGTTTGTTTACCATGACCATGCAGGGTGTGCAGGGCGGTATCTTCCAGATGCTGTCCCACGGTATCGTGTCTGGTGCGCTCTTCCTCTGTGTGGGGGTTGTGTATGATCGCATGCATACTCGTGAGATCGCTGCTTATGGTGGACTGGTTCACCGGATGCCGTGGTTTGCGACAATCTTCATGATCTTCACGATGGCCAATGTCGGTTTGCCTGGTACATCTGGCTTCGTTGGGGAATTCCTGACCTTGGTCGGTGCATTCCAGGATAATACCTGGGTTGCCTTCTTTGCGACCACCGGAGTGATCCTCTCCGCTGCCTATGCTCTATGGCTCTATCGCCGCGTGGTGTTTGGCAAGCTGGAAAAGGAAAGCCTGAAAACCATTCTCGATATGAACATGCGTGAGAAAATCATCCTCGTGCCGCTGGTCGTGCTGACCATTTTGTTTGGTGTTTATCCTGCGCCAATCATGGATGTCACGGCCGTTTCCGTCGAGAATCTGATCAATAATTACGAAGCAGCTCTGGCTGCTGCGGACAAGGTTGCTCTCCTCAGTAATTGAGGGGAGTTGACCGCAACATGAAGAGAGAAAGTTATGGCAACTGAAATGGCTATGCTTCCAGATCTCATGCCGGCACTGCCGGAAATTCTGTTGGCCGTGGGTGCTATGGTGCTGCTGATGCTGGGTGCCTTTGGTGGGCAGAAATCCACCATGGCGGTTACCGGCCTCACCGTTGCCTTGATTATCATTGCAGGCGCGATCCTTTTGCTGAGCCCGGTTGAAAAGGCTGTCACCTTCAATGGTGCCTTTGTGCTGGATTCCTTCGCGCGTCTGATGAAGATCATCATCCTGATTGGCGCCGGCTTTGCCATTGCCATGTCTGTTGGATATGCCCGGGCCGAGAAGTTCGAGAAATTTGAATATCCGATCCTGATCATGCTGGCGACGCTTGGTATGATGATGATGGTGTCGTCCAACGACATGATCGCCGTCTATCTGGGTCTGGAGCTCCAGTCTCTGTCTCTGTATGTGATTGCATCCATCAAGCGTGATAGTGAGCGGGCAACTGAGGCGGGTCTGAAATATTTCGTTCTTGGCGCTCTGTCTTCTGGCATGCTGCTCTATGGTATGTCACTGATTTATGGCTTTACCGGTCATATTTCTTTGGAAGGTATTGCAGAATCTTTGCATGCTAGCGAAGCGGGCATTGGTGCGATCTTCGGTTTGGTCTTCATTCTGGCTGGCCTGACCTTCAAGATCTCTGCGGTTCCATTCCATATGTGGACACCGGATGTATATGAAGGTGCACCAACGCCAGTAACGGCATTCTTTGCAGCCGCTCCGAAAGTTGCTGCGATGGGGCTCATCGTTCGCGTCGTGTTTGGTGCCTTCGAGCCTTTGGAAGCACAATGGCAGCAGATCATCGTCTTTGTGGCGATCCTGTCCATGGTATTGGGTGCGTTTGCGGCAATCGGTCAACGTAACATCAAACGTCTGATGGCTTACTCCTCCATCGGTCATATGGGTTACGCGCTGGTTGGTTTGGCGGCTGGCAGTCAAGCCGGTGTCGAAGGTGTGATCATCTACATGATTACTTATGTCATCATGACGCTTGGTGCCTTTGCTGCTATTCTGGCAATGCGCCGCAAGGATGGTATGGTTGAGACCATTGATGAACTCTCTGGCTTGTCCAAGACAAATCTGCCAATGGCCTTCTTGCTTGCCATGATCATGTTCTCGCTTGCTGGTATTCCTCCTCTGGGTGGTTTCTTTGCCAAGTGGTTTGTCTTCTCAGCAGCAATTGAAGCTGGTCTCTATCCATTGGCGATCATCGGTGTTCTGGCATCTGTTGTGGGTGCCTATTATTATCTACGTATCGTCAAGATCATGTTCTTTGATGATCCAGCACCAATGTTCGAGAAGATGACAAGCGAATTGCGTGTCGTTCTTGGTGCGAGCGGTATCATCGTTCTGACCATGGTCTTTTATATCGGCTCCATTCGTGAAATGGCCGAAGTTGCAGCCAAGAGCTTCTTCTAGTTCTTGTCTTTTGCGCTGAAACAGTTTAAGGCCTGCCAGACTCTTAGCTGGCAGGCCTTTTTCGTTAAATGTTGGCGGAATGCCAACGATTGGCACAATGTGATAAATATAGAGGGACCCTTGAGCAGTTTTCCAAGCCATTATCGTCATCAGGCATATGACGCTGTTGTTTCCACCAATGAGCTGGCTTTGCAAGCTGGTCAGAGGGGAGAGATAGGAAATCTATGGATTACTGCTCGGGAGCAAACGGGAGGTCGTGGCAGACGTGGGCGCGCATGGGTGTCGGAGACTGGTAATCTCTATTCTTCTCTGTTGCTCATTAACCCAGCGCCTTCGGCTAAGGTTGCACAACTTCCTCTGGTAATTGCAACGGCCGCTCATAGAGCTGTCTGTAATGCTCTACCGCCCAATCTTCGCGCGCAGGTCTCGATCAAATGGCCCAATGATCTCTTGATGGAAGATCGCAAGATTTCGGGTATTTTGCTGGAAGGCTCCAACCGTGGCAATGGTGATCAGATCGTAGTGGTTGGTATTGGTATCAATTGCCGAACGCATCCAGGTCAAACGGATGGGTTGGGTGCAGCCAATCTGTCTGAAGGTGGCTTTGATATTGACCCTGATATTCTGTTTCCGCTATTGGCGCAGCAGGTTGATCGCCAGATTGGCGTATGGCGACAGGGTGCAGGTTTTGATGATATTCGTCGTGATTGGTTGATGCGTGCCAGAGGCGTTGGAAAACCGATTGTGGTACGTCTGCCCAATGAGGAATTGCATGGGCATTTCGAGCATCTGGACGATGATGGTGCGCTTGTGCTGCTAATGGACAAGGGATCGCGGCGCAAAATTCTGGCCGGTGAGGTCTTTTGGCCGCAGTGCTGATCAAAGCTGAAGTTACCTGATCGGCTAATTGGATGGATGGCCGCAAGATTTTGAATAGGATTGATAATGATTTCTTCTGAACTGATATTCATGCCATTGGGTGGTGTTGGCGAAATCGGCATGAATATGGCGCTCTATGGTATTGGACCGGAGGGCGATAAAAGATGGATCATTGTTGATTTTGGCGTGGCCTTTGCCCATGAAGCGCATCCCGGAGCCGATCTTATTTTTGCCGATATCCGGTTTCTGGAGGAAGAGAAAGACCGGATAGAAGGTATTGTGATCACTCACGGTCACGAAGATCATTTCGGGGCTCTTCCTTATCTTTGGGAAAAGCTGGGCATACCAGTCTACGCTACGGGGTTTCTGGCTGATCTTGTTGAAGCCAAAATGGCGTCTGAGCCTGGCGCGCCAAAGGTTCCGGTCAAGCGTGTAGAGCAAGGTGGCCGTGTGAAACTCGGGCCGTTTGAGGTCGAGTTCGTGCCAATGTCTCACTCCATTCCGGAAGCCAATGGTTTGGCCATTCGGACCGAGCATGGCCTTGTGTTGCATACTGGTGATTGGAAATTGGACGATCAACCCGGCATTGGACGTGCAACCGATAAGAAACGTCTTCAGGAACTGGGCGAAGAGGGTGTGCTGGCACTGATATGCGACTCTACCAATGCCATGAGTGAAGGATCTTCGATTTCAGAAGCGGATGTTGAGGAAGAGCTTTATCAGCAGATCCGAAATGCCCCCAAACGCGTGGCCGTGACGACCTTCGCCTCCAATGTTGCGCGTGTTCAGGCTGTTGCTCGTGCGGCAAGGAAAGCTGATCGTCAGGTTGTTGTGGTTGGTCGGGCTCTTTGGCGCTTCATTGAAGTGGCTCAGGAGCAAGGCTATCTGAGCGATGTTCCAGAATTTCTGTCTGATGAGGAATATGGCTATCTTCCGCGCAACAAGGTGGTTGCCATTCTGACGGGCAGTCAGGGTGAAAAACGCGCAGCGTTAGCTCGGATCGCCGGAGGTGAGCATCGTTCCGTGCAATTCACCAAAGGCGATCGGGTGATCATGTCATCCAAGGCGATCCCTGGAAATGAACGGGCTATTGGTGAAGTGATCAACAATCTGGCACAGCAGGGGGTTGAGGTGATCACGGATCGCGATGCTCCTGTTCATGTGTCCGGCCATCCACGTCGTGATGATCTGCGCAAGATGTATCAATGGACCAAACCGAAGATCGCGATTCCCGTTCACGGTGAAGAGATGCATCTGAAAGCCCATGGTGCATTGGCGGAAGATATGGGTGCGCGCGAAGTGGTACATGTGCGCAATGGTTGGATGGCGCGTCTGGCTGGCGGTACGGTCAAGAGCTGGGATGAATATCTCGGCGGGCGTCTCTATAAAGATGGCGATGTGATCGGCACCTTTGAGGAATGTGGTATCCAGCAGCGGCGGAAACTGTCCTTTGTTGGCCATATCTCTGTGGCACTGACCGTCAATCGCAAGGGTGAGATCTTGGGACATCCGCAAATGGCGTTGGCGGGTATTCCTGACCGAGATAAGGACGACAAACTGTTTATGGAGATCGTGGAAGCTGGAGTCTTTGGTGCTTTGCGCGGTATGCCGGGTAAGAAACGCAAGGATGTCGAGGTTTTGAGAGAGGCGGTGCGTCGCTCGGTTAGGAATGAAGTCTACCAACACTGGGCCAAAAAGCCCATTGTTGCAGTGATGGTGAACCTTGTATGACTGGTATGAGTTGTTTTGCGCCTGACGGTGATGGTTCGGGCGAGCTTATATAAGGATTATTATCATGATTGGTCGTCTCAACCACGTCGCCATTGCTGTATCTGATCTGAAAGCTGGTGTGGCTACTTATGCCGGTGTGCTGGGCGCAAAGGTTTCGGACCCACAGGACGAGCCTGATCACGGTGTTCGAGTGGTGTTTGTGGAATTGCCCAATACAAAGATCGAACTTCTTGAGCCACTTGGCGAGAATTCTCCAATTGCTAAATTTCTTGAGAAGAATCCTGCTGGCGGTATTCATCATGTTTGCTACGAAGTGGACGATATCATCGCCGCTCGTGACAAGTTGAAAGCCGAAGGCGCGCGCGTGTTGGGTGATGGTGAACCTAAAATTGGTGCCCATGGCAAACCAGTTGTGTTTTTGCACCCAAAAGATTTCTGCGGCACATTGACAGAGCTGGAACAGGTCTAGAATGTAAGGACTTATCCTTATCTCGATGATGAGGAATTGGACCTCAAGAACAAGAAAGTGATGCTCCATGGGATTGATCAGCGGATTGGCTATTTATTTCATTATCTGGTGGATCTCACTGTTTCTGGTTTTGCCTTTTGGTGTGCGCACCCAAGCTGAGGCGGAGGATATGCGTCTTGGCACCATGCCTAGTGCACCTGTCCGCAGTCGGATGTTATTGCGGGTGATTGCCACAACCATTTTGGCCACGGCACTTTTTGGTGCTTACTATTGGGCAGTTGAGATCAAAGGACTTGGGCTGGATGATCTGACTTTCCTGCCTATGCCAGACAGTTTGCGTTAGATCTGCATCCTACGAAGTTTGAAAGGCTCCCATTGAGGAGCCTTTTTTGTATGAAATTTCAATGGAACCGGGTTGGTCAGAAATTCAGGCAAAAAAAAACAAGGCCAGAAGCCTTGTTTGAATAGGGTACGCGATGGTGATCCCATTGCTCTTACTGCTTTTTGATTTTTGCTAGATGAGAGCGGCTGCGGGTTAACGCGCCAGAGATCTGTATCCTCCCAAGACATTTATCGCGTTGGATATTGAGATATCAGTGGTGAGCGTATCTCTTATCATTATGGCAGCACATTACTTGCCCACTTGGCATTTGTCATCATTCTTTTTTGACTAACAGGCATTTTTTTTTGATTTGGCTAATTTTTCGCATTTTGCGCCATTCTGACGCACTAGGATAGCGTTTGAGGGTAGAGGTTGTTTCCGGATTTTTGCGTAGAAAATGGGCTTGCCTGTGTAAAAGAAGCTGCGATCGAGGCATTTAAGCTTATTTGCTGCCTTCATCGATTTCTCACGCTATAAAGTGCGCAAACCAACAGATCCGCGATGGCCGCATTCGGGAATGTCCCTTTGCTTGCTGCGCGAAAGTGAAGGAAGAAGTTGCTATGCGTCTTTCCCGTTATTTTCTGCCAATTTTGAAGGAAAACCCCAAAGAGGCTGAAATTGTTTCTCACCGCTATATGTTGCGCGCAGGTATGATTCGTCAGCAACAAGCGGGGATCTATTCCTGGTTGCCATTGGGGCTGAAAGTTCTGCGTAAAATTGAACAGATTGTACGTGAGGAGCAGAATAGAGCAGGGGCAGTGGAGCTGTTAATGCCTACCATGCAGCCAGCTGATCTGTGGAAAGAAAGTGGCCGTTACGATGATTATGGCAAGGAAATGCTGCGTATCGTCGATCGTCATGAACGCGATATGCTGTTTGGTCCAACCAATGAAGAGATGATCACTGATATTTTCCGCTCATCTGTCAAATCCTATCGTGACCTGCCACTCAACCTTTATCATATTCAATGGAAGTTCCGCGATGAAATCCGCCCTCGCTTTGGTGTTATGCGTGGTCGTGAGTTTCTGATGAAGGATGCCTACAGTTTCGATATGGATGAGGAGAGTGCACGCGAGGCTTACCATCGCATGTTCGTGGCTTACCTGCGCACCTTCAAGCGACTCGGTTTGACCGCAATCCCGATGAAAGCCGACACTGGCCCAATTGGAGGTGATCTCAGCCATGAATTCATCATTCTGGCCGATACCGGCGAGAGTGAAGTTTTTTGTCACAAGGATTACCTTTCCAAGGAAATTCCGGGTGATGGTGTTGATTTTGACGGCGATCTGTCGGGCATCGTTGCAGATTGGACCAGCGAATATGCTGCAACCGAAGAAATGCATGATGAAGCTGCCTTCAATGCAGTCTCAGAGGCTGATCGTATCGCCGCACGTGGTATCGAAGTTGGTCATATCTTCTATTTCGGGACCAAATATTCTGATGCGATGAATGCCAAGGTCACAGGTGCTGATGGCAAGGATGTTCCTGTTCATATGGGATCTTACGGAGTTGGTGTGTCTCGCCTTCTTGGCGGTATCATCGAGGCTTGCCATGATGAGAACGGTATTGTTTGGCCAAAGTCAGTTGCTCCATTTGATATTGGTCTGATCAATATGAAAGCTGGCAATGAAGACACCAACAGTGCTTGCGAGCAGATTTATGAGCGCCTTGGAAATGCCGGATTTGACGTGCTTTATGATGATCGTTCCGGTCAGGCTGGTGCCAAATTTGCTACTATGGATCTTATCGGTCTTCCATGGCAGGTCATCGTTGGTCCACGTGGCCTGAAGAGTGGCGAAGTGGAAATCAAAGAGCGCGCGACTGGCAAGAGGGAAATGGTTTCCCTTGATGCGGTCGTTGAGCGTATGATTGCCGAGAAATGATTCTGATTTGGAATCACAATAAGTAAGAGGGACCTTCAGGCAGTGCGGTTTGTCTGAGGGTCTTGCTATCAAGTTGGAGATGTGAATGTCCGCTGAAGAGGCCAAACGGCCGTTCGCATTGTTTGAATGGATGATGGCATTTCGTTATTTGCGTTCGCGCAGGCGGGAAGCTTTTATTTCCATCATTTCATGGTTATCTTTTTTTGGAATCATGCTGGGTGTAGCTACCCTTATCATCGTCATGGCGGTGATGAATGGTTTTCGTTCGGAATTACTGGACAAGATTCTGGGCATTAACGGTCATTTGGTTATCCAGCCAGTGGATTCTGATCTCACCGACTATGATGCTGTTGCCAAGCGTATCGAGGGTGTGAATGGTGTTAGCTATGTCATTCCCTTTGTGGAAGGGCAAGTTTTGGCATCTGGCTCTGGCGGTGCTGTTGGTGCATTGGTTCGTGGTATGTCGCGCGAAAGTTTGGATAAGCTAAAGCTTGTTTCAAACAATGTTTTACAAGGAAACCTTGAGAAGTTTGATGAAGAAGAAGGCATTGCCATTGGCTCTCGTCTGGCCCGCTCACTCGGTGTTGTTGCTGGTGATCATATCAAACTGATCTCTCCAAAAGGTGCTGTTACTCCAATGGGAGTTGCGCCTCGTATCAAATCCTATCCGGTCAAGGCCATCTTCGAAATTGGCATGTCCGAATATGACAGCACTTTCGTGTTCATGCCTCTGCAACATGCCCAACTCTATTTCAATCATGAAGGCAAGGTTTCGGCGATTGAAGCCTATGTTGAAGATCCTGATATGGTTGGTGAGATGAGAGCTTCTGTTGAAGAAGCTGCTGGCAGGCCGATTTTTGTGACGGATTGGCGCTTTAGAAATGTGACCTTCTTCTCCGCGCTGGAAGTTGAACGCAATCTGATGTTCATTATCCTGACATTGATCATTCTGGTGGCGGCTCTGAACATCATTTCCGGCCTTATCATGCTGGTAAAAGACAAAGGGCATGACATCGCTATTTTGCGCACAATGGGAGCGACCCGAGCATCCATCATGCGGATCTTTGTGATAACCGGTGCCGCTATTGGCTTTGTCGGAACCATGGCGGGTTTCATTCTCGGGTTGATCGTATGTCTGAATATTGAAGCCATTCGCCAGTTCGTTTCCTATATCACTCGTACTGAATTGTTCAGCCCTGAGCTCTATTTCCTCTCCAAACTGCCTGCCGATATGGATGTTAGTGAAACTGTAAGCGTCTTGGTGATTGCACTTCTTCTGTCGTTCCTGGCGACGCTTTATCCTGCATGGCGCGCGGCGACACTCGATCCGGTGGAGGCATTGCGGTATGAATGATCTTCCGACGGATGAAATGAAGACGGTGGAGAATACTCAACCAGCATTGGAAGAGAGCCGTTTGATCGCTAATGACGAGCTTCTTGTCTTGAGAGACGTTCAGAGGAGCTATATTCAGGCAGACAACGAGTTGCCGATTTTGGTTGGAGCCAATCTTAGTGTCAAGGCTGGTGAGATGGTGGCGTTAGTTGCTCCGTCCGGGGCTGGTAAATCTACATTGCTGCATGTCGCAGGTCTGTTGGAGCGACCGAATGGTGGCGAAGTTTATATCGCTGGAAAACCACAGAGTGGAGCGGTTGATCGGGCTCGTACTGTTACCCGACGGGATGAGATTGGTTTTGTCTATCAGTTTCACCATCTGCTTGCTGAATTCTCGGCTTTGGAAAATGTGGTTCTGCCACAATTAATCAGCGGTGCGAATAAATCCGAAGCAGAGAGCAGGGCGCTGGAATTGTTGAAATACATGCGCGTGGATCACCGCGCGGCTCATCGTCCTGCAGAATTGTCCGGTGGTGAACAGCAACGTGTTGCCATTGCCCGTGCCATGGCCAATGGTCCGCGTGTGTTGTTGGCTGACGAACCAACGGGAAATTTGGATCCGACTACCTCTGACTATGTGTTCAAGGCGCTCAATTCTCTGGTGAAACAGTCTGGAATTTCCGCGCTGGTTGCTACTCATAATTTGTTTCTTGCGGAACGTATGGATCGCCAGATTACTCTGGTGGATGGTAAGGTTGTCGAGATCTGATAGGCCATATTGTCGAATTTTGAACCCCGTGATCAGTTTCTGACTGCGGGGTTTTGTTTTCTTTTTGTTCTTATTGTTCTGATTTGTCATGCTTTTCTCGGGGTACGATGTTTATTGAAAAAAACGCTTGAAATAAGAACAAAACATATACATAATAAGTTCAAATAAAGAACTTTGAGGTGTAGTAATGATTATTCGTGATGTGCTGGCGCTTGGTTCCCTGATCACCTTCATGTCCATGTTGAGCCTTTGGACTGAAGTCCTGGCTCGACTCTCAAGCTAAATTCCTTATTGCTGCCTTCCTTTGAAGCTTGCTGTAAAAAACGTCACAAGATTTATCGGAAAGCAGGGGGGAACAAGAATGCCGGTCTTGGTGTTTTAGCATCGGTCTTTTAGACTGCATGCTTGGCTAGGAAAGGACGTCTTGTTATGGCTGAACTAAACAGTGATTTGAAATTCATTCATCTTCATGTGCATTCAGCCTATTCCTTGCTGGAAGGTGCTCTCCCTGTCGGCAAATTGATCAAGCAGGCATTGAAAGCCGATATGCCTGCGGTGGCCATGACAGATACGCGTAATTTGTTTGGCGCATTGGAGTTTTCGCAAAAAGCTGTAGGTGAGGGCCTGCAACCTATTCTGGGATGCCAGATCGAGGTTGATTTTGGTGATCCAGCGCAAGCAGATGCATCCGGCTTCAAACTACCATCTCTTGTCTTCATTGGTATGAATGATGAAGGATGGTCTAATCTTGTCCGCCTCGTCAGTCGCTCATTTCTTGCCTCTCATGATGACGCAGATCCCCATGTTAGCATTGATGATGTTCGCGAATTTTCGAGCGGCATGATCTGTCTTACTGGTGGGGGCAATGGACCGATTGATGGCCCTCTCGTTCACCATCATGTGGAAGTTGCCGGTGCACGTCTTTCTCAACTGAAAGAGATGTTTGGTGATCGCCTCTATATAGAGGTGATGCGTCATGGTTTGCCGGATGAACATGTCGTTGAACCGCAACTACTCGATCTCGCCTATGAAATGCATCTGCCGCTGGTCGCTACCAATGACGTTTATTTTTCTGAACGAGAAGATTTCGAAGCCCATGATGCGTTGATTGCCATTGCCGAAGGCAAGGTGCTTGTTATGGATGATAGACGCCGTCTGACACCAGAGCATTATTTCAAAAGTCAGGAGGAGATGGCAGAGCTCTTTTCTGATTTGCCAGAGGCAATAGAAAATACAATCGAGATTGCAAGGCGATGTCACGCGAGAGCCCGAACCATCAATCCGATCTTACCACGTTTTGCTGGTGCAGATGCCGATCCTGCCGAAGCAGAAAAACATGAGGCGGCTGAATTGCGCCGTCAGGCGGAAGAGGGTTTGCGTCGCCGGATTGAAATACATGGTATCTCTCCAGATATGCAGGAGCAGGACTATTGGGATCGACTTAAGTTTGAACTTGATATCATTGAGAACATGAAATTCCCCGGTTACTTCCTGATCGTTGCGGATTTTATCAAATGGGCCAAGGATCAGGATATTCCAGTTGGCCCGGGCCGTGGTTCCGGTGCTGGCTCGCTTGTGGCTTATTCCCTTACCATTACTGATCTGGATCCCCTGCGATTTGCCTTGCTGTTCGAACGTTTCCTCAACCCGGAACGCGTCTCCATGCCCGATTTCGATATTGATTTCTGTCAGGATCGGCGTGAGGAAGTGATCCTCTATGTTCAGCGCAAATATGGCCGCGATAATGTAGGGCAGATCATTACATATGGTACGCTTCAGGCTCGCGCAGTGTTGCGAGATGTCGGTCGTGTCTTGCAGATGCCATTTGGTCAAGTCGACAAGCTCTGCAAAATGGTGCCGATGAAAGGTGCTGTATCAGTTTCCCTGCCTGAGGCGTTGGAGCAGGAACCCCGTCTAACGGATGCGCGCAAGGAAGAAGAGATTGTTGATCGCCTGATCAATATGTCGCTCAAGCTCGAAGGGCTTTATCGACATGCGTCCACTCATGCCGCTGGTATTGTTATTGGGGACCGCTCGCTCGATAAATTGGTACCGATGTATCGAGATCCACGCTCCGATATGCCGGTAACCCAATATAATATGAAATGGGTCGAGCAAGCGGGGCTGGTGAAGTTTGACTTCTTGGGCCTTAAGACCCTGACGGTGCTGGATACGGCTGTTCGGTTCGTGAAACAGCGCGATATTGATATCAACCTGGCTGAAATTCCGATTGACGATAAAGCTTCCTATGAGATTTTGGCCAAAGGTGAGACCGTTGGGGTTTTCCAGCTGGAATCCATGGGCATGCGCAAAGCACTTTTGGATATGAAACCTGACCAATTCGAAGACATCATTGCTATCGTGGCGCTTTATCGTCCAGGACCAATGGCCAATATTCCGACCTATTGTGCGCGAAAGCGTGGCGATGAAACCTTCGAGTATATGCATGAGTTGCTCGAATCCGTTCTCAAGGAAACCTATGGCATCATCATCTATCAGGAACAGGTGATGCAGATCGCCCAGATTCTCTCCGGCTACTCACTTGGTGAAGCGGATATGCTGCGCCGAGCCATGGGTAAGAAAATCCGTGAGGAGATGGAAAAGCAGCGGGTTCGTTTCTGTGATGGTGCGGAAGAGCGTGGCGTGAAACGAGAACAAGCGTCTGAGATTTATGATCTTGTTGCCAAATTTGCCGACTATGGTTTTAACAAATCACACGCTGCTGCCTATGCTTTGGTTGCCTATCAAACGGCTTATATGAAAGCCAATTACCCGGTTGAATTTCTGGCAGCGATCATGACGCTGGATATGAACAATACCGATAAGCTGTCGGAATTCCGCCGTGATGCCATTCGTTTGGGAATTGAGGTGCGTCCTCCTTCCATCAATGAATCGGGTGTTGAATTCGTTGTGAAGGAAGGTGCCATTGTCTACTCCATGGCTGCGATCAAAGGGGTGGGTCAGCCTGCAGCTGAGCATGTTATGGAGGTGCGCGGGGACAAGCCGTTCAAGGATCTGGCAGATTTTGCCAAACGTATCAGTCCGCGGGTTCTTAACAAACGTACCATTGAAAATCTGGCCGCTGCAGGTACCTTTGACTGTCTTAATCCAAACCGGGCGCAAGTTGTTGCGTCAATTGATGTGATCATGGGTGAGGCGGCGCGTGCCAGTCAGAATGCTTCATCCGGGCAAGGTGATATTTTCGGAACTGCCGATATAGAAGTCGCGCCCCTTATTCTTCCTGATATGCGTCCGTGGACCAATGAAGAGAAATTGCAGCGCGAATATGGTGCTGTGGGGTTTTATCTTTCCGCTCACCCATTGGACGACTATATCTCTGTTCTGGAGGAAAAGCGTATTCAGCTCTGGCAACCATTTGAGAATGCGGTCAAGCAAGGTGCCAGTGCTGGTCGATTGGCAGGCACCATTACGGGTCGACAGGAGCGCAAGACCAAAACCGGTAATCGTATGGGGATCATCAATATCTCGGATCCAACTGGTCAGTATGAAGCAGTGCTGTTTTCTGAAGCTTTGCACCGGTTTCGAGATATGCTGGAGCCGGGAAAGACTGTAATTCTGGAAGTGGGAGCAGATGAGCGCCCTGAAGGTGTATCTGTTCGTATCAACAATGTGCGTCCGCTTGATGGGGGGGGCTTGCAGAAGAATATGCGCGTTTTTGTGCGTGATGAGAAACCACTGACGTCCCTTCGCAAACAGCTGGATGAACGTGGTGATGGCGATGTCTCTGTCATCGTCATGATTGATGAGGGCGAATGTGAAGTTGAAATGCGTCTCAAAGGAACATTCTATGTGTCCAATGAGGTGGGCCGTGCACTGAAAGCCATCCCTGGTATTGTCGATGTTCAGGTGGGAAGCTTTTAGATTTCGACGTTTCCCAAATTCTGAAGAGCGTGCATTCTTGCTAAAACCAGTCGAGATTCCTGATTTCTTCGGTTAACAAGTGAATGAAATGGTCCAGTTCCGGCCTTGGCCCCTGACGTGACTGGATGGCGCAATAATAATTGATGCTGATTTGTGGCTCAAACCGTCGTTGTACAACACCGTGATGCCGCCATAGATGGGCCGCCAGTGGCTCGACCACTCCGATTGCCAGACCTTGAGCTACAAGGGAGTAGGCTGTGTGAGAATTGTTGATTTCATAGTTTCTTTTGATTGTTACGCCACGGTCAGCCAATGTTCGATCCAATTCGTCCCAATGCATTGGTCCGTCTGGCATGATGCCAATTACTGATTGTCCGGATAGATCTTCTGGTTCGATGACTGATTTCTTTGCCAATGGATGATCGTGACGGATTATGCATGCCTGGGGTGCCGTTCCCAAAAGCAAGCGTTTGGTATTCTGAAGGTTTGGAAGACCTGAGGCGATGGCTATGTCGACGGAGGCATTCTGCAATCGCATGACGGTTTGTGCCAATCGATGAGAATGGATCGAAATGCGGGTGTTTGGATGTTTTGCGGAAAAACGGCCTACGACTTGCGGAAGTAGCGTGGTGGCTACTGAATGCCCTGCTGCTACGCGAAAAACGTCTGTGCTATTTTCGCGAATGTCTCTGGCAATATTTTCAAGACGATCCAACCCAAGAAAATTTTCCTCTACACTCTCATAGAATTGCAAGCCCGCTCTGGTCAATTCCAGCGATCCCTGTTTGCGTTCGAACAGCTTGAATTTCAGGTTATATTCCAGATCACGGATCAATCGGCTGATAGCCGATTGCGTGACATGCATTTGTGTAGCAGCCCCAACCATGGAACCGGTGATCATGATATAGCGGAATGCTTCCAGTTGACGAAACTTCATGATGATTCCCTATCACATTTTTGCATAACATATTCGATAAAATGATTTGATAAAATGCCTGCTTTTTGGTCTGTAACAGAAAAGAAGATTTAAAGACCATTGAGGGGTCAGGCGTTTATGATCGATTTTCGCGATTGCTATTCAGCAGATTATTTTGAAGCGCGAGAAAGATTTCTCAAGCATGCGAAGGAGTTGGATCTACCCAGTGAGACTTTTTTGCACCCTCAATCCAGCGAGTTTGATCAGGATGTTGCCGTTGATGTGGTTAGAATAGGTTCGATCGAGGCCAAATATGTTCTCTTTGTCACATCTGGCGTACATGGTACTGAATTAACCGCTGGATCTGGCCCGCAATTGCAGATGCTGTCCCATTTCAACGAAAGCTTGCCAGCGGATACGGCTTTGGTTCTCGTTCATGCGATGAATGCTTATGGTTCTGCCAAGCTGACCCGTACCGATGAGAATAATGTCGATCCGAATCGTAACATTCGTGCCGACTTCTCAAAACTCCCCGTAAATGAATCTTATAGAGAGCTGCATTCTGCTCTTTGCCCTAAAGAGTGGCAGGGAGAGGGGCGTGAGAAAGCGGATGCAGGTATCACGCATTATGTAGAAGAGAAGGGCGTGCTGGCGCTGACACAGGATGTGTTGCAGGGACAATATGAATATCCTGATGGGATCTTCTATGGCGGCAAAACTGAGAGTTGGTGTGTGAGCAATTTCACGCAGATCGTCAAAGACCATGCCAAAGATGCTGATCAAATTGCTATTGTTGATATCCATACTGGTGTCGGCCCTTACGGGTTTGGCGAAGTCATGCGCGTTGATCGTCCTGCACCTGCTGATGTGGAGTGGGAGAATATCGGCGGTTTTGTCTGCGATATTCTGGATCGGGCAGATTGCCCGAAAGCACCTATCAAGATTCTTCTTGAGTTTGGTACTTATGAGTTCGATCGGGTGCTGACAGGTTTACGTGGGGACAATTGGCTTCGTCATCATGGGGATCCGCAATCGTCGTGGGGACGGCAGATCAAGCGGAACCTGCGAGATGCCCTTTTTGCCAATGACGAGAAATGGTTGGGTGACATCTCTCGGCAGAGTTTGGAAGTGTGCGAGGCAACATTACAGGAATTGAAAGGTGCAAGTGAAACTATTTAGTCTGTGGTTGTGGATTGGTTGAATTTCTCTGTGAGAGAGTGGGGATTGTTCAGACAAATAGCTGAAATGTCCATATTTACTCTTTTCAGATGGTGAAACACCTGTTTCAATTGCGCGACCAAAGTTTATCAGACTTCGGTCGTATCTTCGGCGATAGTCCATTCGTCAGTTTTCAATCGGAAATGCTCTGTTTCTGTATCTTGAATATGTTCAGTCTAATGAGGGGCTATGCAACACGTCAAAGACATGATTTCGAAACTGGTATCATTTGATACGGTCTCGTCGAAAAGCAATCTTCCCATTCTTGATTATATCGAGGCTTACTTGGCCGAGTATGGTGTCGAGAGCCATCGCGTGTATAACGCAGAAGGCGACAAGGCCAATCTTTATGCCACGATTGGTCCCAAGGTTGCGGGCGGTGTCGTACTGAGTGGTCACACCGATGTTGTGCCGGTAGACAATCAGGATTGGAGCACCGATCCTTTCGACGTGATTGAGAAAGATGGTAAGCTCTATGGCCGTGGTACTGCGGACATGAAGAGTTACTCTGCCATCAATCTGGCTTTGGTGCCAGACATGATCAAGGCTGATTTGAAGCGTCCAATTCATCTGGCTTTGTCTTATGATGAGGAGGTCGGCTGTCTTGGCGCGCCAAGCATGATCGACGAGATGGTCAAAACTTTACCTCCAGTTCATGCCGTGATCGTTGGTGAGCCCACAAATATGCAGATTGCCAATATGCATAAGGGCATGAATGCGGGCCGGGTTTATGTTCGTGGCCTGGAAGCCCATTCCAGCCAGCCTCATCTTGGTTGTTCGGCCAATCTCTATGCGGCCAGACTGATGGTCGAAATTGGAAAGATCTCTGATGAGCTGAAAGAGAACAAACTTGAAGGCATTGATCTGGAACCAAATTACAGCACACTGAATATGGGGATCGTGCAGGGTGGTATTGCCGCCAATATCATCGCACGTGATTGCATGTTCAGCTGGGATTACCGCAATTTGCCAGATGATGATGTTTCTATCGTTCTCAATCGAATTTACGACTATGCCAATAAGCTGGAAGCCGAGATGAAGGCTATCTATAGTGAGGCATCCATCCGTATAGAACTGCTACAAGTTACCGGCCTGAAGCCGGAGCATGGCGGAGCGGCGGAAACACTGGTTCGAGAATTGTCTGGTCGGAATTCCGTGATGGCTGTGCCATATGGCACGGAAGCCGGACAATTTCAGGAGAGGGGCTATAGCACAGTAATTTGTGGCCCTGGTTCCATTGATCAGGCTCACAAGCCTGATGAATTCATCACTCTCGATCAGGTGCAAAAAGGCTTGGCCTTTACCCAGCGCCTGATTGCAAAACAAGCACAATAACCTATCACCACCACCTCATTACAAAGCAAAACAAGCGAATAGAACCGTATAAGGGGAATATAATGAGAAAATCATCAAAGCTGCTTACCGCTCTCGCGGTTACCACCATGCTGGCTGCTCCAGCTTCTGCTGAAACCTTCAAATATGCCTTTCAGGGCGATGCGCAGGGTCTTGACCCGCATGGTCTGAACGAAACTTTCTCTCTGGGTTTTCTTGGCAACGTCTATGAAGGTTTGACCAAATATGATGGCAATCTTCAGTTGCAACCTGCTCTGGCTACGTCTTGGGAAACAACAAGCCCAACCACTTGGAAAGTAACCCTGCGCAAGGGCGTCAAATTCCACAATGGCAGTGATTTTAACGCCGATGATGTGATCTTCTCCTGGAAGCGGACACTGACAGAAGGATCTGATCAGAAGGCCCGCGGCGGCATGATTTCCGATATCAAGAAGATTGATGATCATACGATTGAGCTGATCACGGCTGTTCCGCAACCGGTCCTCATGCAGGAACTGACCTTCATCTATATCATGGACAAGGAATGGTCAGAGGCCAATGATGCTGCCGAAGCAGCGAATGTGAAAGACACCACCAAGACCGGTTACGCGTCCAACCATTCCAATGGTACGGGTCCTTTCAAAATTACCGAGCGCAAGGCTGGCGTCAAATCGGTGTTCGAGCGGTTCGATGGCTATTGGGACAAGGATATTCCAACCAATCTGACACGCGTAGAATTCACCCCGGTCAAGGAAGCCGCGACCCGTGTTGCAGCCCTGATTTCAAAGCAACTTGATCTGGTTTTCCCAGTTCCTGTACAGGACTGGCAGCGTCTGGAAGATGCGGAAGGCGTTCGTCCGTTGGCTGGCCCTGAAGCTCGCACCATCTTCCTTGGCATGGACCAGGGTCGTGATGAGTTGCTGCATTCATCCGTGAAAGGCAAAAACCCGTTCAAGGACAAGCGCGTCCGTCAGGCTTTTGCCCATGCGATCAATCTGGATGCCATCAAGAAGAAAATTATGCGTGGAGCTTCAACGCCGACCGGCCTGATGGTTGCTCCGCAAATCAACGGCTTCAACAAGGCTCTGAATACTCCATATGCCTATGATCCGGAAAAATCCAAGGCTCTGCTTGCCGAAGCCGGATATGGCGATGGCTTTACCGTGACCATGGATTGCCCGAACAACCGCTACGTGAACGATGAGAAGATCTGTCAGGCTGTTGCGTCCATGATGGCTCGGGTTGGCGTGAAAATCGATCTGTTGGCTCAGCCAAAGTCCAAATATTTCGGTAAGGTTCTGGCGCAGAATGGTTATGATACCAGCTTCTATCTGCTGGGCTGGACCCCAGGTTCTATTGACAGCCACAATGTCTACCAGAACCTGCTTTCCTGCCAGAATCCCGAAAAGCGTCTTGGTGCGTTCAACCTTGGCAATTTCTGTAATGCCCGCGTTGATGAAATCGCCGGTCTGATGGGTTCCGAGACGGATCCTGCAAAGCGTCAGGCTCTGATCGATGAAGGTTTCAAGATTGTGCAGGATGAAGTTGGCTATCTGCCTCTGCATCAGCAGCCTCTCTCTTGGGGTGCGTCCGAGAAGGTTGAAGCTGTTCAGCGTGCAGACAATATTCTTGATCTGCGCAATGTCGTCATCAAGAAATAATCTTTGAAAACAGACCTGCCGCGAGAGAGCTTCTTCTTCGCGGCGGGTTTTTTATATGTCTGACAAGCTTGCACTGCAAACAACAAGAACAAGCAGGTGCAAAGACAGATAGGTAAACTTTATGTTGGGATTTATCGTCAAACGGCTGCTTCAGAGCATCTTGGTGATGCTTGCCGTTGCCTTCATAACATTCGGGCTGTTCCGCTTCGTCGGCGATCCGATCAATAACATGGTCGGTCAGGATACGACGGTCGAAGAGCGTGCTCAATTGCGCAAGGATTTGGGTTTGGACGACCCATTTGTTGTTCAGTTCGCCCGGTTCACTGTCAATGCGATGAAAGGCGAGTTCGGCCAAAGCTATAGCTTGCGTGTGCCAGTCAGTGAGCTTATGCGTGAGCGTCTTCCGGCAACGCTCGAATTGTCCATCATTTCAGCCATCCTGGCGCTGGTGCTTGGCTTGCCCATGGGGATTTATGCCGCTATTCGCCGCGACAGTTGGGT
The DNA here is from genome assembly GCF_900215605.1 of Cohaesibacter gelatinilyticus. Classification (NCBI taxonomy): domain Bacteria; kingdom Pseudomonadati; phylum Pseudomonadota; class Alphaproteobacteria; order Hyphomicrobiales; family Cohaesibacteraceae; genus Cohaesibacter; species Cohaesibacter gelatinilyticus. The sequence continues at coordinate 1,476,663 of NZ_OBEL01000001.1, read as the reverse complement.
GACGAAATTCTTCCTGACCAGTTCGCTTGTCGGGGTCTCGTTACCGACCTTTCTGATCGGTATTCTGTTGATCCTGATTTTTGGTGTGATGCTGCGTTGGTTGCCGACCTTCGGTCGGGGAGAGGTGGTCTATATCGGGTGGTGGTCCACCGGGTTGCTGACCGTATCCGGTTTGAAAGCCATGATCCTGCCAGCGATCACACTTGCCATTTTCCAGATGACTTTGATCATGCGTCTGGTTCGTGCCGAGATGCTGGAAGTCTTGCGGACTGATTTCATCAAGTTTGGCCGTGCGCGTGGACTTGGTAATCGGTCGCTGCATTTCCGTCATGCGTTGAAGAATACCCTTATTCCTGTGATCACCATCACGGGTCTTCAGCTTGGATCCATCATCGCCTTCTCACTGATCACAGAGAGTGTGTTCCAATGGCCAGGTATGGGCTTGCTGTTCATTCAGGCGATTGGTAATGCCGATATTCCGATCATGGCTGCCTATCTGGTTCTGATTGCCTTCATTTTTGTGGCGATCAACCTGATTGTTGACATTCTCTATGTTCGCGTCGACCCGCGTTTACGCGTAAGCGGAGGCAAAAAATGAGCGATATAAGTAAAGTTCCCGCTCAGGAAGAGCGTGGTGCTCTTGCCGATTTCATTCACCGCTTGCGTGACAATGATGTCTGGTATTCCTTCTGGCACACGCCAATGGCGATGATTTCTGCTGCCATTGCGATTGTGATGATTATGTCTGCGGTCTTTGCTCCGGTTCTAGCACCGCAGAACCCGTTTGATTTGTCTGTGATTGATCTGTTGGATTCCAATTTGCCACCAGCATGGATGGAGGAGGGTGACCCTCGTTACCTTTTGGGAACTGACGATCAGGGGCGCGATATTCTGTCGACTGTTTTGTATGGTTCTCGCATTTCCCTGCTTGTCGGCTTTGCCGCGGTGGTCCTTTCACTGATCGTCGGTGTCGGTCTTGGTTTGATTTCTGGCTATGTCGGCGGCCGTACGGATGCGATCATCATGCGTATCGCTGATATTCAGTTGTCTTTCCCGGCTATTCTGATTGCGCTACTGATCGACGGTGTCGTGCGGACGATCATGACCAAGGAAAGTCATGAATCTCTCGCGCTGTATGTGATTATTTTCGCTATCGCCATTTCCGGATGGGTGCAATATGCCCGTACTGTTCGCTCATCGGTCATGACCGAAAAAGTGAAGGAATATGTTCAAGCCGGTCAGGTGATCGGTCTTGGTTCCTTCACCATCATGATACGTCATATTTTGCCAAATGTTCTGGGTCCTGTTTTCGTGATTGGTACCATCCACCTGGCTTTGGCGATCATCATTGAAGCTACCCTGAGTTTCCTTGGTGTCGGTTTGCCGCCGACCACGCCTTCTCTTGGGACGCTTATTCGTGTCGGTAACGAATATTTGTTCTCAGGCGAATGGTGGATCACCATTTTCCCAGGCATGACCCTCGTAATTCTGGCTCTCGCGGTGAACCTCTTCGGTGACTGGTTGCGTGACGCCATGAACCCGAAATTGCAGTAAGGAGCGGCTTATGTCTTTATTGGAAATTGAAGACCTTAAGGTCGAATTCCCGTCTCGTCGCGGCAATTTCGTGGCTGTAGAAGGTGTGGATCTGACGATCAATCCCGGCGAAATTCTGGGGGTTGTAGGGGAATCCGGCGCCGGTAAGTCTACCGTCGGTAATGCTGTGATTTCACTGCTGCAGTCTCCGGGTCGTGTTGCCAACGGTATCATCAAACTCAAAGGCGAGCGGATTGATGATCTGGATGAAAATCTGATGCGGGCCATTCGTGGCCGCCGTATTGGTATGATCTTTCAGGATCCACTGACCTCGCTTAACCCACTTGAAACTGTCGGGGCTCAGCTGATTGAAACCATTCAGCTGCATTTGAAGCTGAATGATGCAGATGCGCGTGCTCGTGCGGTTGATCTACTGACGCAAGTCGGAATTTCTGATCCGGATATGCGTATTGATCACTATCCGCATCAATTCTCTGGCGGCATGCGTCAGCGAGTTGTGATCGCCTTGGCACTTTGTTCTGATCCTGAAGTGGTGATTGCTGATGAACCCACTACTGCACTGGATGTATCGGTTCAGGCGCAAATACTTGAACTGCTCAAAAAGCTCTGTTCCGAACGCAATGTCGGTATGATGCTGGTGACCCATGATATGGGGGTGATTGCAGAAACGGCTGATCGTGTTGCAGTCATGTATCGCGGTAAGCTGGTGGAACTCGGAACAACCGAACAGGTTCTCAAGGATCCTCAGCATGATTATACCAAATCTTTGATTTCTGCTGTGCCACGTCCGGACAAGCGTATTCATCGCTTCCCGTTGGTGACCTATATCGAAGACGCTCATGACAGCAAGGAAGATCTGGACATTGCCAGTCACTGGCTTGGCAAGACGCGTGATTATGAAAGCGTGGATGGTCCACTTTTGAGCGTTGATAACCTTCACATGCGTTTCATTACCAAGCATGCCTTCTTCAAACGGAATGAAAAGTATCTTGATGCTGTGAAGAATATCTCCTTTGATATCAAGCAAGGGGAAGTGTTTGGTCTGGTTGGAGAGTCGGGATCTGGCAAGTCGACCGTTGCACGTATGATTACGGGTATCTATCACCCAACAGGCGGTGCGGTGAACTTTGCGGGCGCTGATCTTACGCAGATCAATCTACAGAAAGATCTGAACCATTATCGTCGTCAGATGCAAATGGTGTTTCAGGATCCGTTTTCCTCTCTCAATGGTCGCATGAGGGTTGAAGATATCGTTGCTGAGCCGATCCATTTCCATAAACAGGCAGGTTCCAAAGCCGAAGCCAAGGAAATTGTCCATGATCTTCTGGAGATTGTTGGTTTGGGCGCGCAGGCTGCGCGCAAATTCCCGCATGAATTTTCAGGTGGTCAACGTCAGCGTATTTCCATTGCACGTGCTTTGGCGACCCGTCCGCGCTTTCTGGTTTGTGATGAGCCGACATCTGCACTGGATGTGTCCATTCAGGCGCAGATTCTCAACCTGCTGAAAGATTTGCAGGAAGAGCTGGGGCTGACCATGCTCTTCATTTCCCACGATTTGCCGGTTATTCGTCAGATGTGTGACCGCGTTGGAGTGATGCGGCATGGGGAATTGCTGGAAGTGGCAGAGACAGAGAACCTCTTCCAGAATCCGCAGCATGACTATTCCAAGCATCTGCTGGATCTCATGCCCAAGTTCGAGGGACCGGCACTGGCTTCCTAGATTGTTTGCCAGTTTGATGATAGAAGAGGGCAGCTCAATCGGGCTGCCCTTAGTTTTGGGCTATTGATACTCGTTTGAGTGCGAATGATGTGCTTTGAAAAATGCCAGCAATGCTTATCGGTGTAGAAGCAATCCATTGGCTCTTGCAATGCTGCGCAAAGCTGGTATAAAGCGCCTCGAATCCACATGCGGGATCGGGTAGATGCTGGAGAAATGGCCTCTATCCATCCGGTGCCCAATCTGGCCACTTCCCGCAGAGGTTAAACCGGTAAAAGGATAAAGACATGGCTCTTCCTGAAGTCTCCATGCGTTCCCTGCTTGAAGCAGGCGTGCATTTTGGTCACCAGACTCACCGCTGGAATCCGAAAATGGGCAAGTTCATTTTCGGCGCTCGCAACAATATTCATATCATTGATCTGTCCCAGACCGTTCCTCTGATGAACGAAGCTCTGAAGGCTGTTTCCGACACGGTTGCTCGTGGTGGTCGCGTTCTGATCGTTGGTACCAAGCGTCAGGCATCTGCTCCTGTTGCTGAAGCTGCCAAGTCTTGCGCTCAGTATTATGTGAATTCCCGCTGGTTGGGTGGCATGCTCACCAACTGGAAAACCATCACCCAGTCCATTCAGCGTCTGCGTAAGCTGGACGAAATCCTCGATAACGAAGGCAAAGGTTTCACCAAAAAAGAAACCCTGACCCTGACCCGTGAGCGTGACAAGCTTGAGCGTGCTCTTGGTGGTATCAAGGATATGGGCGGTGTTCCTGACCTGATTTTTGTGATCGATACCAACAAAGAAACCATTGCTATCAACGAAGCGCGCCGCCTGAACATTCCTGTGGCTGCGATTGTTGATACCAACTCCGATCCAGATGGCATCGACTTCCCGGTTCCTGGTAACGATGACGCTTCCCGCGCTCTGTCTCTGTACTGCGATCTGATCGTTGGTGCTGCCATTGACGGCATCTCCCGTGCAGAAGGCGATTCTGGTGTTGATCTTGGCGAATCTGAAGAAGGTTTGCTGGAGCCAGCACTGGCTGAAGCCGGGGAAGGCGAAGAAGCTGCTGTTGAAGCATCTGCAGAATAAGACAATTCGGGGTGAGCTTCTCGCCCCGCTATGAATAATGGGCCGCCCCGCGATTGTGCCGGGCGGCTTCTGGCTTGTTTAAAAAGGACGTGAGGCTGCAATGGCGATTACAGCATCAATGGTTAAAGAACTGCGTGAGACTTCTGGCGCAGGTATGATGGACTGCAAAAAAGCTCTTACCGAGAATGACGGCAACATGGAAGCTGCAATCGATTGGTTGCGCACCAAAGGCCTCTCCAAGGCTGCCAAAAAATCTGATCGTGTTGCAGCAGAAGGTCTGATCGCTCTGTCTGGCGCTGGTAACAAAGCTGCCATGGTTGAAGTGAATGCTGAGACCGACTTTGTTTCCCGTAACGAACAGTTTCAGGATCTGGCTCGCAACATTGCTGGTGTTGCTATTGAAGCAGGCTCTGACGCTGAAGCAATTCTTGCAGCAAACTATCCTGGTGGAGCTTCCGTTGCTGAGACGATCACCAACGCGGTTGCCACCATTGGCGAGAACATGAACCTGCGTCGTGGTGTGGTTCTGAGCGTAGAAAAGGGCTCTGTTGCTTCCTACGTTCACAACGCTACCGCTGCTGGCCTTGGTCGTCTTGGTGTTCTGGTTGCTCTCGAATCTGATGGCGATGCGGCTGCTCTGGATGCATTGGGTAAGCAGATTGCGATGCATGTTGCTGCGACCAATCCACTTGCTGCCACTGTTGATGAAATCGACGCAGCGACTGTGGAACGCGAAAAAGCTGTGTTCTCCGAGCAAGCTCGTGAATCCGGTAAGCCGGATAATATCATCGAGAAGATGGTTGAAGGTCGTCTGCGTAAATTCTACGAAGAAGTTGTTCTGCTGAAGCAGACCTTTGTTATTGATGGTGAAAATACCGTTGAGCAGGCGATCAAGAATGCCGAAGGCTCTGTCGGTGCTCCGATCAAGCTGGCTGGTTTTGCTCGCTTTGCCCTGGGTGAAGGCATCGAGAAAAAAGAAGAAGACTTCGCTGCTGAAGTTGCTGCTGCCAGCGGTCAGGCATAAGTTCTGTCTTCGCACTCCATTTTACATGGAGTTGAAATGTTGAAAAACGAAGGGCGTTGGGGATGACGAACCGACGCCCTTCGTGTATGCAAGGGCAACAATTGGACCCTTGGGCATTACGCACTTTGGGTGTTGAAGAAGATCGACGGGATTTGGAAATGGGGCAACTGAAATATAAACGGGTTCTGGTCAAGGTTTCTGGTGAAGCGCTCATGGGCGAGCAGGAATTTGGCATTGATCAGGATGTGGTCAATCGGGTTGCTGGCGAAATTCGTGATGCGCGTGATCTGGGGGCCGAAGTTTGTGTTGTCATAGGCGGCGGGAATATTTTCCGTGGAGTTTCAGTGGCGGCCAAGGGTGGTGATCGCGTGCGCGGCGATCATATGGGCATGCTGGCGACTGTCATGAATTGTCTGGCCATGACCAATGCTTTGGAAAGCTTGGATGTTCCAGCTGTACCAATGTCTGCTATTGCCATGGACGAAATTTGCGAGACATTTACTCAGCGTGGCGCAAAAACGCATCTTGAGGCTGGCAAAGTGGTTCTGTTTGCTGCCGGTACCGGCAACCCGTACTTCACGACTGATTCTGGTGCTGCCCTGCGTGCAGCCGAGATGCAATGTGATGCCTTGCTGAAAGGCACCCAGGTCGATGGCGTCTATTCCGCCGATCCGAAGAAAGACCCGAATGCTGTTCGGTTTGAGACCATTTCCCATGGTGAAGTTCTGGCAAAAGGCCTCAAGGTTATGGATGCTGCTGCGATTGCGCTTGCTCAGGACGGGAATATTCCGATAATTGTATTCTCAATTCACGAATCCGACGGGCTTGTTGAGGTTTTGCAAGGCAAGGGGCGTGCAACTGTTGTGTCGGGCTAACTCAGGTTTTACAAGATCCTGTGACAAATAGAAATTTCAAATAAGAGGCTTTACCATGTCTGCCGAAGAATTGGACCTTGATGATCTGCAACGTCGTATGAACGGTGCATTGTCTGTTTTGAAAACCGAGTTGTCCGGATTGAGAACTGGTCGTGCCTCTATCGCGCTGGTTGAGCCAATTACTGTCGAAGCTTATGGTCAATCCATGCCGATCAATCAGGTCGGTACCGTTTCTGTGCCGGAGCCACGCATGCTTTCCATTCAGGTTTGGGATAAAGGTATGGTGAGCGCGGTCGAGAAGGCTATTCGTGAATCCAACATCGGAATCAATCCTGTTGTTGATGGTCAATTGCTGCGTCTTCCCATTCCCGAAATGAACCAGGAACGTCGACAGGAAATGGTCAAGGTCGCTCATTCTTATGCAGAGGGTGCCAAAGTGGCCATTCGTCATGTTCGCCGTGATGGAATGGAAATGTGTAAAAAGGCTGAGAAAGACGGTATGAGCGAAGATGAAGCTCATATCTATCAAGAGGAAATTCAGGAACTTACCGATAAGGCTGTCAAGGATGTCGATGAAATGCTGGCAGTAAAAGAACAGGATATCATGCAGGTCTAAACCTGTATTACGAGCACTTTATCGTGTTTGTTCTGTCCAGCTTCAAATATTTGATCTCGGGGGAGTTTAGAGACGAATGAGTGGTCATGGCACAATTGCAGATCTACCATCTCTGGTGGAACAGATGGCCATTCCTCGTCATCTTGCAGTTATCATGGATGGTAACGGGCGCTGGGCCAAAGAGCGTGGACTCAGCCGTACTCAAGGACACCGTCAGGGTGTTGTTGCTGTTCGCGAGATTGTGAAGAACTCCATCGAACTGGGTATTGATTATCTGACCCTGTTCAGCTTCAGCTCCGAGAACTGGTCTCGCCCGGAAAGTGAAGTGCGAGATCTGATGGGCTTGCTCAAGCTTTTCATCCGTAATGATCTGGCCAAGCTGAACAAGAAAAATGTAAAGGTTGTTGTGATCGGATGTCGCGAGAGCCTGACATCCGATATTGCTGATCTTCTGGTTGAAGCTGAGGAGAAGACCAAGGATAACACGGGCCTCAATCTTGTAATCGCATTCAATTATGGTGCTCGTCAGGAATTAACGCAGGCGGTGAAGCAATTGGCTGGTCGTGTTGCAAAGGGTGAGTTATCGGTGGATGAGATCGATGAAGCTGCTGTATCAGCTGCTCTCTATTCAAACTCCATTCCTGATCCCGATGTTATTCTGCGTACATCTGGTGAGCAGCGCCTGAGTAATTTTCTTCTCTGGCAAGCTGCTTATTCCGAGTTTGTTTTTGTTGATTGCTACTGGCCCGATTTTGATCGTGTCAGGCTTGAAGAGGCTCTTGTGGAATATTCAGGACGTGACCGCCGTTATGGCGGTGTCGTGACCCAAAATCGTGCTGCAGGAGGCGCGTAATGGGAGACCCTGAACATCCTGTTGAACCTGTATCATCTCCTTCAAGAAAATTGTGGGCAGATCTGGCACCAAGGGTAATGTCTGCAATTGTCATGGCGATTGCTGCTTTTGCCGTTACCTATTGGGGTGGATTGGCCTTTGCTGTTTTCTTTGGTCTTGTCTCGCTTCTGATTTATCATGAATGGGCGCTGATGGTAGGAGAGAAGAGAGCCGGTGTACCAGCTTTGATTGGTCATATTAGCATTGCTGGCAGTCTGATTGCATTTTATTTGGGGGCATGGCAAGCGGCATTGATTATCCCATTCATCGGTGCCGGTTTCTTATGGTTTGCGCGATGTTCTTATGATACTGCGCGCTGGTGTGCATGGGGTATCCTCTATGCCAGTATTTTTGGGCTATCCATTATATCGTTGCGAGCGGATGCAGACTATGGATTTGCGGCGATCATTCTGTTGTTTGCGCTGGTATGGGGGACGGACATCGCCGCCTATTTCAGTGGTCGTTTGATTGGTGGGCCAAAATTACTTCCACGTGTTTCTCCCAAAAAGACCTGGTCTGGCTCTATTGGAGGCCTGACTGTTGGTACGGCTTTGGCTCTTGGGGCAGCAGAGATGTTTGGCATTGACGCTACATTGAAACTCGCTGTGTTGCTGGCATTCTTATCGATTGCGTCTCAGTTGGGCGATCTTGCGGAATCTCATATGAAACGAATGTTTGATGTTAAGGATTCCAGCAACTTGATTCCCGGGCATGGTGGAGTTATGGATCGGGTTGATGGCTTGCTGGTTGCTGTAGTGTTTGCCGCTATTTTGGGCCTGATTTTCGGCGAGGGGGATGCCCTCGCTACCGGATTTCTGATCTGGTAGTGCCATTGATCATTCCAAAGAAGGATCTTGAATTGTATGCGTCGTGTTAAGAGTGAGCCCAAGGTAATATCCATTTTGGGAGCGACGGGATCCGTTGGTCAATCCAGTCTTGATATCGTTTCCTCATCGCCTGAACGATACCGTATCAATGCTTTGAGTGCTCATAATAGTGTGGAAGGTTTGGCACAGGCTGCTTTGTCTTGCGGTGCCGAATTTGCCGCTATTGGGGATGTCCGAGCTTATTCCAAACTGAAGGAATTTCTGGCTGGCAGCGATATTGAAATAGCAGCTGGTGAAGATGGGTTACTGGAAGCTGCGTCTCGAAACTGCGATATCGTGATTGGTTCCATCGTGGGAGCTGCTGGAATTCGTCCGACTATGGCGGCTTTGCAGGCAGGCAATCAGGTCGCATTGGCCAATAAGGAAGCATTGGTTTGTGCAGGTGATCTGATCATGGCCGAGGCCAAACGTCAGCGCTTGCGTATTTTGCCAGTCGATTCCGAGCATAATGCAATTTTTCAGATCTTTGATGAAACCAGTATCGAAGAAATTGAAGAGGTCACGATTACCGCCTCTGGCGGACCCTTCCGAACCTGGCCGCAGGAAGAAATCGAGAAGGCTACGGCCGTTCAAGCGCTGAAGCATCCCAATTGGGATATGGGTGCCAAGATCACGATTGATTCCGCTTCCATGATGAATAAAGGATTGGAAGTGATCGAGGCGCATCATCTCTATGATGTTCCTCAGAGTAAATTCAACGTCGTCGTGCATCCTCAGTCCATCATTCATGGTATGGTCAGCTATAGCGATGGATCTGTGCTGGCTCATCTCGCTGCGCCGGATATGCGTACGCCAATTGCTCATTGTTTGGCATGGCCTGAGCGTGCAGCGGCAAATACCAAGCGGCTCAATCTGGTTGAGTTGGGGCAGATGACATTTGAAGCACCGGATCCGGTTCGCTTTCCCTGTTTGCGTCTTGCACTGGAGGCGATGGGTGAAGGAGGAAATTTACCCAACATCATGAATGCTGCCAACGAGGTTGCTGTTGCTGCATTCTTGAAGGGCGAGATTGCATTTGGTGGTATTCCGAAGCTTGTTGAGGCTGTTATGAGTAAAATGGCAGAGCAGGGACGGTTGCCTGTTTCCAGCTTGGATCTTGTTTTGGAACTGGATGAAATGGCGCGCATATATGCGCGAGAATTGCTTTCAGAGTTGACCATATTGGAAGTGTAAATTGAGGGCATTGCCTCATATGTCTCTGTAACAAGGCCGTGAATTGTGCCTTGATTTTCTTATTTTTACCCAATTTACGCCTTCTTTATAGAGTGTGCGTTAGGGTGCGCCCAATTATGGAGTTTGGGAATGGAATTTCTGGAAGGCCTGTTTTCTGCGGGTGGTGGCTTATTTGGTTATCTGATACCTGCTTTGTTCGTTCTGACGATCGTGGTCTTTATTCATGAACTGGGCCATTTTATGGTTGGGCGTTGGTGTGGAGTGACCATTAAGGCTTTTTCTGTCGGTTTTGGACCGGAGCTGTTTGGCTTTTACGACAAGCACGGAACGCGCTGGAAATTCAGTGCTATCCCTCTTGGTGGTTATGTAAAGTTTCTGGGTGATGAAAATGCAGCCAGCGTTCCTGATCAGGATGCAATATCCCAGATGAGTGACGAAGATAGAGCTGGTGCTCTGCATACCAAGCCACTCTGGGCGCGTGCAGCGATTGTTGCCGCTGGCCCAATCGCTAATTTCCTGTTGGCGATAGTCATTTTTGCAGGACTTTTGATGGTTTATGGCAAAGCGATCACGCCTGCACGGGTTGATAGCATTGTGCCAAATAGCGCCGCTGAAACCGCCGGTTTTGAGGTTGGCGATATCATGATTGCCATCGATGGCAACGAAATTGAAGCCTTCTCCGATATTCAGCGTATTGTCGCACTAAGCTCTGAAAGCACCTTGCAGATCACCGTAGATCGTGGGGGTGAATTGGTTACGTTGTCGACCACGCCACGCCGTCAGGAAATTACTGATCAATTTGGCAATAAACAGAAAATCGGTGTTCTTGGCATTCGCCACCAGGCAAGTCCGGAGGACGTGCGCCGAGTTGCCTATGGTCCAGGTGAGGCGCTGGTAGGCGGGGTCAAGGAAACTTACTTCATCATTGATCGCACTCTTGGTTATATCGGTCGGATCTTTGTCGGTAAGGAAGATGCGGATCAGCTTGGAGGCCCAATTCGTGTTGCGCAGGTATCAGGCCAAGTGGCAACATTGGGTATTGCTGCTTTGATCAATTTGGCTGGAATGCTCTCTGTGAGCATCGGATTGATCAATTTGTTTCCGGTACCTATGCTGGATGGTGGGCATTTGTTGTTCTTTGCTATCGAGGCTGTTCGTGGCAAACCATTGTCAGAGAAAAACCAGGAATTGGGTTTCAAAATCGGCTTGGCCATGGTTCTGAGTTTAATGGTCTTTGCGACCTTCAACGATATTTCCTACGTCTTCCTTAGTGACTGATATCTGTGGTTAGACAGTTGGAGATTTTGGGTAAATGTGGCTTAAAGGCCACTAAAGGGCGAGAATCCTGCCCATAATTGTTATAAGGGGTTGAACCATTTTTATTTACCGGTAAAACCCTTGTAGAGAAAAAGAATCTATATTCGCAGGATCAATGTGTCCTGTTTGAATTTATGCCACCAAAAAGAGTGTTCGGGCTGATGAAAAATTTGAAGACCATCGCTTGGGGAGCCGCTATTGCAACTGTGATGACAGCTGTTATGCCGTTGACACCAGTTGATCTTTTCGCAGCAAACCCAGCATTTGCTCAGTCAGTGAGCCGTATTGTGGTTCGCGGGAACGAGCGAGTGGCCGCTGATACCATCGAATCGTATGTCGCGGTGAAGCCAGGTCAGCGCGCTTCGGCTTTTGCAATTGATGAGTCTCTGAAAAATCTCTATCAGACTGGTCTTTTCAAGGATGTTTCCATCAAGCGCTCCGGCTCCAGCCTTGTGGTTGAGGTGGTCGAAAATGCTGTGATCAATCGCATCGCGTTTGAAGGCAATAGTCGTTTGAAAGACGATATGCTCGAAGGCATCGTGACATCGAAGGGGCGCGGTATTCTTTCTGAGAGCCGTGTTCAAACCGATGTTCAACGTGTTTTGGAAGCTTATCGCCGTGTCGGTCGTTTTGGTGCTGTGGTGGAGCCAAAGATTATCGATCTCGGTCGTAACCGTGCGGACCTGGTTTTTGAAATCAATGAAGGCGGCAAAACAGCTGTTTCTCGCATCTCCATTATTGGAAATCAGAAATTCAGTGATGGTCGGCTTCGTAAAGTCATGACCACCAAGGAAACCGGTTGGCTGAGCTTCCTGTCTTCCAAGGATGTTTACGATTCGGATCGTCTGGCTGCCGATGAAGAGCGCCTTCGTAAATTCTATCTGAACGAAGGCTACGCTGACTTCCGTGTTGTTTCTGCCGTTGCTGATCTCGACCGTGAACGTAATGTTTTCTTTGTGACCATCACGGTTGACGAAGGTGAACGTTATCGCGTCGGCGATGTCGAAGTGGATAGTGCTATCCCTGATGTCGACGCTGAAAGTCTTCGTAGACTCGTGCGTCTTGACAGTGGTGACGTATACAGCGCTGTGGAGGTTGAGAAATCCCTTGAGGATATCACTATTGAGATCGCCAAATCGGGTTATGCTTTCGCACGCGTGTCACCGCGCGGTGACCGTGACTATGAGAATAAGACGATCAATCTGGTTTTTCAGGTAGATGAAGGTGCTCGTGCTTACGTCGAGCGCATCAATATTCGCGGTAATGATCGTACTCGCGACTATGTGATCCGTCGTGAATTCGATATGGCTGAGGGTGATGCCTTCAATCGTGTATTGCTTGACCGGGCAAAGCGTCGTCTGAATGCACTTGGTTTCTTCAAGAATGTTGAAATTACCACTCAACCTGGTTCTACACCTGATCGTGTGGTGCTGAATGTTGTGGTGGAAGAAAAGGGAACCGGTAGTGTCGCTGTTGGTGGTGGTTATTCCACAACAGATGGTTTTCTTGCTGATATTTCTCTGACTGAGACCAACTTCATGGGGCGTGGTCAATATCTGAAAGTTGCAGGTACGACGGGGACTAGCAAGCGGTCTTACGAGTTCTCCTTCACGGAGCCGTATTTCCTCGGACGTCGTATGTCAGCTGGGTTTGATGTTTATCAACGCAGACTGAAGGATAATGATACGAGCCGTGAATATGATTCCCGTGCGTTTGGCGGTAAGATCCGTTTCGGTTTGCCTATCATGACCGACCTCTCGTTCAATCCTTATTATGCGGTTGAACAAAAAGAGATCTCCAATTACGAGCTATATGGTAAGGCCAACGCCTCCACAGCCATCACTCAGGCGGTTGATGAGGGCAAAACGCTTAAATCAGCGCTTGGTTATACACTGGTTTACAACACCATTGATAACATGGGTGATCCAAGTGACGGTATCTTCGTTAAATTCGGTCAGGAATTTGCTGGTCTTGGCGGTGACGTGAAGTTCATCCAGTCTACATTGGATGCACGTTATTACCGTGAATTGTATCCTGCCTGGGGTTTGGTTGGTGTGTTTAAAGTAGCTGCCGGTCATATTCAGGGCATTGCCGGTGATGATGTGCGCCTGCTTGACTCCTTCTTCAAAGGTGGTGAAACCATCCGTGGATTTGACTCTGGTGGTTATGGTCCACGTGATAAGGCATCGGGCGATGCATTGGGCGGGAAAACCTACTTTAACGTAACCGCAGAAGCTCAGTTCCCGATTCCGGGTTTGGACGAACTTGGCTTCAAAGGATCGGTTTTTGCTGATGCTGGTACCCTGTTCGGTTCTGATGCAACCAAGGGCTCGTTTAGCAATTCCAAAACCATCCGTTCCTCCGTAGGTGCTGGTGTCATCTGGAATAGCCCGTTTGGTCTTATCCGTGCTGACTATGCTTATGCACTTAGCAAGGCGAAGGAAGATAAGACACAAGCGTTCCGCTTTGGTGCAGCTTCCCAATTCTAAGCTTTGCTTGGAGAAAATATTCCAGAGCCGCTGCTCATTCGGGCGGCGGCTTTTTTTATGAAGGATGTCATGTCAGAGCCTCATTTCTTCACGAAATCCAACCCAATTTCGGTAGCTTCCATTGTTGAACATGTGGGAGCGAACTGCGCTGAAGATGTAAATCTGGATCAGTCCATTACGGATATTGCACCTATATCGGAAGCAAGAACCGGGCATGTTACGTTTTTGGATAATCCCAAATATGTAGAAGACTTGGCTAACACTGAGGCGACAGCTGTTTTGTGTTCCAAACGATATGTTGCCAAAGTTCCGGATGGCGTGCTCGCTTTGGAAGTGAAAAATCCTTACCAAGCTTTTTCACAAGTCTCTGCTCTGTTTTACCCGCAAGCCATGTCTCCTCTGCCTTTCTTTGGTTCGGAGGGGGGGATCTCTCAGGGGGCACATATTCATCCCACAGCGCAGGTTGAAAGCGGTGTCACAATTGAGCCTGGAGCAAGTGTTGGAGCTGGTGCTGAAGTCGGTGCGGGCACGACCATAGGCGTCAATGCAGTGATTGGGCAGGGAGTTCGAATTGGTCGCTCTTGCCATATTGGTGCGAATGTGGTGCTCCAGCACAGTCTGGTGGGCGATCATGTTATCTTGCATCCTGGTGTTTGTGTTGGGCAGGATGGTTTTGGGTTCGCTATGAGTCCCAAGGGGCATCAGAAAGTCCCACAGGTCGGTCGCGTGATTATTCAGGATCGTGTGGAGATTGGTGCCAATAGCACCATTGATCGAGGGGCCAACAAGGATACCGTTATTGGCGAAGGCACAAAGATAGATAATCAGGTACAGATTGGCCACAATGTTGAAGTTGGTCGCCATTGTGTGCTTGTATCGCAGGTCGGTATTTCCGGATCTTCCATTTTGGAGGATTTTGTCGCAATTGGTGGTCAATCTGGTGTTGCAGGACATATTCGTATTGGAATGGGAGCGCAGGTTGCTGCTGTGTCTGTAGCCAAGGATGACCTGCCTGCTGGTGGTCGATATGGAGGTGTTCCCGCGAAACCCGTACGACAATGGTTCCGTGAGTTGGCAGCTATAAAAAAGCTGACCGAGAAAGAATAATGGATATTTGCCAAGGTGATTTGGCTAAAAACAAGGTGAAAAGGATATGAGCGAAAAGGCGAGTCTGGATAGTGCTGACATCATGCGCGTACTGGAGCTTTTACCCCACCGTTACCCGTTTTTGATGATTGACCGTATCATCGAAATGGATGGTGATGATTCCTGTATCGGTATCAAGAATGTGACGTTTAATGAACCACATTTTATTGGTCATTTCCCCCAGCAACCTGTCATGCCTGGTGTTCTGATCATCGAAGCAATGGCACAAACTGCTGGTGCATTATGTGTGAATAATCGTTCGGAGCTAGGGCAGCCGAAGGTGGTTTATTTCATGACCATTGATCGCGCCAAGTTCCGTAAACCGGTTGTGCCAGGCGATGTTGTTCATATTCATGTCCAAAAGGTGAAAAACCGTGCCAATATCTGGAAATTTGCCTGTGAAGCAAAAGTCGATGGTACGAAGGTTGCTGAGGCCGAGGTGAGTGCAATGCTTATCGGGGAAGATCAGAACTAATGGCAGAAATCCATCCAACCGCTATCGTTGCGGACGGAGCTCAGATCGCAGACGATGTCGTGATCGGTCCCTATACCATTATCGGAGCGAATGTTTCCATCGCGGAAGGGGGTAAACTTCACTCCCATGTGGTGGTGGATGGTAATACTCGAATAGGCAAGAATGTCGAGATTTTTCCATTTGCAGCTGTCGGTCTAATTCCTCAAGATCTGAAGTTCGGGGGAGAAGATGTTGGTACTGAGATCGGTGATAATTGTAATATTCGCGAATATGTAACCATCAATCCGGGCACAAAAGGCGGTGGTGCGGTTACCCGGATTGGCAACAATGTTCATATGATGGTCGGGGCTCATGTGGCCCATGATTGTATCGTTGGTGATCATGTTATTCTTGTCAATCATGCGACCTTGGCTGGGCATTGTGTGATTGGCGATCACGCCATTATTGCAGGGATGTCGGCCGTCATTCAATTCGCCCGTGTTGGAGAACATGCTTTTGTTGGCGGTATGTCCGGGATTGAAAATGATGTTATTCCATTCGGTTCGGCACTCGGTAACCGGGCTCACCTTGGTGGTCTGAATATTGTTGGTTTGAAACGCCGTGGTTTTGCCCGTGAGCAAATTCATAATTTGCGTCGTGCCTATCGAATGCTATTCTCTGATGAGGGCACCATGTCTGAACGAGTTGATGATGTTGCCGAGATGTTTTCAGATGATGAAAATGTCATGAAGATCGTCGATTTCATTCGGGCAGATACAAAGAAAGCACTTTGTACACCACGGACGCATAAGGACTAGCATATGGTTGCTCGTTTGGATGGGCCTGTTGGCATCATCGCCGGTGGGCAATCTTTACCCTTGGAGATAGCAGCAAAGCTACAGGCTCAGGGGCGCGATTATGTTTTGTTTGGTCTTATGGGTGAGGCCGATATCGCAATCGAATCTCACCCCCATTATTGGTTGAAATGGGGTGAGATCGGACGCATGTTCAAGCTGTTCGAGCAGCATTCCATCCGTCATCTTCTTTGTATTGGTTCGGTAAGCAAGCGACCGGATTACAAATCCATTCGTCTGGACCTTGGCGCGGTGAGGGCGTTACCTGATATTTTGCGTATCATGTCCAGCGGAGGGGATGAAGGTGTCTTGGGTGGTGTTGCCAACTTCATGGAAAAGCGTGGCATTGAACTGCTAAGCGTTCCACAATTGACACCGGAGCTTGTTGTCGGAGATAACTTCTCCATTAATTCTTCTCTTGCTGCACCACTTGCCAACGATATTCTTCTGGCGGCCAAGGCTGCATTACTTGTTGGCGAACTGGATGCGGGACAGGGGGCAGTCGTTGCTGATGGGCGTATTTTAGCATTGGAAGGCCCGGAAGGAACGGATCAGATGTTGGCGCGGGTTGCCGATATCAGAGAACAAAAGCGTGCACGCTGGAACTTTGGTACTCAAGGTGTTTTGTTGAAACGGGCCCGGCCGGCGCAGGATTTGCGTTTCGATATGCCGACGATCGGCCCAAGAACCTTGATCGGTCTAGAAAAAGCCGGACTCGCCGGGTTGATTTGCGCGCAAGGCGAGGTTTTGTGTGCATCTCATGAAGAAGTTTGCAATATCGCCAAGCGTGACAAGCTTTTTGTGGTGGCACGGAAATTGACACTATGATCTGCGCCACTTTCTCATAACGTTGTGCTGGAACGGTGTTGCTTGACGATCTGGCCAGAATTTAAGGTCTGTTCATGAACGAGAAAAAGCCACTTATCTATATCGTTATTGGTGAGGAGTCCGGTGATCAGCTGGGTGCTCAACTGGTATCTGCCATCCGGGAGAAGTTTGGTAAAGATATTGAATTTTCTGGCCTCGCTGGCGAGCGAATGCAACAGCTTGGATTGCCCAGTTTGTTTCCCCTGCAAGATATAGCTGTGATGGGCGTGATCAATATCATCAAGCAATACCCATTTCTTCGTAGGCGCGGGTTGGAGGTCGTGGCTGATGTGGTTCAAAAGAAACCAGATCTTCTGGTGATTATTGATAGCCCCGAATTCACTCACGCAGTTGCCAAACGCGTCAGAAATCAACTCCCCAACTTGCCAGTTGTCAATTATGTCTCCCCGTCTGTTTGGGCATGGCGCCCCGGTCGCGCCAAGAGAATGGCACGCTATGTCGACCATGTTCTGGCTTTGTTACCATTTGAGCCCAGGGCTCATAAAGAATTGCAAGGGCCGGATTGTACCTATGTTGGGCATCCTCTTATTGAGCGATTGGATCTGTTACGACCGCATGATGGTGAGAAGAGCTCCATTGGAGAGCCCGTTCTGCTGGTTTTGCCAGGCAGTCGACGCAGTGAAGTGACACGTTTGATGGAAGAGTTTGGTATCGTTGTGAAGATGGCGATGGAAACACATCCCGATTTACGTGTCATTTTGCCAGCGGTGTCTCATCTACGCCCTCTGATTGACGAAGCTCTCAAAAGTTGGCCTTCTCAGCCAGAAATTGTTGAAGGAGAAGACGCCAAGTTTGCAGCTTTTCGCCAAGCTCACGCAGCTTTGGCCGCATCTGGGACTGTTACTTTGGAACTGGGTTTGGCAGGGGTGCCGATGGTTGTCGCCTATAAAGTAGATTGGCTCACCACTCGACTTGGGTTTTTAATCAAGGTGCCGTCAATGGTATTGACCAATCTGATATTGGGACGCAAGGCGATCCCGGAATTCCTCAATGATGATGCCAACGCACATCAACTCTGGAATCATCTCGCTCCGTTGCTGGAAGAAAGTGAAACTCGGTCCAGGCAGATTGAAGCTTTTAGAAATCTGGATGCCATCATGCACTTGCCCAAGGGTACACCAAGCCAAAAAGCAGCTGAGATTACCTTGAGTTACTTGAAATCCTGATTGAAAGATCTCTTTTCTTTTGAATTTGCCAATAAAAAAGGCTCCCACAGGGGAGCCTTTTTTTGATTATTAGGTTGCTTAGCGCTTGTTGATATCAACATAGTCACGCTGAGTGGCACCGGTATAAAGCTGACGCGGGCGACCAATGCGCTGGGATGGATCTTCCACCATTTCTTTCCATTGTGCGATCCAGCCAACAGTACGAGCCAGAGCAAAGAGCACGGTGAACATCTCAGCTGGGAAACCGAGAGCACGTAGAGTGATACCTGAGTAGAAGTCGATGTTTGGATATAGCTTCTTCTCAACGAAATATTCGTCTGACAGAGCAATTTTCTCGAGCTCGATTGCCACGTCCAAAGCAGGATCGTCTTTGATGCCCAGTTCGTTGAGCACTTCGTGACAGGTCGTTTGCATGATACGAGCGCGTGGATCGTAGTTTTTGTAAACGCGGTGACCAAAGCCCATCAGACGAAATGGATCATTCTTGTCTTTTGCCTTGGCAACATATTTGTCAACACTGTCTAGATTGCCGATTTCATGCAGCATATTGAGTGCTGCTTCGTTGGCACCACCATGTGCAGGTCCCCAAAGACAAGCAATGCCAGCTGCAATGCAGGCAAATGGGTTGGCACCAGAAGATCCAGCGAGACGCACAGTAGAGGTGGATGCGTTTTGCTCATGATCTGCATGCAGAATGAAGATACGATCCATAGCGCGAGCCAGAACCGGATTTACTTCATATTTTTCTGCTGGAACAGAGAAACACATATTGAGGAAGTTTGCAGCATATCCCAATTCGTTGTTAGGATACACGAACGGCTGGCCGATGGAATATTTGTATGCCATGGCAGCGATGGTTGGCATTTTCGCGACCATGCGTAGGGAGGCTACCATACGCTGGTGTGGATCAGAAATGTCAGTGCTGTCATGATAGAATGCAGCCAAGGCGCCAACGACACCAACCATGATGGCCATTGGATGCGCATCACGACGGAAGCCTGAGAAGAAACGAGCCATCTGCTCATGGAGCATGGTATGGCGGGTTACGCGTGTATCGAAATCTTGCTTTTGTACAGGAGTTGGCAGCTCACCGTAAAGAAGCAAATAGCAGGTTTCCAAAAAGTCGCCATGCTCGGCCAATTGTTCGATTGGGTAACCACGATAGAGCAGCGTTCCTTCGTCACCATCAATATAAGTGATTTTGGATTCGCATGATGCGGTGGAGGTGAAACCTGGATCGTAGGTGAAAGCGCCAGTGTTTTTATAGAGTGGCGCGATGTCGATAACATCGGGACCGATGGTTCCGTTTTTGACGGGGAAATCCCACTTCCGGTCTCCGAGTGTCAAGGTTGCATTCTGATCGCTCATTCGGCCAACTCCCATATCATGAAACATAAGACTGCTTGATTGGATCTCAGGTCGGATCCAGCTTGAAAAACCGGTATGGTCAACCGGTTCCTTCAACGCAGTAATTCGGACTGCGCATTGGGTATCTGATTTTTCGCTGCACTGCAACCTCTTCCATCCTAAAGCATGAAAAGAAGGCTATGTTTTTGAAGCGAAAATTAATTTTCACCCCTACAAAAGTATGAATGTTTTTTATCCAAATCTGAACTCCTCAGTGCGTGGCACGCTGACGCAGGGGAAATTGATTCTGTTTGGTTTTGAGAAGAGCTGAGGGAAAAACCGTAAGGATTATTGCGAAAGGTGCAAGAGTCATTGCTGAGAAAGGAGAAGGTGAGAAACGCTTGATCGAGCCAAGGCTGCTGATGGAAATGAAAACGGTTCTTTGACTGCAGGTTTAAACCTGGATCATTCATTCGTGATGCGAATGGATGGAGTGCGCATATCTCAGAAGACGCATTTTGTGCAGCTGCAAAAAGACCCGGCTGGTACCGGGTCTTGGATTTTTTAATTGATTGGAGGAACTAAACGCACTGATCTTTGAGACGCGCAATGCTTTCCTCTTTGCCAAGAACGATAAGAACATCAAAAATACCTGGAGAGGTTGAGCGTCCGGTAAGTGCCGCACGCAATGGCTGGGCAACCTTGCCGAGCTTAAGCTCTTTTTCTTCTGCAAATGCACGAACTGCGGCATCTGTGCTGTCGAGCGACCATTCAGTCAGACCTTCGAAAACTGGAATGATGTCACGTAATAAGGCGCGTGCATCGTCGGTTAGCAATTTTGCGGCCTTTTCTTCCAGATTGAGTGGACGTTGATCGAAAACGAATGCTAGACCTGCTTTTAAATCAAGGAGAGTTTTGGCTCGTTCTTTAACACCTGACATAGCAAGCATGATTTGCTTCTTTTTGCCATCATCCAGTTGGTTCAGCATATCCTTGCCGTCTTCCAGATGTGGAAGCACGTCGATTAGAGCGTCATAAAGCTGGGAATCGTCTGTGTTACGCATATGCTGGCCATTCAGGTTTTCCAGCTTCTTGAAGTCAAAGCGTGCGGCGGCCTTGCCGATGCCGGACAGATCGAACCATTCGATCATTTGCTGAGTGGAGAAGAATTCATCATCCCCGTGGCTCCAACCAAGACGAACCAGATAGTTGCGCATGGCTTCTGGCAAATACCCCATATCACGATAGGCTTCGACGCCAAGAGCACCATGGCGTTTGGAGAGCTTCGCACCATCTGGGCCATGGATCAGCGGAATATGCGCCATAGTTGGAACATCCCAGTCCATTGCCTGATACACCAATGTCTGGCGAGCTGCGTTAGTCAAGTGGTCATCACCACGTACGATATGAGTGATACCCATATCATGATCATCGACAACTACTGCAAGGTTGTAGGTTGGGTTGCCATCAGATCGCATGATGATCATATCATCAAGATCCTTATTTGGTATCACGACCGTGCCCTGAACCTGATCGTTGATGGTGGTTTTACCTTCCAATGGTGCCTTGATGCGAATGGCGGCTTTGGCGCCTGCTGGTGCCTCGGAAGGATCACGATCTCGCCAACGACCATCATAGCGAGGGGGCAGTTTGTTAGCGCGAGCTGTTTCGCGCATTTCGGCTAGTTCTTCCGGAGTGCAGTAACAACGATAGGCCTTGCCCTCAGCCAGCAACTGTTCAACGATTTCGCGGTGGCGTTCTACGCGAGAATATTGGGAGACGGCTTCGCCATCATAGTCCAGTCCCATCCATTCCATACCAGCCAGAATAGCGTCGATAGCTGCGTCGGTTGACCGTTCACGGTCGGTATCTTCAATGCGCAAAACCATCTTGCCGCTGTTGGCTTTTGCATAAAGCCAGTTGAACAGAGCGGTACGAGCCCCACCGATATGAAGAAATCCAGTCGGGGAAGGGGCAAAGCGTGTTACAACCTGTGCGCACATAATGCTATCAGTTACCTGTCGTTGTGGGATAGGATGGGTATTGGCCATGTTAACCACCATTTGGTGGAGCCATTGCCATGATTTGCTAAGCATCTAGCACAGCTTCCTAGGCAGGTGAAAGACCTCATGCGCCATAGAGCAACGGAAAAAGGTGTAAAAGGGGAAGATTTCGCTGCACCAGCCTCAGAGCTGGGTGGCGGGATGCATCGGGATGGTAAGGTCTCCGAATTTTCTGATAATGCTTATTCCGGCTTTTTGCCCCCTGATAAAGGGCGGCGCTTTCGTTTTTGGTCTGAGCGCTTCTGGTTTCAGGTTCAAGATCAATGGCGTCGGGATTGTGATTTCAACAATGCCATGTTGTTGTGGTCCGCATTCTTATTGGCGCTGGGAGCGGCAACCTACATTTATTTGCCGGATGAACCTGTTTGGTGGCTACTTTTGCTAATGTGTTTGATGTTTGGTGGTATTGCCTTTCGTGCTGCAAAAAGAGGAAAGAGCTTTACTGTTCCGGTACTTTTTGCCTCTTTCTTGTTTGGACTAAGTGCTGCCTGTTTGCATGGGCAATTTGGAGGCACGCCCATTCTGACCTCTTCTATGTCTACCACGTTTATCGGAAGACTTGAGCAGATCGAATATCGTTCCGCAGATGAGAGATGGACAATAGCCATAGAGAATATTGAAGGTCTGGCAATTTCAAATACTCCCAGAAAGTTGTTGTTGATCCGTCGTGCGAAAGAACCGAAGTTTCAAGCAGGTGATCGAATTGAAGCATGGGCAAGACTTATCCCCCTACAAAGACAAGCTTTTCCGGGTAGTTTTGATTATGGACGTTACCTTTGGGCAAGACAGATTGGCGGACAAGGTTATTTGGGTCGAAGGGTGAAACTGCTTGCTGATGGAGCTGGGGCCACCAACATCTCACTGTGGCTGGATGTATGGATGAGGATTGAGCAAGTGCGGTCCAATATGGCGAGCTATTTGTTTGCCCATATGGAGGTAGGGCCTGCTGGTCTTGCATCTGCATTGGTTGTCGGGAAACGTGATTACCTGACCGTTGAGACCAAAGATGCTCTACGCCTCTCTGGGCTTGCTCATATTCTTGCAATATCCGGACTGCATATGGCTCTTGTGACCCTGACGATCTTTGGTGGGGTTCGTTTGGCTGGTAGCTTTATTGAACCGTTGGTTTTGCGTTACGATATTAAGAAATTGGCTGCTTGGGCTGCTCTGCTGGCTGCAACTTGTTATTTGGTTCTGTCGGGACATGGCGTGGCAACCATTCGAGCCTATGTGATGATGGTCATTTTTCTAGGTGCTATTTTGGCTGGGCGCCCAGCACTGACGATGCATAATGTGGCTCTAGCCTTGATTATTCTTGTTCTGTTTCAACCGTTTTCAATTGTCGAGCCAGGCCTGCAAATGTCATTTGGTGCTACTGTAGCACTTATAGCAGGCTATCGGTCTTTGGAAGGAATGACGAAATGGAGAGCTTGGGGTGGAAGGTTTGCAGGAAATGTTCGGGATGATTTCAATCGCCAGATAGAACGCCAAGGCAGCGTGATCCATCGTGGTGTCATGCAGATTGTGCGTTGGTTTGCGGGGCTTTGCATCACTGCATTATTGGCGGGTTTAGCCACCACACCGTTTTCAATTGCTTTTTTCCATCAAATGGCACCTATGGGATTGATAGCCAACCTAATGGCGATGCCGATTTTAAGCTTGATTGTGATGCCTTCTGCTTTGATTTCCGCACTGTTGATTCCAGTTGGATTACAGCAATGGTCATTGGCTGTGATGGAATGGGGACTGGAGCAAATCATATATGTTGCCCAATGGGTTGTTGATATATCTCCGCAGATTGCATTGTTGGTAGCTGGGCCAGCGGGATTGGCATTGGCAAGTGCCGTAATATTGACGTCTATCGCAATTCATCCCAACCGATTGGCAGTTGGGGCGTCGCTTATTGCTGGGGCAGGGCTGTTGGTATTCAATCAATTACAAATGCAACCTGATATCTGGATTGCTGAAAATGGAAGATCAATAGCAGTACGTGATGGCAAGGGGCATTGGGTTTTTGCTGGTATCAAGGAGGACCGTTTTCTGGCACAAGCTTTATTGAAGGCAGATGGAGACACTCGGGCCTTGCCATCCATCGCTACTCGCAATCAGAATTCACCGGCGATCGGCGACGCATCAGGAGAGGTGCGATGCGATGGAGATGCATGCCGTCTCAATGTTTCTTCTAATGGGCTGCAATGGGCTGCCGAGCCGAAAAGAGAAGTTTGGAGCGTTTCACTGATAAAGACCATGCGGGCATTTGCCGAAGAATGTGCTGTTTCAGATATCGTGATCTCAGCTCTGCAGGTGCCGGAAAGCTGTAGCCGACCGCTTTTGGTTGTTGACAAATATCGCCTCAAGCAACACGGCAGCCATTTTCTCTGGCTGCCTCGAAGTGATGCAAGTGACCGCGCAGCAAGGTATTCAGGAGAGTTGGAGCGGAAGGAGAAGCTTGTCAGTTACTCAAGCGCTCCGAATATGGTCAAGAACGACCAGCCAGTCGTCCATCGAGCTGGAAATTTGTCGGCAAACTGGCTGGTTTGGCCAGATCCCGATCTGAAACAAGTCTGGCATTTGCCTTCCGGAACTGTTTCTAAGTTGAAAATAAAGTCTTCTCAGCCTTATGCTGGTCGACCTTGGCAGAAAACAACAATATCTGAGAATGATTAGGTGTCGCTACATAAGGAATGGCTTCTGTCAGATAGCTGAACAAAATGTTTCGAGTTTTTTGATGTCAATCATACCTAAAACTGCGTGATCTGTATTGGGAGGAAACAAACCACGCAGGATTGAGAGGCAAATCCTCAAAAGATCTATAGACCTTAATACTGACGCATCAAGCCAACCAGTTTACCTTGTACGCGTACCCGATCTGGACCAAAAATACGTGTCTCATAGGCAGGGTTGGCGGCTTCCAGAGCAATGGAGGCTCCCTTCTTCCGAATCCGTTTCAAGGTTGCTTCTTCTTCATCTACGAGTGCGACGACGATCTCTCCTGAGGAAGCATCATCGGATTTTTTGATGACAACCGTATCACCATCCAGAATACCAGCTTCAATCATGGAATCTCCGCGCACTTCCAGTGCAAAATGTTCGCCACCACGAAGCATTTCAACCGGGACAGAAATTGTATGAGACTGGTTTTGGATGGCCGAAATCGGAACCCCGGCAGCGATACGACCCATGACAGGAACGGCAACACCTGATGTATTTTCATCATTGGAGGGAGCACTGGATTCTGGTGCCGGAGTACGCAGCTTTCCAAGCCCTCCTTCAACAACGCTGGGTGAGAAACCCTTTGTGGTTTTGGCAAGGCTGGGAGAATTGGCCTCTGGGAGCTTCAAAACTTCCAAAGCACGGGCACGATTTGGTAGACGGCGAATAAAGCCACGTTCTTCCAGCGCGGTGATCAATCGATGAATACCGGATTTCGAACGTAGATCCAGCGCATCTTTCATCTCATCAAATGATGGAGGAACGCCGGATTCCTTTATCCGTTCATGAATGAACATGAGCAATTCATGTTGCTTTCGAGTCAGCATTTTCCTCTCCCAATAATATTGCACCATATATCACGAGTTTTCATTGATGAAACATCATTCACTGGTCAAAACCCAAGACATCACACACTGGCCAAGGTGCGTCGAAACTTCGAGAATATTTAGGTCGTGAATATTCGTTTCCAACAAACAATCACTGAGCTGTATTCCCTTAGAGACTCACTTGGCACAAATCACGAACAAAATATAGCTGTTCTTGCTGTGTTCCGCAAGTTCTTTCGCCTTGCGGCCAAAAGAGGAGCTGCCCATTATCGCTTAAACCCATCGTATTTTTAAAAGCCGACGGCTTTGCGGAGCATGTTCATGGCAACGATTATCAGGAAAACCGCAAAGACCCGTTTGAGCGGTTTGGGATCCAACGCATGAGCCAACTTTGCTCCATATGGAGTGGTGATCAGCGTCATGGCGATGATGATGAAAAAGGCTGGCAGGTTGATGGCACCGATCGTGAAAGGAGGTCGAACCGTCTGCGCGATATCGACCATCATAAAACCAGGAAGCGAGGGCACTGAGATAGCAAGGCCGAAGCCCGCTGCGGTTGCCACAGCACGGTGAATGGCAACATTATGCAAGCTCATGAGTGGAACTCCCAAGCTACCTCCGCCAATGCCCATGAGCACCGACAGGAAACCCAATATCGATGCGAGAATGCTGCGCAAGATGCCAGTCGGCATCTGCTCGGCAATTTGCCAACTCTGACGACCAAAGCCGAGATAGAGGCCGACCAGGATACCAAGTCCGCCGAAAATAGCTTGCAACACGTCTGAACGAAGTTCAGAGGCGGTGAAGCCACCGATGATCGCACCTACTGAGATGAAGATGGACCAGATCTTCAGGATATCCCAATCCACCGCTCCTTTTTTGTGATGGGAATGGAGCGAACGGATGGATGTCACAACGATTGTGGCGAGCGATGTACCAAGGCAAAGCTGCATGACTTGATCACCACCATATCCCAGTGATGAGAAAAGATAGAAGAAGGCTGGAACCAGCACGATACCTCCGCCTACGCCCAAAAGGCCCGCAATAACACCGGCAAAGGCTCCTATTGCCAGCATGAAGGCAAGGAGGGGGAGATAGCTGCTTATTGTTTCCATGAGAGTTTCCGTATGGCCACTTGGTCGGTTGCGTGGAGAATAGTGTTAAATCAGAGGTCGGAAAAGAGCTGGCCGAAGCCGGGGAGTTGACCCTTTATACCTACAGATCGAAGACAATTCCACATACTGGCCTTATTACTGCAAACTGCTTGTTTATCTATCAATCAAGGGAACTCGTTCGTGTGTCTGACTGATTAATATGTCCGGTGTTTGGGCCTCTAATCTTGAGACTGCGGAATATGTGAATGGTGTTTTTGAACGCCTGAAAGGACGAAATTGGTCTAATGGAGAAATTTGATCTTCGATTAGTCTGCGAACTCGGTTATTCTTTTTACAATCATTTATTTCGAAGCAGAGCCTATCGCTCTTCGTATGTGGCAATTGTTTCATAATTGCCTACTTGCGCTTGTTTTGATCAGATTGCCGAACTTCGGTATTTGAAATTTTATAAGAACCAAAAGCGGGGATAGCCCGTCCTAGAGATGTTGAAATATTTTGGGAGATTTTAGTCATGGATATTCGAAATGGTTTGAAACATCATTTGCGCCATGCTCCGCTGCCCCTGATATTTTGTCTGTCTGTATTAGCGACGCCTGTTGCACATTCGGAAGAGGTGAAATGGCGCTTGCCCAAGCTCTCGTCTCCTTCCAGCCCGGGTGCGACTGGTGCGGAACAGCAGACAGATGGGGAGGGGTATGAGATTTTTGCCGCTGGCGGCGCGTCGCTTTTGGAACCGAGCATTCGGCCTCAAGCGCGTTTGTTCAAAGGCGCTAGCGCAGCCACATCGGGCTTTTCCGGTTCTTATATAAGATTACCACTTGTTGCTCCTGGTGAGACACCAGAGGTGAATGCGTCGCCGGAAATGCGATTCATTGATCCAAATGGTGCGTCAGTCACGCTTTTGGGTCTGGATAATATGGAGGCGGCGATGGTTGCGCAGGAGATCAAACGTCGCCCTTATGATCAAATTCTGGCCAAGGATGTTGGGCAGGTATTTGGTCTGGCCATGGATGATGCAAAAGATCCAAGCCTCTTTATTGCTGCGGCATCTGCTTATGGCCTTCCAATCGTTGGAGGGGATGAGAATGGTGATGGCGTTGAAGATCGTCTATTCTCTGGCCAGGAGGGCGCTCGTTTCATGGATGCACTCTTTGGTTCCAATCCTGAGAGCGGTCCTGGCACCATTTATCGTGTTGATGGCACCACAGGCCAGATTGAGGTCTTTGCCAATATTGAACTGGATGGGGTGAAAAATTCCGGCCCTGGCCTTGGGCAAGTGGCTTATGATCCGGTCAGTCGTCAGATCTTTGTCTCCGATCTGGATACCGGCATGATCCATCGTCTGGATATGAGCGGAGCAGATCAAGAGCAATTTGATCATGGCGTGACGGCTCGCTCGCTTGCTGGGCGGCCTGAGATTGCATTTGATCCTGCTAATCGTCTGAATATTGAAGACGAAGCCTTTGATGCCGAGGATCCTTCTACCTGGCACTATACAGCGCCAGAGCGGCGCGTCTGGGGTTTGGCCGTCCATAACGGGCGGCTTTATTATGCTGTGGGGGACGGTCCGGAGATCTGGTCTGTCGGTATTGATCCTACGAGCGGAGCTTTCTCTTTTGATGCGCGTTGGGAGCTGACGCTGTCTGATGAGCATGGTGATGAGGAAATCTCCGATATCGCCTTTGGTGCCGATGGTTCCATGATTCTTGCGCAGCGTGGCAAACGGGTCGCACGGTTTGATTTCACGGAATTGGTGGAGGGTGGAAACGCCAAGACACTTCGCTTTTACCGTGAAAAGCCAGACGATCCGGCGACACCTTCCAAATGGGTCGAGAAACCAATTGAATATGCAGTCGGTTTTCCCGCCAGTCATGATAATGGCTCTGGCGGAATTGGTCTTGGACCTGCCTATGATGAGTTTGGCCGTTTGAATTTCAAGGCCTGCAAAGGCACACTCTGGAATAGCGGTGATCGTCTGCGTGGTGGAGAGGCTTATGCCGATGCTCTGCGCTCTGGTGGTGCTTTGGCCATCGATGGCTTGCAGGGACAACCTGTCGGTCTTTCAAAGGCTGAGAACAGCCCGCCATGGGTGAGTTATTTCCATGACTATGACGGCCGTTATCCAAGCAAGAAGAATGCAGGGCATGTCGGCGATGTCGAGATTCTTGGTTGTCAGGGTGAGCCGGAATATGGCTATTTTGATCCGGGTATACCGGACTGGCCGGGAGATCCCGGTGGTGAATGGTGGCCATGTCTGTTCAATCCGCAATGGTGCGAGCCGCCAAAGCGTGATGTCTGTGTGAATACCAAAGCCAAACTGGTTTGTGATGCGACCAAGGGCAAATATGTGCTGAAACTGATTGCATCCGAAGGCAAGGATTACGGGTTCGACACCATGTCCATCATGGATCCAACGTCCCGTATGACGGAACTGCCCGGTGATAAGCCATTTCCTGGTTCTGTTTCTGTGCCGACAACTGGTTTGCTGAATGGATCGCTCGGTCAGGTCAATGTTTGTGCTTTCAATAGTGCAGACAAAGCCACAGGCCAGCCATTCGATTGCTGCAAGGTCAGCGTCGAGTTCACCATCCCTGACATCAACTGCTCACTGGGAGAATGATCATGTTTCTTTCTCTTATCTCAAAACCGAAGCTGAGCGGCTTGAAGCGTCTTGGTTTGGTTTGTTTAAGTCTGGCTTTCGCTACACCGAGCTATGCAGCAACAACTCCTTCAGCTATTGATTGGTCTGTTGCTCCATGGCAAAGCGTTCAACCCGTAGAAAATGCACCTGTGCGTATGCAGGTAGCGCAAGCCAAAACGGTTGAAAATCTGCGCCCGAAAGAGGAGGGAGCAGAACGTGACCCAGACCGTGACAGAGATCCTGATCGTGGTAAGGGTTGTAGTCCGTTCAAACCCGAATTTGAATGTGATGAAGAGACCGGAGAGGTTATCGTCACTCTGGTCAATAGTGTTGGTGACTTCGATGCAGATGACATTTCCATCAAGGTTCTGACACCTGGCATTACTCTGTCATGGCCAGATCCGACTGATCCTTTGCGCGTTCGTTTGGAAGGTGCATTGCCAGGTCAGGTGATTGTTCTGGAAACCAGTGCTGTTCAAGTCGGTGGCGGCTCCGAGCCAGGCTTGGATAAGTGTTGCATGGGTAAAATCCGCATCAAGGTGCCGAGATTGCCATGTAATGAGGATAAGCCAAAGCTGAAGGTCAAGAAGAATTGCCGCAAGGCAGATGATAGCGAAGGCGGTGCCAACGCGATCTGTGACATCAGTGTTTTTTATAGTGGTCCAGCTCCAACTGCTGCCAACCCGTTGCGTCTGAACGATGTCATGAGCGGTGGTGGCAACTGGCAGATCCTGAATGTACAGGTGCCCCATGTTTGGAGCTGCGATGCAATCCCGCATAATGGTCCGGTGCCATTTGGATGTGAGTTGAAATCAGAAAATCAACTGGCACCAATCGATTGGAGCAATTTCAGTACTTTCCTGCGTCTACATATGAAAGTGGACAAGGAGTTCGAAAATTGTGCGACCATTTCCACTCAATCCCGTGGTGGCAAGGTTGAAGCAAAGGATTGCGATAAGCTGGGCGGTGAAAGACCTCGGCTGACATTGGAGAAAACCGGTCCTGCATCCTGTGTGGCTGGTGCTGATTGTAATTTCAATATCACGATCCGCAATGTCGGGGCAGGTGACTTTGATGCATCAACTTTGATGATTGATCAGATGAACCTGAATGAAGCCCGTATTCTGGATATGAACCCAATGCCAGCGGGCTGCTCTGCTGAAATGCTGGGCGCATCCGGTTTTGCTTGCATCCGCAATCTGGAACTGGGTGCCGGTGAGAGCCAGAGTTTTGTGGTTACCACACGTGTGCCTGCCAACAGCAATGCTCGTGAGTTGAGAAACTGTGTTGGCCTTTATCGTGATGGCAACGGGTTTGAAGCTGGTGGTTATAGCGTGGATCCTGATGCTGGTGTGGACCTGCCTGGTGATGTATTGACCATTCTGGGTGATGATGATCGTCTTGGTTACGATTGTGCCGAAGTGCCTCTTACGCAAGTGATTGCTCCGGAACCACAACAACCAGAGGAGCCGCAAGATCCACAAACTCCGCCTGCACCGCAGGGGCGTCCGGATCTGGGCTTTGAGAAGACCTCCCTTGGTGATTGTCTGGTCAATGAGCGTAATCGCAGTTATTCCTGTGAGTTCCAGCTCACCACGACCAATGAAGGCAACGCTGTCTATGAAGGTCCGTTGGTGATCAGTGAGCAGCTGGGTCGTCCACGTGCACTCAATCTCGATGTCGTTGGTGGCGATGGTTGGTCTTGCCGACTGGCTGGTGGCTCCTCTGCGACCTGCATCCAGCCATATGCTGAATTGGCGCCGGGTGCCAGTGCAAGCGTGACGGTTCGTGTGCAATTGCCTGCAGTGGAGCGTGATGCTCGCTATACCAATTGCGCCCGCCTTGGCGTCGG
Organism: Cohaesibacter gelatinilyticus; assembly: GCF_900215605.1. NCBI lineage: Bacteria > Pseudomonadati > Pseudomonadota > Alphaproteobacteria > Hyphomicrobiales > Cohaesibacteraceae > Cohaesibacter > Cohaesibacter gelatinilyticus. Next base: position 1,445,969 of record NZ_OBEL01000001.1, on the reverse strand, counting down.
CTCTGGTCGTCGCGAGCGCGTTGCAGTAGCTCAGCAAGCCATGGAAAATCTCGGCATTGATGTCGGGGGCGTTGATGGCGTGATGGGACGAAAAACCCGCGCGGGTTTGCGTGAGTTGCAGGGTCGCCTTGGAATGCCGGTCAATGGTCAGATCAGTGATGAATTGTTCACCCGACTTGGTGTGCCGCAAGCTGCTCAGAACCGTCGTTCCTGTGCATCTGTGTCATTGCCTGGCATGCCGCGGCCCTATGAGCCACCGGTTCAGCGACCTCCAGTGCAGCCGGATCCTCCAATCTATGATGATCCAAATCCACTGCCGCTTCCTCTGCCGCTGCCAATCCCTCCTGGTTTGATTGATCCATTGCCACGCTGTGATGGTGTGACTGCCGTGCCTTCCAATGGACGTTGTGTTTGTCGCTATCGCGGTATGCGCAAGGTATCGGCAACGAGCTGTCGTTGTCGCAAGGGCTCAAGCTTTGTACGTGGCAAAGGTTGCCTTGTGATCACTCCACCGGTTAATCCGTTGAAATGTGATCGTGCAACCACGGTAAAGAAGGGCAAAAGCTGTGTCTGCCGCTACCGTGGCATGAACAAGGTGTCCAAGACCCGTTGTGCTTGTAAGAAGGGTCGCACCTTCGTGCCAGGACAGGGTTGCATCAAGATCAGACCACCAGTGGTTACTCCGCCCGTGGATCTGCTGAAATGCAATCGCGCCACGACCGTGAAGAAGGGCAATAGCTGTGTCTGCCGCTATCGTGGCATGAACAAGGTGTCCAAGACCCGTTGTGCCTGTAAGAAAGGTCGTACTTTCGTACCGGGACAAGGTTGCCTTCGGCTCAAGCCGCCAGTTGTGAAACCACCAGTCGTGATACCGCTAAGGTGTGATGCTCGGTCGACCATTCGCAAGGGCAACAAGTGTGTCTGTCGCAAAGGCTTCAAACGGGCAAGTGCCACACGCTGTGTCCCGCGCCGGATCGTCAAGCCACCGGTTGTTATCAAACCTCCAGTGGTCATCAAGCCACCAGTTGTTGTAAAGCCTCCAAGGGTGGTTCGTCCAAGATGTGATCGTGGTTCGACCATTGTTCGCGGCAACAAATGTGTCTGTCGCAAGGGCTTCAAGCGGGCATCGGCTACACGCTGTGTGAAACGGGCCGTACGGCAGAAGCCGCAGCGGGTTAAGCCTCCTGCGCAACAGAAGCCTATTCGGGTTAACCCGAAAATCGTGATCCCGAATACTCCGTTTGTTATTCAATAACGGCGTGTCAGGTTCAAAAATACAAGTAATCCCGGGGATGGTGACATCTCCGGGATTTTTCGTTGGAAATGCTTTTCTCATCTGAACTGCAGATGAGCAATTCTATTGCTCACATGTCGTCAGGTTTAGGACGGTAAAAGATCTCAACGGTGGGCAATGATGGCCTCTTTTCTCCAAAAAGGCTGATTTGGAGAACAAAATCATGTGCAAGGCGATATGGGGAGTGCATTGTTCGGCCTGCGAAATTTGAACCGGATTGGTTTTTTAAAGTCCATTGCCCGTGATTGTTGGCAAGCCTCTTCCTCTCTATCTAACAGACAGGAAAGTTTGGCAGATCTCAGGACCAAAGTGCGATTTGTCAACCACGCTTTTGAAAGACCAATTTGGGAGATCAGCATGTTTGTTGTTACCGGCAACCGATTGTTGGACGGGATTGTTGTATTTCTGGCGCCTGCAGTGCGCTGGGATGAGGATCTACAGCAAGCACGCTGTTATGAGGTTGAGTCTGATGCTGAAGCAGCGCTTGAAGAGATCCGCAATCAAGGCGTAATTGATCTGGCTGTGATTTCTGTGAGCCGCGCCAGTGATGATGAGCCCCTGATTGCAGATCGTCTGCGTGAGCGTATTCGAGCTGATGGCCCTACCATCGATCCATTTGAGGGCTTGCACCTTTCCCGCAAATTTGACAGGCCCGCTAATCGCCTGCACGCATAGGAGAGCGTTATGTATCGCTATGATGAGTTTGATGCAGACTTTGTGCGCCAGCGTGTGGCGCAGTTTCGCAATCAGGTTGAACGCCGTTTGTCTGGGGAGTTGACCGAAGACCAGTTCAAACCGCTTCGCCTGATGAATGGTCTGTATCTTCAGCTGCATGCCTATATGCTGCGTGTTGCCATTCCTTATGGCACGCTGAACAGCAAGCAGATGCACAAGCTGGCTGACATTGCCACCAAATATGATCGTGGTTATGGGCATTTCACCACCCGTCAGAACTTGCAGTATAACTGGCCTAGCCTGAAGGATACGCCGGATATTCTGGAAGAGCTGGCTGAAGTTGAAATGCATGCCATCCAGACATCAGGTAACTGTATCCGCAACGTGACCACCGATCACTTTGCCGGTGCGGCGCATGACGAGATTGCCGATCCTCGTGTTTATGCCGAGATCATTCGCCAGTGGTCCAGTCTGCATCCGGAATTCACCTTCCTGCCGCGTAAGTTCAAGATCGCGATCAATGGCGCCAAGGCAGACCGAGCTGCCATTCAGGTGCATGACATTGGCTTGCAGTTGGTTGAACGTGCGGATGGCGGCATTGGCTTCACCGTTTATGTTGGCGGCGGGCAGGGGCGTACCCCAATGATTGCCAAGAAGGTAGCCGATAATATCGCTGAAGAAGATATCTTGAGCTATCTGGAAGCGATCTTGCGGGTTTATAACCGCTATGGCCGCCGTGATAACAAGTATAAAGCTCGTATCAAGATCCTCGTTCACGAGACCGGTTTGGAAGAGCTGAAAACTGCGATTGATGCTGAATGGGCCGAGATCAAGGATAGCGTGCTGAAAGTGCCTCAGTCCGAGATTGACCGCATCAATGCCTATTTCGCGATACCGTCTTTGAAAGATGATAACGAAGGTGCTGCGAAACTGACTCACGCTCGTGCTCGCGATGCAGGCTTCAGCCAGTGGGTTAGCCAGAACAGCTTTGGTCACAAGATCAAGGATCATTCTTGCGTGACCATTTCCCTGAAGCCCGTTGGAGGTGTTCCGGGTGATGCAACAGACAAGCAAATGCATGTGGTCGCCGATCTGGCTGCACAATATGGGTATGATGAACTACGCATTTCCCATGAGCAGAATATCATTCTGCCACATGTTGCGAAGTCCGATCTCTATCCGCTCTATCTAGCGTTGGTAGAGGCTGAGCTGGCGGAAGCCAATGCGGGTCTTGTGACCGATATCATCGCTTGCCCGGGTCTTGATTATTGTGCTCTTGCCAATGCACGTTCCATTCCGATCTCTCAGGATATTTCCAATCGTCTTGGCTCGGCTGAACGTCAGAAAGAAATTGGTGAGCTGAAAATCAAGATTTCCGGCTGTATCAATGCCTGTGGTCACCATCATGTGGGACATATCGGTATCTTGGGTGTGGATCGTAAAGGTGAAGAGCTTTATCAGATCACACTTGGCGGATCTGCCGATGAGAACACCTCCATTGGTGCCATTCTCGGACGTGGCTTCCTGGCTGAGGAAGTGACCGATGCGATCGAGAAGGTGATCGATACCTATCTGGCTCTGCGGCTTTCAGACGATGAGATCTTTATTGACGCTTATCGTCGACTTGGACCGGTGCCCTTCAAAGAGGCGCTGTATCCAGCCAAAGCTGCGTAAGGTAAGGACATTGGACTATGTCAGGACCGAAGGGACAAACGAGCAGTCAACTAAGTGATGCTGATCTGGCTGCTCTCAATGCAGAATATGAAGGCCAGTCCCCGCAGGCTATCCTGCAGTGGCTCGCCGATAATCACGATAAAACCGGCGGGCCAGTGCCTCTTGTTTCAAGCTTTGGGGCAGACAGTGTCGTCTTGTTGCATCTGGTCTCACAAATTGATGCGGGCTATCCCGTTCTGTTTGTCGATACCCGCAAGCATTTTGATGAAACGCTGGCCTATCGCGATCAGATCGAGCGTCAGTTTGGTTTGAGCAATCTGCAGTCAATTGTGCCTGATCCGGTGAAACTCAAGGAAGTGGATCCCTTTGGGGCGCTGTGGATGACGGATCCGGATACTTGTTGTGATATGCGCAAGACCGTGCCGCTTGATCTGGCAATGAGTGGTTATGTTGGTTGGATTACCGGCCGTAAGCGATATCAGACCGCAGACCGTGCCAATATGGCGATCTTTGAGCAGGACAAGGGCAAGCTGAAGGTCAATCCGCTCGCCAATTGGGTGGCCAAAGATGTTGCTGATTATGTCAAGCAGAATAGCCTTCCAGGCCATCCACTTATTCCGAAGGGCTTTTTATCCATCGGTTGTGCACCTTGCACCAGTCCCGTGAAAGAGGGCGAAGATGCAAGAGCCGGACGTTGGAAAGGCCAGGACAAAACAGAATGCGGCCTGCATGTGGCCAAAGGGTAGAGATTATGAGCAATCAAACTGAGAATCAGGCGGAAGCCACCTTGTATAAGCCACATGCTTTTCATGTCGATGAATGGCAGACTTTGGATGCCGAGGCTGAACTGCCTGCTGCTGGCGCCTATTTCCTTGGCTTGGACCGTGCTTTGGAGCTATTGGAAGCTGGCAAACCAGCATTTCGTCTGGGCGTGATTGTCGATGCTGGCGAGGATGTGACCCGCATTGGTGACCATCTGGATAAGATTGAAGCCGTGGCGGTCAACTTCCCGGCTTTTGCTGATGGCCGTGCTTTTTCATCTTCTCGTCTGCTGCGCGAGCGTTACGATTATAAGGGTGAGGTTCGCGCGACTGGTGCTTACATTCTCGATCAGATGCCAATGCTGGTGCGCTGTGGTGTGGATGCCTTTGATGTGCAGGACCCCAATGTTCGCGCCGGACTTGAGCGTGGCGAGTGGCCTGATGTAACCAATTATTATCAGCCAACTGGCAATGACGAGCAGTTGGTCAACAATCCACGTCCTTGGCTGCGTCGCAGCTTTGGCTAAGCTCTGAAGATTTAAGTGGTGAGCAAAAAGAAGAGGGCGCTTGATGCGCCCTTTTTCATGGCTGATTGTGTTTGATCAATCAGAGCACCAATATGGTGCAGCTATCGTCTTTGTTTGCTGCTGGAGCAAACGGAGGACGAATGATCAGACAATCCGCATCCGCAAAACGGGCCATCATGGCACTGTCCTGCTTGGAGAATGGATGTGCAATCCACTGACCAGTTGCTGTGTCTTTTTCAAGACGGGCGCGTAAGTAATCCTGTCGCTGGTCATTCTCGCCCAGATCCATTGCCAGCTTTGCAGTCTGCAGCGGCTGGGTCTCATTCTGCCCCAACATGGCACGGATAAGGGGTTGCAGGAAAATATGCGCACAAACCATGGAGGAAACCGGATTACCCGGCAGGCCCAGTACCTGCATGGAACCGAGATTGCCAGCCATCAATGGTTTGCCCGGGCGCATGGCGATGCGCCAGAAATTGAGATCCATTCCCGCTTCAGTCAACACATCTTGCACCAGATCATGGTCACCAACGGATGCCCCACCGATGGTGACAAGGATATCTGCGCCCCAATCTTGTGCTTCCTTGATCTTGGCAGCGATCGCGTCTTTCTGGTCCTTGGCGATCCCGAGGTTAAGCGTCTCAGCACCCACCTGTTCGGCTTGTCCCGCCACTCCGAAATTATTGGATGAGATGATCTGGTCGGCAGCCGGTGTTTCTCCCGGGGGTACCAGCTCATCACCTGTTGCGAGAATGGCAACTTTGGGTCTGCTCAGGACCGGGATCTCGGCATAATTCATGGATGCGCCGAGGGCAACTTGACGAGGTGTCAAATGGATCCCTTTGGTCAGGGTGACTTCGCCTTCCTTGAAATCAAGGCCTGCAGGGCGGATGAATTTGCCGTTTGAGACTGGCTCGAGAGCCGTAACAAAATCTCCATCACGTTCTGTGTTTTCCTGAATGAGGATGGCATCAGCACCAGCTGGAACCGGTGCACCAGTGAAGATCCGTACAGCTTCCCCATCCTTCATTTCACCTGCGAAGGAATGACCAGCTGGGACTTCTCCAATCACCTTTAGTTTAGCCGGAAGGTCTTTCAGATTATCTGCCTTGACAGCATAGCCATCCATGGCTGAGGCATCAAAGGGTGGTTGGTTGCGGGTCGCAGCCATATCTTGTGCCAAAATACGGCCTGAAGCTTCTGAGAGTGGAACGGATTGAACCTTGGTGTTTGAAATTCCATCCAACAGGTGGTTCAGGGCGTCTTCCACTTTCATCAGGGCCATGATCTGGCTGCCTTTCCTTGTCTTGATGTCTTTATGTTGCGGATTGCGGATAAGACTATTCGTCTGCTTTCCAATGGCCGGATTTGCCTCCGGTTTTCTCTAGCAAGCGGATGTCTTTCAGAACCATGCCTTTATCGGCGGCTTTGGCCATGTCATAGATGGTCAGGCAGGCAACCGATGCTGCAGTCAGGGCTTCCATTTCCACCCCGGTTTGTCCGGTGACCTTGGCCATTGCTGTGATGACAAGGCCCGGCAAATCATTGTCGGCTTCAATGTCGATGGAAACTTTGCTCAGGCCCAATGGATGGCAAAGTGGGATCAGCTCATGGGTGCGCTTGGCGGCCATGATGCCTGCAATACGAGCGGTAGCGAGGACATCACCCTTCTTGGCGTTTCCAGACAAGATCAGATCCAGTGTTTCTTGCTTCATCTGCACAGCCCCGCGAGCAAACGCTGTTCGGGTGGTGGGATCTTTTTGCGATACATCGACCATATTGGCCGCGCCGGTGTCATCCAGATGGGTCAGGCGATTTTCCGTCACGGTGTCTGCTCCTTCAAAGGGCGAATGATGTCATTGCGTCCTTCTTGCCGTGTTACAGGCTTGTTGCCTTTGTCTTGGGTCAAATGCTCGGTCTTGAAGGGTTTAAATCCCCAGAAGAGAGCGGGTGGCCTCTTCCACATCATCCTTGCGCATCAGGCTTTCGCCAATCAGGAAGGTGTTGATGTTGGCTTCATTGGACAGCAGTTTCAGGTCTACTGGTGTGAACAGGCCGCTTTCACCGACCAGCAACTTGTCATCTGGCACATGTTTGGCAAGATCAAGGCTGGTCTGCAAGGTTGTCTCAAAGGATTTGAGATTGCGGTTGTTGATGCCGAGCAAAGGCGACTTCAAAGAGGCAAGCGCACGGTCCAGTTCTTCCTTGTCATGTACTTCAACCAGAACATCCATACCCAACTCAAGGGCCGTGTCTTCCAGCACACGCGCTTCATCGTCGGTAACAGATGCCATGATGATCAGTATGCAATCGGCTCCCCACGCCCGGGCCTCATAGACCTGATAAGGCACATAGAGAAAGTCCTTACGAAGGGCGGGCAGGGATACTTCTTTGCGGGCTGCGATCAGGAAATCCGGGTGACCTTGAAAGCTTGGGGTGTCGGTAAGGACAGACAGACAAGCTGCGCCGCCATTCTCATAAGCTTTTGCGAGAACAGGCGGATTGAAGTCTTCTCGGATCAGGCCTTTGGACGGGCTGGCTTTTTTGACTTCAGCAATCAGGGCATATTTGCCTGCGTCAACTTTTGCTTTAAGTGCACCGTAAAAGCCACGCGGTGCATCATCCTGATCAGCAATTCTGGCTTTCAAATCTGCAAGTGAGATCTGCGCTTCTGCAGCTTTGACTTCTTCGCGCTTATAGAGTTCGATTTTTTTTAAGATGTCAGCCATGGGATAAGTTCGATCTTTTAGTCTTGTCAGATTTGGAGGAGGAGGGTGATTGACCCGCTCTCAATTCATTAACTTTGGTTGGAAACGGCTACCAGTTTGTTCAGTGCATTCAATGCATCGCCATTGTCGATGATCTGCTGGGCGAGCTCGACGCCGTCAGCATAGCTGTCCACTTTGCCACCAATGAGTAAGCCTGCGGCAGCATTCATCACGACGATATCGCGATATGGACCCTTTTCACCGGACAGAATAGCGCGCAGTGCCACTGCATTGGCATCGCCTGTTCCACCGCGAATGTCTTCCATTTTGGCACGTGGAAAACCGACATCTTCCGGTGAGATGGTAAAGCGAGTTATTTCACCATCCTTCAGCTGCACGATCTGGGTTTCACCAAGTGTGGAGATTTCATCGAGGCCGCCTTCACCATGGATGATCCAAGCCATCTTAGACTCCAGATTCTTCAAGGTCTGAGCGAAAGGCTCCAGCCATTGCGGATCGAACACACCGATCAAGTGATGTTTGACGTTCGCCGGGTTGGCCAGCGGCCCGAGCAGATTGAAGATGGTGCGAATGCCCATTTCAACGCGGGATGGTCCGACAAAGCGCATGGAAGAATGGTGATTGGGGGCGAACATGAAGCCGATATTGGCTTCCTTGATGCAACGGGTCACACCTTGACTGTCCTGCTCCAGATTGACGCCGAGACTGGAGAGGACATCTCCAGAGCCGGATAGAGAAGACAGAGCTTTGTTGCCATGTTTGGCAACAGAAATGCCACCACCTGCCATGATCATGGCCGCACAAGTGGAGATATTATAGGTCTTGGTGCCTGTGCCACCAGTGCCAACGATATCGACGGCATTTTCAGGGGCATCTACCGTCGACATCTTTGCGCGCATCTGAGAGACCGCACCAGTGATTTCGTCTACCGTTTCGCCACGCAAGCGCAGAGCCATCAGAAAAGCGCCAATCTGGCTCGGTGTCGCCTTGCCCGACATGATGATGTCGAAGGCTTGCCATGCTTCGGATTGGTTGAGCGCGTTGCCGTCGGCCACTTTGGCCAAAAAGGGTTTCATTTCTTCCATGATAATTTCTCCCGATCGCTCAAGGCACCAGCTTGTATCATGCTGGTCTTCTCTTTTCTGAGTGGCCTAGTTGGGCAAATTTTCAGACAAAAAGAAAGCCCAAAACTGGGCTTTCCTTGTTCTTGTGTGGACTGGCCGTGACCAGTGCCGGATTTCATGCCAGATACTTGAAGACTAACGCACCAACTGGTTCAGCAGAGGTTGGTTGATCGAGATACCGAGATCCCGCTGCAGACCACCTACCAGCTGAGACAGCAGATCATTTTCCGCATTCTGATCCAGCTGACGACGTAGAGCATCATTTTCCAGGCCGTCAGCGTTGAATTCCGGCGCAGTGATGTCAGTGACTTTCAACAGCAGCTGAGAATTCTCCCCAGCTGCGGTAGCGGTATAACCAACGGGGCCGTTGAAGAGCTGATCGATCGCACTCTGCGGAACAGAGACGCCCTGGCTCTGACGGGTCAGGTCCTTGGCTTGCTTGACCTCAATGCCTTGATCGGCAGCAATATCTGCCAAGCTCTTGCCACCATCCAGCTCGCCTTTGAGCTTGGTTGCCAAGTCAGTCAATTGAGTTCTGCGTTTGTCAGCTTTCCATGCTTCGATCACTTTGGCTTTCACATCTGTCAAAGGACGATCCTGAGCAGGAGTGATGTCGATGACGTTGTACCAGGCAAAACCGGTACTACCGATATCGATCGGGTCAGTCTCCAAATCTACATCGCTTTCAAAGATACCAGTCAACAGTTTTTCCTGTTCTGGAAGATCGGTGACCTTGTCTTCGGTTTTCAAATCACCTGCTTTGGAAATGGAAGTAATCGTGCGCAGTTTCAGGTTCAGCTTGTCGGCGATCTCTTTCAGAGTGGATCCTCCAGCGCGCTCATCTTCCACACTGTCGAACATATCCAGCACTTCGCCATTGGCACGATCGGCAGCGATTTCTGCTTTCAGGATATCCTTGACCTCGTCAAATGGCTTGGAGGCTTCCGGCTGAATTTCCGTTACACGAAGCAACAGTTTTCCGAAACGGCCATCGACTACGTCAGATACGGTGTTCAGATCCAGCGTGAATGCAGCATCTGCCGCAGCAGGATCAGTCAGCTCGGTTTTGGTTAAAAGACCAAAGTCGGCATCTTCCGGCTTGATATTGCGTTCGGTCAAGATGTCATCAAAGCTTGTGCCGTCCTTGATTTTGTCGGAAGCAGCCTTGGCTTCCTCTTCAGAACTGAAGAGGATCTGTTGCACGCGGCGCTTTTCCGGAGTACGGAAGCGGTTGGAACCGGAGTCAAAAACGATTTTTGCATCTTCATCTGATACGGCAGATGGATCCGCGATATCGCCCGGCTCCAGCTTCAACAGCTCGAAAGAACGATATTCCGGTGCGCGGAAGGCGAGCTTCTTGTCTTTGTAATAGGTTTCCAGCTCTGCATCGGTCGGTTCCGCAACTTCTGGCAGTTTGCTTTCTTCCAGAATCAGATAGTCAGCAGAGCGTTTTTCATTGGCAAAGCGATGGAAGACCTTCAGGCTAGCGGTTGGCGCTGTGGCAAGACCTGCGAGACCACCACCAATCTGACGGCGGGCTTCCAGCTTTTCACGGCTGGTGACATAGCGATCTTCTGTGGTTCCGAGGCTACGCAGTACATTCTGCATATAAGCGCGATCAAAACGACCAAGGGTTTGGAAGCTTGGTTCCTCTGCAATGCGTTTGGCCAGTTCTTCCTTGGACAGGCCGACATTATACTTCAGAGCCAGATCATCCAGAGTGCCTTCTGCAATCATGCGGCCCAGCACCTGATTGGGGATGCCAAAGGTAGCAGACTGAGAAGGGGTGATGGTGCGGCCAAGACGATTGGACAGGATGTTGAGTTCTTTGTTCAACTCTACCTGATAGTCTCGCGCATCAATTTCAGCGTCACCGACAGTGGCGACTGCACCTCTGCCGAAGCCGTTGAAAATATCAGCGATACCCCAAACGGCGAAGCTGAGAACCAACAGGCCCATAAAAATCTTGGCAACCCAACCTGCTGCCATTGTGCGCATAAATTCCATCATGGAAGGATTTGTCCTTTTCATCCGGGGGCAGGTCAGCGGACCGAATATTGGCCCAAGCTGTTTGCCACACCGCAGTGATGTCTTTCCAACTTTGGGCGGATCATAGAAAGCTCAACCTCACCCTGCAAGCTTTGCTCGCTTAAAAGAGGGGACAAATCAGGGCAGAAATCGGGTTTGTAACCAAAATTTGAGGAAAAAGGCGAGGTGGTCCACTGCAAATGCGCTGGCAACTAGCAAGGCGAGATGAAGTTTGCTATGGCAGGCCCAGAATTTTCATCGGATTTGCATGAAGGGGAATGATCCATGAGCGCTGCTATCAAGCCACTCGTCGCTGGTAACTGGAAAATGAATGGTCTGAAAGCGGCCGCATCGGAGCTGGAAGCTCTGATTGGTGGATATGACGCTGATTTGGCATCCAAGGTTGATAGCATGATTTGCCCACCTGCCACGCTTGTCTCTCAGTTCGCCCAGACTGCTGGTGGTAGTGCTGTCGCAATTGGTGCGCAGGATTGTCATGTCAATGGCTCTGGCGCTCATACTGGTGATCTGTCTGCTGAAATGTTTGCTGATGCTGGTGCGTCTGCCATCATTGTTGGTCACTCCGAGCGTCGTGCTGACCATGGTGAGAGCAACAAAGTGGTCAAAGCCAAAGCCGAGGCTGTCTGGGCTCAAGATCTGGTTGCCATCATTTGCGTTGGTGAGACTGAGGGAGAGCGCAAGAGCGGTGAGACCCTTGATGTGATCAAAGCACAATTGGCTGGCTCCATCCCTTCTGGAGCAACCGCAGCCAACTCGGTGATTGCTTATGAGCCTGTCTGGGCAATCGGTACGGGCCTGACGCCAACCGCTGATGATGTTGCGGAAGTCCATGCTTGCATGCGTGAAGAGCTGAGCAAAGCCTTTGGTGACGAAGGTTCTTCCATGCGTCTTCTATATGGTGGTTCTGTAAAGCCCGGCAATGCATCCGAGTTGATGGGTGTTGCCAACGTAGATGGTGCTCTTGTTGGTGGTGCCAGCCTGAAGGCGGCAGACTTCCTCGGTATCATGGCTGCATACAAGTAACGATTTCTACATGTGAATTCTTTGTGTGGGGCAGGGGTTGCAAAGGCATCTCTTCCCACCCAAATGCATAAAAGCGCATGGAAAGACTGGAATCCTGCGGCGGCTTGTTGTAGAAGACGCCCAAGATGAATGATAATGCGGTCGCGGTTTTGAGCGAAAATGGCTCAAAACTGCGATTTCGCTATGATAGAGACGTAAAAAGCATGGAATCGGTAATTATTGTCATCCACCTGCTTGTTGTGGCCGCACTGGTTGTTGTGGTCCTGTTGCAGCGCTCTGAAGGTGGCGCTCTGGGCATTGGTGGTGGTGGCGGCGGCGGTGGCGGCGGTTTTCTGACCGGTCGTGGTGCAGCCAACCTGTTGACCCGGACAACGGCTATTCTGGCCGCTTGTTTCTTTGCTACTTCGCTGATTCTGACCATTCTGGCCCGTGTCAGTGACAAGCCAAGCGATGTATTGGACAATGTTCCTGCACAGACTGAAACCCAGTCTGGTGAAGGTCAGCCAGCAGCTGGCGGCAATGGCATTCTGGATGAGCTGCAGCAGCGTAGCCAGAGCGGCCCACAGGTTCCAACCTCTCAGTAAGGTTGAGACTGGGCTATGTTAGATGGCCTGATCATGAAGTTTCAAACCGGCTCTCGCACGTTTTCTTTTGATTCGAGTGGGGGCCGGTTTCTATTGTGCAAGTGCTGGATCGATCCTTGCCAGGTTGCCAAGAGCCTGGAAGTCAGGGGATGGATGCGGCCTTTTTCTTGAGATCATCCGGCTCGGGGGCTGGCTTTGACTTCCGGTCGTGATTTTCTTTTGGACGGTTTGGGAATTGATTTGGCATTTCCCACCAAAGAGAAGTAATCTACGAGTCCATGGCGCGATATATTTTCATTACTGGCGGTGTGGTGTCCTCGCTCGGCAAAGGGCTTGCGTCTGCGGCTCTTGGGGCGGCTCTACAGGCACGTGGCTATTCAGTTCGGCTACGTAAACTTGATCCCTATCTCAATGTTGATCCCGGTACGATGTCTCCCTACCAGCATGGGGAATGCTTCGTGACCGATGATGGCGCGGAAACAGATCTTGATCTGGGTCACTATGAGCGCTTTACCGGTCGTCCGTCCAATCAGCAGGACAATATCACGACGGGTCGGATCTATCAGAACATCATTACCCGCGAACGTCGTGGGGACTATCTTGGCGGCACGGTGCAGGTGATTCCGCATGTGACCGACGAGATCAAGAATTTCATTCTCGATGGCAACGAAGATTATGATTTCGTGCTGTGTGAGATTGGCGGCACGGTTGGTGATATCGAAGCGCTTCCGTTCTTCGAAGCGATCCGTCAGTTGGGCAATGAACTGCCACGTGGTCAAGCGGTCTATATCCATCTGACTCTGATGCCCTATATTCCAAGTGCGGGCGAGCTGAAAACCAAACCAACCCAGCACTCCGTGAAAGAGCTGCGTTCCATTGGTATTCAGCCAAATATCCTGCTGGTTCGCTGTGATCGTGAAATTCCGGTCAGTGAGCGTCGCAAGCTTTCCCAATTCTGTAATGTACGGCCGGAAGCGGTTATTCAGGCGCTGGATGTGAAGTCCATCTATCAGGTGCCACTTTCCTACCATGCCGAAGGGCTGGATAATGAAGTATTGGCGGCTTTTGGTATTGATGGTGCTCCAAAACCGAATTTCGAGATCTGGGAAGGCATCATGGATCGCATCAACAACCCTGAAGGGGAAGTTGAGATTGCGGTTGTCGGTAAATATACCCAGCTTTTGGATGCTTATAAATCCCTGATCGAAGCGCTTTATCATGGCGGCATCGACAATAAGGTGAAGGTCAATCTGAAGTGGATCGAGTCCGATGCCTTTGAAAAGGGACAGGATCCAGCCGAACAGCTTGGTGATGTGCATGGCATTCTGGTGCCAGGTGGATTTGGTGAGCGTGGTTCTGAAGGCAAGATTGAAGCTGTTCGCTATGCACGTGAAAACAAGATCCCGTATTTCGGTATCTGTTTTGGCATGCAGATGGCGGTTATTGAAGCAGCTCGCAATTTGGCTGGGATCCAAGACGCGACATCATCCGAGTTTGGTGATGCGAGGAACAGCGTTGTTGGTCTGATGACCGAATGGTCGAAGGGCAATGCCAAGGAAACCCGTAGTCAGGATGGGGATCTGGGTGGCACCATGCGTCTTGGTTCCTATGAGGCGCATTTGAAGCCTGGTTCCAAGATTGCGGATATCTATGATTCCGAAATTATCCACGAGCGCCATCGCCATCGTTATGAGGTCAATATCGACTTCAAGGACAAGTTGGAAGAATGTGGTTTGATCTTTGCGGGCCTCTCTCCGGATGGTGTATTGCCGGAGACTGTCGAGATTGCTGATCATCCATGGTTCGTTGCGGTCCAGTATCATCCGGAGCTGAAATCTCGCCCGTTTGATCCGCATCCACTGTTCTCGTCCTTTATTTCAGCCGCTCTTGAGCAGAGCCGACTGGTCTAGGATTTGGAAATATGAGAAGGCAGGGGTTACCCTGCTTTCTTGCTTTTGCTGCCATGTTTTTGCCGCGACTGCATTTCATGGTTCAGCCGTGATTCCTTTCGCTTCGATCCTGGGCTCATATGTCTTTGCGATCTGGCCCCACCAGCACAATGAGAGCTTTTATGTCTGCACCTAACTCAGTTGTTTCTGCCGGTTCTGTCAAATTCGGTAACGATTTGCCTTTGTCTGTCATGGCTGGTCCATGTCAGATGGAAAGCCGCGACCATGCCATGGAAATGGCGGCAGCATTGAAAGAGATTAGTGACAATCTTGGTATCGGCATTGTCTATAAATCCTCATTTGATAAAGCCAACCGAACCAGTCTGACTGCGGCACGCGGCATTGGTCTGGAGAAAGCGGTTGAGGTTTTTGCGGAAATCAAAGAGAAGTTTGGTCTTCCGGTCGTCACTGACATTCACGAGGTGCATCAATGTGCACCAGCGGCAGAAGTCGCCGATATTTTGCAGATCCCGGCCTTTTTGTGTCGTCAGACCGATTTGCTGGTTGCAGCTGCGAAGAGCGGCGCAGTTATCAATGTCAAAAAAGGTCAGTTTCTGGCACCTTGGGACATGCGCAATGTGGTCTCAAAACTGACCGAAAGCGGTAATGCCAATGTCATGCTGACGGATCGTGGGACCAGCTTTGGCTATAACACGCTGGTTACTGATTTCCGTGGCCTGCCAATCATGGCAGAGACCGGCGCACCGGTTATCTTTGATGCCACCCATTCGGTTCAGCAGCCTGGCGGGCAGGGCAGTTCGTCCGGTGGTCAACGTGAGTTTATCAGTACACTCTCTCGTGCTGCGGTTTCCGTTGGTGTTGCCGGTGTCTTTCTCGAGACCCATCAGGATCCTGATAATGCGCCATGTGACGGACCAAATATGATCCCTGTTCAAGAGTTGCAGGATCTGCTCAAGACCCTCATGGCATTTGATAATCTTGCCAAAAATGGTGCTTGATAGCCCTCGTTCAATCTAAAGTATATTCGAAATCGAACAACTAAACACTTGCACTGCGACCTATTGTTGCAGTGCAAAGGTTCCGTATGGACATGTTCGTTTTAATCCTTAGTGTGCGGACAAATTTTCTACGGCAAATTTCTTACGCAGTTTGCCATATATATCTAGCACCGGGATTTAGATTATGAGCGAAGCGACAAAAACTGAATTTACCAAAGGCTCACTACTGGCAACTCTTGTTGCTTTGCTGGTTCTGGCCGGTTGGGGTATGGCCATTTTCACTTTTGGCTATCCTGCAATTGTCATTCCTGCGGTTGCTTTGTCTTTCGGTTCTTTGTTCGCTCTGGTGATCATGACCCGAGGCTGAATGGATTTTATCTGCGTTTGTAGATGCAGACCAAAAAGAAAAAGGCGGCTCCTGATATCAGGGCTGCTTTTTTGCATTTCATGAATCTATATTGAATAACGCTTAGTGGGCCTTGTGATGAATGAGACTTGCGATCTCGTCATCCCAGCGCCAGTGATTGGTACTGGTTAGCTCGCAACCGCCCCACCAGCGATGCAAACCATTTTCCATCAGAAAATCTGCCTGTTGATCCAGTGTCTTCTTGCCGAAGTCGGTCAGGTGTAACTGGGATGTAATGAATTCCTTGCGTTGATCATCATTGGCAAAGATCTTGGGTTTGAATTCTTGTGGCAGGCCGGTAAGGGCGGGACGCGTGCAGAATTGCAGATCACTGAGGATCTTGAAGAAACTCCAATCGCCAAGGAAGGCAGCTTCCTCCATATTCAGGACCTGCGCAAAGAGCATACCTGGGCGATTGACGCCACGGTCCAGCGTGTAGAGAATCTGACGTTCGGTGCGTGAAAGGCCATCTTTACCGGGCAGTTCTTCCAGACAGCGTTTCAGGGCCTGTCCCATGAAGGGAAAACCCGGAATTGGCCCTTGGCGCAGGATGTTGATCTGGTTGGGGGCATCTGCTGTTCTATAGGCTTCCCAAGCTTTGCTGGCGAACGAGAACATGCTGTCGAGCACCGGAAGACCAAGCTCCTCGAAACGACCGATGTTATCGGGAGTTTGTGTACCCAGATATGTAGGGGCTTGGACCAGAAAAACGGAATGAACCCGCTTCAGACGGGCCAGATGATCGAGAATCTGCAAGATCTGCAACTGATCATAGAGATCGTGTTCAAACCATAACTCGATCCGATCGAATTCCTGATGGTTCTTGAGGATCTCATTGCGGTCTCTGAAATCCTGAAAGATATCATCTGCGTTTTGGCTGGCGCCGTTGGCATGATGTTTGGCTCGGATTTTGGCAAACAGATCATCATCGGCATCAGGAATGGGCCCTTCATGTAGAACATCCCGCCATGGCAGGATGGTATCGCCAATGCCTGCTTCTCTCAGAATGCCCGCAGCGCTGTCGCCGTTGGTGATGATGAGCGTTTTCATAATTCGTCCTGCCAATTAATCTAGGTTTATCTCCTACCTGATTCGGCCAGTCTTGGTCTCATCCTTTGAGGTATTCAAATGATTGCAAAATCCGAACGTCTTGTGTTGCGCAAGATTGATGAGCGTGATGCTGCCTTTTTGCTCGAACTTATGAATGAGCCTGCCTACTACGCCATGATTGGCGATAGGGGATTGAGAACGCTTGATGATACCATTGAGCATTGTCGAGAAGTGTTCATGGCTAGCTATGATAAGAATGGGTTCGGCATGTATCTTATCTGCCTCAATGATGAGGGTCAGACGCCAGTTGGATTTTGCGGTTTACTCAAGCGCGATTGGTTGGAGCTGATTGATATTGGATATGCCATTCATTCCAATCACTGGCGAAAAGGATATGCGTTTGAAGCTTGTCAAATGGTGCTTGCTCATGCCTTGAATGATTTGGGTATGAGGGAACTGATGGCAATAACATCATTGGAGAATGACGCGTCGCTCTCCCTTCTCAAGAAATTGGGTTTTCATGTTACCGGTGAGAGGGTCCATCCTGAGAGCGGAGATGGCCTTCACGTTCTCCAAAAGAGACTGGTTTAACGCTATCGCTGTGCATATGGGTGTGATGCTGTAAATCTCGCATTTTTCACTAGGAATCTCGGTGGTTTTTGGGTAGACAGCAAGCATCTGAACTCCCTTGATCCACGTAATGAGGATATACCATGACCGCTATCATCGACATCTTGGGTCGCGAGATCCTGGACAGCCGCGGCAATCCAACCGTAGAAGTTGACGTTATTCTGGAAGACGGCTCTTTTGGCCGTGCTGCCGTTCCATCTGGCGCTTCTACTGGTGCTCACGAAGCTGTTGAGCTGCGCGATGGTGAAGAGCGTTATCTGGGCAAGGGCGTCCGTAAAGCTGTTGAAGCTGTCAATGACGATCTTTTCGACGCTCTGATTGGTCTGGAAGCTGAAAATCAGATCCAGATTGACGAAGCGATGCATGATCTCGACGGTACCGACAACAAAGGGCGTCTTGGTGCAAATGCGATCCTTGGCGTATCCATGGCAGTTGCAAAGGCTGCAGCAAATGCCGCTGGTCTTCCGCTATATCGTTATGTTGGCGGCACCAATGCTCGTACCCTGCCGGTTCCAATGATGAACATCATCAATGGTGGTGAGCATGCGGACAACCCGATCGATGTACAGGAATTCATGATCATGCCTGTGGGCGCCGAAACTATGGCAGATGCTGTTCGTATGGGCGCGGAGGTGTTCCACACCCTCAAGAAGGGTCTGCAGAAAGCTGGTCACAACACCAATGTTGGCGATGAAGGTGGTTTTGCTCCAAACATCGAATCCACGGAAGCTGCTCTGGATTTCATCATGGAATCCATCGAAGAGGCTGGCTACAAGGCTGGCGAAGATATCTATCTTGCTCTTGATTGCGCTTCCACTGAATTCTTCTCTGATGGCAAGTATCACTTGAAAGGTGAGGGCAAAGAGCTGGATAGCGCTGGCATGTCCGACTATCTGGCTGCACTCGTTGATAAATATCCAATCATCTCCATCGAAGATGGCATGGCAGAAGATGACTGGGACGGTTGGAAGTTGCTGACCGAGAAGGTTGGTGATCGTTGTCAGCTGGTCGGTGATGATCTGTTCGTAACCAACTCTGCTCGTCTGCGCGATGGCATCAATATGGGCGCTGCAAACTCAATTCTCGTGAAAGTGAACCAGATCGGTTCCCTGACCGAAACTTTGGATGCTGTTGAGACAGCTCATAAAGCTGCTTATACCGCTGTTATGTCTCACCGTTCTGGTGAAACCGAAGACGCGACCATTGCCGATTTGGCCGTTGCGACCAATTGCGGCCAGATCAAAACCGGCTCCTTGGCTCGTTCCGACCGGTTGGCAAAATACAATCAGCTGATCCGCATTGAAGAAGAGCTCGGCCCAATGGCAATCTATGCTGGTCGCTCCATTCTGAAAAAGCGCGACTAGCCTTTCATTCATACCCTTGGTATTTGAGTGATCTGATAAACTAAAGATCCGGCACTTCGTTCGAGTGCCGGATTTTTTTGCCCGACGAATCTCTTTTGAGAGGGGCCGATCGAGAGATATTTCCACTTGCTTAGCGCTGCGATGCATGCGACATGACAAGTCCCACCTGCAATTTCGATTGCCCTTATTTCTCATTTTCATGAGCGATGTGATGACATCCTATCTCGTCAAACTGACGCGGCTGAGCCTTTCTACATTTTGGGAACTTATCAAGATCATGCTTCCCATCATGATTATGCTTCGTGTTGCTGAAAGTATGGGCTGGATTGATTTACTTGTTCCATGGTTTGAACCAGCAATGTCGTATGTAAATTTACCTGCTGAGGCGGCGTTGATTTTCATTACATCGGCTTTGATGGGGGTATATGGCGCGATTGCTGCCTTTCCGGTTTTGATTGGTCACGAAGTAACCGCCGCTCAAATTACATCAATCTGTATGTTCATTCTGATTACGCATGCCCTGCCAATTGAACAGGCCATTGTTCGTAAGGCAGGAGCTAGTTTTTGGGGCACTGTCATCTTGCGTCTTGCCGTTGGAATTTTGGCGTGCTGGCTGATTGATCTGATCGCAAAAACAACCGGCTATTTGAATGAGCCTCAATCAATTGAGCATTTCAAATATCTTGGCCAGCCTGATGTTGGACATCTGGAATGGGCAATGACCAGTTTGCAGGGATTGGGCTTTCTCTTTATTATTCTTGTCGCACTTTTGGTTGGATTGGATCTTCTTGATTGGTTGAATGTCACCAAATGGATCAACAAGTTGCTGGCTCCATTGCTGAAGATTTCCGGGCTTGATCCATCTGTTACGCCAATCACGACAACCGGGATTCTGCTGGGGCTTTCCTATGGGGGCGGACTGATCATTGCCCGCGCCAATGATGGATCCATTTCCAAGGAAGCCAGATTCTACTCGCTTTGCTGGTTATCGCTTTGTCATAGTTTGATTGAAGATACTGCAATCATGGTCGCTGTGGGTGGAGATGTCTGGATGCTTCTATTCGGCCGCCTGGTTTTGACGTTCCTTGTTATCCGATTGCTGATGTTGTGGTTTGACAAGAATCCATTCCGCCGCAATCGGATGCTCGAAGCCTGATGAGTTCGCGTCCTAAAATTGCTCTTGTTCAGGTATGACGTAAGTTTTTCAGATTATTTGGAACTTATTACATCGGCTCATTCTTGGTGGTGAGTTGGTCGTTTCTCCGAGTTATGGCGCTTGTTTGGCCAACCAAATTTTTGGTTGCTCAGATTATGTCGTTTAATGAACCGATTGAACGATAAAGACTGCTATCCGCTCATTAAGGTGAGTGGAGTTGCTGTATCGATTTCTCATGAAAATTTCAAAAGAACTCTGAGTCTTGCTTCAACTGCAAACGAAGGACATTTTTTGTTTCGTATGCAATGAAAATATATCATTTCATTTTATATGAAATTTAACATCAAGTGTCGGAGCGAGTTTTGAGGAGATGCAGATGTCTAACCGCGTTGTGTTTAACACGACGTAAATAGATTTGGTCTTTCCCATATATGATTGATGCTGTGGCCAAGAGGGCTGATCTGCGAAGCCTGAGTGATGTTGTTTTGATCGATGCAACAAGACGAAGGTTGCCTCAGGCAACGATATCTGCGAGGGCAAATATATGCTCGATCGCCGTAAGATCTTGGTCTTCAGAGTTTTGTGATCTAATGGGAGCTAGCCTGGATTATTGTGCCCATCGCGCCTTTGGCTGGGTTAGCGTTCCCAGCGAACCAATTGCTGTTGCACGTTGCATCCCGCCAGGTTGAGCACGCGCGCTGCATTCTGCAAGGCAATTTCTTCAATTGTCTGCGGTTTCAGGTAATAAGCCGGGACCGGTGGTGCAATGATGCCGCCCATTTGGGTTACCTGCTGCATGGATTGAAGATGACCGGAATGAAGTGGGCTCTCTCGCACTGCCAGAACGAGCGGCCGGCGTTCTTTCAGCATCACATCAGCAGCGCGGATTGAGAGCCTGTCGGTTTGTCCATAGGCAATTGCGGATAGTGTTCTGATGGAGCAGGGCAAAATGATCATGGCATCCAGGGCATTTGAGCCACTGGCGATGGATGCTGCAAGATCCTGTTCCTCATTGACCTTCTCTGAAAGATATGGGATTTCGGAGACTTCTTCCGGTTCGAGTTCCAATTCCAAGGTGCGTTGTCCGCCTTCAGTAACGATCAGGTGGCTTTCAGTGTTCGGTAAATCTGCCAAAATGCGCAAGGCAGACAAAGCAAGAATTGATCCGGAGGCGCCGGAGATGACAATGCCGATTTTTCTTATTTGCGTCATTGCTTTGTCTCCTGATTGAGCTCTGCCATGAGTTGATCAATCTTATTAACAGTCCGTTCGTCCATCGCCAATTCTTCACCCCATTCCCGATCTGTCTCGCTGCCAATCTTGTCAGTCGCATCAATGCCCAGTTTGCCACCCAGACCTTCTTTGGGTGAGGCGAAGTCGAGATAATCTATGGGAGTGTCGTGAATGGTGACGAGGTCGCGTGAAGGATCTGACTTGGTTGCCACGGCCCACATGATGTCTTGCCAGTTTCTGGCGTGGATGTGCTTATCGACCACGATGATCAGCTTGGTATAGTTGAATTGCGGCAGCATCGACCAAAGCCCCATCATGATGCGCCGTGCCTGTCCGGGATAGCGCTTGTCGATGGAAATGACAGCGATGCGATAGCTTGATGCTTCTGGTGGAAGCCAGCAATCGACGACTTCCGGGAAGGTTTGTTTCACCAGAGGCAGGAAGACATCATTCAAGGCTTCAGACAACACCGCAGGTTCATCTGGCGCTCGGCCGGTAAAAGTGGAGAGATAGATCGGGTTCTTGCGGTGCGTAATGGCTGTAATGGTGAGAACGGGAAAGGGCTCTACACTATTATAGTAGCCTGTGTGATCGCCATAGGGACCTTCGGGCAGAGTGTCTTGCGCACTCACAGTTCCTTCGATAATCATCTCGGCATTGGCCGGGACCAAAATGTCCTGGCTAACAGCCTTGGTGAGCTCAGTGGGTTTGCCGCGATAGAGACCCGCGAACTGAGATTCCGAAAGCGTTTCCGGGACCGGTGTCACTGCGCTCAGAATGGTTGCAGGATCAGAGCCAATCGCGATGGCAATAGGCATGGCACACCCTTTGCCACCGTTCAGCTTTTGCCATTGTCTATGATGCGCCGCGCCGCCTCGATGGGCCAGCCAACGCATGATGGCTTTGTCTTTGCCCACAGTTTGAATGCGGTAGATGCCCCAATTATAGGATTTTATGGCCTGTTTACTGCAGCCTGCTTCGCTGCTGCCACCTTCTTTTTCGAGTGCATTTGGCGGGCGGGTAATGACGATAGGCCAAGTGATCAGTGGGGCAGGTTCTCCCGGCCAGCAGCCTTGTATGGGCCATTGTTCAAGATCGAGATTGTCCCCAGTCAGAACAACCTCCTGACAGGATGCCTTGCGGCTAACTTTGCCACGAAGAGAGCTTGCAGCCTTCAGCAAGGATGTAGCGCTTTGAACGAGCTCAGACCGTGCTGGTGGAGAAGGTTGGCGAAGAAAGGCGAGGAATTCTCCGAAGTCTTCCAGTTCGGAAGGTTCACAACCGAGGCCCCATGCTACACGTTCGACGGTTCCAAACAGATTGAGCAGGACTGGAACCTTGCTTGGCTTGCCATTGGCCAGAATTGGATTGGTTAGCAAGAGAGCGGGGCCCTTTTGCTCCAGAAACCGTCTCTGCAATTCGGTTGCTTCCAGATGCATCGAGACGGGTTCCTCAATGACCTTCAGGGCATTGCGCTTTTGGCAATAGTCCAAAAACTCTCGCAAGCAGGTAAAAACTGGTTTGGTGCGCGAATACATATTCGCCCTCGGTTTTACGGGTGATGCAACCTGGCTCTTCCAATGTATCCGTGATGAAGAAGAACTTCATGATAGGAAGGCTTCGAAGAAGGTTGCCCTAATTTGGGCAAGTTTCTCACTGCGGCGAGTTTTCGTCTTTGACTGGGATCAAGTGCAAAGTATAAGTTTTTTCAGTATGTTAAAATCCTGTTGGTCGCTTGCTAGGCTGGCTTTTTCTGGCTTTTCTGACCAAACAATAGACGTTGATAGAGTAAGCCGATCCCAATCAGAACCACGCCAAGACCGATAAAGGACAATGCACGCAGTACGCCTTCCAGTTGAGCCGTATCGAGAACAAAGATCTTTAATACCGCAAGAATTATCAGTGCTGCAGAGATTTTTCGATAGAGGAAATTTTGACGGAAAATTCCAACAACGAGTAACAGTATACCACTGAACAACCATGCTGCCGAGTAAGAATAGAATTCACCGTCGGGAATGCCGTCTGTCAGGAGTAGATTATCGCCTTGCCAAGCATGACGAACCGTCAAATTGAGCCATAAAAACAAAAATAACCCAGCAACGCTTTTTGTGATGATCGTGAAATGGATCGGCCTGTTCAGAGTTTGAGATTCTCTTGCCAACCAAGCCGTTAACAGGCCAGGTAGCAAATAGCCTAAATTGACGAGGTTAAAGATATGACCCTCGCCAACGGATTGCGACGATAAGGCGGGATTGTATCTGATTGCAAGTAGGATAACCATCATGACGAGGCCAATGATGGCCAGGCAAAGGCTCCCTTGTCTCATAATCAAGTTGGACATACGAGAAGATATTCGACCATAACCAATCGAGAGGCTGAGTGCCATCATGCTTTGTATGGCGACTTCGGCAAGACCTGTCGTGGTGATGAAAATAGCGCCGTCATTCATTGTGTGTCGGACCTGAAAACCGACCAATGCAGCAACGGCAACCATAGATAATGCATCAAGGACTTGAGTGGGCCATGATGGAGCATTTTTCATGCGCAAATAGGATGCACTGACATAGAAACAAAGAGCTGGAGTGCCATACCCCCAAAGAAGCCAGTTGAAAATGGGTGTCCTGCCAACGTCGGTACCAACGATCAATGGATCGAGGAAAAGTCTGATGCCGACTATGAGTGCCAATAGGGCTGCAAATGGGCCAATTTGCCAGATTTTGAGACGATGGGCAGTGAAAGCTGCTCCAAGTGTGGTGAAAGCCAGGGCAACAGTAAGCCAGCCCTTCTCCATTGCGATTGTCAGACCAAGTGCGCCACTGCTTAGTGCGGCGATGATATATATCGCGGTGATCAATCTGCGCCCGGCTGCTCCTTGTAGCAATTCACGCGATATCCATGAAAAGATTAGGCCCAGTCCGATAGCTACGATGGCAAAAGGCATTGAGGTTTCGAAACGGGTCAGGATCAGATAAACGGCAATCAGAGTAACTACTGGCAGAATTGTCCCTGCCAGAGCCCAACCCGTTGCTGTTCTGGTTGCATATGGTAAGAGCCTGGGAATGGCAATTTTTGCAACCCCTCCAAAAAGAGCTGCAACGCTGATTGCCTTGAGGATCAGTGCCATGCGCTGTTCGGAATAGATCTGCAGAATGAATACATCCGCTATCCGTTCCAGATTACTTGCTTGTTCAATTATATCCGGGCCTGCGAGGATCGCGAGAAAACCAAGCAAACCTGCCGATCCCAACAAACTGTTTGCGGCGGACCATTGCCAAACCAGACCAAGCTGTAACAAGACCAATGTGGTTATCATTGCTTGCAGCGCCAGATCATTCGGAGCACTGGCGTAATGCGCAAAAGCTAATGCAGATAGCGCTGCAAAAGTAGCAAATGCCATCCAATCCTGGCCTTGATCGTTTTTATTTTCGTTCAATGTTGGGTGGAGAGACCAAAAAAGGGCTGCCGAGAATATCAAGCCCAACGCTATCAGGTAAAGCGCATGACTGACAGTTTCATGGCCATATTCGCCGAGCAGAGTGAGCAGCGCCCAACCGAGTGTTGCGATGATCACGCTTCTCATGAGCCATAACCAGAGGCGAATGCGAGCCAGGATGATGACGGGAATGGAGATGGCTATCAGATAAAAATAGAGTGAGGGAATATCGCCACTGCCGGTGGAAGCTAGTATTGGGGTTGCATACGCACCGAGAAAGCCAGCACCTGCGAGAAACGGGCCATGTAGTAAAGATGTGATGAGGGATAATGCAGAGATTGCTGCCATGACAGCGAAGGCCGTACCTGCGCCAATAAAACCATATAGAGCAAATGCTGCATAGGCTACACCGTAAAGGGCCACAATGCCGGCGGATGTAAGAATGGGCGGTATGGATGCTGCCTCAAGACCAGAGATTGGCGAGGCTAGCTCCTTGCGTCGGAAAAATTCTCCTGCACCCATGAGGATAAAGCCCAAAATAGCAGCCAAGGTTAGTCTTACCGTTGGGCCAAAGAAACCTGCTTCCAATGAATACCGAATAAGGAAAACACCACCAAGCGCGAGTGCCACTCCACCAACCCACACGGCCCAGCGTGTACCGATCTTTTCTTCTATTGAAGGAGTGGAGGGTGAGAGTACCAGTTCATCTTGGTTTGTTGGCTCCGTATCGATTGCTGTTGTCGCTTCATGAGAGGATTGGATGATGCTTTGCGAGGTTTGTGCTGCCAAAATCTGGTTGTCTTCATGGCTATGAGCTGGTTGGTGACTTGTTGCTACTTGCTCTTTTTGGTCGGACTGACCTTGTCTCTGAGGAACAGTCGCCTCCTGGTTAGAGGGAATGGGTTGCTCATCAGTTGTTTTTTGATGCTGAGCGGAAACCAATGATTTAATCTTCTCTTTGTGTAGCTGAGTTTCCTTTTGCAGTGAATCAAGCTGCGTGGAAAGGTAGTCAACCTTTCGCCAGGCAATGATCGAGATCACGATAGGACCGAAAACAACACCGAGGGCGATTAGCCCAATGAGAACCAAACCTGAATCCATATCGCAGAACCAATATATTGAATATCTGTGCTTGCCAGTTTTGAGTTAGGGGGAAGCATAGGTCAAGAGTGGTGTTCAGATCCAGCACAGTAAATTACCCGGGATGCAGATCGACGAAAATGATTGGATCAAACAGATGGAGGGTGTTGTCAGATATTGAGATGGGGATTGGCATCCAATTATATACCGGTTTCAAATATGCGGAATATGCGTGATTGACCGCGAGTATTTGGAATTTACACCTGCTATTTTTTTGTCAATCAATCATTAACTTGTTGTTTTTGTTAATAATTCATATACCAAAAAAATCACCCTTTTTTATATTCGGAAAGCCTTTGTTAACGCTGTGAGGGCTAAATAGGTCCTGAACCGGGGCGGATTTGGTTTTGCGTACCACCCTGGTAGCCGAAAGTGTAGGGTGTACGGCATGGCAACTCGCCAAAGAAAAAATTCTGCATTGCGCCAGATGGTGCTACCATTTCTCTTTCTTCTGCTGATTGGCTATTTCGTCTTTCATTCGCTGAATGGCGGCTATGGCGCCTATGCGCTTGCGGACATGAAATTGAAGGTTGATGTGCTGGAAGCTGATTTGCTGGCTCTGCGTCAGGAGCGAGAAGTGCAAGAGCATCGCATTGCTCTTTTCCGTCGGGAGACACTTGATCCTGATATGATGGATGAGCGGGCGCGTCTTTATGTGAATATGGCTCATCCTGATGAGATGGTTATATTTAATAATTAACTTGAAATAAGTTTATTTTTTATAATGAACTTAATTTCAGTTAATATGAATTTCCTGTAATTTTTCCATAATTTAGGTAAGTATTGCTGCCATTTTCAATGTTTGCAGGGTTTGGGAAT
Source organism: Cohaesibacter gelatinilyticus (assembly GCF_900215605.1). Lineage (NCBI taxonomy): Bacteria > Pseudomonadati > Pseudomonadota > Alphaproteobacteria > Hyphomicrobiales > Cohaesibacteraceae > Cohaesibacter > Cohaesibacter gelatinilyticus. The sequence continues at coordinate 1,419,390 of NZ_OBEL01000001.1, read as the reverse complement.
CTGCTTTATTCTCTCACCCACGGGAAACGCTTGAAGGGGGCACATATATATGCCAGCATCCGCATCTGGAGGCGCAAAGAAAAGCGCCGATAAAGGGGGCGCTCGCTCCGCAATCAATCGCACAATTGTAGAATTCGATAAGGATCAGGAACTTCACGCTTATCGTGAAATGTTGCTCATTCGCCGTTTCGAGGAAAAGGCCGGCCAGATGTATGGCATGGGCCTGATTGGCGGTTTCTGTCACCTTTATATTGGTCAGGAGGCTGTTGTCGTTGGTATGCAGATGGCCTCCAAAGAAGGGGATCAGGTTGTTACCTCCTATCGTGACCATGGGCATATGCTGGTATGCGGAATGGAGCCAAAGGGTGTGATGGCCGAATTGACCGGTCGTCGTGGCGGTTATTCGAAGGGTAAAGGCGGCTCCATGCACATGTTCAGCCGCGAGAAAAACTTCTTCGGTGGCCATGGTATTGTAGGTGCTCAGGTTTCCATCGGTACCGGTCTTGCTTTCGCCAACCACTATCGCGGTAATGACAATGTCTCCATGATTTATTTCGGCGATGGTGCGTCCAATCAGGGACAGGTTTACGAGAGCTTCAATATGGCCAAGCTCTGGCACCTGCCAGCAATCTATATCATCGAAAATAACAAGTATGGTATGGGAACCTCGATTGAGCGTTCATCATCCAATACCGATCTTTCCGAACGCGGCGCTTCCTTCGGCATTCCAGGTGAGCAAGTCGATGGTATGGATGTTCGCGCTGTGATGGCTGCTGCCGAGCGTGCCATTCAATGGGCTCGTGAAGGCAAGGGCCCTTACATCCTTGAAATGCTGACTTATCGCTATCGTGGTCACTCCATGTCTGACCCTGCGAAATATCGTTCCAAGGATGAAGTGCAGAAGATGCGCAATGATCACGATCCCATCGAACAGGTTCGTCAGCGTCTTGTTGACGCTGGTATGGCGTCCGAGGCCGATTTGAAATCCATCGACAAAGAGATCCGCGCCATCGTTTCCGAGGCTGCTGAGTTCGCGCAAACCGATCCGGAGCCAGAAGAATCTGAACTTTGGACCGACATTACCATTGAAGAAGATCTCTAAGGCGAAATTGAGAAGGACATAAGACATGCCAATTCAAGTTTTGATGCCAGCTCTTTCGCCAACCATGGAAGAGGGCAATCTGGCCAAATGGGTCAAGCAAGAAGGTGATGAGGTCGCGATTGGTGACGTAATCGCGGAGATTGAAACCGATAAAGCCACAATGGAAGTGGAATCTGTCGAGGAAGGTACTCTCGGCAAGATTCTGATCGCCGAAGGCACCGAAGGCGTAAAGGTCAACAGCCTGATTGCGTTGATCCTGGAAGAAGGCGAAGACGCTTCTGCTTTGGACGATGCTGCGACTGCAGCTCCTGCAGCAACAGCCGCTGATAGCGCACCTGCGGTAGAAGCACCAGCTGCAGCTCCGGTTCCAGCTGCACCTGTGACTTTGGAAGATGTTCAGGAAGAGCCTGAAATTCCAGAAGGCACTCCAATGAAGAGTACCACCGTTCGAGAAGCACTTCGTGATGCGATGGCAGAAGAAATGCGCAAGGACGACCGCGTCTTTGTGATGGGTGAGGAAGTTGCTCAATATCAGGGTGCTTATAAAATCACCCAGGGCATGCTGGACGAGTTTGGTGCCAAGCGCGTGATCGATACTCCGATTACCGAACATGGCTTTACTGGTCTTGCTGCTGGTGCTGCGATGGCTGGCCTTCGCCCGATTGTCGAGTTCATGACATTCAACTTTGCCATGCAGGCGATTGACCACATCATCAACTCTTCTGCCAAGACACTTTATATGTCTGGCGGCCAGATCACCAACCCGATCGTGTTCCGTGGCGCCAATGGTGCAGCGGCTCGTGTGGCAGCTCAGCACAGTCAGGACTATTCTGCTTGGTACAGTCAGGTGCCAGGTCTGATCGTTATGCAGCCATATAGTGCAGCGGATGCCAAAGGCATGCTGAAAGCAGCGATCCGGTCTGACAATCCAGTTGTCTTCCTTGAGAACGAAATTCTCTATGGCCAAAGCTTCGATGTTCCGGATATCGATGATCATATCGTGCCGATTGGTAAGGCCCGCATTGCGCGCAAGGGTGATGATGTGACCATCATTTCCTTCGGTATCGGCATGACTTATGCCTTGCAGGCTGCTGAAGAGCTGGCCAAGGAAGGCATCAATGCCGAGGTCATCGATTTGCGTACCTTGCGTCCTTTGGACATGGATACCGTTCTGCGCTCTGTCATCAAGACCGGTCGCTGTGTGACCGTGGAAGAAGGGTGGCCACAATGCTCCATTTCTTCCGAGCTTGGTTTCCGCATCATGGAACATGCGTTTGATTATCTGGACGCACCAGTAGCTCGTGTGACCGGCAAAGATGTGCCGATGCCGTATGCTGCAAATCTCGAAAAGCTGGCTCTGCCAAATGTTGGCGAAGTGATTGCTGCGGCCAAAGCGGTTACCTATAGCGCCTAAGGAGAAAGAAAATGCCCATCTCTATTACGATGCCTGCCCTTTCTCCGACCATGGAAAGTGGCAATCTGGCCAAATGGCTGGTGAAAGAAGGTGACGAGGTTACCGCCGGCGATGTGATCGCTGAGATTGAGACCGACAAGGCGACCATGGAAGTGGAAGCTGTTGATGAAGGCACCATTGGCAAGATCCTGATTGCTGAAGGTACAGAAGCGGTGCCGGTCAATGAAGTGATTGCCATTCTTCTGGAAGAAGGCGAAGACGCATCTGCCGCTGACGCTGCTCCGGCGGCGGCACCGGCTCCTGTAGCCAAGGCGGAAGAAGCTCCAAAGGCTGATGCTGCTCCTGCTGCAAATGGTGCAGATGTCTCTGCTGGTCCTGTAGCAACCTCTGCTGCCGGTGATCGCATCTTCTCTTCACCGCTGGCTCGTCGCCTTGCGAAGCTGAATGATCTGGATCTCTCCAAGATCACTGGCACCGGTCCAAAAGGCCGCATTGTGAAGCGCGATGTGGATGCTGCAATTTCTTCCGGTACCGCTTCTGCAAGTGCACCAGCGGCTCAGGCCGCAGCTTCTGCTTCTGCAACTGCACCATCTGCGCCTGCTGCTGCAACTGCACCATCTGCTCCGTCTGATGATGCCATCAAGGCGCTTTATGAAGATGGCACCTATGAGGAAATGGCTCATTCCGGTATGCGCAAGGTTATCGCCAAGCGTTTGCAGGAATCCAAGCAGACTGTTCCTCATTTCTATCTGAGTGTGGATGTGAAACTGGATGCTCTGTTGGCTCTGCGCTCGCAGGTCAATGGTCAAGCCCCGGCTGATGAAAATGGCAAGCCAACCTACAAGTTGTCCGTCAACGACTTCATCATCAAGGGCATGGCTCTCGCGCTTCAGAAAGTGCCGATGGCCAATGCAACATGGACTGAAGGCTCTCGCCTGATTCATAAGCATTCCGACGTTGGTGTGGCGGTTGCCATTCCTGATGGCCTGTTCACTCCAGTTATCCGCAAGGCCGAGCAGAAGTCTCTGTCTGCCATCTCCGGCGAGATGAAAGACATGGCTGGTCGTGCTCGTGACAAAAAACTGGCTCCGGAAGAATATCAGGGTGGTACAACTGCGGTTTCCAACCTCGGTATGTTCGGCATCAAGAACTTCTCGGCTGTGATCAACCCACCACATGGCACCATTCTGGCTGTCGGTGCGGGTGAAAAGCGTCCGGTTGTTGATGGTGATGAGCTGAAAGTAGCGACCGTGATGTCAGTGACCTTGTCCTGCGATCACCGTGTGGTTGATGGTGCATTGGGTGCTGAGCTTCTGGCTGCCTTCAAGGGCTATCTGGAAAGCCCAATGGGCATGCTGGTTTAAGTTTCAGCAAAAAAGGCAAATCTCCAAGGGCGACCAGCCCTTGGAGGGCAATATTATCTTAGCGGCGACCATTTGCCAGCTGCTGGGATTGGGGGAGTTGTCTCAGTTTTAGCATGGAGGCGATTCCGAAAACCGGGCCTGCAACCAGCGGGGTGAAGGCCCATTGCCAGCCAACAAGGTCGATCCAATGTGGCATGAGTTGTACAGAGACAAGAGCGAGGGTGAAGCCGATGGCTGTTTGCATGGTCAGCATCGTGCCTCTGTGCTCTGGTTTGGACAATTCACCAACGGATGTCGAGAATTGAGCGCTATCGGGGGAGACAGTTGCACCCCAGAACAGAGCGATCAGGCTGACAAGAACAATCGATCCGCCGAAGGCTGGACCTATGATCAAGCAGCAGAATCCCGACATGGCAAGCACGGCACTGGTCATAACCGTACGGCCAACGCGGTCTGCGATCATTCCACCAAGAACGGAGCCGGGCATGCCGGCCGCAATGGAGAAGAAGGCCATCAGGGACGCCCAGCTTTGGGCATTTTCCAGACCGGCAGCTTCAAAGCTGGCACCAAGGAAGATGCCAATCCAGGCCCACATGGCATAGACCTCCCACATATGGCCGAAATAGCCAAAATTAGCGAGGCGAATGGGCTTGTTCGTCCAAGCCTGAAAAGCCAGACCCATTTGGAATTTTGGCGATTTGGCATAGTTCGGGCCGATGGCAACCAAAAGAACAGTAAGGCCGCCGAGGCCAGAAATCCAGCTGGTTGCAGAGAGCACCGCGCGCCAGTCTACATTTCCCCAAAAGGCGAGGAGATGGGGGGCCGCAGAGCCGATCATCAGCGAGCCAACAAGTGCTCCAACCAGAAGACCTGCATCTTTGCCCGCCCAGCTCATGGCGATTTTCATCCCAACGGGATAGACCCCAGCTATGACTGCGCCGGTAAGCAAACGCAAGAAAACGGACAGGCTGGTGCCTGGTTCTACATAAATGAATGCGTAGTTTGCGGCGGCACCGGTCAGCGCGCAAATGGCGTAAAGCAGGCGCGGGTCGGTTCGATCAGCCAGGCCAAGTGCGGCGCTGATCAGGCAGCCGACGACAAAACCAGCTTGAACCATGGACGAAAGCAACGCGATGTCGCTGCCGGAGAGATTGAATTCTTGAGCAAGGCTTGGAGCAACGGCGGAAGCTGAGAACCAAAGAGAAAGGACAGCCACCTGACTAAGGCAAAGCAGGATCAGGGATCGGGGCTTGATTGATGTGATCGATGCGAACGACATTGGCTGGTTTACCTGAAAGTTATGAATCTCGAAGTGAGATTGCAACCAAGAAATTGAAGACGGGCAGGGGCAAGTTGGCTTCTTGTACCGGCTTTTTGGAAAGAAACAAGAGAACTTGGGTTGAAACGGCCCTAACGGAATTGACAGGCAATATAAAGGGATCTGGGATATGGCACAAAGTGAATTTGATGTGATCGTTGTGGGCTCTGGCCCTGGGGGCTATGTGACTGCGATCCGCGCTTCACAATTGGGTTTCAAGACCGCGATTGTCGAAAAAGGTGATCTAGGCGGCATTTGTCTGAATTGGGGTTGTATCCCGACCAAGGCCCTGCTGCGCTCAGCGGAGATCTTTCACTATATGAACCACGCTTCTGACTATGGCCTCTCTGTCAAAGACCCAAGCTTCGATCTCAAGGCCGTTGTTGCCCGTTCCCGTGGTGTTTCCAAGCAGCTGAATACCGGAGTTGGCTTCCTGCTCAAGAAGAACAAGGTCACCGTAATCAAAGGTACTGCAGAACTGGCAGGCAAGGGAAGCCTGACTGTGAAGGGTGATGATGCTGGTGCATATCAAGCCAAGCATATCATTCTGGCAACCGGTGCGCGCCCTCGCGTATTGCCGGGTCTGGAGCCTGATGGCAAACATATCTGGACCTACTTTGAAGCGCTCAATCCGGATAAGATGCCAAAATCTCTTTTGGTGGTTGGATCAGGTGCCATCGGCATCGAATTTGCCAGCTTCTACAAAACCATGGGCGCGGATGTGACCGTTGTTGAGCTGGTACCTCAGATATTGCCTGCCGAGGATAAAGAAATTGCAGCGCTTGCTCGAAAGCGTCTTGAGAAGCAAGGCATCAAAATTCTTACCGAAGCCAAGGTAACCGGTGTAGCCAAAGGTTCAGGCAATGTGGTTGCTACGATTGAGAAAAAAGGTGGCAAGACTGAAACGATGAAGGCGGATCGTATCATTTCCGCCGTTGGTGTTGTCGGTAATGTCGAAAATCTGGGTCTTGAGAAGTTGGGTGTAAAAACTGATCGTGGCTGTGTTGTCGTTGATGGTTATGGTCGTACCAATATTCCGGGTATTTACGCTATTGGTGATGTCGCGGGTCCTCCGATGCTGGCTCATAAGGCAGAGCATGAAGGCGTGATATGCGTTGAAAAGATCAAGGGTCTTCCAAATGTTCATGCCATGGATAAGAACAAGATTCCTGGCTGTACCTATTGTCACCCTCAGATTGCATCTGTCGGTCTGACAGAGGATCAGGCAAAAGCAGCTGGTCATGAAATTCGTGTGGGTCGCTTCCCGTTCATTGGGAATGGAAAGGCGATTGCACTTGGCGAGCCAGATGGTTTGATCAAAACGATCTTTGACAACAAGACCGGCCAGTTGTTGGGTGCTCATCTCATCGGCGCTGAGGTAACAGAGCTTGTTCAGGGCTTTGCTATTGCCATGAATCTGGAAACAACAGAGGAAGAATTGATCCATACGATCTTCCCGCATCCAACACTCTCTGAAATGATCCATGAAAGTGTGATGGACGCTTATGATCGTGTGATCCATACTTAATTTGCGCTCCATGATGTCATGCTTCTGATTGCATACATTCTGATCGGCAGCGCCTCACATGCAATGGATGTTTGTGAGGCGCGGTAAGGTTCGCTTGAACCTTGGTCAAAAGATGCTATGTAAGAGCTAATTGGGTAGGGTACGTCTTTACATCAGATATAAGGAATTGCGGTCATGGGTTTTCTAGGCTGGATTGTTATCGGAATCATTGCTGGCTTTATTGCTGAGAAGGTCACCAAGTCAAATCATGGCTTGTTCATGAATTTGGGTGTTGGCCTTGTTGGTGCTTTTGTTGGCGGCTATCTAGCTGATTTGTTGCAACTGCGCTTGGCGGGTGGAATTATCGATACCATGATCGTGGCTACTGTCGGTGCAATCCTGGTGCTGTTTATCTATCAGAAGATCAGAAGTTAAACGGATCCTTCCTTGAAGACCGTCAGACTTGGACCAGATCGGGACTATTGATGCCAATTCGGACCAATTGGCATCACCCGGTCATGTGAACCCTTATCGGGTCAGGAAATATATGCATGGTTACACTTATCGATACCGTTTCAAACAAATCAGGCGTCGAGCCTGCTGTTGATCGTGTGCGTCATCCAGAGAAGGCCCATAAGCCGGACAATCCCGTATTGCGTAAACCAAGCTGGATTCGCGTGAAGGCACCAGGCTCTCCGGTCTATAAAGAGACGCGCGGTATCGTGAAGGAGAACAACCTCACCACTGTGTGTGAAGAGGCTGGTTGTCCAAATATGGGTGAATGCTGGTCTCAGCGCCATGCGAGTTTCATGATCATGGGTGAGATCTGCACCCGTGCTTGTGCCTTTTGCAATGTCTCGACTGGTATCCCGGGCAAACTGGACGAGAAGGAACCAGAGAATACTGGCAGGGCCGTTGCGCAGATGGGCTTGAAGCATGTCGTCATCACTTCTGTTGATCGTGATGATCTGACTGATGGTGGTGCAGAGCATTTCGCCAAAGTAATCCATGCTATTCGTGAAGCATCTCCAGAGACGACCATTGAAGTTCTGACACCTGATTTCCTGCGTAAGCCGGGGGCTTTGGAAACCGTGGTGGAAGCCAAGCCAGATGTGTTCAATCACAATCTGGAGACGGTGCCATCCAATTATTTGAAAGTACGCCCGGGTGCTCGTTACTTCCATTCCATTCGCCTGCTGCAGCGGGTAAAAGAACTGGATCCGACCATGTTTACCAAATCTGGTATCATGGTAGGTCTTGGCGAGGAACGTAATGAAGTTCTGCAGTTGATGGATGACCTGCGCGTTGCTGATGTGGATTTCCTGACTATCGGGCAATATCTGCAGCCAACGAAGAAGCATCATCCGGTAAAGAGTTTTGTGACACCAGAAGAGTTCAAGGGTTATGAGACCATCGCCTATACCAAAGGTTTCTTGTTGGTTTCAGCTAGCCCGTTGACCCGCTCCTCGCATCATGCTGGCGAAGATTTCGCCAAACTCAAAGCAGCGCGTCAGACAAAACTCGGTCACTAAGGGCAATGTGAAAGTTCGAAATCCATGCCTAAATTTGACACCAGCCACAAGGTAAAGCATTCAGCAGATCGTATGTATGCACTTGTGGCTGATATCGAGAGATATCCGGAATTCGTTCCGCTTTGTCAGGCACTGCATATACGGGGTCGCAAATGTGTTGGTGATGATGAAATCATTGTTGCCGACATGACAGTTGCTTACAAGATGATCCGTGAAAGCTTTACTTCCAAAGTTACCATGCGCCCAAGCACACGGGAGATTTTGGTTGAATATCTTGACGGTCCATTCAAGCATCTGGAGAACCGCTGGACATTCACTCCTGTCGAGGAAGAGGGAAATGCTTGTCGGGTCAGGTTCTATATCGATTATGAGTTTCGCAATCGTGTGCTGGCTGGACTGATGGGGGCTGTTTTTGATAAGGCCTTCAATAAGTTTTCTGTTGCCTTCGAACAGAGAGCTGATGCCGTTTATGGTTCCGCCTGAGCCAGATGATTGGACAAAAAAGCCGCGTTCATTATGAGCGCGGCTTTTTATCTGTTGTATCTGTTTTCTAGCGTTTCAAGTTCGGATGCAGGCTTTTCCCAAGTATATGCGCATCCTCACCAATCACATGACTGGAGTGTCCCACAATCAACGGATCTGGTCCATTTACGATGCGTGGATCCTTGTTTGGATATGGCAAGGAGGACAGAAAGTGCTGCATGGTGTTCAGGCGAGCACGTTTCTTGTCATTTGATTTGATCACCGTCCAGGGAGCGTCCGCCGTATCGGTATAGAAGAACATGGCCTCTTTGGCCTCGGTATAGTCATCCCACTTATCGAGTGATGCCTTGTCAATTGGTGAGAGCTTCCATTGCTTCAATGGATCCAGTTCACGAGATGCAAAACGACGACGTTGCTCTTCCTGAGTAACAGAATACCAATATTTGAACAATCGGACACCGGAGCGACAGATCATACGTTCAAAATCAGGTGTCTGACGCATGAATTCCAGATATTCAGAAGGTGTACAGAAGCCCATGACCCGTTCCACACCTGCTCGGTTATACCAGGAGCGGTCAAACAGCACCATTTCGCCTGCGCTTGGCAGATGCTCGATATAGCGTTGATAATACCATTGGGTCTTTTCACGCTCAGACGGCTTGTTCAAGGCAACCACACGAGACGTACGCGGATTCATGTGTTCCATGAAACGTTTGATGGTGCCGCCCTTGCCAGCCGCGTCTCGTCCCTCAAAAATAACGACGATTTTCTGACCAGTTTCTTCGACCCAGCGCTGTACCTTTAACAACTCCACCTGAAGGAGAGCCTTTTGCTTTTCATAAGCAGGGCGCTTCATTTTGGTTTTGTAAGGATAAACGCCCTGCTCAAAAACGCGGCGTGCATCACCTGGTTCACCGGCAGGGTTTGGAATCTCAGCCTCTTGCGATCTGGCCTCTGCAGCAATAGATGCAGGTTTGGTTTCCATCGACTTGGAAGTCGCAGATGAGGCCTTATTGCTCTCAGAAGCCGATACAGTGGAAGTTGGCTTGACCGAGGTGGCTGTGGCGGTTGGTTTTGTGGATGGTGTTTCCTGCATTCTCTCTCCCACTTGACTAAAAAGAACTGGTTAAAATGTCTATGAGATTTATCTGCATTTTTCCTTATATTGGCTATGACATGTATCAATTGTCACTGTGGTTTTACGAATTCATACACTGTGAAAGTTGCAGAAAAGTCACGACTGGTTAAAAAAGTCTCAAGACATGTAATGAGGCTTGGATTTGCCTGCCTTCGAACACATTATGCGGCCATATCTCCATTCGCCCGAGACACAGGATGGCATCTTTCTCTGATGCTTGTTGCGCTTTGGGCACTCGTTGGGTGTGGCATCATGGTTTGGGTTGGGTCTGTCTTAACATTTTTGTGACAGACTTGCCGCAATTGAGCCATAGCCATGGGTTAGACAAGAGATAGAGCGGTGGTGTAGCGTTGCCAGCTTAGACAGCGCATTGCCGGAAGATGGACGAAAAAAGTTATGATGTGTACTTTTCGAAACATAGCTTGTGCAGGTCTGCTTGCCTTGGCGACAGTGAATGTTGCACATGCGTTTGATCCATCTTCTATGACGAGTGGAGAAACCGCGACAGTTGATGCCTTTCGTTTTGGTACACAAGCCTATCAGAATGGTGACAAAAGCACTGCTTTTGAAGCACTGACTTATGCAGCTTCCAATGGACATATGGCCTCGCAGTGGAAACTGGGCCGGATGTATGCAGATGGCGACGGGGTCGAGCGGGACAATGGCCGGGCATTCGATATTTTTCAAAAAATCGTTGTAAGGTTTGGTGATGCGCGTCCAGGTTCTGTTGAAGCGCGCTATGTGTCCAATGCCTTCGTCAAGCTAAGCGAATTTCTGACCATTGGAATCGATAAGAAGGTTCAACGGGATCAAGGCAAGGCACGAGAGTTCCTGTATTATGCTGCTTCCTATTTCCGTGATCCTGATGCGCAATATCATCTGGGGCTGGACTATCTTGGCCGCAGTGGCGCCTCTGAAGATCCAAAACAGGCTGCTCGCTGGCTGAATAAGGCCGCACGCAAGGGTCATATCATGGCGCAATTGCAATTGGGTGATTTGTTGTTGGCCGGTGAGAAAATTCCACGTCAGCCCGTCAATGGTCTGAAATGGCTGACCATTGCCCGTATGCTGGATGGAGAGAATGTCGATGTTCGTGATCGCCAGGAAGCCGCCTTTGCTCTGGCCGATGGTGAAACCCGTCGCATTGCTGTCTCCTTGGCTGAAGACTGGGTGAACGGCAAAGGGCGTTAAGCTGCTCGGCGCCATCTCTGACTATCTGTAATTTTCTGAAAAATTGTATTGCCGATTGAGCAAAATTCTCGTTATGCAAAAAATCTGCTCGACATTAGGCTAAAAATGCAGTCAAGCTTTCTGACCGTGTTGTTTTGGCCTTTGGTCTAGCAGGTTGAACCTCCCATGATCCAGACATTCGCTCCGATTGCGTCATTGCTTTTTTCCGTTGCCCTGCTGATGGCAGGGCATGGACTGCAGTCGACAATTGTTCCGCTGGCCTCAAAGGGTATGGCCTTTGCTGATTTTTCTATTGGTCTTGCAGCGTCGGCCTATTTTGCCGGCTTTGTGCTGGGAGGTATCATAACTCCGCATGTGGTGGTGAGGGCCGGACATATCCGCGGTTTTGCTGTAATGGTATCAAGCATGTCGGCCGCCGCGCTGCTGCATCCATTAGTCAGTGATCAATATGCATGGATCTTTTTCCGGCTAATCACCGGATTTTCCATGGCCGGATTGTATCTGATTATTGAAAGCTGGTTGAATGAATTTGCAGATAATACCAATCGCGGCTTGGTGATGTCGGCTTATATTATCGTCAACTATGCCGCTTACACCTTTGGACAATTGCTTGCGACCGTGGCAGAGCCTGAAAAGTTCTTTCTTTTTGCCATTGCGTCCATCATCATTTCCGTCGCCGTTGTTCCTGTTGCCATGACCAAGGCTGCTCAACCGGCTCCGATTGCTGTGGTGAAGCTCGAATTGCGAAAGGTGTTCCGGATTTCGCCTGCAGCGATTGTCTCAGCCACGGTTGTGGGGCTGGTGCAGGGATCTCATGTTTCCTTTGCTGCCATTTATGCCGTCGATAAAGGATATGATTCGCTGTCACAAGCTCCGATCTTTGCTGCCATCCTTGGGATTGGTGGAATTGCTGGACAATGGCCAATTGGTCGTATTTCAGATCGATTTGATCGTCGCCTGGTGCTGATTGTCATCAGCTTGTTCGGAATTGCGGGCTCCTTTGCCATTACCTTGGTCGAGGAGGCTAGTTTTGCCTCGCTGTTGTTGGCTGGCTTCTTCATAGGTGCCATGATCCAGCCGGCTTATTCATTGGCAGCAGCACATGGTTATGACCACGCAAGCGATAGCGGCTATGTGCGCATGGCTGCGGGCCTGCTGGTGGCGTTTGGTATTGGATCCTCCATCGGTCCGACAGTTACCTCGCTGGCCATGAGTGCATGGGGGCCGGAGGCGCTATTCCTTCTTCCATCCGTTGCGCTGGCCACATTATGTCTTTTCCTCACCAAACGTATCCTTACTCAGGAAGCCATAGAGCTGGACGACAAGGATGACTTCGAATTTGCTTCTACGACAGCAGCTATAGGTGCGGTTGTTACGCCTGAGTTGCTAAGTGAGGAAGACAAATACGTTGTTGTTCCCGATGAGTGGGAAGCAAGTGAAGATGAAGAGCCAGAAGAGGCCGGGCAGGAAGGTAAAGAACCGGTGCAAGAAGATTCGCAAGATGCCCAACCGAGTGCAGAGCCAGCGTGATTGTCTGAGAAGGCTTCGCAAGGTTTGAAAAACAAAGGCCGGGAAAGGATCCCGTTTTTATCTGTCCTTGAAGTGATGTCTTATTCGCAATCCAGCGTCAGCATGACTGGCACATGATCTGACGGCTTTTCCCAATCACGTACATCTTTCAGGATCTCACAGCCTTTGAGCAGATCTGCTGCTTCCGGGGAGAGCAGATGATGGTCGATACGGATGCCCATATTGCGCGGCCAAGCACCTGCTTGATAATCCCAGAAGGAATAGAGGTGAGGGGTATCATTGCAGGCGCGGAAGGCTTCGGTCAGACCTGTTGCCAAGAGTTCCCGGAAGAGATCCAGAGTTTCTTCGCGATAGAGTGCATCGCCCCACCAAGCATCATGATCGTGAGTATCATGCGCGGTTGGGATGACATTATAGTCACCAGCCAAAACAAAGGCCTCTTCAAGTTCAAGACGTTGTTTGGACCACTCAATCAGGCGCCGCATCCATCCCAGCTTGTACGGGTATTTTTCGGTTCCCACCGGGTTGCCATTTGGCAGATAAAGACTGACCACCCGCAGGGGGCCTTTATCGGTCGACAGAATCCCCTCGATGAAACGGGCTTGCTCATCACTATCATCACCGGGCAGGCGACGATTAATTTCTTCAAAAGGCTTTTTGGAGAGAAGCGCCACGCCATTGAAGCTCTTCTGGCCATGGGTTTCCAGGTGGTAGCCCAGATCTTCGATTGCCTTGCGCGGAAAATTCTCGTCAACCGACTTGATTTCCTGCAAGCAGGCGACATCGGGGCTTTCCTGTTCCAGCCAACGCAGCAAATTGTCGTGACGGGCTTTGATGCCGTTGATATTCCAGGTGGCAATGCGCATTGTCTTTTCCTGCTGTCAGGCTGGGTCAAATCGAAAAGCAGATAAGCTTTTCAGGAATAAGATCAGATAGCAAAGGAAGTGCCGCAACCACAAGAGGCAGTTGCTTGCGGATTGGTGATCTGAAAAGACTGTCCCATGACATCGTCGACAAAGTCGACCTGCGAGCCTTCCATATAGGCTTGGGTCATCGGATCAATCAGCACCACTGCGCCATCTCTCTCGATAACCATATCATCATTCTCACTGTCTTTGGTCAGGTCGTAATTATATTGGAAACCTGAACAGCCACCACCAGAGACAGAGATGCGCAACATTGTGCCTTGGTCTTCTTTGGACAGGATCGTTGCGATTCGCTTCATAGCGCTTTCAGTGACAGATATTTCAGGTGTCATAGCGTTTGTCATCGGTCTTGTGTCCGTGGAAATTGCAAGATAAGGCAGTTCTGTTGTGGGTATGTACGCCATGCTACAGCATAATATCACTTAAATGCTGCCAGACTGACTTCCATGCACATTATATATGTCTTTATCCGGATAGTTAAGGTGCAATGATCCGATGTCAATATGCTTGGGTCTCCGAAAAAGCCAAAAGCAAATTAATGTGGTTCGGAATTAGGGGGTAGGGATGATTGCGACACTTGGATTTGGTGCTCAGCCACGGGCCGCCTATGCGGTAGATCCTTTCAAGAGCAGAGGGCGTCTTTTTTCGGAAGATGACAGTCCGACCCGCACACCTTTTCAACGTGATCGTGACCGGATCATTCATTCCTCGGCCTTCCGCCGGTTGAAGCACAAGACTCAGGTTTTCATTTATCATGAGGGCGATCTCTATCGCACCCGGCTGACCCACACCATCGAAGTATCGCAGATTGCCCGTTCGCTTGCCCGCTCCATGACGGTTGATGAAGATCTGGCAGAGGCGGTAGCGTTGGCACATGACTTGGGTCACACGCCCTTTGGCCATGCAGGTGAGCGCGCCTTGCATGATCTGATGGAACCTTATGGTGGTTTTGATCACAATGCCCAGTGCCTACGGGTGGTGACCTCGCTCGAACGCCGTTATGCGCGCTATGACGGATTGAATCTTGCGTGGGAAACTCTGGAAGGCATCGTCAAGCATAATGGCCCGTTGGAAGATTATGACGGCAACCCGGTTGGGGCATATGCGGAGGCGGGGCTTCCTTTTGGTATTCGCGCCTATCAACCCTATCAGGATCTGATGTTGGGGAGTCATGCAAGCCTGGAAGCCCAAGCGGCTGCGATTGCTGATGATATTGCCTATAACGCGCATGATATTGATGACGGATTACGCGCGGGTTTGATCAAGTTGGAGCAGCTGGAAGATGTGCCGTTGGCAGGTAACGCGCTACGTCAGGTGCGAAGCCTGTATCCTGATCTCGAAGAGTTTAGAATTGTGCATGAAATCGTACGTCGCTTGATCACACAGATGGTGGAGGATGTGATCCGGACCTCTGCCGGGAATATCGAACGCGTCAAACCAGAAAGTGTTCATGATGTACGCGAATGCGGTGAAACGCTGGTCTGTTTCTCTGAGGAGATGGCTAAAATCGAGGCAGCTATCAAGCGCTTTCTGTTTGAAAATGTCTATCGTGAAGCCAAAGTAACGCGGATCATGAATGAGGCAGAACAGGTTCTTTCCGATCTGTTTGGTTATTACTTTGAGCGTCCATCGGAAATGCCGGATGAGTGGCAGTTTGGTGATGATGAGGGGTTGCTGCCAGTGCGCGCAAGA
This sequence comes from Cohaesibacter gelatinilyticus, assembly GCF_900215605.1. Classification (NCBI taxonomy): domain Bacteria; kingdom Pseudomonadati; phylum Pseudomonadota; class Alphaproteobacteria; order Hyphomicrobiales; family Cohaesibacteraceae; genus Cohaesibacter; species Cohaesibacter gelatinilyticus. The sequence continues at coordinate 1,404,193 of NZ_OBEL01000001.1, read as the reverse complement.
CGGGTTGCGGACTATGTTGCGGGGATGACTGACCGTTTTGCCCTGTTGGAACATCGACGATTGTTTGACGTAACACCAGAATTGCGCTAGTCCCACTATCAAATTTAGAGAAAACCGCCCGGCGGCCTCATGGGATTGAGTGCCGCCCTTTTGGCGTGTGTAAGAGACAGGTATGACGATGAACGTCTTTACGGAATTTACCGCCCGCGTTGTGGAGGCAATTAAGCAGACTGATCTGACAGGCAAAGATGGCGCTGAGCTGGATTTGAGTCGCGTCGGCGTCGAGCCTCCACGCGATGCTTCCCATGGTGATCTGGCGACAAATGCCGCCATGGTTCTGGTCAAGCAGGTTGGTATGAAACCGCGTGATGTAGCAAGCATGATCGCGGCAGTTCTCGAACAGGACAGTGATATCGGCAAAGTGGATGTCGCCGGTCCCGGTTTCATCAATATGACTTTGTCTGATTCCTTCTGGCGTGGCGTTGTTCTCGACATTCTGGCATCTGGCAAAGATTTCGGCCGTTGCGATCTGGGCAAAGGCGCCAAGATGAATGTCGAATATGTTTCGGCCAATCCGACTGGGCCAATGCATGTGGGTCATACCCGTGGCGCCGTCTTGGGAGATTGTATCGCCAATCTTCTGGATTTTGCCGGTTATGATGTAACGCGTGAATATTATATCAATGATGCCGGAACACAGGTGGATGTGTTGGCACGCTCCGCATATCTGCGTTATTGCGAAGCGCTTGGCGAAGAAATCACAATTCCGGAAGGTCTTTATCCCGGTGACTATCTGAAGCCAATTGGTCAGGCTCTCGCTGATAATCATGGCGATGCCTTGAAAGGCAAGGATGAAGCTGAATGGCTCGCTGATGTTCGCGCCTTTACCATTGATGCGATGATGGATCTGATCCGGTCTGACCTAGGTGCGCTCAATGTTCGTCATGATCTATTCTTTTCTGAGCGCTCCCTGATCGAAGGCGAGACTGATCGGGTTGAAGAAGCGATCAAATGGCTTGAAGATCGCGGTCAGGTCTATGTTGGCAAGTTGCCTCCTCCGAAGGGCAAGCTGCCAGATGACTGGGAAGATCGTGATCAAACCCTCTTCCGCTCAACAGATTTTGGTGATGACGTCGATCGGGCGCTGAAGAAATCTGATGGCTCCAATACCTATTTCGCCAATGACATTGCTTATCATTTCGACAAATATAAGCGTGGTTTTGCGCATCAAGTCGATATCCTTGGTGCTGACCATGGTGGCTATGTCAAACGTCTGAAAGCTGCGGTGAAAGCGATCACCGAAAGCAAGGGTGGTCTGGAAGTCAAAATCTGCCAGTTGGTCAATCTGATGCGAGATGGCGAGCAGTTGAAGATGTCAAAGCGGGCAGGGACCTTCGTGACCTTGCGCGATGTGGTTGAAGAAGTGGGTGTAGATGCGGTTCGCTTCATGATGATGTATCGCAAGTCCGAAGCCACCATCGATTTTGACTTTGCCAAAGTAACTGAGCAGAGCAAGGACAATCCGGTATTCTACGTTCAATACGCTCATGCCCGGACCGCATCCATCTTCCGCCAGGCAACGGTTGAAGTTCCTAACCTCTCTTTGGGTCGTGAAAACTTGCGTGCTGCCAGTCTGGAAGGTTTGCAGGATGAAGTTGAACTGGCGTTGATCCGCAAACTTTCAGAGTACCCGCGTATTGTTGCTGGGGCGGCAGAAACCCAAGAGCCACATCGGGTTGCATTCTACCTTTATGACCTTGCCGGATACTTCCATAGCGTGTGGAATAAAGGCAAGGAAATGCCGCAATTACGGTTTATTAACGCTAAAGATGAGAAATTAACTCTAGCGCGCTTGGCTCTTGTGCAAGCTGTTGCTGATGTTCTTGCTTCTGGTCTTGGGCTTTTGGGTGTGAATGCTCCAGAGGAAATGCGATAGGACAGAAAGCAGTTTTGCCGCCATCTATGCCAAGCTAGTAACTATGTGTTTGATAAAAAAGGCAAATCGTCATGTCTGATACCAATGACAAGAAGCCAGGCCCAAATCTCTCTGATTGGCAAACTCCCGCTGCTACCCCACAGCAGGGACAGGCTTTTGGACATGTGGCCGAGGATCCGCTGGCTGCTCTGGAGCGAATCGTAAGTGAAGGGCAACCTGCTGAACGTGAAGATAATTTTCTTGGTCAACAGGGAAATAGTGACGATTTGCGGGCTTTGGAAGAAGAGCTGTTGAAAGAATTGCGTGGTGAACAACCGCCTCTGGTTCAACCTGCGCAACCGGCACCCACATCTTCTGCAGCTCGTGAAGAGCCATTTGTCCATACTCCAATGCCAACGAGTGATAATTCATCATTGGCTCCACAGGAACCAATGATTGAGGATTTGCCCCCTCTGCGTTTTGGTTCAGGTGCGGGTGTGACCGATGCACCTGCGGCATCCACGCCTTCTGCTCCTGCCGGGCCTGATCTGAATTTCGGGTTGGGTCAAGATGACGGGTTTGCAAGTCCATCTGCTGTGGCTCCTTCTCAAGCTCCGCCCCCTCCTTCTGCTGATCAATGGGCGGATTTTTCTGCTCAACCTGCTGCTCCAGAAATGTCGACCCACGAAGAGGTGCCTGCCGTTTCTCCTCCGGTTTCCAGCTATCAATCAAATGAACCCAGAACCGGATCTTATGGTCAATTGAAGGATCGTGTTGCGGCGACATCAACAGGTGCCGAACCCGCTGCGCCAGTACAAACCACTGAGCCATCCCTGTCTTGGCCTCAAAACGCAGTTCCCGCGACGGAGCCTCAAGTTGATTTGAGTGATGCGTTAGCCCAAGCTGTCTCGGAGCAGACACAAGTAGAGAATTCTGCCTCTTCGCAGGCATTTGATGCTAATCGCTTTTCCAGGCCAACTCCGCAGCCTTCAGCAAATTATGAAACAGCAGAGGTTCCGACATCACGACAAACCCCTGCATCTTCACATATTCCAGTTCCCTCGACACCGGCGCCTTCTGCACCTGTCGATAGCTATGTGCCATCCAGCCTGACACCTGAAGGGCAGTCAGTAGAGGATCCGTATGCAGCTTTTAATCAACCAGTAACGTCACAACCAACAGCTGATCCGATGAATGCGCCAGCTTTGGGTGGTGCGCCCTTGGTTGATCCCATGGCCGCCGGGTACAATCCGGCACCTGCTCCACAAGCTGATGATGGATATTATCATGCTGATCCCGCGGCGGGAGCACCATCAGTGAATGTGACTGGTCAAGATGAAGCAACTGCTTATGCTGACGTCTACAACACAGGCTATGAACCAACTGCTACCAATCAACCGGCTGGATATGGTGAAAGTCCGGTTTATGGTGGTACATCCGCACCGATGGCTAGCGGTCCGCACGGCACCTATGCGGATCCAGCAGTGTCTCAGGCTGCTGCCGAAAGTATGCCTTATCTGGCTGATGAAGGTGGAATGGGCTATCAGCAAGGAATGGGAACTGATGCTGATGAGCCAAGATCCGGAATGTCCAAGGGCAAAAAAGGTCTGTTGGCAGCTAGTGTTGCACTTGGCATTGCCGTTGTTGGTGGCGCAGCTGTTTGGGGTTTGACCGGTTCAAGCTCGAATAATGGTGAGTCTCCTGTTCTTGTTGCGAATACCGATCCTGTCAAAGAGGCACCTGAAGATCCCGGCGGCAAGGTCATTCCGCATCAGAACAAGGAAGTTTATGATCGTATTGATGGCACCCAGTCCGACGAAGGTCCCGGGAACCTGATGCCAGCAACCGAGAAGCCACTAGCGATGACCTCTGATGGCAGAAGTCCTCGTGTGATCTCCTTATCCGGTGGTGAGACATCAGTCCCTCAGGCATCTGAAGGAAATACCGCAATCACCCCAAACACCGATCGCAGCATCGCACGCCCCAAAGAAGTTCGGACTGTAATCGTACGCCCCGATGGTACTATTGTTAAAAGTAGTCAGGGTAACTCTGATTCCAACAATCAGCTAGGTTCGGTTGATCAGCAGATGATGGCTTCAACACCATCTGAGCAGGCAATGAGCCAGAGCCTGAATTCTACACCAGGTGGCGGCTTGCAGGGAGCAAATGGCAGTAGCCAGCTTGCTGGTGATGGAGTTACTACCTCTACTTTGCCGAAGCGCAAGCCGAATGGCCTGACAAGTCAGCAGGCATCACTTGCACCGACAGCTCAACCTGTTGCGACAACTCCGGTTCAGCCTGCTGTTGTTGCTCCTGCAGTTCGTAACACAACCAATCAACCTTTGTCGTTGTTGCCGCCAGCGAGTGGTGTGCCAGCTGTAAGTCAACCAACAGCACCGGCTCCAACAGCTAGCAATAGTGGTGGTGTGGGCGGGTATACTGTTCAGGTAACTTCGCAGAGGACACCAGAGCAGGCGCGCGCAAGCTATTCGAACATACAATCTCGTCTGGCAGGTGTTCTGGGCAATTATCAACCGGATATCAAACGTGCGGATCTTGGTAGCAAAGGCGTGTATTATCGTGTCCGGGTTGGCTCTTTCTCAGACCGATCAGGAGCGATTAATTTCTGTCAGTCAATCAAGGCTGCCGGCGGAGATTGCCTGGTGGCAAGGAAATAGCCCTGCCTGTTTTGTGTATGTATCGACCATTAAAAGGCCTCGCTCGACTGAGTGGGGCCTTTGTTCTTTTCAATGTGATCTGGAAAAAGCCGGAATATCAACCCTAGTCGACAAGAGAAATATTCGCTAGGCTCATGAAAAGCACTTGAATCTCGTAACCTTTCGTTCCTGTTGGTCAGGATTCCGCTCTTATGAACCAAGACCCGAAATTGGATGATCGCGATCCAGAAATAGCTGCACCGGCAGAAGCGGATGGTTCTGTTACGAATGAAGGTGCAAAGTCAGCCTCTTCATCTGACGGAGATAACAAAGACATTCACTGGGAGCAGATGGAACAATATCGTCTGACGAACGGGCCGCGCTCTGAAGGGGAACCCAATCTGATTGTCGATGTCGATGGATTTGAAGGTCCTCTGGATTTTCTTCTGATGCTCGCACGACAACAAAAGCTGGATCTAACCAGGATTTCCATTCTGGCACTGGCCGAGCAATATCTGGATTTCATCGAAGAGGCGAGAAAGCTTCGGCTGGAGCTTGCTGCGGACTATCTTGTCATGGCCGCCTGGCTTGCCTATCTGAAATCTCGACTGTTGCTTCCTGATCCCGAAGATGAAGATGAGCCAAGTGGCGAAGAACTGGCCGCGATGCTAGCCTTTCGTTTGAAGCGGCTGGAAGCCATGCGCGAAGTGTCAACCAGTCTGATGGAGCGTTCTCAGTTGGGGCAGGATTTCTTTGTTCGCGGTGCACCGGAAGATATGTCCTTGCGCAAGAAAGTCCGCTTCTCAGCCAATCTATATGATCTATTGACATCTTATGCAGCTCAACGTCAACGGCAGGCGGTTTCTCTGGTGCATGTACGCAAACGGGAAGTGTGGTCCTTGCAGGAGGCGCGAGAGATCTTGCAAAGACTGATTGGTTCTGTTGCCGATTGGACACCGGTTGATGTTTTGCTTTCCAGTTATTTGCGTTTGGATGACATTCGTGCAACGGCTTTGGCCAGTTCCTTTGCAGCCTCGCTTGAGCTGGTACGTGAAGGTCATTTGGAAGTAAGGCAGACAGAAGCTTTTGGACAGATCATGGTCAGATCTGCAAAGAAATAGGTCAATCCGAGCTTTTAAAAGTGAGAGTGGTCGAATGATAGAGCAAGAGCCGGGTTCACAGATGGCTGACATCTCTGGCGAAATGGATGAAATTGCTGCGCTCAAAGCTGAAGCGAATATGCAGATTCGTCGTATGATCGAAGCTTTGCTGTTTGCCAGCGCGCGACCGATTGGCATTGAGGAAATTCGCCAGCGGGTTCCTGATTCAGCAGATGTCAAAGGCATGATCGCGGACCTGCAGAAAGATTATGCCAATCGTGGTGTCAATCTTGTTCAAGTTGAGGGTAAATATCTGTTTCGTACGGCTCCCGATTTGTCCTTCCTATTACAGGGCGAAAGTGAGGAGCCGCGCAAACTGTCTCGCGCTGCTTTGGAAACGCTTGCCATCATTGCCTATCATCAACCGGTCACTCGTGCTGAAATTGAGTCTATCCGCGGTGTCGGAACATCCAAAGGCACGCTCGATGTTCTGTTGCAAACCGAGTGGGTGAGATTGCGTGGCCGTCGTCGTACGCCAGGTAGACCGGTGACATATGGCACTACCGAGCATTTTCTGGTTCATTTTGGTTTGGAGAGCATACAGGATCTACCCGGATTGGAAGAGTTGCGAGGTGCCGGTATGCTGGACTCGGCGCTGCCGCCAGCCTTTTCCATGCCTATTCCGAATGATGATGAAGATCTTGCCCCGGACGAAGATCCTCTGGATGAAGGTGATCTGGTTGCTCTGGCACTGGAAGAAGATGGTGAGGAACTGGCTCAGTCTGATTCTGATCAAAGCGCAGGACCGACTGGCTGATTTATCTATTTCGAAAAGATTGTTGAGTTGTCCTTCCAAGTTAGGCTAATAGAGTTGCCTGTTGTCGGGAAAGATCCTGCTTGGTCCTGTTGGCGCTTCGGGATCGATCAGTAATGTGAGTGGAGCCACGATTTATGAAAAATGCGATCGAAAATGGTCACTGGGGAAGTCGTGGTACCGCTGGTGCAACCATCGCAGCTGGACTCACTTTTGAAAATATCGGAATGACCTTTGGTGACAAAGTCGCTTTGGATGGCGTGGATCTGTATATCGAACCGGGCGAGGTTGTCTCTTTGCTCGGTCAATCTGGTTCAGGTAAAACGACCTTGTTGCGTATTGCTGCGGGAATTGAACGTCCAACACAAGGACGTTTGCTGATTAACGATATTGTTGCAAGTGATACACACACATTTACGCCCCCGGAAAAACGCTCTGTTGGTTTGATGTTTCAGGATTATGCGCTCTTTCCGCATTTGAGCATTTTGCAAAATGTAATGTTTGGCCTTAATGATCTTTCCAAACAGGATGCCGAGTGTGAAGCCAAGGTCGCACTGCAACGTGTTGGCCTCGAAGATTATGTCGAGAAGTTTCCTCATATGCTGTCAGGTGGGCAGCAGCAGCGTGTAGCGTTGGCTCGTGCCATCGCACCGCGTCCGAGCGTCCTTCTGATGGACGAGCCTTTTTCCGGCCTGGATAACCGTTTGCGAGACCGTGTACGCGACGAAACATTGGCTGTTATTCGGGAAATCGGAGCGACTTGCATCATTGTGACCCATGATCCAGAAGAAGCGTTACGTATGAGTGATCGTATCGTGCTGCTGCGTGATGGACAGATCGTTCAGAATGGTGGGCCGGATGATCTCTATTATAATCCAGTGGACTATTGGGCAGCTCGGTTCTTCTCGGAACTCAATGAGGTGGATGGGGTCATCCAGGGCGGAAAGGCGCAAACACCAATAGGTACCTTTACCACTGAGCAGTTTGATGAGGAACAGGATGTGCGGGTTTGCGTGCGTCATCATGGCCTGAAAATGCATCATGAAATCTCGGAAGATTACGTTGCCGGACATCCAGGTCGCATTTTGCGGCGCATGTTCCTTGGAGAAGTCGAACTTTATGAAATAGCGTTAAAAGGCATCGATTATCCTTTCTTTGCGCGGATTGGCGGGGGCAAAATTTTCGCTCATGGAGACAATATCGGTGTATCTTTTCGCAAAAAACATACGCTGATATTTGCTAAAGACGGATAAAATGCTTAAGTCTTGGGCTAGAAACAGATTTTGGGGTCTTGTACAAAGACTCAGGGAACAGCATTGCGGTGAGTTTTGCCGCACATTAGAGGTTTGAGTAAATGGGACAAATTGGTATTTGGCAGATAGTTATCATCGCCGTTGTTGTGGTCTTGCTGTTTGGTCGTGGCAAGATCTCCGAGTTGATGGGTGATGTTGCCAAAGGCATCAATAGCTTCAAAAAAGGCTTGAAAGATGAAGAGCAGGCCGAAAAGGCAGACAGCATTGAAGATAAGTCTTCTGAAAATGTTGCTGTAAACAGTGAAAGCAAGGACAAGGTTGGTTAAGCCCTTCACGCTTGATTGACATTTTTCCTGAAGCAGAGCTGGAAGCACATCAATGTTTGATATCGGTTGGAGTGAACTCCTTGTGGTCGTGATCGTCACCATACTGGTGGTCGGCCCCAAGGAATTGCCTGGCTTGTTGCGTACTATCGGTAAGACAGTGGGTAACTTGCGCCGTATGGCAGGAGATTTTCAGCATCAATTCAATGATGCCTTGAAAGAGGCTGAGTTGGATGAGGTGCAGAAAACAATCAGTGATGTGCGCAAGCTGGATCCAACGACTGCAGTCAAGGATGCGGTGAAGAAGCAATTGTCTTCGGTGGACGATTTATCCGAGGATCTTTCCAGTCAAATGGCATCCAGCACCCAAGATATAAACGAGGCATTGTCTTCCAATGCGGGGGATGATGCCGAGACTTCCAAAGATGAGCCGAGGATAGGCAAGTTGGTTGAAGACCATCATGCAAAGATGCCGCCTGAACTGGCACAGTCAGACACAGCCGAGGCAGTGCAGGGGAATAATGATGACCAACCCCAGCCCGAGCAGGCAGAGACGAAGAAAGCTGATTGATGGTTCAGGATGAACAGGATCATATTGAAGGCAGCAAAGCACCTTTGATTGAACATTTGATTGAGTTGCGCAAGCGGCTACTCAAAACAGTGATTGCTGTGGCAATTGCGTTTTTAATCTGCTTTTTCTTTGCCGAAGACATTTTCAATATTCTTATTCTTCCTTACGAGCAAGCCGTGGGAGATAATCGTCAGGTAGAGATGATTTTCACAGCTCCCCAGGAATATTTCTTCACGCAATTGAAGCTGGCCTTGTTTGGTGCGTTGTTCTTTGCATTTCCGGTTATTGCAAGTCAGATCTATATGTTTGCGGCACCTGGACTCTACAAACATGAGCGCGAAGCATTTTTGCCATATCTGATTGCTACACCCATTTTGTTTATCATCGGTGCAAGCCTGGTCTTCTTTGTCATCATGCCGTTGGCTTTGCAGTTTTTCCTGTCCATGGAACAGACCGGGGCAGGGGTGGCACAGATTACTCATTTGCCCAAGGTGAGCGAATATCTCAGCCTTGTGATGACACTGATCTTTGCATTTGGTCTGGTCTTTCAGTTGCCGGTTGTTTTGACGCTTCTGGCCCGTGCGGGTTTGGCAACCGCCGAAGGATTGGGAGCAAAACGTAAATATGCAGTTGTTGCTACTTTTGTGATGGCGGCAGTCTTGACACCTCCGGATCCTATTTCCCAGCTTGGCTTGGCTGTTCCAACGCTACTCCTTTATGAGCTCTCCATCCTGTCCGTGAAGATGGTTGAGAAAAAAAGATTGGAAAAAGAGTTGGAAGGTGAGGAGTTTGATGCCTAGTGCATGATTCTCGTTCTTTGTCTAATGTAGAGAATGGAATTCAGGGCCTTTGAGGCCCTGTTTCTGTTTGATACGAGGCTCATCTCTTCTTGGGTTTTGATAAACTGTCCCGAAAATGGCACTGAGATGAAAATTGACCGCAAAAGGGCGTGATAAGCCAAGTCTATTGGGTTGCATATCACTTGCCGCTTCCGCTATTTTGCCGCGGTAGTCAATCATCCATCCATCCTGCTGCCCGTCGAAAGTGAAAGGCGGGCCTGACCCGGATAAAGAAACATGTTCGATATCAAATGGATTCGCGAGAATGCCGAGGCATTCGACAAAGCCCTTGTCACGCGTGGAGCAGAAGCTTCCTCCGAGCGCCTGATTGCTTTGGACGATGAGCGTATTGCTCATGTTCAAAAGCTTCAGGAAGCCCAGCAGCGTCGCAACTCAGCATCCAAGGAAATCGGCAAGGCCAAGGGGGCAGGGGATGAAGAGAAAGCACAAGCGCTGATGGCTGAAGTGGCAGAGTTGAAAAGCTTTGTTCAAACCGGTGAGGCCAAAGGCAAGGAACTTCAGGAAGCTCTGAATGAGGCTTTGGCTGCCCTGCCAAACATTCCTCTTGAGGGTGTACCCGTTGGTGAGGATGAAGAAGACAATATCTTGCTGCATAGCTGGGGTGATGTTCCAAGCTTCGACTTCGAGCCAAAGGAGCATTATGATCTTGGCGAAGCGCTGGGTGGAATGGATTTTGAGACTGCTGCAAAACTTTCTGGTTCCCGATTTGTTGTGCTAAGAAGCAAACTGGCACGCCTTGAACGAGCAATTGGTCAATTCATGCTGGATCTGCATGTCAATGAGCATGGCTATGAGGAAGTATGTGTTCCAACATTGGTGCGCTCGGAAGCAATGTTTGGTACAGCTCAGTTGCCGAAATTTGCTGAAGACTCTTTTCATACGGATGATGACCGTTGGTTGATTCCAACTTCCGAGGTTCCTCTTACCAATCTAGTGCGCGAAAGCATTCTGGACGCTGATGTTTTGCCACTACGCTTTTCAGCTTTGAGCCAATGTTTTCGCTCCGAAGCTGGTTCTGCTGGTCGTGATACCCGCGGTATGTTGCGTCAGCATCAGTTCTCTAAAGTAGAGATGGTTTCCGTCACTGATGAGGATAACTCCGTAGCTGAACAGGAACGTATGCTTGGATGTGCCGAGAAGGTTTTGCAGCTGTTGAAGATCCCTTACCGTGTCATGACCCTCTGTACTGGTGATATGGGCTTTGGTGCGCGCCGTACCTTCGATATTGAAGCATGGCTGCCGGGGCAGCATGCCTATCGCGAAATTTCATCTGTCTCTACTTGTGGTGATTTTCAGGCTCGCCGCATGAATGCACGCTATCGTGTGACGGGTGAGAAAGCGGTGAAATATGTTCACACTCTGAATGGCTCTGGTGTTGCAGTTGGTCGCTGTCTGATTGCAGTAATGGAGAATTACCAGACTGAAGATGGCTCCATTGTCATACCAGAGGTTTTGCGTCCATACATGGGCGGGCTGGAAGTCATTTCAACCAAATGATGTTCAGAGAGAGGCAGGCTTTGATCTGCCTTTTTCTTTGCCGGGTTTCAATTTGTTTCAAAGTATTTAAAGGGGAATAAACGTGCGAATTTTGCTGACCAATGATGATGGCATCCATGCTCCTGGCCTTGAGGTGCTAGAGGCTATCGCGCGTGAAATTTCTGACGATGTTTGGGTTGTTGCCCCTGAAACAGAACAAAGTGGCATGTCGCATTCTCTAACACTTCATGATCCTCTGCGTCTCCGACAAATGGGTGAGAAGCGATATGCGTGTAAAGGGACGCCTACGGATTGTGTGATTATGGGGGTAGGACATGTATTGGACCACAAACCCGATCTGATCTTGTCTGGCGTGAACCGTGGGCAGAATATAGCAGAAGACGTCACTTATTCCGGTACCGTTGCAGGAGCCATGGAAGGAGCCCTTTTGGGCATCCGCAGTTTTGCGCTTAGCCAATCGTATGGTTGGAATTCCAAGGATCGAGTCGACTGGAGCTGTGTTGAGGCGCATGGGGCTGATGTTGTGCGCAAACTCTTGAAACATGATCTGCCAGATCAGACGCTTTTGAATATCAATTTCCCGGATTGTGCGCCTGATGAGTTGGCCGGCATCACGGTTACCTCTCAAGGGCGGCGAGATCAAGCGCAATTGAGTGTGAACGAACGCCATGATGGGCGTGGTCACCCCTATTACTGGCTGGGATTTGAAGGGAGGCGCTCGGACCCTCAAGATGGAACTGATCTTCATGCTGTCGCCCATATGCAGGTTTCTGTTACCCCTCTTAAAATTGATCTTACGGATCGATCATTTCTGTCCCGTTTGCGGGAGGACTTCTCGCACTGATCAGTCTGGGGACATAAGGGAAAAATCTGTCTGGTTCTTGCCATTTTAAACCTTTGGAAAGGTTACTGAGTTCTAATCACACTTAGGTAATTTTGGGTAAAGTGCGTAAAGACCGGTGTTGGTATGAGCTATTCTGTATTGCGTAAGTTTCTGTCGACGACGGCATTGTTTGCTGTTGCATCAACTATTTCTGCTTGCAGTGGAGAGGTTGAACGATTTGGTTCTCCTGCATTTGGTGGGTTTACTTCCAATCAAAAAGAGATTTTCACGGCTTCAACGGGTCGCCCGGCAGGGCAGCCCGTTTACAATCAGCCAATGCCCGCAGCGGTTCCTGTTCGTCCGCAGGCTACTTATAGAGCTCCAGTTTATCAGGCCCCGGTTTATAACGCGCCGCGCGCTCAGGTTCCGACAGTCCAGGCTCCCCTGACAACGGGTTCAATTGCCCGTCAGCCCGTCTATAATGCAGCACCTGTTCCAGTTTACGCAGCTCCTGCTCAGGCTGCCGCACCTGTTTATGCCGCTCCGGTCTATAATGCTCCAGCGCAGCGTGTGCCGGTTTATCAACCGCCCGTGCAAGCGATGCGTCCAAATGCTGATTATCTGGCAACAGGTTCCATTGCCAAGGTAAAGCTTGATCCCAAGCCTGTTGTGATTTCCAGTTTTCATGCATTGCCAAAAGCAGCGCCGCGGCGTCGCGCCGGTGTGGACTACGCTGCTACCGCCGCTACCAGACCAGCAATCAATCAGCCAATGCCAGCTCGGCCGATAGCCAATCGTCCGTCTCAGCCGGTTTATACTCAGCCAAACTACGGGCAAGGTGGCTATCAGCAAACTGCTCAAGTGCAGCCGAAGCGAAACTTTGCGACCGTGATTTCAAATTTCTTCTCGCTTCCCAAAGCCGCGCCTCGTACCAAACGTGGCGTTGACTATGGTTCAACAGCTGCGATCAACAAGACTGTCTATTCTCCAAATGCCGGCCTACCAACACGCCCTGCATCATATGGTCAAGGCAATCGGGTGGCTTCCGTCGCTCCGGTTTCATTGAATAAAAATCAGGTGCAACCACGGATGTCAGGTCGCTGGAGCAGTGTTGGTGGCACCATGGTGCAGGTTCGCCCCGGTGAAGATCTGAATGCATTGTCTCGCCGCTATGGTGTGCCATCCAAGGCAATCGCTGAGGTCAATGGCCTGCCAGATCGTAGCTTCATTGCTTCTGGTCAACAGGTTCTCATCCCGGTTTACCAGCAAGTTCCCAATTATGGGGCTGGGTCCAATGGAGGGGCTCAGAGAGTTGCGTCTTTGAGCCAGGCTATAAATGTACCATCTGTTATTCGCACTCCAAAAGCCAACCCGTTGCGTTTGCAAAGCCGGACACCATACGGGCAACGGATGATCCGTATGCAGCAGCAAGCAAACGCTTCGCAGCGTCATATGGTGATGCCTGGTGACACTTTGACCGGTATTGCTCGCCGCTATAGTGTTCCACTCGCGGATTTGGCAGCAGCTAACAAGCTGTCTACATCGTCGCCTGTTCGAATGGGTCAGCAATTGCATATTCCTGCAATACGGAATACAGGTGTCGATTACACCTCTACTGCATCGATTGGATCCAACCCGTATCATGTCAATAGTGGCATCGCTTCTTTGACGCGTTTGCCTTCAGCGAAGCCGCGCCAATTGGTTAAGGCAAGTCTTCCTGTGGTTCGTGTTGAACCAACTGGTCCAATTCGCGCATTGCCAAAGCGCAAGATGCGTGTCGCTGCAGTCCAACCTAGAGGAATTCCTGCCCAAACCAAACCGGTCATGTCGGATGCACAACCACAACAAGTTGCTAACCGTTTACCAGCCAACAATAACGGACTTGTTGCAGCTCCTAGCGTTTCTGCTGGTGCACCGAAGTTCCGTTGGCCGGTTCGGGGGCGGATTATTTCAAATTTTGGCCGTAAACGTGATGGCGGCCGTAACGATGGAATCAATCTGGCCGTACCAGCGGGAACGTCTGTTCGAGTCGCTGAAGGAGGCAAGGTCATCTATTCCGGTAGCAAACTGAAGGGATATGGCAATTTGGTTCTGGTGCAGCATGAAAATGGCTGGGTTACAGCATATGCTCACAACGAAAAGCTGTTGGTTAGCAAAGGTCAAATGGTTCGACGTGGGCAGATCATTGCTCAAGCTGGCAAGTCCGGCAATGTCGATAGCCCGCAGGTGCATTTCGAACTGCGCATCAAGGGCGACCCGGTCGATCCTGTTCCCTATCTGGTTGCTTCTTGATTGGCTTCCACATATCAAATACAAAAAGGCTCCCAAATGGGGGCCTTTTTCGTTTCAGGGTTTGAGACCGAGAAAGCCTGTTCTGGGATCGCCCAGGGGGCCTTCCTTCAAATCATTCAGATAGACCTTGTAAAGATCAGGTTCGAAAATGGAATTGACAGCCAGCTTTTCCGGCCGTTCTATATCGACCGGGAAGATCTTTGAAGCCTGAAACACGGAATTGGACATGAATTTCAAACTGTCAGGCATCTTTGTGATGGTGCTTCTTTTTGTTCCGTCCGGAACAAAGGCCATGTTGAACCCCCAGACACCGAAGGAAGGAATGGCGATATTGTAGTTTGTGGTCGGACCGAAGATCTCTTCCATGGTTCTGGCAATGGACCAAAAAGTGTTTTTGGTGAGGAAAGGAGAGGAGCTTTGACTGACCACGACAGCGCCGGAGTTCAGGCGGGTGCGGACCATTTGATAGAACTCGACTGAATAAAGCTTCGCGATTGCTTCGTTGTGCGGATCCGGAAAGTCGATGATTACCCTGTCATAAGTTTTCTTTGCATGCTGAATGAAGACAAAGGCATCTTGATTGAAGATTGTGACCTTTGGATTGGACAAGCTTTCCTCGTTCAGGCGGCGAAAGGGTTCGTAGCCTTTACCAAGCTTGGTCATGTCCGGGTCAATGTCTACAAGATCAATGGTTTTGACATCGTCATATTTCAGAATCTCACGAACCGCCAAGCCATCTCCGCCACCAAGGATGAGTATATTCTCGCGCTTTCCCTGCCATGACATTGTCGGATGAATCAGGGCCTCGTGATATCGGTGTTCATCTGTTTCGGAGAATTGCAAATGTCCATCAATGAAGAGGCGCATATCATGCTTGACCCAGTCAGATGTGATGACAAGGCTTTGATATTTTGTTTGTTTCTCCCAGACTATGCGGTCGAAATAAAGATGCTGCTGAGCAAATGCGGTGATCCGTCCGGCATAGACTGTCAAACCGATCAATAGGGCCAATGTCAGCATGACCAAACCTGCAAGGCGTTTAGGGTATCTCAGATAATCCCTTAGCCAGAAAACATTGATCAGAGCGACAAGGCAGTTGATCAGGCCAATAGCGAAGGAAGAGGTGATAAGGCCAAGGGTTGGAAGCAGGAATAGAGGAAAAGCAACTGAGCCTATCAGTGCGCCGATATAGTCAAGCGACATGACATCGGAAATGGAATCTCTGGTTCCCTTCACATCTGCCAGAACTCTCGTCAGCAATGGAATTTCCAACCCCACCAGTATGCCAATGACCAGAATGAAGGTAAGCATTGCGGTCTGGTAGATCCAGGGTGCATAGGGGAATGTCATGAACAGGCTGATCGAGCAGATGCCCCCGACAATGGCGAGTATCAGTTCAACATAGATGAATGCCTGAATGAGCCAGCTATTGAAAAATCGTGAGAGATAAGAACCGATGCCCATTGCGAACATGAAGAAGCCGACTGTCAGCGAAAACTGATAGACGGAATTACCGAGCAGATAGCTGGATACAGTCCCGATAATCAGTTCATAAACGATACCGCATAGAGCCACGACCAGAATGGAGACAAGTAGAATTCTCGCCTTGGCTGGTGGGAGGGTATCGTAGCTTGTTGGAGCTTTGGTCGGTTCTTGTTGATCCAGCATTTTGAAACTCGAATGTGTCGGACTGCTTGAAAGTGAGAAGGGGCCTTTGAGGCCCCTTCATGCGTTATCTTGTTTTGTCTATTTGCCGGAACCGAGGCCACCAGAACGTGCACCGGAGCGCGCACTGGATGGTGCGCGATAAGAACTGCGTGGAGTTGTCTGGCGATTGTTGAATGAGCCAGGTTTCACGCCAGCAGAGCGTTGGCGGCTCAATAGATGGCCAATCAGCAAACCGGTCAGAAGACCTGAGCCGGAGAAACGTGTATCGGAAGAAGCCCCGTTTCCGTCAGAGGCGATAATACGCTTGTTCTCGCTGTCAATCTCCACAGTGAATACGTCACCTTCACCCTCTTCCTGAGTGCCATTCTTATTCTTGTCTGCAAAACCCTGAAATGCTGCGTCTTTGCGTAACTTGATGCCCAGTTCTTCGTCATAGAAACGTGGGTTTGAGTTCATGACCTGTGCCAGAAAGTTACCGAACTCAGCCATATTGTCATCGGTAAGCTTTGTTGCATTGAGCTTTTGCGCGTGGTTCTCATATTTCTCAATTGCGAACATGGTGCGATCAAGAACCTGACCGAGATCAGCAGTTTGCTCGCTCTTTGGGCTAAAGAAAAATGTATAGGCCAGGAAGCCGAGCACGGCAACGATGGCTAAATTTTTAAGAGATGACATAGAATTCTCCAATATTCACTTGTCTTGTTCTATTGGTCGACAATTTGTCAAACCGACATTTTAAATCTTATGGTTTTCCGGATCAGTGGTTGCTTCTCTTTCGTTCCCACCAGATTTGATCAAGACCAACTTCATAGAAATCCGTCAAAGATCCCACTTTTTCAAAACCTTGGTCTTTTAGATCAGTAGCTGTAAACTTCGAAACGTCCGCTGGTAGAACCACATAAACGGGTGAGAAATACTGTTTATCCGCCTCTGCGATTGCTGTATCCAATCCCGAGATTCCTTCGCCTTTTACGGCCCAATGAAGAGCAAAACCGTTTTTGGATTCTTCGGCACGGATAGGATTGGAAAACTCAATTCCCTTGATTGGATCGAGAGTGCTTGGTGGTGCGGCTTCCTGAGACGTGTTTATCAGGCTGTATATGATCTTGGCCTCACCTTCGTCGTGATAATCCTCGACGATCAATTCCTTTTGCGCTCCAAGGCTCTCATACATTTTATGGGCAGCGGCATAAATGCATTCACCATCTTCCTTGTAGTCGGAAGAGGAAATGAAAAGCTTACGGACGCCAATATTGGATAAATGCTCCAAAAGACCGTCCAATAAAAATCTGCCGAGACCTTTTCCCTGTTGAACTTCATCGAGATATGTCCACGAAAGCCACGCGCTGTCATTGGAGCCATCAACCGGTGTAAAGCCTGTTACTCCAAGAACCTTGCCACGTTCGAGTAGAACGAACATGTTCTGGCATTGTTTGTTTTTGAGATCCTCAAAAGCTTCATCTGCATCATCGTCATCCGTCTGAGCAATGATGGCTACAGCCTCATTCAGGTGTGTCACGTTCATCGGCTTTACTGTTGGCTTGGACGAACCAAATAGGGAGCCAAACATTGAGAAAAATCCTCCACATAGAATTGCAGTTCCGTGAGATGCCATGGCTATTTCGTTATCTGCGAGCAATGGCTCTGCAACGAAGCTGAAAAAAAGCCAGATTGCACCGAATATTCTGAGATAGAAATCGGTCAGGTTGAAGATAGCATAGGTCGCCAAACCATAAGCGACGCCAGACAAGCCGATAAAATTGGCACCAAAAAAGAGATATTCGAACAAGGTTGGAATGGTCAGAAGAGACCCAATGATTATCATCCAGATTTTTGAAGGAAGTTGAGGCTCAAGGTTCCAGCCAAACAGGCCAATAATTGCGATATTGCCGGACAGATGAATGAAGTTTCCATGATGAAAGATGTTCTGTGCAATAGTCGATATCAACTCCAACCCATGCAGACCCTGTGTTGGTAGACCGCCAGCGCCATAATATGCATAAGCAGTCAATGCACCAAGAGTGAGAGAGGCAGTTACAGGAGCCTTTAATAATATATCGCGCATTGCATTCTGCACATCATAATCCCAACGCATCAGGAGCAGACATGTCCAGATTTCGGCCACGGGGAATTATCTGTATGACAGCATCTTCTGCGTTGAAGAATTCTTTCAGATGGTCAGCGCTCGCTTTTGGATTGGTCGAACCACACATAAACACATCGATTGCCGCGTAGCGAAACTCAGGCCATGTATGAATGGATATGTGGGATTCTGCCAACAAAGCAACGCCAGTTACTCCTTGATTTTCACCAAAATGGTGGAGCTTGCAGTCCAATACAGTCGCTCCGGCCTTGCTGGCAGCGGTTTTCATAGCATGAGCTATGGCTTCACAATTTTCCAGATTATCGGCGCCATATAGTTCGATAATCCAGTGGTAGCTTTCAGGGGACGGTGCGGAATTCACAAAACCATAAGGGGCGGTCATTCAAAATACACCAAAATAGAATCAATATATATTGCGGGATGGTAGGTATGGGGGGTGTCATAATCAATATGAATATCAGAGGATCCAGAGCTGTTTTATGACAGGTAAGTGGTGAAAAATCAGATTTCCTGCAGCCTCTGTATGATCATCGCA
The DNA here is from genome assembly GCF_900215605.1 of Cohaesibacter gelatinilyticus. NCBI lineage: Bacteria > Pseudomonadati > Pseudomonadota > Alphaproteobacteria > Hyphomicrobiales > Cohaesibacteraceae > Cohaesibacter > Cohaesibacter gelatinilyticus. The sequence goes on along the minus strand of NZ_OBEL01000001.1, from coordinate 1,385,781 downwards.
AGAGCATGATCAACTGTCAGCGCGCGAACCTGTGCTCGATTGTGGTTTTTGAAAATCTGTATGTCATTGATTAGATCTTGTTCTGTTGCGAGACCAAAATGCACCAAACCAACCGGTTTATCCTCACTACCACCCCCAGGACCAGCGATGCCCGTAACGGAAATACTAAGGCTGGCTTGTGAATTGGCAAGAGCGCCTCTGGCCATAGCCTTGGCTGTTGGTTCACTAACGGCTCCATGTTCGACAAGGATATCTTCAGGTATTGTGAGCATATCCATTTTTGCTTCATTGGAATAAGTCACAAATCCGCGATCAATGACCGCTGATGAACCTGCTACTTCCGTCAAGGTAGCTGCAATCAGACCAGCCGTACAGGATTCAGCTGTTGCAATCATCCATCCACGTTGACTGGCTAGAGAAATGATCTGTTCCGCCTTGGAAATTGAGCTATCGAGCAGGTGCATGGTTTGTCCCCCGGTCACTAGTGTGGTGGAATTGAAATAGGTATCATTAAAGCCTTTTGCATGATTTCTGAATCAGCTGAAAGGCTTTAACTCATTGTTCTGAAGCGAGTTCTTATCCGAAAAGTGCTTCAACTTTTCGGGAGCGCGCTTTAATCCGTTCACCCTTTTTAATCCAAGTGTCGTTTGGTGATGGCTGATCAAGTTGACGAACTTTAGATTCGAGTGTCTAGAGGTTTTGATCAATCATACTCAGGCAGTCTGATACAAACGGTTGCAATAGCTGCGACACCTTCCTTGCGACCAGTAAAACCGAGACGTTCGGATGTAGTTGCTTTCACAGAAACCCGATTGATTGAAATGCTGCAGATATCAGCAATTGCCTCTCTGATGGCAGGTCGGTGGGGGCCTATTTTCGGTTCCTCACACACGATGGTCATGTCGATATTGGAAATTTTACCTCCAAGGTCATTAACCCGTCTGACGGCATCTTTGAGGAAAATATCGGATTTTGCACCTTTCCATTGTGGGTCCGATGGCGGGAAATGGGTTCCGATGTCTCCATCAGCGATAGCTCCGAGGATAGCGTCAGTGATAGCATGAAGGCCTACATCAGCATCAGAGTGCCCTTTGAGTTTCTTGTCGTGGGGGATGGCAACGCCGCCGATAATGCAAACATTGCCGGGATCAAATGCATGAACATCGTATCCTGTCCCGACGCGGATATCGGTAAGAAGGGCAGATGAGAATTGGCCTAAGGTTTGCTCTGCCATGGTCAGATCTTCCTGGGTTGTGATCTTGATATTGTTGCGACTGCCTTCAACCATTTGCACCGTTGCTCCTGCCCATTCAGCCACTGCGGCATCATCGGTGAAGTCTGAGATGCCTTCAGCATGGGCTTTTTCATGAGCGGTCAGGATGAAGGGAAGTTGAAAAGACTGGGGCGTTTGGGCGGACCAGAGATTGGTTCTATCCAGTGTGACCTCGATCTCTTCCAAATTGTTGGTTCGCTTGATGGTATCGCTCAATGGCATACCCACCAGACAAGCGCGGTTCCGGATAAGGCTCTCTTCACAGCGTTGCAAGATATCGTTGTTGACGAATGGGCGTGCTCCATCATGAATATGAACGTGATCAATCTCTGCTGGCTCATCTTTCGGCCTGGCATTTTTTAAAGCCTGGAGGCCGGCAAAAACAGATAATTGTCGCGTGCTGCCACCATGGCATGGTGGCAAGAGCTTGGTTTTTGCCAAGTTTGCCAGATGACAATTGTCTTGAGTGGCATGCAAAACTGTCTGATAGAGATCGTCATCGGAAGCAGAGATAACGACTTGGATATGATCAATGTGATCGGAAGTCAGAAAGCTTTCCAATGTCCAACTCAAGACTGCTTTGCCGCCGACTTTCACATATTGCTTAGGCACCTGATCTTTGTCGCGCTTTGCGCGGGCGCCTTTGCCTGCTGCGACTATGATTGCATAAGAAGTCATTCAGGGGTCTTTCAGCCTAATAAATCTTGTTGGTTGCTATCGTTTGCTTCGCTTGTTGGTCAGTTCGACGAACAGGTCAAGGTCTACGCATGTTTTTTATGCGGGAGAATTTGCATTTGCTCATTTTTTAATCAGTTCTTCTCTTTGATTATTTATTGTGCAAATATATATTCTCCTTGGACATGTTCAAAGAGTGTGGTGATGACGATATCTGATTCTGCGCATAAAGCTTCAAAGCCTCTCATGATTGGATCTGTGCAGATTCCAAATGGTATTTTATTGGCTCCCATGTCGGGGATTACTGACCTGCCATTCCGTCAGTTGGCCATGCAATTTGGCGCTGGGCTCGTAGTATCGGAAATGGTCGCCAGCAAAGCTTTTGCCGTTGGCAAGGAAGAAATGCGCTTGCGGGCCGAGGGGCAGGGCATGAATCTACATGCCGTACAGTTGGCGGGAAACCGATCCGACTGGATGGCAGAAGCTGCCAAACTATGTGAGGGCGCAGGGGCTGGTCTGATCGATATCAACATGGGCTGCCCGGCAAAGCGCGTGATCAATGGGTATTCCGGTTCTGCATTGATGAAGGATTTGGATCATGCCGTTCGTTTGATTGATGCGGTGGTCATGGCCGTCACTGTCCCTGTAACAGTTAAAATGCGTCTCGGTTGGGATGATGGTAGCAAAAATGCATCAGAACTTGCCAGACGAGCTGAGCAATCGGGTGCGCAACTTATTACTGTTCATGGTCGCACTCGCTGCCAATTCTACAAAGGATCCGCTGATTGGCGAGCGATTGCTCCGGTCAAAGAGGGGTTGGGTATACCTCTCATTTCCAATGGGGATCTGATTAAAGTTGAAGATGCGCCAGCCATGTTGGAGCAATCTCATTCGGATGGCGTCATGGTGGGACGAGGCGCTTATGGACGCCCATGGTTGCCCGGGCATGTTGCTCATTATCTGAAGACCGGGGAAGTTTTGACTGAACCGGAAGGCCAAGAGCTGCTCGATCTTATTCTGGATCATTATCAGCATATGATCGACTATTACCCACATCCGGTTGGTGTGCGGTGCGCCCGCAAGCATTTAGGTTGGTACATGGATGGGATCGAAGAGCGTTTCAATCGTGTGGCCCCAGAACAACGGCGATCTATTCTAACTGAGATGGACCCTAATCGAGTTGAGGAACTGATCAAGGCCTATTTCTCACAGATAGTGGAAGGAATGGCGGCATGAACAGGCAACGTCCTCAGGATCTGTCGGACATTGAGACCAGTAGAGGCGACGAGGTCAACTCGGCTCGCTCCATGATGAATGCCTTGCCGCATTCCATCGTGATGGTGGATCCACAAGGGGTGGTATGTGGTGCCAATGATACAGCTCAGATCTTCTTTCAGGCTAGTGCAGCAATGCTGGGACGACAACAATTGGCAGATCTATTGCCCTTCGGTAGTCCAGTCCTGGCATTGATAGAACAGGCAAGAGAACGCCTTGCTCCAGTGAATGAATATAAGGTGGATATTTCCAACCCGCGTATCGGTAGCGACAAGCTGGTGGATGTATATGCCGCGCCCGTACCAGATCGACCCGGATGTGTGACTGTGATGTTTCAGGAAAGAACAATTGCTGACAAGATGGATCGGCAACTGGTACATCGTGATGCAGCTCGTGCCGTGATTGGTTTGGCCCAGATGTTGGGGCATGAAGTCAAGAACCCGTTATTCGGAATTCGTGGTGCGGCTCAGTTGCTGGAAAGCTCTGTTGAGGAAGAAGATCGTGCGCTGACCAGTTTGATTACTGATGAGACGGACCGCATTGTGCGCCTGATCGATCGGATGGAGGTGTTTTCTGATCAGAGACCCATCGAACGTGAAGCTGTCAATATACATGTCGTGTTGGATCGTGTGAAGCAGTTGACCAAAGCCGAGTATGGTGACTCCATTCTTCTAGTTGAAGAATATGATCCGTCACTTCCTGCTGTTTATGCCAATCAGGATCAGCTGGTTCAGGTCTTTTTGAATCTGGTAAAAAATGCAGCGGAAGCTTTGAACGATATTGTTGATCCGGAAATCGTACTGACGACGGCTTTTAGACCAGGCATTCGCATGCAAGTGGCGGGGTCGCAACAACGAACCTCCCTGCCACTCGAGATTTGTGTCAAGGACAATGGAACAGGTATTCCGCAGGAACTGGCCGATTGTCTTTTTGATCCATTCATTACCTCTAAAACCAATGGCTCAGGCCTTGGACTTGCACTGGTTGCCAAGATCATTGGTGATCATAGCGGTGTGATTGAATTTGATGGTTCCGGTCGCCACACAACCTTTCGGGTGATGTTGCCGACCAGTGAAGCCGATCTAGCGTAGAGAATGGAGATTGGAAACTAGCTATGAGCAAAGGGATGATTTTGCTGGCTGACGATGATGCGGGTATCCGCACCGTTCTCAATCAAGCTCTATCCAGAGCAGGATATCAAGTGAGGCTTACTTCCAACGCATCGACGCTATGGAACTGGATTGCACAAGGGGAAGGGGATCTGGTTATTACAGATGTTGTGATGCCGGATGAAAATATCTTTGACATTCTTCCACGCATCAAAAAGCAACGACCCTATTTACCCATCGTGGTCATGAGTGCTCAAAACACCTTTATGACGGCTATTAAGGCGTCAGAAGCAGGAGCATATGAGTATCTTCCCAAACCATTTGATCTGAAAGAATTGATCAATATCGTCGGACGGGCACTATCTGAACCCAAGCAACAAATGCATGCTGTTCAACAGGAAGGTCTGGATATTCCTCTCATTGGTCGCTCAGCTGCCATGCAGGATATCTATCGTGTTATTGCACGCCTGATGCAGAACGATCTGACCGTGATGATCACAGGTGAGAGCGGTACCGGCAAGGAATTGGTTGCTCGCGCTTTGCACGATTATGGCAAACGCCAAAAAGGACCGTTTGTTGCAATTAACATGGCCGCAATCCCCAAGGACCTGATCGAGTCAGAGCTGTTTGGACATGAAAAGGGTGCTTTTACGGGTGCAACGGGTCGCTCTGCCGGCAAATTTGAACAGGCGGAGGGAGGAACATTATTTCTTGATGAAATTGGCGATATGCCGATGGAAGCCCAGACGCGTCTTTTGCGGGTATTGCAACAGGGAGAATACACCACTGTCGGGGGGCGCGTGCCGATCAAGACCAATGTTCGAATTGTGGCTGCAACCAACAAGAATTTACAGACACTCATTCATCAGGGGCTTTTTCGTGAAGATTTGTTCTTCCGTTTGAATGTGGTTCCGATGCGCTTGCCACCGTTGCGGGAGCGTCTGGAGGACATTCGGGATCTGGTACAACATTTCTTTGCGCAGGGTGAGCGTGAAGGGCTTCCTGGCAAGCAGTTGTTGCCCGAAGCTTTGGATATTCTGGTTCGTTACCGTTGGCCCGGCAATGTCAGGGAATTGGAGAATCTGGTTCGCCGTTTGGCTGCCCTTTATCCGCAGGAGCAAATTACCGCAGCACAAGTGGAGACTGAACTCAGTCAGGTCACCTTGAATGGCATTGATGAGCAAGGTGGCAATAATAGTGTTCAAGATTTGGGGTCTGCAATGGAGGCACATATGGCCTCGCTCTTTGGAGAAAATGATAGTGTTTTACCGTCACCGGGCCTATATCATCGGATTTTGCGTGAGATTGAATATCCCATGATTTGTGCATGCCTGGCTGCGACCAAAGGCAATCAGATCAAAACGGCTGAGATTCTGGGTCTGAACCGTAACACCTTGCGCAAGAAAATTAAGGACCTGGATATTCAAGTGGTTCGAGGTGGCTAGTTCATGATGATGTCAGGCTTGAAAATGCTGTCATTTCAAGCGATGTTGTATTTTAATCACAGGCTGAGATCTGTCAGCAGGCTAAAATCAGACATGCTGTCACATTTTAGCAACAATTTGGTTGAATAGAAACGCAGCAGGAGCGATGCTGCGTCGATGCAGGCGATGTAACGAGAATCAAGCCGAATTTGCCTGTCTGCCAGATTGGAGCTGTTGACCAGAATGACTAGCCTAAATGAGCCTCATGAAACGATGTCGATGGCCGAACCAGGGCGGCGTGCCCGCCTGATAGGCTTGGTGACTGTTATTCTGGCTGTCGCTTCGGGGATTGTGACATTCGTTATTCTGCTTGGTCTGACATCCATTGATCCAGATGAGATTGTCATTCGCAACGCCTTGATCGTCAATGGCGTGTTCCTGATTGCTCTATTGCTTTCCATTCTCTGGGAAGCCGGGATTATTCTGGTTGCCCGAAAGCGTGGTCGTGCTGCAGCCAGATTGCATATTCGCGTTGTATTGTTGTTTTCGCTTGTCGCCGCTGTTCCAACGATCTTGGTGGCTATTTTTGCATCCATAACACTGGATCGCGGGTTGGATCGCTGGTTTTCCTCACGAACACTGGCCATTATCAATACATCGCAAACTGTTGCTCAGGCCTATCGCCGAGAACATGCGACGGTATTGCGGAATGAGCTTTTGGGTATGGCGCAGGTTCTGAACCAATCGGAACCCTATTTTATTCTTGATGAGAGCCGTTTCAAGAACATACTGATTCAGCAGGCCAATATTCGCGGGCTTCCTTATGTATATCTGGTTAATGGGCGCGGTGAACAGCTGGTGAATTCGCCCAATCGTTTGGAGCAACCACTCCCTGATTTACCTACTGATGAGCTTATCAAGCGTGCACAAGGGCAACCTGTTCTGATATCGTTGGGAGATTCCAACCTTGTTGCTGGTATTCTGAAGCTTGATGAGTTTAATGATGCCTATCTGTTTGTATTGCGGGTTATTGACCCTGCAGTTTCCAACTTTCTTCGCATGACAACCGAAAATGTTCAGGAATATCAAGCGTTCTTGAACAGTCGATCAAATATTCAGCTTGCATTTGCAATTTTATATGCTGGAGCAGGTTTGATAGTCATGCTGGCTGCAATCTGGATTGGTATCGGTTTTGCCAATCGTCTGGTTGCTCCAATCAAACGTTTGATTTTTGCTGCCGAGAAAGTAAGGCAAGGGGATCTATATGTTCGCCTGCCTATTGATAAATCGTCTGCTGATTTTTCGACGCTTAATACCACATTCAACACCATGACTACCGAATTGCGCTCGCAACGCGATGAGTTGCTACTTGCAAAAGATCAGATAGATGATCGGCGACGCTTTACAGAGGCGATGTTACAGGGAGTAACCGCTGGTGTTCTAGGTGTGGATGCAACCCATAAGGTCACATTGGCAAATCCTTCGATCCAGAAAATTCTTGCGAAAGAAGAACATGAGCTCCTTGGATCGGAACTTTCTGATTTTCTGCCTGAAATTGCCCCGTTGGTGGAGGGAGCCGAGCATGATACCGGACAATTACGGGAAGAGCAGGTTGCCATCATACGTGAAGGTCTCGAATTTACGCTTCGCGTTCGAGTGACGTCCGAAATTTCTGACCAGGAGAGCCATTCCTATGTGGTGACACTCGATGATGTGACAGAGCTGGTCAGTGCTCAGAGATCTGCCGCCTGGGCTGATGTTGCACGCAGAATTGCTCATGAGATCAAGAACCCACTCACCCCCATTCAGTTATCTGCCGAGCGTCTTCGTCGTCGCTATGGCAAGAAAGTGGAGGAGGATGATCGGCGTGTGTTTGATCAATGCGTCAATACAATTGTGCGCCAGGTTGGGGACATAGGCCGTATGGTCGATGAGTTCTCCTCGTTCGCTCGGATGCCGAAACCGGTATTCGAACCAGCAGATTTGTCGGAGTTGGTGAAGCAGTCCGTGTTTTTGATCGAAGTTGCCAATCAGGAAATTCTGTTCGAAACCAATATTCCGGACAGAATGCCGGGATCGTTCGATCAACGCCTTTTGGCGCAAGCAGTGACAAATATTGTCAAGAATGCCACGGAGGCTATTTCCGGACGCGAAGATCGGCAGGATGAACAAGGGCATGTCATTATACGTGCCGCCGAAGATGGTGAGGCCTATTGCTTGCAAGTGATCGATAATGGAATTGGTTTGCCAATCGCCAATCGTGCCCGCTTGCTGGAGCCGTATATGACGACGCGTGACAAGGGAACCGGGCTGGGATTGGCAATCGTTCGTAAGATTTTGAAAGAACACGGCGGATCCATCCATTTGCGCGACGCGCGTGAAGTATCAGATCACGAGACAGGTGCTTGCATTGAGATGCGTATTCCAAAAGACCCGAACGTTTCCAATGATCAAAATGTTGATGAAGACCATAATTCAGGCCTTGAGCGCCCGTTAGCCGAGTCCCAGAATGGAGTGAATTAGTATGGCAGCTGATATTCTTGTTGTTGATGATGAAATTGACATCCGCGAACTGGTTGCCGGGCTGCTGGAGGATGAGGGTTACATGACCCGTATGGCGGCGGGAAGTGATGAAGCGTTGGAGCTGATCGAACAACGAAGGCCTTCGCTGGTTTTCCTTGACATCTGGTTGCAAGGATCTCGTCTGGACGGTTTGGCTCTTCTTGGAGTGATCAAGCATAAACACCCAGATCTACCTGTTGTCATGATTTCCGGTCACGGAGGCGTCGAAACGGCCGTGGCGGCGATTAAACGTGGTGCTTATGATTTTATTGAAAAACCTTTCAAAGCCGATCGTCTGATCCTGATCGCGGAGCGGGCGCTTGAAGCCTCCGCGCTGAAGCGTGAAGTAAAAGATCTCAAGAGCAGATCCGGGGATACCACCAGTTTGATTGGTTCTTCTTCTGTTATGAACCATCTGCGCCAGATGATTGAAAGAGTAGCTCAAACTAACTCACGCATTCTGATTTCTGGTCAATCTGGTTCAGGCAAAGAGCTTGTCGCGCGCTCCATTCATAAAAGCTCTCATAGAGCCGATAATCCGTTTGTCACCTTTTCCTGTGGGCAGGGGGATCAGGAAGGGTTGGAGTTTGAACTGTTCGGCACTGAAGCGGATGGTACCAGCTTACGCAAGGTTGGGGTTCTGGAAGAAGCGCATGGTGGAACACTATATATTGAGGAAATAGCTGACATTCCTGCCGACTTGCAGGCCAAATTGATGAAAGTGCTAACAGAGCAAAGCTTCTTACGTATTGGTGGACGTGCTCCGGTGCATGTCGATGTTCGCATCATTTCGTCCACTTCTCAAAATATGGAAGATCAGATTGAAACGGGAACCTTCCGATCTGATCTGTTCCACCGTCTTAATGTTGTACCCGTTTCGGTGCCGCCTTTGGCAGACCGTCGCAAGGATATCCCGGAGCTTGTTCTGCACTTCATGGAACAACTTGCTGCAACTGCAGGCTTGCCTCCACGCAAGATCGGCGAAGATGCAATGGCGATACTTCAGGCTCATGATTGGCCCGGTAATGTACGGCAGCTGAAGAATAACGTTGAACGGTTGCTGATCCTGACCAAAGGTGACGATGATGCCATCATTTCTGCGGATCTTCTTCCAAGTGAAGTGGGCGAGACAGCGCCTAGTATCCCTGGGGGCGGCGAAGCCAGTGAGCAAATCATGTCTTTGCCGTTAAAGAGAGCTCGTGAAGTGTTTGAACGAGAATATTTGAAAGCACAGATAGCACGCTTTGGTGGGAATGTATCTCGTACTGCAGAATTTGTGGGTATGGAACGCAGTGCTCTTCATCGCAAGTTGAAATCTCTGGGTGTGGTTTGAATTTCATTCTTTCTTTTGCTCAAGACCATAGCTTGCGATAGTGTGGCTAGTTTGAGATGAATCACAATTGTACGGCTACATTTGAGATAGAGTAGTCAGACTTTCTCCGATATCGGGTCGACGAATGTTCGACTGCAAGAATAAGAGCGATAGTTCATGAAGGTATTGATTTGTGGGGCCGGACAGGTTGGTTACGGTATTGCCCGTCATTTGTCTGCTGAACAAAATGATGTCACGGTCATTGATAGCTCACCGGCATTGGTATCCGCTATTCGCGATACGCTGGATGTGCGGGGTTATGTCGGTCACGGAGCACATCCCGATATTCTTGCTCGAGCCGGAGCAGATGAAGCCGACATGATCGTGGCAGTGACCCTGTATGACGAAGTCAATATGGTGGCTTGTCAGGTCGCGCACTCCATCTTCAATGTGCCCACCAAGGTTGCGCGGGTTCGTGCTCAGAGTTATCTGGAAAAGCACTGGGCCAATCTGTTTTCACGCGAGCATATGCCAATTGATGTGATCATTTCCCCTGAAGTGGAAGTTGGTGAAATGGTGCTTTCACGCATGGCATTGCCGGGCGCTGAAGACACGGTTCGTTTTGCTGACGGACAGGTCATCATGGTTGGAATTCAATGTGATGAGGGGTGTCCCGTTGTTGATACTCCGTTGCGGCAATTGTCTGAACTTTTCCCTGATCTACATGCCGTCGTGGTCGGTATACGTCGCAACTCCCGTCTGTTTGTTCCACATACTGATGATCAGATGTTGGAAGGTGACCTTGTTTATCTGGTGGTGGCCAAGGGGCAGGTTCGCCGTACTCTCTCTATTTTCGGCCATGATGAAGGGCAGGCTGCCCGTGTGGTCATTGCCGGTGGCGGTAACATTGGTCGCTATGTAGCAAAAACATTGGAAGAACGCCGGACGCGCACGAAAGCCAAAATTATCGAGGTAGACCGTGAGCGGGCAATCAAGGTCGCAAATGATCTGCACAACACGATTGTATTGCAGGGTAGCGCGCTTGATCTTGAAATTCTCAAGGAAGCCGACATTCGTGATACCGATACTCTTATTGCTCTTACCAATAATGATCAGGTCAATATTTTGTCCTGTGCCATGTCCAAGCGTCTTGGATGTAGCCGTACCATGGCTTTGTTGAATGACGCACATTACCCAGAATTGGCTCAGGATCTCGGGATTGATGCTTATGTGAATCCACGATCAGTTACAATTTCCAAAATTCTACAGCATGTTCGTCGTGGTCGTATTCGTGGTGTCCATGCGGTGGAAGATGGTGCAGCAGAAGGTATTGAGGCCGAGGCATTGGAAACCTCTCCACTGGTTGGACGCCCGTTACGTTCAGTTGAATTTCCTGATGGGGTTCGGGTTGGGGCGATCTATCGATCTGGTGATGTCATCATGCCTGATGGAGAAACCAAAATTCAGGCCGGGGATCGTGTAATCTTGTTTGCGTTGGCTGATCGTGTCAAACAGGTTGAAACATTGTTCCGTGTCAGTTTTGAATTTTTCTGATTTGGGTATTCCATTCGGTTCTGGACCGGAGCATAGTTCCACATGACGGCCATTTTCTATTTTCTGTCGATCATTCTCGGTTTTCTTGGCAGTCTCATGTTGCCCACAGCGTTGATCGCAATCAGCGCCGGACATAGTGATCTTGCAGAGGAATTTCTGCTGACCGCAGGACTGACCGGCTTTTTGTCAGGTGGCGTCTTCTTTGCCTTGCGAGGGCAGGAAAAAGAACTGGTCAATGCTCAGACTTATCTTCTTTGTATTCTTGTTTGGATCGGCCTACCGTTTGTCGCTGCGTTTCCATTTGTGATTTCGGGGCAATTGTCTGGCATCAATGCCTTGTTTGAGGCAGTCTCCGGATTGACGACCACCGGAGCAAGCATGTTTCGTACATTGGAAGAAGTTCCGACCGCCATCATATTCTGGCGATCCATTCTTCAATGGTTTGGTGGTTTCCTGACACTTCTGACTTTTTTACTGATTCTGGCGCCCAATGGGGTCGGTGGGCTTCCCAATCGTCACATAGGCATGATGGAACGGGCCTTTGGAGAAGAAAGCGGGCGAACATTCTATGTAGCGCGTCAGGTTGGTGGAGCGTATGCGATCCTGACGCTGATACTTGCCTGGTTGCTCATCTTGAGCGGCATTCCTCCCTTTGAGGCTATGTGCCTTGCCTTTTCCACACTGTCGACCGGTGGTTTCATGCCGATTGATGGAACCTTGGCGAGTTATGACAATCGTTGGGCGGAGTTTCTTATTGCTTTGGGAATGATAGCTGGTGCGACCAGCATCTTTTGGCATCGCATGGCCGTTCGTGGTAAATTGCAGATGCTGACGGAACACCGGGAAAGCTACTATCTCTTTGGCCTTATGGCAGGTCTTGGTCTTCTTTATTCCGTCACCCTTTTTCGCCTCGCTGGTAGTGCTAGCGTATTGCCGCCATTGTCAGCACTGCGTCAGGGTTTCTTTACAGCGGTGTCTCTTGTTTCAACTGCCGGCTTTGAAATTCGCCATGCTGATGTGACTGTTCTTCCTGGTTTGCTGGTGGCTTGCCTTGCCCTGATAGGTGCAACACCCTTTTCAACGGCAGGTGGACTGAAACTCTATCGGATTGGCGCTATGCTTATGCAGGCAGGGCGGGAAGTCGGTCGTTTGATTTACCCGCACTCCATTCGAGGGGGACGATTTGGCAAGACGGAATATACCATTCAGTTGATGAAATCCATCTGGGCGTCGTTTCTGCTTTCCATCCTGCTGGTTATTGTCGTAGCAGTCGTGCTAAGTCACGATATCGGTCATTTTGATGGAGCTCTATTTGCGGCAATTTCCGCCTTTTCCAATATTGGACCGTTATATTCGGCAGGCTGGAATGCAACGAATGCCTGGCCGGATTATTATCAGTTATCGCTTATATCCAAGTATGCCTTGATCATAACGATGATTTTTGGCCGATTTGAAATCATAGTTTTGCTTGGGGCGATCAACATAAATTTCTGGCGCCGATAGATCGCGGCTAAAACTCTCCGCTTTCTTGTTGGTACAGGCATGTGGTCTCTTGGCAGCAATCAGATTTCAGTTAGTATGGGATGAGTACTGAATCAGTTTTTATTATTGAACATTCCAATGGTTAGTCGGGACTATCTGATTTTGTAGGTTTTGATGCCTAACCTTTGCGGCGCGCGATTTCACGCTGACTTGTGGACAATCAATGCGATATCCGAGCCTAATTGGCTATTTATGAAATCACGTCTTGGCCTTTCCGCATTTGCTGGTCAATAATGATTATCGGTTCACCTTGACACCAAACAGATAAACAATAAGGCAGGAAAAATGGCAGAACGCGCCCAGAACCTCCAAGATACTTTTCTCAACCATGTTAGAAAAACCAAAACGCCGCTGACCATTTTTCTCGTGAATGGCGTCAAGTTGCAAGGCGTTGTCACGTGGTTTGATAACTTCTGCGTCTTACTGCGCCGTGACGGACATTCCCAGCTGGTCTATAAGCACGCGATTTCGACCATCATGCCAAATGGCCCTTTATCGCTGTTTGAAGGCGGAGAAACCGCCGAGAAAGCCGATAGCTGATTGGCTGACCACGAAGAATTTGAGGGCGATAAGCCCAAGCGCCGCAATCGCCCTTTGATTGACCGAGGGGAGGTTGCGGTTTCTGCATTGGTTCTGGTTCCCATTCTCTCGCAACATCTACAAGGCAAGAAAATTGCTCAAGGGGATGGCAAGCCCATTCGCCGAAGCGATCAGGCACGTCTTGAAGAAGCGAAAGGTCTTGCTGCTGCCATCAATCTGAATGTGGTTGATGTGTTACGGGTCCCACTGACTACCATTAGACCTTCCACCCTTATTGGTAAAGGCAAGCTTGCGGAGATTGGCGATCGAATTCATGATGACAAGATAGAGCTTGTTATCATGGATTCTCCGTTGACACCTATCCAGCAACGCAATCTTGAAACAGAATGGAAGTGCAAGGTCCTTGATCGAACTGGTCTCATTCTTGAAATTTTTGGCCGTCGGGCGCAAACCAGGGAAGGACGCTTACAGGTCGAACTTGCTCATCTGAACTATCAAAAAGGCCGCCTGGTTCGTAGTTGGACTCATCTGGAGCGACAGCGTGGTGGTATTGGCTTCATGGGTGGTCCAGGCGAAACCCAGATTGAAGCAGACCGCCGGGCCTTGCAGGATAAGATCGGTCGATTGGAGCGAGATCTGGAACAAGTGCGCCGAACACGCGGGCTACATCGTTCAAACAGGCAGAAGGTACCACACCCGGTCGTCGCTCTGGTTGGCTATACAAATGCCGGAAAATCTACGCTTTTCAATCGCTTGACTGATGCGGATATTTTCGCCAAGGACTTACTTTTTGCGACTCTGGATCCAACCCTGCGGACCTTGAGCCTTCCGCATGGTCGTCAGATCATTCTGTCAGATACGGTGGGATTCATTTCCGACCTTCCGACACATTTGGTTGCGGCCTTTCGTGCTACTTTGGAGGAGGTGCTTGAGGCAGATGTCATTTTGCATGTGCGCGATATCTCCCATGAAGATACAGCTGCGCAGGCTGAAGATGTTGCCAGCGTACTGGATCATCTTGGAATCAAGATGGATGAAGATCCACGTGTGATCGAGATCTGGAACAAGATTGATCTTCTTGATGACGAGGAACGTATGTCTTTGGTTGATTTGGCGGGGCAGCAGCAGCGCTCCCTTGCTACAGAGCAAATGCAAGCGATTGCGCTGTCTGCAATTACCGGTGAAGGTGAAGAGCTGTTACTTGAAGCAGTCGAAGATAAATTGGCCGAGAAGGACAATCTACTTTCTGTTCGTCTGGATTATGCCGATGGGCAGGGACTTGCTTGGCTTTATCAGCATTGCGATGTATTGACACGAGAGGATGAAGAAGAAGGTATCAGATTGTCTCTTCGCATTCAGATGAAGTATCAAGATGAGATCCGAAATCGTTTCAGAGTCATATAGAAAATAGAAGGGGCGCAAAGCCCCTTTTTGTCAATGAAATGTCAATCTGAACTTGCAGCCGCAATCTCCACCCGACATCCTTTATCATGGAACTGCCAGTCGTTTTCTCCCGTCTGTTTTCAAGAAGGGATTGAAATCGGGTAGTCGACAGTTTGTGCATCTATCCAAGGACAGGGACACAGCTCATACAGTTGGAAGTCATCATGGCTCGCCAGTTATATTGAATGTTGCTGCAGGAAAGATGGCAAAAGACGGACAAGCATTCTATCTCTCGGACAATGGCGTCTGGCTGACCGATCGAGTGGTGCCCAACTATTTAGGTCCGTGATTTGGCGGCTTGCCAGAGTTCTTCCATTTCATCCAGACTTGCTTCGTGAAGGCTTCGACTTTTGTTCTCCAGGCTGCTCTCGACGTGCGCGAAGCGATCACGGAATTTCTGATTGGTCATTGCCAGGGCTTCATCTGGGTCAATGTGACAATGGCGTGCGAGATTGATCACAGCAAAGAGAAGATCGCCAATTTCCGATTTCATCTCTACGCTATCAAGAGAAGTGCCTGATTTTAGCAATTCAGCCAACTCGGTTCTGGATTCCTGCGTTTCTTCTTCTATTTTGTCCAGGACGAGATGTGGATCATTCCAGTCAAAGCCAACCTTGCTGGCTAGTTTTTGAAGTTTGACAGCGGCTTTCATGGATGGAAGGCCACGTGGTACATCATCCAGGAATGCTCCTGGTCCATCACCTTCAACAAGGCCTAGTGCTGTGCGGCGTTCTTGGCGTTCCTGCTTTTCTTCATTCTTGATGGCTTCCCATGCACCTTTGACAAGATCTTTACCGCGTTGCCCTGCATCTCCAAAGACATGAGGATGGCGCCTGACCATTTTCTTTGTGATGGCGTGGACGACATCTCCGAAATCGAATGCCTGTTGTTCTTTGGCCATTTGTGCATGGAAGACAACTTGCAAGAGGAGATCTCCGAGCTCTTCTCTCATATCATCCAGATCATTTCGCTCGATAGCGTCCTGCACCTCATAAGCTTCTTCAATCGTATAGGGAATGATGGAAGCAAAGGTCTGCTCTACATCCCAAGGACACCCTGTATCCTTATCCCGCAATCTGGCCATGATTTCCAACAGCATAGAAATGTCGTTCGAGGCTTCAATTTTCATATCTGATATCATGGGAGAAAGATCCATCTGGGAATTACGCAGGCGAGGGGAGCTGGATGTTAGTCGTGCTGCGGTTTGATGCCGAAACACATATCACGTTTATGACCGAAGCCTTTACGTTTGGAAACTACAAATCCGACTTCTTGTAAATTACGGCGAACCCAGCCAGCAGCGGTATAGGTGGCAAAGGTTGCTCCTTGCTGACTGGATTCCAACAGCGTCTTGAGCAGGGGCAGGGCCCAGAGATCCGGATTGGTCTTGGGATTGAAGCCGTCCAGATACCATGCTTCGATCTGGCCAGATAATTCTTTTGGTAGCGATTGCAGGCCGTCATGCGCATCGCCAATGAAGAGATACAGGTAAGCTTGTTCAAATGCGAGACAGTTCCAGCCTTGCATGAGGTTTTGCCACTGACTGATCAAAACTTCAGAGAATGGTTTAAGTTCGCTCCAAGGGGAGAGAGCTTTTGTCAGCTCATCTGCGCTCATTGGGTATTTTTCAAAGGAGCAAAATGTCAGGTATTGGTCACTTGATATCACGTCTGCGCCATCCTCTTGCGCGCAATCGGCTATGTTATCCTCATGTAACTTATTTAAAGAGATCTTTGTGGATGAGTTCTGGTGGTGCATATATGCCTGCCATGTGGCAAGAAAATTCAAGCCGGTACCAAATCCAAGCTCACCGATGATCGGGTATTTCTGTTTTTTCCATTTTTCAGGAAGTCCATTCCCTTCAATGAAGACATAGCGTGTTTCTTCCAAACCGTTCTGGCGGGAATAGTAGCTGTCGTCAAAGCGTGTGGATATGGGGGTCAAATTGTCCAGCCAGGAGAGTTCTGCCTGTTCGGCCATAGGAAATGCCTTTGCTATCAGTTAGGGTTCGGCCACTCAATCTCACGCTAAATTAAGATGGAACAAGACCAAATGCCAAGTGCAAATAGCAGCCTTTCCTCACACGCTGTCGATTGCCTGATTGTTGGTGGCGGAATCTTTGGCCTGTCAATCGCAAGAGCTCTCTTAGGGGCGGGATTTTCAGTCATGATCGTCGATCGAGCCGGTGCCGGTGAGGGGGCAAGCTTTGGTCTTCTTGGTGCGTTAATGCCACATATGCCGGCCAGATGGAATGTCAAAAAAGAATTTCAATTCAATGCATTGAAATCTCTTTCTAAAGTTAAAGCAACTCTTGAAGAAGAGGTTGATCTTCCTACCGGGTATGAGCGCTGCGGACGGATTGTACCGCTGAGCAATTCCAATCTGAAGGGTCATAGTCAGATCCGTTCGGATGAGGCTGAACGCGTCTGGCAGAAGGCAGAGACCGGATATTTTTATGAATTGCGCTGCAAGGTCGACTATGATGGATGGCTCAATCCGGATTTCGCTCCCGAAGGCTATGCCTTCGACAATCTATCCGCTCGTGCAAGTCCTCGACTTTATTGTGCGGCGGTGAAGGCAAGCGTAGTGAAACGCGGTGGCGTCATTCGAGAACATTGTGAGGTGATTGAAATAAAAGAGCAGGGGGCTGGCGTAGTGGTCACATTGGCTGATGGGTCCAATATTTCAGCTGGTCAGATGGTCTTGTCGGCAGGCTATCAATCTTTTCCCATTCTGGAAGCGATGCTGGATCGCTCCAATCTCGGTCAGGGCGTCAAAGGTCAATCTTTGCTGGTCAAAGCTGATCAGGGGCCTGGGCTACCCATCCTCTATGATCGCGGGCTTTATGTGGTGCCCCATGACCATGGTTATTGTGCAATTGGCAGCTCGTCGGAAAATGAATGGCAAGACCCATCTTCGACCGATGAGATATGTGATGAAATGTGGGAGAAGGCACAAGCTCTTTGTCCTGCGGTGCGCGGTGCCGAAGTTGTTAATCGATGGGCTGGTGTCCGTCCGAAAGCCATTAAACGCGATCCCATGATTGGTTTCCTGCCGGGTTCCAAACGAGTATTCGTTGCTACTGGTGGGTTCAAGATCTCCTACGGCATTGCACATCACATAGCACAGATTGCTATGGAACGTCTGAGCGGGCTTCCTGATAGTTTCGAGGTTCCACCGACCTTTGAGCTTTCTCATCATCTGTCAGAGACGTGATGGAACCAAGCGTTCTTCTTCTAATCAAAGCTCTCTCAGTTTTGCCGCTCCGCGGAGAAATGCGCGTTGCGAAGCACTTTGCTGCGTGCAGAGATGCCTTATTCATGCAGACGTTACAGATAGACAATTGATTCAAAGTGAAAACATATTCACCAATCGTGTGTGGACGCTATTACAAATGACGTTTGCCATCGTCGAACCAAAGTCAGAATATCTTTCTTTGATGATGGCAAGTATATAGTCGCGCAGCATGGCAGGAATGAATCCGATTGTTCGGAGGCCGACCACGTGCCTTATTGCCACCCAACCCATGTGCCATATCTCCTAATTTGCATCTGCCATAGAAGAGAGCGACATTTTAGCTTTGCGGCTACAAGATTAAGTCCTATAATCTATATTATGGAACTTTTATTCTCTATATCAATAGATATATTGGTAAACTGAGAATTGAATTATATTTCAAATACAACAAGATAATAAGATTTTTTAATGCATAATCGAGCACGCACTTTGCTTACCTTGTCCAAACACATACCAAGAATTATACGGACACTTTCTGGATGAACGTTTGATGCTAAGTGACTTTGTAGCGTCGTATGGTTAAGGAAATGCAACTGGTGTGAGATTTTTTCAAATCACTAATCGCTTGATGAACTTGTTTCACTTAGCGATCTTTTTGCGCTGTTCGGCAAATTGGGAATGATCCATCGCAGACATCCATTTAAGGTGAACCTAGCTTTCGTCAGTCATTGATGGCCGCACATGTGGACGCTTTGAAACCATAGGCGGAATACTGCATATCTAACTTAACTGGACGACCGTCAGATATCGAAGTTGATAGTCATGCCATCATAAGCAGGCTCTACATGGTCTGGCAGATATTTGAGCAATGCTTCGTAATCCAGATCGATGTGCATATGTGTGAGGATTGTGCGTTTGGGCTCAAGACGTTCTACCCAGCTCAGCACTTCATCAACACTGAAATGGCTGGGATGTGGCGTGTAGCGCAAAGCATCGACAATCCATACATCCAGATCTGAAAGTAGCTCGATGCTTTCTGGTTCCAGATCGCTGACATCGGATGAGTAAGCGATGTTGCCGCAGCGAAAGCCAAGGGAATGGATATCGCCATGGACTTGTTGGTATGGCAGCAGTTCCACATGGCCTGCCGGACCTTCGACAATGACTGGCTGGGCGTGATCGATACGATGGTCGTTCAGAATTGGTGGGTATGAGCTTCCCGGTGGTGTCTTGAAACAATACCCGAATGCTTCATGCATACGTTCCGCAGTTAGTTCGTTCGCGTACACATCGACGCGCTCACGACGATTGATCACAAAGGCACGTAAATCATCGATGCCATGCAGATGGTCAGCATGTGGATGGGTATAGACTACTCCATCAACCCAATCGACATTGGCTTGTAACATCTGATGGCGGAAATCCGGCCCGGTATCAACCAGTACTCGAGTGACTTCATCATTGGCAAAACGCTCGAACAAGGCCGAGCAGCGCTGGCGCAGATTTTTCGGATTGTTTGGGTCGCATTGACCCCAATCTCCGCCAACACGTGGAGTGCCAGGCGAGGAGCCGCAGCCGAGAATAGTCAGGCGATAATTGGACCTGGACTCAGTTGGCATATCAGCTCCCTTCCCCAATGGTTATATTTCTTGCTTTGCCTTGGAAAAGAGGCGGAAGAAATTGTCTGTTGTGATGCGGGCGATTTCTTCTTTTGAAACGCCTTTGACCTCAGCCAGAATCTCTGCGGTATGAGCAACATAAGCTGGCTCATTGCGCTTTCCACGATATGGCATTGGTGCAAGATATGGGGCATCAGTCTCGACAAGCAGACGATCCAGAGGCACATCAGCGACGATATCCCGAATTTCTTGACTGCGCTTGAAAGTGAGAATTCCGGAAAGGGAGACATAATGACCCATATCCAGAGCTTCCATTGCAAGCTTTCGACCCGATGAAAAGCAATGCAACAGTGCAGGGTAAGCCCCCTGCTCCATTCCTTCTTTCAGGATGGAAATCATATCATCATCTGCATCACGAGAATGGATGACCAATGGCAACTGTGTCATGCGTGCAGCATCGATGTGTGCGCGCAGGCCTTGAGCCTGTGCTTCACGTGGTGCGTTGTCGTAGAAATAGTCCAGACCCGCTTCACCAATGGCAACACATTTAGGATGCTCTGCCAGTTTGGCGATATCGTCCGCTTTGAAATCCAACTCTTTGTCCGCATTGTGCGGATGGGTGCCGACCGAGCAGAAGATATTATCGTAACCCTCCGCAATAGCTTTGATCTGATCAAACTTGCGGATATGTGTCGAGATGGTCACCATATGGCTGACGCCTGCCAGTTCTGCTCGGCGGACGACTTCATCCAGTTCTTCGCTCAATTCTGGAAAATCCAGATGGCAATGGCTATCTACCAGCATGATTCCAGGCTCCTATATGCCCTCAAAGTTACCGAAATCAAGCGTCTTCTTCGGTTTTCTCGACGTAGCGAGGGAAAACCGGGCTTGGTTTTTCGATTGGCGTACCAGTGGATAGGCGGCCGGCTTCACCAAGGTTGGAGAATGAGCGCTTGTTCGCTGGAATGGCCAAAAGGTCAAGAAGCTTCTCGGCGGAGTCTGGAATGAAAGGCTGCGCCAGAATTCCCACTTGTCGGATAAGCTCTGCGGTAAGATAGAGCACTGTATTCATGCGTTCAGGATCAGTCTTGCGCAGTGCCCAAGGCTCCTGAGATGCGAAATATTTATTGGCTTCGCCAACGACATCCCAAATGGCCTCCAGCGCCTTATGCAGACGCTGACGATCCATAGCCTCACGACATTTTTCCAGCATCGCATCGGCTTGTGCTAGAATAGCCTTGTCTTCATCGCTGAAATCACCAGGTGCTGGAAGCTGCTTGTCGCAGTTCTTGGCAATCATAGAGAGTGACCGGCTGGCCAGATTGCCCAGATCGTTTGCAAGATCAGCATTGGTGCGATTGACGATCGCATCGTGGCTATAATTGCCATCGTTGCCGAAAGGCACTTCGCGCATGAAGAAGAAGCGTGTCTGATCCAGGCCATACTCTTCCAGAAGCGAGAACGGATCGATCACGTTACCAACGGATTTCGACATTTTCTCACCACGGTTGAACAGGAAACCATGGGCGAAAACGCGACTTGGCAATGTCAGACCCGCGGACATCAGAAATGCTGGCCAATAGACCGTATGGAAGCGAGTAATGTCCTTGCCAATGATATGCATGGCATTCGGCCAGAAGGCCTTGAAATTGTCCGTATCTTCATTGGGATAGCCGAGAGCAGTGATATAGTTGGTCAGCGCATCGACCCATACATACATTACGTGATTGTCGGTGCCGGGAACCGGAATACCCCAATCGAATGTGGTACGAGAAATCGACAGATCGCGCAGACCACCTTTTACGAAGGAAACGACTTCGTTGCGGCGCTCTGCCGGACCAATGAAATCAGGCTTGCTTTCATACAATTCAAGTAATTTATCTTCATATTTTGACAGGCGGAAAAAGTAACTTTCCTCTTCGGTCCATTCTACCGGGCTTCCCTGAGGGCCATAGCGCACACCATCATCGCGGACCTCGGTTTCACTCTCGGCATAGAATGCCTCATCACGCACGGAATACCAGCCAGCATAGCTGTCGAGATATATATCACCAGCCTCTTCCATCTTTTTCCATATGGCTTTGCAGCTCTCATAGTGGCGAGCCTGGGTGGTACGGATGAAATCGTTGTTCGAGCAATTCAGCGCTTTGGCCATCTTCTCGAAAACCGGTGCGTTACGATCAGCCAATTCGGCCGCAGTGATGCCTTGCTTTTCGGCAGTTTGCTGCATTTTCTGGCCATGCTCATCAGTTCCGGTCAAGAAGAACACATTGAAACCGTCAAGGCGTTTGAAGCGGGCAATAGCGTCGGTCGCCATCATCTCATAGGCGTGGCCGATATGCGGAGCGCCGTTGGGATAGGAGATTGCAGTGGAGATGAAAAAATTCTTTTGATCTGCCATGTGACTCGCTTCTTTCGCAGAGGTTGGAGCGCGGATTTGGTCGGAAGGCCGCAGCTATCTTCATGCGATTGGATTGGTATGAACATTTGTTGCCATGGTTTTGGGGCAGCGAAAGGTTAGGGTCAAGCCTTTATCGCGTTAGAGATCCGAAAAGTGGCTGATAACCCACATTGGAGAGTATCCCATTGCTTCTTATGCGCGGGATGCTTCTGCCAGCATACGAACGACATTGATCGCAGTTTGCTTCTTGTCGAGATTGAAGATTTGCGTTTCTCGCAAGGTCTCTCCCACTCTCTCCCAAGCATCGGCCAAAGCCATCAAGCTTTTACTGGAAGCTGCCTCGCTTGATCTTTTCTCATGCAATTGACGAGTAAGATAGCGAAAAACAAGATCGGAGAAATGAGCAAAATTTTGATCTTTGCCTCTCTGGGCAACCAGATCACCGAAATGATGCAAACTCTCATAGTCCGGTTTGAACGGTGGAGTGAGAAGCCGCTCAAAGGCATGTACCATGATCATACCGTCTTCTGATTGTAATTCCGCAGCCTTGCGCAGAGATCCTTCGCAAATCTGGCTCATCTGCTCAACATTATCGGCTGAGACAATCTCCAGATCTGTCAATGCTTTGGAGAGCGTTGGATTTTCCAAGGGGGCAAAATGCAAACGACGACAACGTGAACGAATGGTTGGTAGCAGTCTGCCTGGTGCATGAGAAATGAGGAAAAAGACAGTTTTTACCGGTGGCTCCTCCAGAATTTTAAGCAAGGCATTGGCAGCGTTGGAGTTCAGATCATCCGCAGGGTCCACTATGCAAACACGCCAGGTATCTTCGCCAGCAGTCGAACCAAAGAAACGTACGGTTTTTCGGACTTCATCTACCGTGATTTCCGTACGGAATTTCTTTCCTTTAGGGTCGTATGGTCGTTCGATTGACAAGAGGTTCGGATGGGCACGGTTCGCTACCTGCCTTGCGGTATGGCTCTCAGGATTGATGGCAAGATCTGCTGGTTGAATGAGAGCAAAGCCGTCCCCAGTTGCCCCGCTATCAAAAATGAAACGCGCTGCGCGATACGCGAAGGTTGCTTTACCGATTCCTTTGGGACCTGTCAGGATCCAAGCATGGTGCATTTTCCCCGACTGCCAAGCATTCAGAAGAGCTTTTTCCTGCTCCTGATGGGAGAAGAAAAGCTGTTGCTGATGAGGTGGTGCCAAACCATCCAGAGCATCAAAGATTGGGGTTTCCAGATCAGGTTGGGCCATCTGTGTTAACCCTCAATACCAGTTTGGTCGGCCAACAGCTCGCGCTCAATGATGGTCCAGATGTCAAAAGCGATTTCCTCTTCGCTCTGGCTGGCATCAATGATCTTGCAGCGTTTCGGGTCGCGCTGAGCCAGTTTCAGAAAAGCCTGACGACGCTTTTCATGGACTGAGACAGTTTCTCGCTCAAAGCGATCAGCCTCTTCACCGTCTGGTCGACGCTTGTGGGCACGAGCCAGACCGATTTCCGCGCGCAAATCAAGAATGAACGTCAGATCAGGAACCATGCCATCGATGGCAAGCTTTTCAAGGCTATCGATCAGTTCTGAGGGCACATTGTCAGACTCACCTTGATAGACACGGGTGGAGTCCATAAAGCGGTCGCACAGCACCCAAGTGTCTTTCTCGAGAGCTGGGCGGATGGTGGTGTCGACATGATCGGCACGTGCGGCAGCAAAGAGGATGGCCTCTCCAGCAGGCGACATTCCCATATTTTCCGCCATTCCAGACAGGAGCACATGGCGCACTGCTTCTGCACCAGCGGAGCCACCAGGCTCTCTTGAATGGATAGTTTCAATTCCTGCGGCATTCAGGCGCTTGGACAGGAGGCGGATCTGGGTTGTTTTACCAACGCCCTCTCCGCCTTCAAAGGTGATGAATTTGCCCTTGGCCATAGCCGACTCATTGTTTGAATTGATCAGGTGCTCAGTTGTAAGCGCTTAGAGCCAGCCGAGCAACAAATGATGCAATCCATCCAACGCGCGTTGTCGCAGGGTGCCAGGACCAACGGAATGAGCTGCTACCAGCGGGGTTTCCATAACAAGTTTGCCATCTGACCAGATTTTGAGAGTGGCCAGCTCGGTCCCCTCTTCTATCGGTGCCTTGATCGGTCCCTGATAGATCACACGGCCTTTCAGCTTGCCACGTTTGGAGCGAGGCATGAAAAGACTGACCGGTTTTTCGCTAACGAGCATGACTTGCGATTGATCACCACCATGAACATTTGCAAAGGCGATCTCTTCGTCAGTCTCGTAAATGCGCTCGCTGACAAAGGCCCGAAATCCCCAATCGACGATTTTGCGAGATTCGAAGGAACGCTCCTTCTTGGATTTCATGCCACTCATGACCAGGATGAGACGTTGGTCATTGCGAAGGACGGAAGCCACTACACCATAGCCGGACGCTTTGGTGTAACCGGTTTTCAGGCCGTCAGCACCTTTTGTTTGGCCGAGTAGCGGATTACGGTTTTTCTGAGTGATCTTGTTCCAAGTATATTCAGGGATTGCGAAATATTGATAATATTCTGGATATTCCTTGATCAGGTGCTGGGTCAATTTGGCCAGATCTTGCGCAGTGACATATTGCCCTTCAGCCGGTAATCCAGTGGAATTGACAAAATGCGACCCGCCCAGGCCGAGTACCTTGGCACGATTATTCATCAATTCGGCGAACGTTTCTTCATTCCCTGCCATGCCTTCTGCGATCGCGATGCAGGCATCGTTACCAGATTGCACAATAATTCCATGAAGCAATGCGTCCAATGGAACGGATGAATTCAGTTTTGCGAACATGGTTGACCCGCCTGAAGAACTACCGCCAGTGCGCCAAGCGTGCTCGCTGATAAGGAACTCGTCCGTCAAGGATAATTCGCCATTCTTGAGTGCATGAAACACGACCTCAAGTGTCATCAGTTTTGCCAATGAGGCTGGTGGGAATGCTGTTTCTGCATCTTTGGAGAAGAGAACTGACCCGGAATCCCAATCCACCAACAGGGCCTGCTTGGCTTTTGTCTGAAAGATCTGGGCCTGAGCTGGAAAAAATGAGAGAAAGAAGGAAAGAAAAACAAATAAAAATGAAACGAGAAAAGAATGTCTGCGGGACGAATCCATAACCCAATTTCCTAAAATTCATATCGAAGACAAGTTGATTGCCAGTCTTCCTTTGATGGATTTAAATGCTTGATAAAAGGGTCTATTATTATGTTGTCCCATCTTGATCCAGCCTGTTCGCGAGGGTCAGCTTACAACGGATGAGACAAAAGGAAAAGGAGAGTGAAGCACTCTCCTTTAAAAAAGCGATAGTTCAGATGTATCATACGCATAAGCTAATCTGATTAGCTTCCTTGCATATTCAGCGGAGTCCCAAGGATTCATGCATATTGCGAATGTCATTCCATGTTACGCCCGTTTTTAATTTGGCGATGGTCAATGTCATGGAACCGTCTTCTATCATTTCCATATCAATAGCTGCCAATGCTGCAAATTCTCGAGCCAAACGCTTGGCATAGGCTGGTTTGAATGCACCGATCACTCTTGTATTGCGCTTGAGTTCGGAAATTCGACTGGCCTTATGAATTAGTGCTGATCTCAAACCACTGGACTTCATTTCAGTCGAAGAAAAGAGGTCTGCAATTGCATCATGTCCTGATGACATGCGGTTTTTGGAAAAGGACGGCGCATAATTGAGCGAAACAGGATATGCCTGTGCCAGTTTGTAAGTTGTCTTTTTTACAGCAGCTTTCGGCGGATGGTAGCCATCGCCTACCAGATCAATAGGTGCCCAACCCGCATTGGCTGGTCTGGCAAGTTGCGCAGGATTGGGTGAAACCATGGATGCCTGAAGTGTTGGCACATGAGCTAGTAGATAATTTGTTCGGCTCTTGCGCTGGCTATTTGGCGTCAAAGTGGTCTGAGTGTTCGAGGCCACCATCACTGGAGCTGCCATACGGCGCTCTTGTCCCTCTTTGGGGACAGCGCGGAAGTCATCGCCAATAGGTTGACCACGTTTACGGTATGATGCTTCCAGATAGCGACCATCCTCACCATCCATCCGCGCTTTGCCTATATATTTCACTCGAACGTTGGTGATGCCATCATTTTTAAAGGCGAGAACTTCAGCTACGCGCTTGGAAAGATCGATCACACGATTATGAGCGTAAGGGCCACGGTCATTGATGCGAACAATAACAGAGCGACCATTTTTCAGATTGGTCACACGGGCGTAACTCGGCAGAGGTAGCGTAGGATGAGCCGCGGTGAGCGTGTTCATATCGAAAATTTCGCCATTTGCGGTCAATCTGCCGTGGAAATCATCGCCGTACCATGAGGCTTTGCCGGTCTTGTTATAACCTGGCTCATGCTTTGGGCGATAGACCTTTCCAGCAACTTTGTATGGCTTGCCAATCTTGTAATGTCCCCCACCTTTGCGAAACTCGCTTCTTGATTTCGCAACACGAGCACTGGCCGACACCCCGTATTTGGGATCGAATTTGCCTTTGCCTGAAGAAGGAGCTGGACCGCCCGAGGAACATGCTGTCAAAACAGCTGCAAGCGCGCAGCCTGTAATTAGCTTCATACCCTTTTTAGCAAAGGACATATCGCTTTGATAACACATGTGGTAGCCCATTGAGGTTTTCCAATTCGCCGCTTTTGTCATGCCGACAACACTCACTACATTCATGTCGGTCGCTTCAACATGTTTTACCAAACATCAGAAACGATAGATCGCAATAGCTTTTACATTCACCTGCATCTTCTCTTATGGAAGATTTTTCAGATTATGTAAGATCTTCAGGGCCTGATGGTTGCACAACTGCAACACCTTCAGGCACATATCGGTCTCATCCGATAGTGTTCTATCAACAAAGAAATTGTTATTCATGAATCCAGATCAAATTACCAGAGAAAAATGGTTAATTCCATCAGTCATGGTAAAGGAAGTCTGAACCCTGACTTCTATTGGCGGTCAGGGTAACAGATTCTGATATTTGGTGTGCAAAATACCCCAAGGCTTTCTGGCCAAACGATGATCTCGTATCAAGCTAGAAGATGAAGGCGAAATTCATTTCTATTGCCGTCCTTTTCTGACGGAATAGGCAATCAATCCAAATAGTATCAAGCCAACGATCGCAGATAGCGCAAGTAACAAAGGAGCGGTGTTGGGTAGCACACTGTCGTAAAACTGATCGATTATATCCAGAACCGGCATGAGGATTGGTGTAAAAATGGCACTTAAAGTGTTGCCTATACTGGATAAGGCAGCCCCAAATGTTGAAAGCACAAGGTTGATCGTTTCCTCAACTATGCCACCAACCGTCATATCCTTGTTGACTGGAACATTGGACACATCTGGATATGGAATATTCAATTCAGAGAAGACTTCTGGAAAATCTTCAAACAGCCGCGCTTGTGGTGGATTATCAAGCAATAGCAAGCGCGTTTGTGACTGACTGGAAAATGTAAGACTGGCTGATTTTCCAGGTCTGATATCTGCATGTTCGTCAGAAATATAACTTTTTACCCCAACCACTCCTTCAAATACGCGAACCAGAGACCTCGTTGCCGTTGTCGATACTGTGAAGCGTGTTCCTTTTACGACAGCTGCAATAAAGGGGGTATCTACGCTGAAATGCGTATTCGGCATCTTTTCGACGATCAGATCCAGCTGTCCGCTTTTGAGTTTGATCGTGGTGTGACCAGGCTTTTGGTCATTATCTGCCGGAATGGAAAGAACTGTATTCGAACCCACTTGAATGCGCTCTTTGCCGCGCGCTAGCAGGACACGGCTTCGATCTCCGGTTTTTAACGTATTACCGGGTTTAAGCGTTGAGTTCTTCTTAAGCTGAATCTTTTCCTGATTGGATTGAAGAAGCCATGCAGAACCGCTGATTTTTCTCACTTCCCATGATAAGTCAGCCTTAGCGGAAACAGAGAGACAACAAATGAATAACAAGGCTAGAAAATTGACAAATAGCTTCTGCACTCTATCACCCGACATATGGTTGTTTTGCTTCCTATTCCCCACAGACCGGAAGCGGCTGAATTTCCTGATTGATAGCATTTCGCTTTCACCCGCACAGACAGTATGCATTTGGGGAGTAAAGGTGACGTAAATGAATCGTGTTAAATTCGATCGATACCAAATAACAAGACCAATCAGGGCTCTCTTTGCTGTTCAGCTTTCCTTCGCAGTAAGTCGGTCGGAACGAACCAAGTCTAATGGATAAACCTGACAGGAAGCTGTCACCTCTCGCATTAAATCGAGAAAATGACAAAATTTGTTTTTATTAAAAGCACGGATCTCACATCGCTCTCACAATACGGACATTTGTCTTGCCATGGCCTTACAAGTTAGCTCAGTTGCTGTACTGTGAGCATCCAGATAATAATTATGTCCGGCATCATTCAGGAGCGTATATTGCTTCGGAACAGTCGATAGCCATTCGGAGGCAGGTTTGTTTGGATCCTTATTGCCGAAAAAGACGTGATGAGGTGTTTCGATCGCTCCTTCATTTCTCAAACGGGTTGAAGATACACAGAATATGCCCGCGAAGGCATGGCCTCGCGCGGCGGCTTTCCAAAGAACTGTTCCGCCGGCGCTATAGCCTAACCCCCAATGGTCTTTTCCCCAATGTGACATGAGGTTACGTACTGCTTTGTCCATGCCGCCATCTGTGAAAAGATGATGATGTAACGCATCTCCCATGAGGTTAGGTTCCCCGCTTAACTCACATAATGTGAGTCTGGTTATTTCAGAGACCTTCGAAAGTTTGTTGGACAGGCAGTTGGATGGCATCGGTTGAGAATGGATATCTGAGATAACGCATAATTTCATGAGTGATATCTTCGAGGTGGTCTGAAAACAGGTATCGTTTCATCTAAGCAATATTAACCAGATTGGCAATGCTATGGAACCCAACAGGGTTGTTGGCTTATCAAGAGAAACTAGTTGAAATT
Source organism: Cohaesibacter gelatinilyticus (assembly GCF_900215605.1). Lineage (NCBI taxonomy): Bacteria > Pseudomonadati > Pseudomonadota > Alphaproteobacteria > Hyphomicrobiales > Cohaesibacteraceae > Cohaesibacter > Cohaesibacter gelatinilyticus. Next base: position 1,356,823 of record NZ_OBEL01000001.1, on the reverse strand, counting down.
GAACGCGTAAAATCCCTGAGCGGTGCTCTTGAAGATATCTAAATGGTATTTGCTGGGGATCAGTTCCTCATAAGCCTTTACGATCTTATCATAACTTGAACTCAGGCTATCAACCGGGAAGTTGGAGCCGAACATGCATCTGTTGGCCCCGAACTGGCCGATGCAGGCCTCGACAATCGGACGAATGCCTTGAATAGTCCAATCATGATCAAACATCCCGAGACCAGATAGTTTGCAATAGACATTTGGAAGAGCGGAGAGACACTCCATCTGTTTGGTCCAGTTCTTCAATCCCTCTTCAGACCGGTCATATGGAGATCCCGCATGACAAAGAGCGACCTTCAGGTCCGGTACTTGCGCCAGCACTTCGGCGGTTGCGTCCATATAGTCAGGCAGCAATTGCAGATCAAAACCCAAACCTAGATCTGCTGTCGCCTTCAAACCTTCGAGAAAGGAAGAATTATCCAACAATTGGCGAGTGCCGGACTGGCTATCTTCTCCTGGTGCTCGACCAATGATCTGACGCACGCCTCGCACCGAACTCATTTTCGAGAATGCTTGCAGTTGTCTCACCACGTCTTCAGTGCTGAGATCGCAGAACACCACTTGAACCAATGGCCAATCTGGATTGTCGTCTGCAACAGACTGCACCCACTTAGCCTCTTGCATGGCATCAGCGGCTCCGACCTGAATATGGACAGATGCACCTATTCCCTGGCGCTCGGCATCGGCACGAAATTCATCCAGAAGGTAATTGCGCTGAATAGAGGATGGATCTCCGAAAAAACGCGGCTTTCCCGTTTCCATAAGCCATGGATAATGAACAGCCTGCAAGTCCCACAGATGATGGTGAGCATCAATACTCATTTCAGTATCCTCCGGCTTTCGCTGACGTCAGGTTTCTTTCAGGCAGACCTCTCAAATGCTTCAGACGTTTGAAGACATCAAAACCCATTTGCTTCAGCATATGGATGACATCTATTGGAACCCAATTCTCGCAAATCTTGCCGTTTTCTATGCGATAGAAATCCATGACACGCATATCGATGATTTTGCCAGTCGCCGGCATGCCCAACCATTCACCGGTATGGGTACCAACAACAGATGGCCAACCACCCGTCACAACATAGTTTCCGTCACCAATTCGGATATAGTGCCCTGCCCCTTTTCGGTCAGGAAAACCAGTGAGAAATGGAATTTGATGGTGAGCTCTGAAGCCAGACATTGCTCTGGTGCTACCAATACCGGATGGGCCATACCACATGAAGTGTTCGTCCCAGAATTTCGAATGCTTCATGCTGTCCAGATCCACTCCATCAAATGACAGCAATGCCGCATGCATGCCCATCACGACATCAAAAGCCTGATCTCCGGCTTTCTCATCACAAATCTCAGGCCTCACGCCATCCATACTGGCAGGCGTTGGCCAAACATGTTCCGCTCCCAATGAAGCCGGGATCGGCCAAACACCAGCCTGTCGCATCAAATCCAGAAAATCCAGCATGACATAGGAATGCTCGATCAATCCATCCTTGATGTGATGTACCTCGCAGAAGCGTAAATGGACAACACCATGAGTGGCAGGAATATGAAGCAGATCCTTTTCGAATGTGCCTTGATAAGTCCCAAGACTTGCAATGAGCAAACGATCGGTAAACCCATCCGGCATACGAACATCTGGTTTGCTATGACCTGCAACAAATATGCTATCACGCCTCTCCATGTCTGGAATTGCGTTCGTTATTGTCTTCCAAACATCAACAATTGCCGAATGCCCTTTGATTTCATTGAAGGGATGCGACCCAAACCAATCTGCATTCTCGTGATAAAGGTTTGCCGGATCGCCATCCTTGGCAAATTGCTTCAGTTTTTTGAAGAATGTGCTTTTGGCCTCTGAAGGTGTCATTGTATTCTTTTCCGATAATCTAGAGATTGGCCGCTTCTTTGATCAAATCCACTCCCATCTGAGAGAAGAGATCGACATAATCAAGGCAGACCCAGTTTTCGGCGATTTTGCCCGTATGACAGCGATAAAAATCCATAACGCGCAAAGTCAGTGGTTTATTGGTGGCCTTGATGCCAAGATAATCTCCCTTATGCGTCATGGTCATGGAGGGCCATCCGCTGACAGCCGCGTAATTGCCATCACCAATCCGGCAGTAGTGGTCGCCGCCCTTCCTGTCCGGAAAGGCTGTCAAGAATGGCGCCCGGTGGTCTTGATGAAACCCTTCCCAGCGGAAGTTAGAACCAATTCCACCCGGTCCATACCAGAGCATGTCATCATGCCAGTAGCCATCATCGCCGGTTTGGCCTTTTGATGTGAATGTATCGGGATTGAAGACATGCAGATCGCCTAGCATGGCTTCGACGACGTTAAGCGAACTCTCGCTCAACTCTGAAGCCATGGGCAAGACACCATCATGGGTCGCCGGACCTGGAAACAGCATTTCCGTGCCAAGTTTGGAAGGCAACGGAAAACGACCTGCCTGACGCATCAGATCAAGAAAATCGATGATCAGCTTGGCTTCGACAATCTTACCATTTTCAACCCGGTAGAATTCTCCAGAACGCAAAAAGACAAGATGATTGCTCGGCTTCACCCCCCATAATGACCGATTAAAATTGCCTACATAATGGGTCAAACAGGAAATCCAGTAGCCACCATTGGAGCGTCTATTGTCTCCACCGATAAAGATTTCATCGCGCCGATGAACGTGAGACAGCGCATTTTTCAACGGTTGGAAAAATTTTTCACTGATTTCTTCATGGCTTGTAAATTGACCGACCGGCGCTGAAATATCAAAAACGCAAGATCTGGAAAAATACTTATTTATCAATGCTTTTTCTTGCCCATCCGAAGCTGAAAAAAGATCCATTAGGCCTTGGCGAATGAATGCACGTTGATCGGTCATGAAGTCTGCTTTCTGAAATTTTTGCATACGTCTGCAAAATTGACCTTGCCAAATTGCCACGGCTGAGTCTAGAGTTTTTGCATTCGTATGCAAAATGCCTTGGATAATGATTTCTGGGAGGACCAATGGCTGAAATCAGATTGCGCGACGTCACAAAACGTTGGGGATCCTTTGTAGGGGTTCACAACTTTGACCTCACCATTGCAGACAAGGAGTTCCTTGTGCTTCTCGGTCCTTCCGGCTGTGGCAAAACCACCACAATGCGGATGATTGCAGGACTGGAAGACGCCAGCGAAGGAGAGATCCTGATTGATGGCGAGCAGGTCAATGACAAGGAACCAAAGGATAGAGAAGTGGCAATGGTGTTCCAGAGCTATGCCCTCTATCCCAACATGAATGTCTATGAGAATATTCGCTTTCCCCTGAAGGTTCGTGGCATTGATCCAGCATCACATCACGAACGGGTCATGCAAGCTGCTGCGCGTGTGGAACTGAATGAGTTTCTGGATCGCAAACCCGCTGCTCTATCGGGTGGTCAGAGACAGCGTGTTGCATTGGCACGCGCCATTGTGCGCAAGCCCAAAGTTTTCCTTATGGATGAGCCACTGTCCAACCTCGATGCGAAATTGCGGGTGTCCACTCGGGCTCAGATCAAGAACCTGACCCATGATCTGGAAGCAACCACCATCTATGTGACCCATGACCAGATCGAAGCCATGACATTGGCCGACCGGGTTGTGGTGATGAAGGGTGGTGTCATCCAGCAAGTCGGTAGCCCCACGGAGATTTACGACAACCCGGCAAACACTTTCGTTGCCAGTTTCATCGGCTCCCCGGCCATGAACCTGATGGAAGGCGAAATTCAGAACGGAACCTTCCGCGCCGAGAATGTCGAGATATCCGGACTTTCAGCACCGGATGGTAAAGTCACACTTGGCTTTCGCGCAGAAGATGCCAGCACGGTAGATTCAGACGGCGAGGTGAATGCCCCTATCTATACGCTCGAACTGCTTGGCGATGCCACCATGGTCACAGTTCGCATTGGTGGACAGTTGGTCGCGGTGAAAGCGGACAAGTCCTATCGAGCCGAAATTGGTGAGCAAGTCTCACTGAAAATTCCGGCAAAAGATTGTCACTTATTCGATGCGCAAACAGGCGCACGTCTTGAAGCCTAAGGCTTCATCCTTTTTCGACTATTCGGACTATTCGGACTATTCGGGTGCAGATTTCATTATGTGCTCAAAAACTTTGGGAGGAGTTTAGATGAATTTGAAGCAATTAGCCCTGGCAAGTGTATTTGCACTGGCAGCAGCAACCACCAGTGCCAACGCAGCGTGTGAAATTGGTGCTCGGGTGAGCATTATTGGCAATGAGTTCCCTGCCATTCAGACCGTTGGTGCAGGAGCCGCTGAATGCAAAGGCGCCGAGGTGAAAAAGAACCTCACCGCCGATCACAAGAATATTCAGGTTCCCGGTATGCAGGGTAATCCAGCAGAATATACCTCTGCCATCATCGCCAACAGCACGATTGTTGCCTTGATGAATGAAGACCTGATCCGTCCTCTGGATGGTCTTGTCGCAAAATATGGCAAAGATCTTCAGCCGTCTCAGCTCATAAAGATTGATGGCAAAGTAATGGCTGTTGCTTTCATGGCGAATGCTCAGCACCTGATGTATCGCAAGGATGTGCTTGCAGATCTTGGCCTTGAGGTTCCAAAGACCTATGAAGACATGCTGGCCGCAGCGAAAGTCATTCGCGAAAAAGGCGTCATGAAAAACCCAATCGGTGGTGCTTATGCTGCTGGCTGGAACCTCGCTCAGGAATTCAACAACATGTTCCTGGGCTATGGTGGCTCACACTTCAAAAAAGGCAGTGCCGAACCCAATGTGAACACTGAAGCCGGTGTCAAGGCGCTGACCATGATGAAGGCACTGACCGAATACATGAACCCGGATTATCTGACCCATGATTCCAACGCTACCAATGCCGAATATCGAGCGGGCAATGTGGCCTTGCTGAACATGTGGGGCAGCCGTGCAGCCACTCAGACCACGACTGATGGTGTGACGGATGCTGTGAAGAAAGGCCATGCGATTGCCGGCCCAATGACCGTTGGAGGTGGTTCCATTCCCGCCTCAACTCTTTGGTGGGATGGCTGGACCATTGCCAAAAACATCTCTGATGCAGAAGCAGAATCTACTTTCATTGCCATGATGAATGGTATTCGTCCAGAGCTCATGAATGACACGGAAGTGGCTAAACAGGCTGTTTGGTTGATCAAGGGCTATGAGCCGTCTGAGACAGCGACAGGTGTCTTCGATGCCGCCAAGGCCGGCACAGTTTCCTATCCGATGGTGCCCTACATGGGCCTGATGCATACTGCTTTGGGTGGCGAACTGGCTGATTTCCTGCAGGGCAAAGAAAGCGCCGAGCAGACCTTGAAAGATGTCGAGGCAGCCTACACTGCAGCCGCCAAGGAAAAGGGCTTCCTGAACTAGAAGCCATCAATTGAAAAGCAATAGCGCTTTTCAAGTCCGGACGGACTTTCATCTAGACTAGTCCTCGTTGGGCGGGGAACTCACCCCCTTCTCCGCCCAAAACCAGCTCTACATGGCTTTTCCAACAGGGTTTTGATCGATGCGACATCGTACATTCTTCTGGTTCTTTTTCCCAACGGCGGCGGCGATGCTTTTGTTCATCGCAATGCCAATCGTTTCTGTGTTTCTGCAGTCGATTTTTGCACCTCATGAGGCTGTTCTGGTTGAAGTTGAGAGTTGCACGCCATTGGTCGGTTGCACTACGGAGACACAAGTTGATCATGATGCCACCGCAGAACTGCGTTCCAATCAGCCTTTGGGTCGCTTTGTAGGGCTCGATATCTATCTCGACCGTGGCCATCTTGCCGTCAATGAAATCGCTACTGCCTGGCAAGCAACCGACAGTATGGGTGATTTCATTTCGAAAGTTCATAATTTGCCGCTTTATCGTGCACTGAGCTTTACCCTGACTTTCACCTTTCTGGTCACTCCATTGCTCATCATCTTTGGATTGATGATTGCCTTGGCAGTCAATTCCCTACACCGGCATCTCAAGGGGCTGATGATCTTCTTCTCCCTGTTGCCGATGATCGTCACTCCGTTGATCGGCTCTCTGATCCTGTTCTGGATGGTAGATAGCCGTGGTGTTGTAGGATCTGCTTTGGTGGCACTTGCTGGTGACCCTGACTTTTCCATGAAGGCTTCGACTGGCCTGACCTGGGTCATGCTGATCATCTATGGCGTCTGGCACGCAGCTCCCTTCGCTTTTGTCGTTTTTTATGCAGGTCTTCAGACCCTGCCGCAGGACCAGATTGAAAGCGCCATGATTGATGGTGCCACCCGTTGGCAGCGCGTGAAATATGTCGTCATCCCTCACCTGATGCCACTGGTTACGTTCGTAGCTCTGATCCAGCTGATGGATAATTTCCGGATATTCGAACCAATCGTCGGCTTCAATGCCTCGGCCCATGCAACAAGCTTGAGCTGGATCATCTTCAATGATCTGGGTGGCGAAACACGTCAGCTGTCTGCAGCTTCTGCTTCCTCCGTTTTGACCATCCTCGGTGTGGCCATTCTTTTGACGCCGGTGCTTATCCGCACCTGGCGTGACTTTAACGCGAAGAGCTAAGATCATGACTGTGAAAGCCCAACAACGCCCGCTGTCTTTGAAACTTCTCATCAACGGGTTCATCATCGTCTGGTTCGTACTTGCAGCCTTTCCATTCCTTTGGACGCTGTGGGGGTCCTTCAAGGTCGAGCTTGATTTCTTCTCCATCGCCGATTGGACTTATGCCCTTACCGGCGAAAGAACTAAAGCTGCTCATGGCAGTGCCTTCACCGATGCCGGCTATTACGGTTCGTGGGTTCAGGAGGAATTCTGGAAGCATGCGATCAACACGCTCATCGTGTGTTTCTTCGTGGTCTGCACGTCCTTGACCATTGGAACACTTGGCGGATATGCATTGTCTCGATCCTCGTACCGTTACACCGTGTGGCTGCTGATTGCCGCGCTCATTTTCCGCGCGATGCCTCCAATCACTCTGGTGTCTGGTTATTTGCTGCCATTCTTCGAGTGGAATGTATGGGGTATTTTGCCAACCACCATCATTGTTCTGGTTGCTATCAATCAGCCTTTCACTCTCTGGATGCTGCATTCCTTCTTCCAGAAGATCCCGAAAGAGCTCGACGAAAGCGCCAAGGTGGATGGCTGCAGTCAGTTCCAAGCCTTCCGTCATGTCATTATCCCGGTGATGTGGCCAGGCGTTATCACCACAGGTCTGTTCAGCTTCCTGCTCGCCTACAATGATTTTGCAGTAACCTCGATGCTGTTGAGCGAACAGAACCGGACCATGGTTCCTGAAATCGCAGCCTATCTCGGCACCACCTATACCGAAGGCAATGTGATGTTCGCGGTTGCTGCAGTGGTCTCAGCAACAGTTCCGCTCTTCATTCTGGTTCTGTTTTTCCAACGACAGATCGTCAGTGGTCTGACTGCTGGTGCAGTCAAGGGTTAAGTTAGGAGTTTAAGATGAAAGGTTCTCGCCCAGAACAAGCGGTGCTGTCGAAAGACACCGATCTGTCCAAGACAGAGGAAACCCGGGCCGTTATCGAAAATATGGTTGATGGCCTGAACGATCATCGCATCAGTGATATCGGCGAGTTTTTCTCCCAAAGTTTTCGTTGGATGGGTAACTTTGGTTGCGGATCTAAAAACGGACTGCGGGAGTTTCAGGACAACTGGCAACGACCATTTCAAGCCGCTTTTTCCGATAAAAGCTGCATCGATGAAGCCCGTCTTTATATGGGTGAATGGGCTGCTGCATTTGGTCGTCAGGAGGCCACTCACTCCGGTGATTTTATGGGCGTTCCAGCCAGCGGCAAGCGCGTTGAAATCCGCTATATGGACTTCTGGAAAGTTATCGATGGCAAGATCGTCGACAATTGGGTGATGGTCGACTTCCCTCATGTTTTGTCCCAGCTCGGCGTCGATGTCTTCGATGGTAATGGCTGGGAGCAATATGACCGTGGGGAGGCAATGCCCCCTGCTCTGGCTAACCAATAATCCTCCATAAGTTTTAAGAAAAAGCGACAGCTTTAAGTCGGTTCGAAAGGACGAGGCACATGATTGAATATTTGAAACGCGGCAAGCCTGAAACCGAACGGTCAGAAGATGACGCAAAGGTGCGTGAAACTGTCGAAAACACCCTGAAAGAGATTGAGCAACGCGGTGATACGGCCGTGCGTGAGCTATCCGAGAAGTTCGACAATTACTCCCCTGCCTCATTCCGTCTCTCCGAGAAGGAAATTGAGAATCTGATGGCTCAGGTCTCTCCACGTGACATGGAAGATATCAAGTTCGCTCAGAAGCAGGTTCGTAATTTTGCTCAGGCTCAGCGGGATTCCATGCTGGATATCGAGCTGGAAACCATGCCCGGTGTTATTCTCGGTCACAAGAATATTCCTGTGCAATCAGTTGGCTGTTATGTACCTGGAGGCAAGTTCCCTATGGTTGCCTCTGCTCATATGTCTGTCGCGACAGCATCGGTTGCGGGTGTGCCGCGTATTATTGCCTGCACCCCTCCCTTTCAGGGCAAGCCAAACCCGGCGGTGATCGCAGCCATGCATCTGGGTGGTGCGCATGAAATCTATGTCATGGGCGGCATTCAGGCGATTGGAGCCATGGCTCTTGGCACAGAAACCATTGATCCCGTTCACATGCTGGTTGGTCCGGGCAATGCCTTTGTTGCCGAAGCCAAACGCCAGCTCTTTGGTCGCGTCGGCATTGATCTTTTCGCAGGTCCAACCGAGACCATGGTGATCGCGGATGAAACCGTTGACGCTGAGATGTGTGCGACTGACCTGCTTGGTCAGGCTGAACATGGCTACAATTCTCCGGCTGTTCTGGTAACCAACTCCCGCAAGCTGGCAGAACAGACCCTGGAAGAGATTGACCGTATTCTGGAAATTTTGCCAACCGCTGACACAGCATCTGTCAGCTGGCGTGATTATGGTGAAGTCATTCTCTGTGACAGCTATGACGAGATGCTGGAGGTGGCAGATGATATTGCTTCCGAGCACGTTCAGGTCATGACCGACCGTGATGACTGGTTCCTCGAAAACATGACCTGCTATGGTGCCCTATTCCTTGGCCCTCGTACAAATGTCTCCAACGGCGACAAGGTGATTGGCACCAACCATACTCTACCAACCAAGAAAGCCGGACGCTATACGGGTGGCCTATGGGTTGGCA